>JAXGPL010000001.1:0-2030 GCA_040766985.1 Bacillota bacterium
CGCTTCCGGCAACTGGTTTCACGAGGCCTTGCCCGAATCGGCGCTGCCTGTGCTCCCCCCGGCGTTGGACGACTACAAGCCGACTTCCGAAGGCGAGCCCCCGTTGGCCCGGGCCCGCGAGTGGGTTCACCTGGGTGAGGGCCTTCGGCGCGAAACCAACACGATGCCGCAGTGGGCGGGCAGTTGCTGGTATTACCTGCGCTTCCTGGACGCCCGCAACGACACCGTGTTCGTGGGCCAGGCCGCGGAGCGATACTGGATGGGAGCAAGCGACGGCGGGCCGCGGAGCGCGGATGCCAAGTCCGGCACGGCCGTTCCCGGGTCGTCGCGCGCCGCTGCCGACGCCGCGCCCAGGCCCGGTGTGGACCTGTACGTGGGGGGCACCGAGCACGCCGTTTTGCATCTGCTTTACGCCCGTTTTTGGCACAAGGTGCTCTATGACCTGGGGCAAGTGTCGACGCCCGAGCCGTTCTATCGCCTGGTCAACCAGGGGCTCATCCTGGGCGAAGACGGCCAGAAGATGAGCAAGAGCCGGGGAAACGTCGTCAATCCGGACGCGATCCTGGACGAGTACGGGGCCGATGCATTTCGTTTGTACGAGATGTTCATGGGGCCCCTTCAGGACAGCAAGCCCTGGAGCACCAAGGGCGTTGAAGGCGTCTACCGCTTCCTGGGGCGCGTCTGGCGCCTGTTTGTTGACGAGCGCAGCGAGACCGAATTCGAGCAGAATTGCGCGGCCGAGCCCGGACGCGCCGCGGAGCACCTCGACGCGATCCGTCTGAGCCCAAAGATCGAAGAGGCGGCGCCCGCCCCGGCCCAACTGAAGGCGCTGCACGCGTGCATTCAGAAGGTGACCGAGGATCTCGATGGACTGCGGTTCAACACCGCCATTTCGGCCATGATGGTGTTTGTGAACGAGGCGATGGCATGGCCCAACAGGCCGGTCTCGGTGTTGCGCGACTTCCTGATCCTGCTGCAGCCCTTTGCGCCGCATCTGGCCGAGGAACTCGCATCGAGACTCCGGCCGGCGGGCGAGGGCGGGGCGCGGGGTTTGGACCTGGCCTATCAGCCGTGGCCCCGGTTCGATCCGGCGCTGTTGATCGAGGAGACGCTCGAGATTCCCGTGCAGGTGAACGGGAAACTCCGCGACGTGGTGCGGGTGGCCGCGACAGCGACAGCTCCGGAGTTCGAGCGGGCGGCCCTGGCGGCCCCCAAGGTGCGGCCGTTCCTCGAGGGCAAGACGGTCAAGAAAGTGATCGTCGTGCCGAAGAAGCTGGTGAATATTGCGCTGGGTTGAGACTGTGATTCACTTGACCAAACAAGAGCAGACCGTGCTGTGGGTGGTGCTGGCGCTGTTGCTGACCGGCCTGGCCGTGAAGACGTATCGCGCAAAGTCCGCGGGCCGATCCGCGCCGGATCCGGCCGCGATTCAGTCCGATTCCCCCCACAGCCCGCCTGGCAGCGTTGGAGACTATGCGGACAGAGGACATTGACGAGATCCTGGATCGGGTGACCGCGGCGGACCCGCGCTATCGGCGGGAGGCCTATCACTTTCTGCGCGAGGCGTTGGACTATACCCAACGGGCCATCAGCAAGTCGAACCGGGGCAAGCTGCGGCACATCACCGGGCAGGAGTTGCTGGCGGGCATCCGGGCCCACGCCCTGGCGCAATACGGGCCGATGGCCCTGACCCTGTTCCACGAGTGGGGCGTGCGCTCGTGCGCCGATTTCGGCGAATTGGTGTTCAACCTGGTCGACCAGAACGTCCTCGGGAAGACCGAGACGGACAGCCGGGCGGATTTTCAGGACGGGTACGATTTTGAAGAGGCGTTCCTCAAGCCGTTCCGTCCCCGCTCGCGCCCGGACTCCCGCGTTTCGCCGCGGTCCTAACCCGCATGTTTCACACTCCGTCAGTGCACAGGGCGGTCAGATTGCGCAAGATGTCTGCTATGCGGGTTAGAAGAACAAAACCGCGCCAGGTTCGAGAGGCAGAAAAATGAACACACTGTTCTTATGGCAGGACGGTTTCA
>JAXGPL010000010.1:0-110741 GCA_040766985.1 Bacillota bacterium
GAGTGAGTGCCAGGGGACCGGGGTGATGCTGGCGTAGTTGTGGGGTATGAGCAAACGATACCGTCTATACCAGCCAGAGCAACCCTTCCTGTTGCCGCCGTCGCTGACGGATTGGCTGCCCAAGGACCACATCATCTACTTGCTGAGCGATCTGGTGGACCGGCTTGACCTGAGCGCGGTGGAGAAGAGCTACGAGGAGGAATTGCGGGGACAGCCGCCATTTCACCCGCGGATGATGGTCAAGGTGCTGATCTACTCCTATTGCTCAGGGGTGTTCTCTTCCCGGCGGATTGAGCGCCGGGTGCAGGAGGATGTGTCCTTCCGGGTGTTGGCCGGGAACAACATGCCTGATTTCCGGACGATCTGCAAGTTCCGCAAGCGGCACATGAAGGCATTCCCGGGGCTGTTCCAGCAGGTGCTGGTAATGTGCGCCGAGGCGGGGATGGTCAAGCTGGGCCACGTATCGCTGGACGGCACAAAGATCCTGGCCAACGCATCGAAGCACAAAGCGATGAGCTACGCCCGGATAAGGCAGGAAGAAGAGCGCCTTGAGCGGGAGATCGAGGACATGCTGGCCAAGGCGGACAAGCTGGACAAGCATGAGGACAGGATGTACGGGGACCGGATCGGGGACGAACTGCCGGAGGAACTGCAAGACCGGGAGAAGCGGCTGAAGAGGATCCAGGAAGCGAAAGAGGCGCTGGAGCGCCGGCACAAGGACAAGCCGCCGGACGACAAGGCGCAGCACAACTTCACCGACCCCGACTCGCGGATCATGCGGACCCCGGACAAGACGTTTGAGCAGTGCTACAACGCGCAAGCAGTGGTGGACAGCAAGAGCCAGGTGATCGTGGCCCAGGAAGTGACCCAGCAGGCGGTGGATGTCGGCCGCCTGCGGGACATGGTGTGGGCGGGCATTGAGAACACCGGGATCAAGCCCCGCAAGCTGGCCGCGGACGCGGGCTATTTCAGCCGCGACAACCTGGAGTTCCTGCGGCGGCTTCACATAGATACATATATCCCTCCGGACAAGGCCAGGCACAACCGGCCACCCGGCCCAGTGCCGCGGGGGCGGCCGCCGGAGGGCCTGAGTCCCGCCGAACGAATGCGGCGCAAACTGGCAACCAAGCGTGGGCAGGCGGGATACCGGCCAAGGAAGGAAAGCGTCGAAGCGGTATTCGGTCAGATCAAGGAAGCCCAGGGATTCCGGCGGTTCTCGCTACGGGGTTTGGCTTGGGTCCAAGCTGAGTGGGCGCTGGTCTGCATGACTCACAATATACGAAAACTGCTCGCCAGGCGTGCCGAATCTCCGGCGATGGCCCTCGGATAGGCCAGCGAGAGCTTCTTCGCCCTTGCGGGAGAGCAAAAGAACGGCTCGCGGCATCCCGAGACTGCTTCGGTCAATGCCGCGAGCCCTAAGGTGTCGGTTTCAAAACTGATACGGAGACAGGCTCCTAGAGCAGCGCGCCCTCGTCATCCAGACGGATACCCAGGGAAGCGGCCCATTCCAGCATCGCTGGACACAGCCTGCCAACCGCGTTCTGGGCCTCACGCACATCAGGGCCCGCACTTAGCAGAGCCGCTACGCATTCAGCGTACTCCGCCGGCAGGGAGTCAAGCGTGAAGCTCTCTTCTTACTGGGACTACCTGTGGCTCTGCTATACCTTCGATGTTTCGGTCGTCCCCAACAACACCACTGTGAGTGCCTCGGGTTGGTACTACACCACCTTGCCGTACCCTCACTTCGACATGGATGATGACCCCGAGCCAAATGGGAACGGGTATTTCGATGAGACTGAGGTGACTGTCATGCTTCCACCGGAGATCGGCCGGGGCTCGACGAGCCTTAACGAGTCCAGGACATAGCACATTTCTCCGTCTTGATCGCTCACGCGAGTAGCTTTTTCGTCGGCTGGTGCGATACCTCTCAATCCAGTCGCGAATGAGTCCCTTCGCACGAGATTCTCGCAGATCCACAACAAACCCCCTTTACCTGCGGTAACACTCAGGGGCTCTAGCTCATATTTTGCCCTTAGGCAACTGAGTTGCCCGCAGCTAAGTGTATGAACCTCCCTGAGAGGAATCGCAGACTGGAGGCGTCCCATGTCCGACCCGCTCATCACGCTCGCCTCCCTCAGGCTGGGCCAAAGAGGCAAGGTGCTGGGGTTGAGCGCTGGCGAAAGGCCTCGCCGGCGGATGCTGGATCTCGGGTTGATCCCCGGTACGGTAGTCGAAGCTCTGCACCAAAGCCCTTCGGGGGATCCCACAGCCTACCGGATTCGCGGGGCGGTAATCGCCCTCCGCTCCGAGGAGGCCTCGTGCGTCTTCTTGGACGCAGCCAATGGTGGCCGGGAGGATCAAGGATGGGGTTCTCACGCAGTTCAGAGGTGACCGGGGCCCTGGGAGGGGCATTCGAGGTCAGACGCAGGTCGCCAGATGACCTGGTCATTGCCTTGGCGGGCAACCCCAATACCGGCAAGAGCACCGTCTTTAACAGCTTGACTGGTCTAAAACAGCACACAGGAAACTGGCCGGGCAAAACGGTGACCAACGCGCAGGGAGCATACCGGCACCACGGGCGCACTCACATCCTCGTTGACCTGCCCGGCACCTATTCCCTGGAGGCGACCTCAGTGGAAGAGGAGGTCGCACGGGACTTCGTCCTCCATGGAAGGCCCGATGCGACAGTGGTCGTCGCGGACGCAACCTGTTTAGAGCGCAACCTTAACCTGGTCTTGCAGGTGTTAGAGCACACCGATCGCGTCGTCGTCTGCGTCAACCTCCTCGACGAAGCCAAACGAAGGGGACTGGAGCTGAGCTTGGATCAGCTTGCAAAAGCGTTGGGCGTACCTGTGGTTGGCACAAACGCACGCGCCGGAGTGGGATTGGAAGACCTCAAGTCGGTCGTATATTCGGTAGCCACCGGGGAGCAATCGACGAAACCCCTCCGCATCAACACCGAAATTGCAGGGCAAGCAGCGGAGGATTGCAGCAAGTTAGCTGTGACAGATCAGGCCGCAGCCACCCTTGTCCGACTCGCCGAACAGATCAGCTCATCTGTCGTCAATACGCCAACACGGCAGACCGACCTACTTGATCGCAGGATCGACAGAATCGTGACCTCTAGGCTCTTTGGCATACCTCTGATGCTGGCCCTACTCGGCCTTGTCTTCTGGCTGACCATTGAGGGTGCCAACTATCCCAGCAGCCTTCTGGCAACAGGGCTGTTCCGGATTGAAAGACTGCTGAGCCAGCTGTTTATGAGCCAGGGTTGGCCGGTCTGGCTTCATGACAGCCTGGTGCTCGGAGTGTATCGCACTCTGGCCTGGGTTGTGTCAGTGATGCTTCCACCGATGGCGATCTTCTTCCCTCTGTTCACATTGCTGGAGGACCTTGGGTATCTGCCACGTGTGGCATTCAACCTGGACAGCTTCTTCAAGAAGGCGTGCGCGCACGGAAAACAGGCCTTGACAATGTGTATGGGGTTCGGCTGCAACGCCGCCGGCGTTATTGCCTGCCGGATCATCGACTCGCCGCGCGAGCGACTCATCGCAATAATCACAAACAACTTCGTCCCGTGCAACGGGCGCTTTCCTACGCTCATCGCGCTGGCAAGCATCTTCTTGGCCGACACAGCAGGCTGGTTTGCGTCCATCGGGGCGACCTTGGCTGTTCTCGGCGCCATCATACTCGGGGTTCTGATCACCCTAGGGGTTTCGCGTCTGCTATCGGCAACGGTGCTCAAGGGTCTCCCGTCATCATTCACACTTGAGCTTCCGCCATACCGGAGGCCCCTTGTCGGCCGGATCCTCGTCCGCTCCCTTCTCGATCGCACGTTGTTTGTGCTGAGCAGAGCCATCTCAGTGGCCGCTCCGGCAGGTCTGGTGATCTGGGCAATGGCCAATGTCGCAGTTGGGGGCACATCGCTGCTGGCTCACTGCGCCGGCTTCTTTGATCCATTCGGCAGGCTTCTGGGAATGGATGGGTACATCATTATGGCCTTCATCCTCGGCCTGCCCGCCAACGAGATCGTCATACCGATACTGGTCATGAGCTATCTGGGCCAGGGAAGCATGCTGGAGCTTGACAGCCTTGGGGCGTTGCGCGGGCTGCTGGTGGCGAACGGTTGGACCTGGTTAACCGCGGTCTGTACAATGCTCTTTGTACTCAACCACTTCCCATGTGGGACTACGCTTCTGACTATTCGCAAGGAAACCCAAACCGCTAAGTGGACATGGGTGGCCTTTGTGGTTCCCACGGCCATCGGAGTCGTCGCCTGTTTTGTAGTCGCACAGGGCGCAAGGCTGCTTGGGCTTGTGTAACCAGCCACATGACTGGCCCCGGCGGCAGCCCGGCGCGGGCAGGCCTTACCGTGCCATTGTCCGCCTCCTGTGGCGCTGCACGATCAAGCCTGCCCCGGCCAGGACGAGAACGACCCCCGCCAGAACCCAGGTGAGCGTGTCGTTGCCGCGCTGCTGTTCATCTCTGGCCACGACTGCAGTCATCACGGTAGCGGCCCTGTGCCGCGTAAGGGCATCGACAACCTCATTAAGGACTGCCTGCGGCGTCTGACCCATGAACGATCCGCGCAGGCTGAGGCCAGCGCCCGGCACGGTGGCGATGCCTATCTGCCAGGCCTCATAGAGGTGCGGTGACACTCCCGCCGGAAGTTGGCTGAGGTCGGGTGGCGCATTAATGGCTTCCAGTGCCGCCGCGATATCCTCCTCCGTGACTTCGGTGGGAAGCCGATTCAGCTCCTGCGCAAGGCTCTCCATCGGGGCTGCTGCCAGTTCGCCGGCGGCCACTGAATCCGACTTGCCCCTCGTTAGGCGGTATCCGACCTGAACACACACAGCCCCCTGCACCGGCATGATGCCGCAGGTCTGCGCATCGAGGGCATAGCCGGACGGAAGCCTGTCCCCAAGGCGGCCCATCGCCAGCATGTATGCAAAGGTCAGGTAGGGCTGAACGGCCTCGTCAACCTCTCCGACGCCAGCGCCGACCAGCACCAGCGGCTGCCCTACCTCCCGCAGGCGGAGATCACGAACCGGCAAGGGGTCAAGCCTGGTGGTCCTTTGCTCCGGTTCCTCGCCTGCCGACACATGCGTTAGCTGCTTTCCGATAGTGTCAACCACACTGGCATGATCCGCGGCGGAGATGACCACCATCAGCAGCCGACGCGGGGAATACTCCCGTTGCATGTACTCCAGAATCTGGTCGCTCGTGACGTCGGTCACCGCCGAGGCGAATATGTCCTCCCCGTATACGGTCCCGGCGAGCATTGTGCTGCGGATCGCGTTTAGAGGAGCGGCGACTCCGTTAGTCGTCATGTACTGCAGCTCGTTTTGGAGACGTCCGTTCAGTTCCATCTCAAATGCCTGGACCGCGATCCGCGCCGGAAAGAGAGCCTCCATGAGCAGTCCGGCTGCCTCCGCGATATGGTCATGCGGCACGGTCAGCTCGAATTGAGTGTGGTCCGGCCCCGTCCACCCGTTGTAGAGCCCCTTCCATTGGTCAACCGCTTGGGCAAGCGACAGTGCTCTGTCGGCCAGATGGTTGCGAAATACCATATGTTCAGCGACATGCGCACAGTGGGTCTCGCCGGGCTCCTCATCGCCCGTCCCACAGCGCATCACGGCGAATATCGCCCCTTGTGAGGAGCCGGTGACTGTCTTAATCCACACAGTCACTCCGCTGGCCTCGTAGACCTGGAAACCGGGCGGCGGGACAGCGCCTGCAAGGGCCGGCGCGCCCATGCCAACAAGCAGTGCCGCCAGCAGAACAGCAGCTAGAGCTGTTTTAACCATGACATGTGCTCCTGACTCCCGGCATCTTCGACCGGGCAGTATCCGCGGGCAGCCAGTATCTCTTTACACAGCCGATTGCGCGAGTCCGTCCAGACGTGAAGGGAGCGCCGGCCGTTGCCTGGGGTGAACCTGCAGAAACGCGTGACCCGCAGCCTCCGGGTTGAGAACGGCGGCGATTTCGCCGCCTTCGGTTTCCCAGAAAAAGACCACTTGGTTGAGGTCCACCGCGCCATCGAAGGCTGCGCATAGTGAGTTTGATCTGGGACACCTCCTCTCGTGGAGAACCTATTGTGGGATGTTGATCGCGAAACGGCATGTCGTACTGCCGTCGAGAGCGCTCTCCAGAACCTCAACTTCCGTCTCCACACCGAACACTACATCGAAGGGTAGCTTCTCGTACCCGCCGCTACAGTAGCAGAAGGCGGGATCGACACCCTGCCCCTCCTCAAGAATCCCGGCACGGGCCAGCGGGCAGTGGCATTGGTAGTACCGCTTCAACGTCGGGTTCAGAGTGGCGAGATACTCGACGGGAGAATACGGGATCTTGCTGACGATGATCCGGTTGCCATGGCGCACGCCGGCCTGGATCTCCGGATTGGACCGAACGAATTCGACGACGGCAGGGGTTATGATCTGTTCGTACCACGGCTTGCCCGTTCGCGCATGATCTTCCAACTCCGCCAGAAGCTGCTCCCGCCGGCTGGCCAGGACGGCGTCAATCCCCCTGGATTCGTACAGCTCCCGCAAGGGTTCAAACGCGGCGCGAGGGACCTGGTGGTGGTTGCCTGCGAGAACGCGGTGCCAGACGCTGGGTGCTTGCGTCTGTAGCCGTTGAAGCATCAGGTTTGTTACCGGCGGATACGCCTTCTGTTCAGCTCCAGGGGGCGGAACCGCGAGCTCACCAAATACCGCTGCGCGCACCTCGGCTCCCGCCATCTCCTCGGTCCGCCGGGCGATGCTCGGGTATATCGGCAGACCGCCGATCAGGCCGAGTAGGTATACGAACGCTTCTTTCAGGTCCGCCAGCCGGAAGTACCTGGCTAGGGCAAGAAGATCGTCGGCCGACAGACACCCTCCGTCACGCGGGCCATCAATGTAGGCCCGCACATCCTCCGCAACGACTGAGTCAAGACGGCCTCCCCTGGCTACCAGGTGCTCCTCAAGCTCGCGCACCGAAGCCACGGCCTGGGAGACCTGAGTCTCGTCCATGCCCCGCGATCGACAATACTGAGCGAACTCCTGGTCTAGCATCGAAAGCCCCCCTCGCGATCCTGGCTGACATACTCCGCAACACCGCACGCAGGAGCCCCGGATGGTACTCGTACCTAGCGCCTGTCGATGCGCTTCAAAGCGTGGCCGGCCAATCACTGCCGGGAAATCAATCTGCGAAGGGCTTGACGGTACGGTAGCCGGCCAGCATCTCATCGAAGAAACGTACGCTGGGATCCTGCGCCCATTGGCCATACAGGATGACGGCGTCAAACAGGAGCATGGCGATGTCCATCGCAAACCAACCGTAGGCACAGTCGTCGAAGTCAATCAGGGTCACGGCACCTGTGTCCACCGGGACATCCTTGGCCGCAAGCCAGGCGAGGAAGTCGGTTATGCTTAGGGGCGTGCGCCAAAGAGCTGTGCGGCATGCTCCAGAAGAGTGTCGTTCGTGTCTCATTTCCTCCCGGTCGGCCCTACTGCAGGCGCGGTATAGCGCTGCGCGAGTAGCAGTTCGGGATTTCCGCGCCGGGGGAAGCGTCCCCTCCCGGGAAAGCCGCGAGGGCGTCGGTCCTTGACAAAACAGCCTACAGGTGTCCGCCCAGACCGGCTTCTGTGCGCAGTTTGGATAGCAGTACTTTACGGTTGGGTACTCCACACTTGCGCAGGATGTTGCGGACGTGGAACTTCACGGTGTGGCGGGAGATGTGGAGGTTGTCCGCAATCTCCTGATCACCGTTGCCCCGGGCGAGCAGGGCGAAAACCTTGGTTTCCGTGTCCGTGAGATTGGCCGGGGGCAACACCGGCCGGGCCTGCGGGTCTGACGGCAACCGGAATCGGGGGCTGAAAACAACCGGGAGGAGCAGCATCGCGATGCCCGTGGCTATCGCAAAAACCGGCTCCTGTGGGTAACCCCGGACCACACGATACATATCCATGGCCGTCGCCAATGCAATTTGCACGAGTGAGAAACCCAATCCCCAACCAAACACCCTGCGTGGCGCCAGGTACCGGGACAGTGACCAAAGCGCCAGCCAGTAGTAGTAGTCAACGCCGGCAAGCCCCACGCTTAACAGCACACGCGAGACGCTGTTCGGGGTGGTTTGGGCCAACACCAGGCCCAGGCCCAGAGCACTCATGGTGATTGCCGGGATAGAGGATAGGTTGAGCGATTTGCGCAGCCACCAGGCCGCGCCGGCAATCGTCAGAATGTAGAAGAACTCGTCGAGGACGAAGAGAGAGGTGCTCTGGGGCAATGACGGTACTGCATAGGCGCGATACCAGATCCCGCCGATGAAGTATGTCACTACCGCAAAGGCGCCCAACCCCAAGATTGCCTTTTGCACGTTCTCTGAGTGAAAGAGTTGGTCTGTCCTCTCGCCTGAGGCGCGAGGGCCGGGCTGCGGTTTCAAGCGCCATGCGGCAGCCAGAGGAAGCAGCGCAACAAACGCCTCCACAGCCCACACGGGAAGGCGGGGAGTCAAGGACAGTACCAACAGGATGTTTGAGGTCACCATCGCGGCAGCCAACGGCACGTAAGGGTGCGGGTCGGAAAAGAGCCATTGCATTGTCTCAACAATCAAGGGCCCGGCAAGAGCGCCAAGGATCATGAGCATCAGGCTGGCACCAACTGGGGAAAGCGCGATGTGGAAGTAGACCACGGTGCCCGAAGCAAGAACTGCCGCAAAAAGGACTCTCAACCGATGCGGAATCTCGGCCGCGGAATAGCCGGACCAGGCAAACCCGGCGGTACAGCCGACAAGAAAGAACAACCCCAGGACGGCAACATTGGCCGGGGAGTTCTTCTGCAGCCACGGTCCGAACATCGGGAAGGCGAGTATCCACCCAAAGAGGAGGCCGAGCGGCATTCCAGGCAGGCAAGTCTGTAGCCCTTTGCGCATGAAAGAGTTCTGTCTCACCTCCCTGTTCTCCGGCATGTTCTTGACCTTCTTCGGTACGCCGGACTGATGCGCCTGCAACCCCCCGATAGCTGCAGACTCCCCACATGGGTAGTAGACGCGGCCCTGTATACAGGGGCTAAGCTCATTGGTGTCGGTGGCTGGGATGTAGGACTTTGCTCTCCACGGGGCCACCGCGACTTTGAACGGGGGGGTAAGGTAAGTGAAAAGGACGCTTCTGTTATGCGGTCTGGCCCTGGTGCTCGCGCTGTCGGTTGTCGGCTGCAAGGACATCACTGCGTCGTTCAAACCGGGCAGCTTTGGTGCCTCCAAGCAGGAACAAGCCATGATCAGCGCCCTGACCAACAAGCATGGCGACCTAAGGGACAGCGGTCCGCCGAGGTTTCTGGAGGCCATGATGACCACCAAGGTCGAGAACGGGATGCCGTCCGACCGGGTCAGCGAGTACGCGAAGGGAACGAAGAATCTCTACGCATGGTTTGTGTACGACAATTTCAACGAAGATACCCTCGAAATCGAGTGGCTGTACCTTACCCAAAACCACTCCATCCACACCTTCCAGTCAAAGACAGGTACTGACTTTGGCCGTGGGACGTTTATTCTTGAGCAACCGGATGACGGATGGCCCACCGGCAACTACCGGGTGATCATCAGAGGCAGAGGGATATCGGCGACGATTGATTTCAAGATCACCGACGGCGCAACGGTCTCCGTCCCGGTGATGCTGCCTGGGGGACAGGTCGAACTGCCAGCCAAGGCCGGCTGGTATCTCACGGGTTGGGATTACCTGATCAACCCGTCCGACCGTACCCTGCAGCCAAACGGGTACTTCAAAGAAATGCTGCAGGCCGGAACAACATCCAAGTTATATGACTCCATCCAGGGAACCGGGGAGAAGAATGACTTCACGGTCGCCATCTCACGGACGTCGCAAAGCGGTGCCTACATCGCGGGCTCGACGAGCACAAGCACATGGGATGACCCGCCTTCGTACCTGGCGCCAGGGGAAAGTCCCAAACTGCAAGTCGCTCGGTCCTACCAAGACAACGGAACGTGGGGTCAGGTCGGCATGGTGGTCAAGTTTGATAACAACGATCTGCCTGGGCCCAACCATGCCACGAGCGGGTGCGTGAAGTTCCTGACTCCGGACGGGAAACCTGCGTGGCACACCTATTCGGGAGCCGTCGAAACCGGGAAGCCGATCCCCGCCGGAAAGGCAGGTCAACTCAAGGCAATATGGATCGCGCTTGAAGGCTACGGCTACCGCTACACCTACGAGTGGAGGGAGTAGGGGGCCGCGACCGATCTTGACGGACGAGACGAGACCTCTTGAGTCACTTCAAGGGGTCTCGTCTTTGTGCTGGCCGGACGGCGGGAAATCGCACAACCCGTCTCAGGCGACTCCACTTCCCTCTGGATCTTGCTGCAGCGTCTCGGGTAGTCCAAGGACTAGCGGCAGGGCCACAGCGAGGTCCACCAGAGTCGCTGCCACGAACACCGCCTGCGGCCCAAACCACTCCCATAGGTATCCTCCGGTGACCGGAGCGGCGACGTGAGCCAGCCCGCCCAAGAGCCCAAGAATACCCCGCCACCTGCCTATGAATCCGGATGAAACCAGTTCGGGCCCAATCGAGCTGTACACCACAGCCGCGATCATCCGGAACCCGAACAGAAAGCCGGCCAGCACAATAAAGGTAGGGGTCGGCCAGAAGATCAGCAGCAGGTTGGACAGCACGAAGGCCGGAACCAGCGACAGATAGGCGCGCTTGCGTCCGAGCCGGTCTGCGAACCGCCCGAATACCGTCGAGAAAACCACCTCGGCCAGCGTCACGGCCGTACTCATCACCCCGAGGACCATGGGGGTCGCACGGCCGATCTCGTACGCGTAGGGATACATGAACGTCATCAGCATACAGCGTGAACTCGCTTGCTGCAACTAAACCCATGTATAGCTTGGGCCCTCGTCCCTGCTCGAAGATCTGCTTGAGTCCGGCCAGCACTTTGCCCTTGCCGAGCGGCACTTGCGGCCGCTGAATTTCGGGCAGGTTGCGATAGGCGAACACTGTAGGTACAACGCCGGCAACGAAGTACACCCAGTAAAGGGCGCGGATACCCCGCGTGGTGACGCGCCCAGAAAGATGATCAGAAGCGCCGCTGCAGCAGGGCCTAACAGCGCCGGCAGCGCGCCGACCCTCGCAAAGGGCCTTGCTGGTTGCCCGGTCGCGATTGGGCAGAGACATCACAAATCACAGCGCATGATCCGAGCCGCTGGCCAAGGTAGAGGAGGACCACCGCAGGTATGATCCATTGCCATCCGGGGGCGACCGCGAATATCAGGGGCGCAATGGTCTGAAGCGTGATTCCGGTGAGGTAGATCTTCCTCAAGCTATAGCGGTCGTGAGCGATTCCCAAGGGAAGTGCGATCAGGATGCCGGCGATCCCCGCAGCGCTTTGGGCAGCGCCTAGTTCGACGGCTGAGGCGCCGAGTAGCCGTATGTAGATGCTTGCGTACTGCTCGACGAACCGCCTCAAGAACCTGTTAACGATCATCCAGGTAACAACGACGTGCCAGGCCTTCTGCTGACGGCGCCAGACCGTGGCCAGCTCACGCAAGAAGCCGGCTAACACGCCTCCTACGCCGATAGGTACGTCTGTGCGAGGCGTGACTTCAGCGGAGGGTTCGTTCTGATTCCTTATGCTTGCCACCCATCAACCCTCAGCCCAATCTGATGGACCCTGTGGGGCACTCCCGCGTGCAGGCGCCACAGGCGATACAAAGCTCCGGGTCAATGAAGGCCACGCCTTGACGCAGGCTGATGGCGTTGACCGGGCACACGTCGAGGCAGACGCCACAGCCGCAGCACGATTCTTGATCCACACGGGCTAAGGTTAAGGCTTTCGGCGATCTGCCCATCCCGGTGCTGCCCGTCATGCCAAAGTGGCTGGCGACACTGGGTCTGTCGATAGTTGTCGGGGGGCTGCTGCAAAAGCCCTCCACTGCTTCGCGGACGAGGCCGCGGCACCCGGCGACGACGCCGATGTGGGCAGCCGAGAGAGTATGGTAGGCATTGGGGCCGCAATTGCCGGTCAGGACGTACTCGACGCCCTTGTCCGCGATTATCTGCGCGGACTGGACGCCAGCCCCACTCCCTGACCTCACGCTCGGGTTCTCGATGACCTCGACGCTCAGATCCTCAGTGTTCACGATTAGGAAATAGGGACACCGGCCAAAGCGCGGGTCGACATGGGTTTCCAGGGTTGGTCCGGCTGCAGTCACTGCGATCTTCATTCTATACGTCTCCCCCAATGGGCAAATCGCCGGAATCGAGGGTTGACTCCGGCGACTTACCGGGCAATATCTCAGGCTGGACGAACTACTCCTGCTTGGTTTCCTCCATGAGCTCCTTAATAAACGCCTGGGTGCTCCGCAGGGCGTCCTCATAGTACTTGACCTGGTTCTTTAGAGCCCGAGTCTCTTCTTCGACTGGTGGCTCGAGCCGAGAGGGGGCACTAACGGCGTAGTAGGGCAGGGGTATCGCAAACCGCTTCCCCAGCCGGGCCAGCCCCTGCTCCGTACCAACCGCCGAAACCCCAGCCGCCCCGACCCCTACGCCAGCCCAGATAACCACGACCCCACCACGCTGGAGTGCGATATCCAGGATAGGCGTACCCAACGCAGAAACATGCTCCGCGACCAGTCATCGGCCCCATGCCAAGTGGGCCGGTTCCATCACCGCCAGGCATACTCTCGTCTCCTTTCTATCCTCAGTGCGGATCTGTTTACCGTCCTCTTCTCGGCCTACGGCCCAAACCACGGGTAGTACCCAGACCTAACCCCCGACCGAGCCGGGGTTTGGGCCACGTCTCGACACGGTCCTGCCCCGGTTCCACGCGGGCTGGGCCGGAGCCGGAATTCTGCGGATTGCAGTAGCCGAGTCCCCGGCCCGTCAACGGACCCCGTCCCTGTGGGCCGGTGCCATCTCCCCTAGGCATTGTGTTCACCTCTTTCCCCAACCGAACTCGAATCAACTGGACACTGCTCATTGCGAGGGCCGTCCACGACCGCGGCGGTGCCGGTATCCGAAACCATGCTCGCGGCAGCCCGGCATCAGAAATGCGTCATCGTCTAGTCTTTGGCTCAGTAACGCCGCCAGAACACGATCGACATCGCCTCTGATGTGCGATATGACCCGGATTCCCTTCGCCGTGAGGGCCGCTTCGGTCGGCCATGCGATGGCGCCGCAGACCAGCAAGTTGACCTTTAGCCGGGCAAGCGCGTCAGGTCTCGCCTGCGGCTCAAGACCGCTCAGCGAGACGTACCGACGGGCTTGTTCGATGCCGTCACTGATCTCCGAGAGCAACATCCGGCCCGCGAAGTCAAAGACGGGTGAAACTCTGCCCTGCCAACTTGCCACCGCAACTCTCACATCTCAGATGAATAGCAAATATCGTGCCAACTCGGCGTATCGGACCAAAAGCTATTAGAACAGGACTTAACTCATGTCGGCAGTCGATATGGCCAGGTGCTGCAGTTGCATTATGATATAATGAGGGCCAGGAATCATTGCATTATGCAAAGGTTTGAATGGTGAAGCGGGGATCGACTATGGGGCAGCTTGTTCCGCATCGGGATTTGACAATTCTGGATTCCATAAACGAAGGGGTCTTCACAGTCGACCTCGATTGGCGGATCACGGCGTTCAACCGGGCTGCCGAGCAGATCACCGGCGTCCTACGTGACGAAGCTGTGGGCAGTATCTGCTGTGACGTGTTTCGGGCGAGCGTATGTGAGCGTGATTGCCCGCTGCGACGGACGATTTCCAGCGGGTTGCCCGTGGTCAACGCCACAGCGTCGATTGTCAACTACCTGGGGCAACACGTTCCGATCCGGATCTCCACCGCTCTCTTGAAAGATGAGTCCGGAGCTGTGATCGGCGGCGTCGAGACCTTCCAGGACCTCTCCCAGGTTGCTCAACTGCAAAAGGAGCTTCACGGCAAGTACACCTTCGAGGACATCGTGGGCCGCAGCCCGGCGATGATGCAGCTGTTCGAGGTCCTCCTTTGGTTTCCGCGAGCCGGAGCACGGTGCTGATCGAAGGTCCAAGCGGCACCGGCAAGGAGCTCTTTGCCCGCGCTATCCACAACCTCTCACCCCGAAGGAAGAAGCCCTTCGTCTCCGTCAACTGCGCCGCACTGCCGGACACGCTCCTTGAGAGCGAGCTGTTCGGCTACAAGGCCGGCGCGTTTACTGACGCCAAGCGAGACCGGCAGGGGCGGTTCGCCATCGCCGATACGGGGACGATCTTCCTCGACGAAATCGGCGACATTTCCCCGGCGATGCAGGTCCGTTTGCTCCGGGTACTACAGGAACGGACGATTCAGCCACTTGGAGCGGACAAGCCTACGCCCGTCGACGTACGTGTGATCGCCGCCACCAACAAGGACCTTGGGGCGCTTGTCCGCGAGGGCAGGTTCCGGGACGACCTGTACTACCGGATAAAGGTGGTTTACCTTAAGCTCCCCGGACTGGCCGAGCGGCGAGAGGACATTCCCCTGCTGGTGGACCATCTGGTGGCGAAGTTCAACCGGCTGCAGGGCCGCGATATCCAGGGGGTTTCCCATGAGGTCATGGCGAGGTTGATGGAGTTTGATTACCCAGGGAATGTGCGGGAGCTGGAGAATATCATCGAACAGGGGTTTGTCCTTTGCCGTGGCCCGATCATCGAGTTACAGCACCTACCTCCGGAATTGCGTCCGTGCATCGGGGGAGCCGTCGGCCAGGCTCGTCCGATGGACCTGGCGACGATGGAGCGCTATATGACTAACGAGGCGCTACAGCGTCACAATGGAAACCGCAGGCTGGCCGCGAAGGATCTTGGCATCAATCTGAGCACACTCTACCGCAAACTGAAGGCATGGGGCAAGCAGACGCAGGACGGCCCTGGCGGAGCACGAAGGGTCCGCAAAGGCTAGTAGCCCTTTAGCTCCGCGATCTACCCACCTCTTCCAGGAGCCTCTGCAGCACCGCCAGATCCAGGGGCTTGGCCAGGTGCCGATCGAACCCGGCGGCGAGTGATCGCGCCACGTCCTCCGGTTGGGCATAGCCCGAGAGCGCGATGAGGATACACTCTGCGAGTTCAGGATCGCTGCGCAACCGTGTGGCGACCTCATTGCCGTCCATTCCCGGCAGGCCGAGGTCGCAGAGGATTACCTCCGGCTGGTACTCCTTAGCCTTGGTGACTCCCTCGGACCCGCTGTGGGCAAGCACCACCTCGTGACAGAGCAAGTTCAGGAGTTGAGCCATAATCTCCGCGAAATCAGGATTGTCTTCGATCACCAGGACACGGACCGGCCGAGACAGCGTTGCTTCTAGCGTCTTTGAAGCATCCGGAGAATTATCGCTTCCTATGGAAAGCGGTAACCGCATCGTGAACTCCGCCCCCTTACCTGAGCCTCTGCTGAAGCCCGCGACACTGCCGCCGTGCAACTCCGCGATACCCCTGACAAGGGCCAGGCCAAGCCCAATGCCACAGGTCTGGGGTCGAGCGGCGCTGTCCGCCTGCACAAAGGGCTCGAACAACTGGGGTAACAGGTCAGGCTCAATGCCGACGCCCGTGTCGCTCACAGTGAACACGGCTTCGTTCTGACTCTCACAGACCGCCAACGTCGCCGTGGTCCGGCCGCCCTGCGGCGTGAACTTGAGCGCGTTGTTGAGAAGGTTGCCTATCGCTTGAATCAGCCGCGCGGGGTCGGCCAACAGTCGGACTGGGCCTTCATTCAGCCTTGATTCCAATATGACCCCCTTTTGCGCGAACAGCGGCTCGTAATCCAGCAAAGCCGTCTTGACCAATTGGTCCAGCAGCACGGGCTCCCTCTGCAGCACGAGCCTGTTACGGGTGATCCTGGTGACGTCCAGGAGGTCGTCGACCAGGCGCGACAGTTGAGCCGTCTGACGATCGATGACGTCTCTGGCCTTAGCCGCCTCGACGCAGTCCGGGGGTAGGCGTTTGAGCAAGGAATTGCTCATCGTGATGGCCGCCAACGGGTTGCGGAGTTCGTGTGAAAGCATTGCCAGGAAGGCGGTCCGTTTCTCATCTACCAGGCAGAGCTTCTCAACCAGCGCCAGGGCCTCTGTTCGCGCCTTGTCCAGTTGAAGCTTGCTCTCACGCAGGGCGCCTTCGCTCTGGGTGCGTTCGACAAGGTCAGCCGTCTGGCGCGCGATGATATCGAGGCAACGAGACTCGGAGGGTGTCAATTCACGAGGTGCGCGCCAGTATGCCGAGAACAGGCCCAAGAGAGCGCCTGTCCGGGATAGCAGGGGTGTCGTCTGTACGGCGCGGACGCCGATGTTACGGTAATCCTCAAGGTATCTGCCCCCTGCCATGAGCTCAGATTGGAGAACGTCCTTGAGTACGACCCGCCTCCGCGTCCGGATCGCCAGGCCACAGGAACTGCGCGCGCCGGCTGCCACCCATTCCCAAGCGCTTAAGTCGAAACCGTCGAAGCCCCGGTGGCAATGAAGGCGAACCGCTCCTTCCGGCCCGTGCTCTGGATGGTAAATCTGGATGCTGCCGAAGTCGGCGTGCAGAATCTTCATCACGGTTATGAGCACATGGTCGTAGAGGGCGTCGACGTCGTCTTCCTGGATCAGCCTTGTGCTCAGGTCCTGAAGCAGGCGCGCAGCCTCGAGTTCTGTGGAGGCCGAAGACCGCCGGCAGGTGCTGCACGTTACGGGTGCTTGACCGGTGAAGTCCCGGCTGCGGCACACAATCGTAACGAACCTGTGGTCGGTGTCCAGCGGTATGACCTGTATGTCGTGCCATCGGCCCTGCACCGAGGCTGTCTCCGGCAGTTGCGGACTGGCGGGGCCATCGGACACTTGCGCCAACTTGCGCTCCAGCAGGTGGGCACACTCCGGAAGCAGCTCCGATACGCTCCTGCCCGTCGCTTGAGTCCTGGCCAAGCCAAAGCAGGCCACGGCAGAAGGGTTGATATCCAGGACGCTGCAGTCTTGCGGATGGCCTTCCCAGTCGAATGACAGCTCGGCCAGAAGCATCGGGTCCGGAGAGCATTCCCAGATACAGTCGAAGAACGCCGACTTGAACCCGATTGGCCGGGGTGCGCCCAAATGCCGTAAGGCGCCGTCACGCATGGCTTCGCTCAAAAGCTGGACCTCCTCATAGGCTGGGGAGACGGAGCAATGATGTTGCACCTGCCGGGACCATAGAGCAGTTCACCCAACAACGCGGGGCTTCCTTGACCATCGCTGTCGTTCATTGATGTGTCGAAAGGGGCCGAACTAGTTTAGCTGGGAGTTTAGAGGACGGCAGTCGAAATACGTCGAACGTTTGGGTGCAGTTGGTCATTGTGCCGCCGAGACGCCCGGCCTCGTACACCTGCCCTCGCCGGAGACTGCCGGAAAGTGGAGTGCCCTCATGCCAAAGGTGCGCATCTATTACCCACCGAAGTAATCAGCTTTCAGGGATAGTGACAGGAGGTCCGAAGTTGGCAACTGCTGGCTCCACTCAACCTGCGCCGCGGGTAGAGACTGCGCCGCGCCCGGCGCTGCGCATGGCGGATATCGCGAGATTCCACATGCCGCTCGCCGTGACGTTCCTGTCTTACGGTATCGTGTTCAACATCATTAACGCGGCGATGTCGGAGACGCACGACGCAGCGGTCGCCCTTGCCGCCTTCGCCGTCGGCCAGAGCCTGGTGGATCTGTTTGCGGGACCGGCGGGCAGTGGTAACCAGTGGTTGATCGCCCGGGGGCGAGACAAGAAGTCGTTTTGGGTCGGCGTACGGGTCATGCTCGAGATCTCAATCGCCGTCACCGCTCTCCTTGCCATCGCAGCGTTCACGCCTGCCGGCCGGTGGCTGTATCAGGGAGTGTTCGGAGCGCCGGCCCGCCTGTCAGACCAGATCACCAGGGTAATTAAGGTCGCGCTTCCGCTTCCGATCCTTTGGGCATGGCGCAACGTGTCGCAGAGCGTACTGATGCTGCGGCGACAGACCACGTTTTTGTCGCTCGGCGTGCTTCTGCGGCTCGGTTTCGTCGGGGGTATGGCGCCCGTCCTCGGCGGCACCAACCAGCAATTGGTGCAAGGTGCAGCCATCGGTGCCCTGTTGTGGGTCGGCGGCATGGCGACTGAAGCGTTGTTTCTGTTCGTGGTGGCTCGCCGTGGGTTTCGGGACCTGCCCGATGAGCCGCCCTCCGGCGCTGTCCCTGAACGAACAAGGGTCTGGAAATTTCTGCTTCCACTGATGGCCACCGGCCTGCTGTGGGCGACCGCCAAGCCCATGGCGAATGCCGCAATGGGCCGCACGCTCGACCCGGAAACCGCCATTGCCGCCTTCCAGGTCGGGTGGTATGCGTCTTTTCTGCTCGTAGCGCTACAGGTGGAGTTCAGGCAGGTAATGGTCGTGTTCTGGACCGACCGCCAGAGTCTGCAGGTACTCCGGAAGTTCGGGATGGGGCTCAGCTTTGTCCTCGGTGGCCTAACCCTGCTTTTTGGGCTTACCGGAGTATCTGAATGGTTCATGCGGGCAATCCTCAGCACACCCGACGGGGTGATCGGCCCGGCCAACGGGGTCTTCCTCGTTTCGGCGTTGGGTCCGGTGTTCTGGATGATCACCGAGCTCCAGGTCGGCCAGTTGCTGCGCAACGGGACGACCGCGATCATCGGCTGGCCAGCCGCCTCAACCTGGCGGTCATGGCGGGAGTCATATTTCCGCTGGCAGTCTTCAGTCCCGGCTTGGCGCCTCGATCGGCGCGTTGGGCTACGTTGCGTAGGTGCGGCTGCGGAGGCTGGTTTGGTGTACTGGGTCGGCCGCAGGGTCAGCCCGACCTCGTCGGCGACGACAACTAGGTGCATCCCCATTTCTGAGACGCAGCGATTGCGGCTTCGGCCTCAGTGACGAACAGGCGGAGTGGTCCAGCATTCTCCGCTCAGCCTGCGTATCAAGTCCCCATTGGCAAATCTTTGGCGCCTTTGCGCTGCCACAGCGATATCCCAATGCGGCAGGCGGGCGAACCCGGTCGCTGCCACCTCCCCGTACCGCTCCGTGAACAGGCGCATTGCGTCGCGCCCCAGAGCCCACCGCAGCTCGAGCCTGGCATTGGCAACGTCATGGAGCGGGTCGCCGATCCTCGCGTCTTCCCAGTCGATCACCGCGGCCAGCCGGCCTTCGCGCCACAGGATATTGCCCGGCCAGTAGTCACCGTGCAGCAAGACTTCGGGATGGGGGAGAGGGATCGTCTCCGGTGTCTCTTCGCGGTGCAGAAAACCCAGCTCCGACAGGTCCACGCGATGGATTGCCGCCAGGGAATCTGCCATCTGGACTACGGACGCCTGGACATCCGCCGGCGCCAGATCGGCTTCGCCCTCAATATACTCGACAACGATGAATGGGGAGGGAAGGATGCTGCGGGTTTGGTCATAGCTGATCGGTCTTGGGACGGGCAACCCTGCCCGGTTGAGGGCCTGCAGCAGCCGGAACTCGTGTTCGGCGATGAGCGGGTCTGCCGCGAGGTCACGCCCTCCGTGCCGGCGGACAACGAGTTTGCGAGCGGTCCCGTCACCGGCCACGATCTCGATCCCCGTCACCTCTGCCGAAACCCCGCCCCGCAGTGGCCAAGATCGCAACAGCTTGCCGCCCGGCGCAATCCGGCGCACCAACCGCTCCAACACCACCACCTCCCCCGCCACGCCTGTCCTCAGTCTAGCAGAGCGCCAGGTTCGGGCAACCCGTACTCCGGGGAGGTAGATGCGGAGATGGGCTCGAAGCAGCCCTCTATCCGCCGGCCCGACCCTTGGTGACCGGCTTGTGAGGTGGTTTCAATGGCCGAACGCAAGGTCAAGGCCCGGATTGTGAGCGCCCTGGTGCCGTGCGCCCGCGGGCACCAAGTAGGTGACGAGTGGGACTTGAGCGACGGTTGCCCACCGGGTCTGTGCCACTGGGCATGGAACAGCATCTACCCATTTTACTGCGTTCTCCGTTACGGCGGGCGCCTTCCCTGGCAGGGCGAGGACAACTTCGTCGAGGTCAGCTGTCCCGATCCGGACGCGACGCAGCGCATCAGGCTGGAACTGGTCGAGATCTAGCCCGGCTCAGTGGGTCCGAGGGGTCGGGCCTGCCTGAGGCGCCCCCACAGTTCCGCCAGGGCAGCCGCAGCCGGTGAGTGGTCCTGGTGAGCTGCCGTAACGAGGGGCCTGCCCCTGCTGATGCTGGACGGAACCTGCGGATCGAAGGGAATCTCCGCGATCAACGGCAGATCACGGTCAACGCACCATGCTCTGATCGCGCCGGTCTTGTCCGGATTGAGGTCCGCCTTGTTGACAACGACTGCGGCCGGGACCCCGAAGTGCTTACATAGGTCGGCAACACGGTCGAGGTCGTGCTGTCCGCTGACGGAGGGCTCGGTAACCAGCAAGGCCATGTCTGCTCCGGTCAACGCGGATATCACCGGGCAGCCGAGACCCGGCGGCCCGTCGCTTAGAATCAGCGTGGCATCCTCGGCGGCGCCAAGTTTGCGAGCCTCTTCCCTTACCTCCGCCGTGAGTTTGCCCGAGTTGCCGGCACCGGGCTTAAGCCCGGCCCACACCATCGCGCCCCAGGGTGACCTGCCGGAATACAGGTTGCCGGTCACGTGCGGGCGCATCTCCACAGCTGAAGCAGGGCACACCAGCGCGCATACGCCACAGCCCTCACAACCGTAGGGATCGACCCGGCCAGGCTCAGGGATGGCATCAAAGAGGCATTTGCTCTGGCAGAGGCCGCACTCCGTACACTTATCCCGGTCAACGACGGCAATTGCGCCGCCGATGAAGTCGCGGGCTTGTCTGATATCCGGCCCGAGGACGAGGTGGAGGTTGGAGGCGTCGACGTCGCAGTCGACGGCAACTGCACAAATCCCTTCGTCGTAGGCAAGCGCCACCAGTGACGCGGTCACAGTGGTCTTGCCGGTGCCGCCCTTGCCGCTGAGGACGACCAGTTCGCGCATCGAGCGCCGCTCGTTGTCGTTGTTCATTGCGCAACCTTTCCGTGGGATGCCGCCCGCCGCCGGCAATCCAGCCACAGCCGGTTGAGGGCGCTCTCCCATGATTGATCCGCATCGAGCAGAGTGCCACCGTTGCTGAGCACCTTGGCGACCCTCGCCGAGAAGGGTATTCTCAGCAGGATCGGCAGGTCGTGGGCGACACAGAAATCCTCCAGCGGAGCCGCGTCGCTGATGCCTGTGCGGTTGATCACGACCGCGGAAGGGACGGCCAACGTGCTGGTGACCTGGTGGGCGATTGTCAGGTCGTGCAGGCCGAACGGCGTCGGCTCGGTGACGAGCAGGCAGAAGGCGATGTCGCGAAGGGTTTCAACAAGCGGGCAGGCGGTGCCCGGCGGAGCGTCGTGGATAATCGGTCCTGAAGCGTTCCTGGCTGCGACGTCCTTAGCCGCCTTGATTATCGGCGGGGCGAGCGGTTGCCCGATGTCGAGCTGACCCCATACCAACCGGAGATGCCGCACGGCCTCCGCCGGCGCCTCAAACACGTGCCCCACCGTCCGTGACGAGCGGGTAGTCGCGCCGCAGCCGCAGACCTCCCAGCATGCGCCGCAACCGTGGCAGAGCTCGGGAAAGAACAGCCGCTTGCCGCGAACGACCGCTATGGCTCCGAAGCGGCATGCCGAGGCGCATTGTCCACAGCCGGTGCACAAGGCTTCGTTGAACTCGGGAGTGGGTACCGGCACTTCTCGGCCCCGCGTGCGGCCGGGCTTGATGAACAGCACGTCGTTAGGCTGCTCGACGTCACAGTCGACCAGGGTGACGCGCGAGGTGCCGCCCTGCGAAAGGGCCAGGGCCAACGACGTGGCAAGGGTGGTCTTTCCCGTGCCACCCTAGCCGCGGGCGATGGCGAGGCGGAAGCTCTCAGCCATCGATCTTAGTACTCCTCTGCGCGGCCTGCATCGTGCTCGCGGAGCTCGGCGCGTAGTTCGGAGAGCAATGCTTCGAGGCGCTTAGTCTCGGCCTCGAGCCATGCCTTCTCGTCGCGAACCGCGGGCGCGGCGTACGACGGACCGTAAGATCCGAAACCCCAACCGGGCCGGGCCATACGCCTGCCGTATCCTCCGAAAGGGCCGGCAAAGCGCCCGAGACCGCGTCCGCACGGACCACGTCCCCAACCAACGGGGCCGGTCCCCATCGGACCTGTACCATCTCCTCCTGGCATCTGTGTTCACCTCCCCCTGTGGGTGGGGCCGCCCGCGCCGGGACCGCCCTCGGCGTCCTCCCGGCACTGGTGGCTCGTGCCACCCTCGTTTACCTGGTCATGATCGCAGAGCGAGCCGCCGGCGACGAGCGTGCCTGCCGCGAAAGCCGCGAGAACGTCGTCCACCCTGCCTTCGACCCCCGTAATGCAACCGATGCCGTTCTGCGCAAAGAGCATCTGCGCACGTTGGCCGATACCGCCGGCGATGACGCGCTGGACGCCGTGGCCGGCCAGTAGACGCGGCAAGAGCCCCGGCTCGTGGCCGGGATTTGCCACATACCCGATGTCCGAAATCCGTCCTCCGTCCACGACCGCGACTGTGTATCCCCGGCAGTGGCCGAAGTGAGGTGAAACCATACCCTCATCCGCTGCAATCGCTACCTTGATCATCTGCTCGATTCCCCCAACATCCGACTGGGCAACCGCACGGCTAGCGCCGCAACCCGCTGTGCGGGGGCGTCGTGGCCTGCGAGACCTCAGCCAGATGCCCCGCTTTGAGTTGCTCGATCGCAGCCGAGGCATTCATCGCTCCGGCAACATACATCTTGATCCCCGCCGCTTGCAGGACCGCTACAGCGCTTGGGCCGTAGTTGCCCGCCAAAACGGCCTCGACGCCGGCGTCCGCCAGCCACTGCGCTGTCGCTACGCCGGCCCCGCCGCTGAGGCTGGGGCTGTCGCTGGAGACCACGTTTGCCTCGTCTTCGTCGGTATCAGTGATCAGAAACCACTCCGAACGTCCAAAGCGCGTATTGACAACTCCATCGGGGTCATTGGCTGTGAGCGCTACTGCAATCTTCACCGCGCGACCTCCTCGCTGTTTGCCGGTCAAACCGGCCGTGCTGCGGGTACATTCTCTATAATGAATATATACCCATAATGTGCGATGGTCAACCTTCTCTCGGACGAAAGTTTGTCCACTTGTTGGCGCGATGTGCGCTTCAGCGCACGCCCTGGATCGGACCGCCGCCAAGATGCCCCTGTCCCACAATCAGACCTGCCTACCATCGCTCCGCCGCTTGTCCAAACCGCCTGTATCGGATACCTTTGAATAGTCCACAGTCGATACCGAGATCGGAGCGTGAAGCACTATGGCACCGAAGGAATCCCGCGAGGCCGCCGGTCGGCGCAAAGTCAGCAGGCAGGTTGCGCGGCACAGGCCCGAGGCCAAGCCCCGCGATAAGCAGTCCATGACGGTCTTGGGCGTGATCGCCCTGATGCTCGTGCTCGCTGCCGCCGTCATGTTTTGGCCGCCGAGCCTCGGCCCGGCAACCGTCGTCAAGGTCGAGACGAGCAAGGGAACGTTCACGATGAACCTTTACGGTACGCGCATGCCCAAGACCGTGGAGAACTTTGTGAAGCTGGCCGAGGAAGGTTTCTTCGATGGCCTCACGTTCCACCGCGTCGAGAATTGGGTAGTCCAGACCGGTGATCCCAACGGTGACGGCACGGGAGGACCCGGGTATACGATTCCTTTTGAGAGGTTCCGCGGCCTGAGGCACGACCGCGGCGCAGTAGGGATGGCCCGTTCGGCTGAACTCGACTCCGGCGGGTCACAGTGGTATGTGGTCAAGGAGCCGGCTCACTCGATTGACGGCAGCTACGCGGTGTTCGGCAAGGTCGTCGAGGGTATGGAGGAAGTGGTCGACAAGCTGGTCAAGGACGATACCGTGACCTCCGTGACCGTCATGGAAGAACCGCAGTAGGCGTCAACTCAGGGCGCCAGCTGAAGCCTCGATAGAGCAGCTGCCCGCTGCGCTGCAGCGGCCAGTTGCTTTTCTTCTTCCCTGAGCCGCTTGAGGTTTAGTTGCTCGCACCAGCTCTGTTCCCTGGCCGCCGCGAGCATCGCGTCCAGGCCCACGACCGTGAGCCCACGGTCGCCGAGCCCCTTGATTACCCGCGGGAGGGTGAGCACCGTCGACGTCCGGTTGGCGCCGGCCGCCGTGATGAAATCCCCGCTGTCGTGAAACAGGTAGACGTCGCCTGCGGCGGCTCGTCTGGTGATTCCGGACGCGATGGCTCCGGGCGACAACTGCATCCAGTCCCGGGACGAAACGGTCCACAACGCCAAGACCAGCTTCCGGTCGGCCAACTGCTGCAACAGCGTGGGGCTTGTGATGCCGCGCGGCGGACGGAACATCGTCGGTGTGACTCCGCAGACCTCCTCGATTGCACGCTGCGTCCAGTCGATCTCGCAGGCCAGAGCGAGAGCGCCGAGCTTCCCGAGGTCGCGGTGGGTGTAGGAGTGGTTTCCGATGACGTGACCCTCGTCGGCGATCTGTCTGGCGATCTCCGGATACAGAAGCACCTTGCGCCCAACCAGGAAGAACGCAGCTTTGACGCAGTGTTCGCGGAGAACCCGCAGTACCTCGGGTGTGTATTCGGGGTCGGGTCCGTCGTCGAAGGTTATGGCAACGACCTGCGCGGTTGGAGGCCCGGAAACCAACTGCTCACACACCGTCACACCGGCGAAGCCTGCTCTGCCGATGAGGACGTGGTTGGCGACGAACAGGGTGAAAACAGCCACAAGGCAGACCGCGATCGGGCTTAGGCGAGAGATGAACGTCCGGTGTCTTCGGATAGGGCCCCTTGCGAGGTAGGCCAGGCATGACACCAGCACGAGGAAGACCCAGATGCACCGGACATCATCGTGCATCCGCCCCGGGGTCAGAACCATGCCCACACCGAGCAACGGCCCGGAAAGCAGGATCAGGGACTCGTTGGGGCACTTCAACGCTGCGCAGGCCAGGAACGCCAAGGCCAGGGCCAGCCCCCATAGGTTCATGGCGAGAGAGGCTCCGAGCAGAAGCCAGATGACGTACGTCCTCCCGGATGTGAACAGGTGCGCGGCAAGCGTTGAGATGGCAGTAACGGTGGGCAGGATGGCACCCGGCACAAGAGCAGCGACGAGTCCGGCCGGCAACAGACCTTTGAGCAGTACTGCGGTGGGCATGGCGTAGCGGGCAACGGCAGGCGCCAGTCTGCGGCGCAAGAGGTGGCAGGCGTCAAAACGCCCGGCCGTAATCCCGAAGAACACGCACCACGCCATCTCCGCCAGCCGGGCTCACCCCTTGCGTCCGCCAAGTAACTGGCCTGGTGGGTCTATGCTGCGGCTGGCTCGTCGCGCTGGCGACATTTTTCACGCTTATTCGACCGGATGCTCGAAGGTCCTGCTAGGGCAGCCACTCGTGCGCACAACGAAATTGTCTTCCGGCGGGGGCCCGTGCGGATGGAGGCCTTCATCCCCGCTGTTACCCTGTTCGGCGGTATCACCGCAAGACTATGACGGTGGGCCGCCCGGTGATACCTCATCATGGTGAGGTTTCCGGGGTATACGTGTAGGAGCGGGGGCCACGCCGTATGGAGAGCAGGATTGTGCTCTGCCGGGAGCGTAGTTCGCTCAAACGAGGAGGGATTGCCCATGGACGTGTTGACAGCGATCAAGACCAGGCGCAGCATTCGCAAGTACAAAGATGTGCCCCTAGACAAGGAAAAGCTGATGCAGGTGCTTGAAGCAGGGCGGATTGCGCCCTCGGCCGGCAACCGGCAGCCGTGGAGGTTTGTTGTCGTGACGGACCCCGCGACCCGGCAGAAAATGGTCGGGGCGTGTCGCAACCAGACCTTTGTGGGCCAAGCCGGGGCCATCATCGTCGCGTGCGTGCCCGACCCGTCGCTACGGTGGCACATGGTGGACGTCGGCATCGCCGTGGACCACATGACGCTCGCCGCGCACGAGCTCGGTCTGGGCACCTGTTGGATCGGTGCCTTCGAGCCCGAACAGGTCAAGGAGATCCTTGGTATCCCCGAGGACGTCAAGGTCGTCTGCGTTCTGCCGCTCGGCGTGCCAGACATGGAAGGCGTCCCCAAGCCGCGAAAGGCGCTGGAAGAAGCCTTCGTATTCGAACGCTGGGCATAGGGCGGTCTCTTCAGCCGGGCCTAGACGATGCGGATTGCGAACTGCGGGCACACCGGAGCGCAATAGCCGCATAACAGGCACTTTGAGCGGTCGAGAACCGCCTTGCCGTTCTCGAGTGTAAGGGCGTAGTTGGGGCACGTCTCGACGCAGGTACCGCAGCCCTGGCAGAAAGACAGGATGGTCAGCCGTTTTTGCTCAAAGGCGGCTGCTCCAGCCCCCGGGGCCTGCTCAAGGCCGCCGAATATGCGTAGGTTCATCTCAACTTCGCGCAGGCTGACCATTCCGACGGCGTAGGATGCCAGTTCCGGGATGTCCTTGACAAAGTCGATCGCGCTGCGCATGTCGTCGAGCAGGTTGCCGCCGCCGAAGATCTTCATCGCGAAGAGCCCTTTGCCACGGCTTCCCGCGTACCGGATGGCATCGACCATATCGTCCCTCGTCCCGTGCAGGATGCCGAGTCCTCGCACGTTGATGATCGGGAAGATCACATCGATGTCGTCCCGGTCGGCTGCGGCCCGCGTAATGGTCACGGAATGGGTCGATATGCCCGTGGCCGCGATGACGCCGGCCTCCTTGGCTTCGACCAGGCAACGCAGAGCCCCAGCGCGCTCCTCAAACACGTCCGGAGAGACCCGGGCTGCGTGGAGTAGGAACACCCCCAGCCGGTCAACGCCGAGGGCCTCGCGGGCCTCGTCGATCGCCGCCTTCATGTCGGTGTAGCCCGCGGCAACCGACTTGGACGACACGATCACCTTGTCGGCGCGGCCCTGCAGGGCCGGACGGATGTAGTCGTAAGTGCCATAGGACTGCGCCGTGTCGACGAAGTTGATCCCTCCGTCAAGGGCCGCCGCCACAACCTTCCGGCCTTCGGCGAGCGGGACGTTGAGCTGGGCGGGCCCAATGGGCAGCACGCCCATGGCCAACTGCGTAACCATAAGCCCGGTTTGGCCGAGCGGGTTGAGCTTGAGCGCCGGTACAGAAGTCACTGGTAAACCCCCTAAGCGGTTGGAAATCGGTGCTTTCCGAGCTTCTCCGTGAGCGCCGCCGACGCCTGCCTGGCGTACCTGCCGTCCGGTGTGTCCATCTGACGCGCCTTTGCCGAGGTGAGATACAATATACCCCGGTCGACCGCAGCGAACTTCGGGTTTGGAGGATGGAACATGCCGCGAATCCGCCGTGCGTGATGCCACCGGCGCAGCCCCTCAATACTGCCTTATACGTAGCTGGTCCGGTACTCCCGAGGACATCGGGCAACAAATGGCCGCGCACGTCCTCACCCATCGAACGCCAGGCAACCTCCGGTACATCGCCAGCTGGCGGGCCTGGCGCGGCGATGCGAGCATCGCCGGGAGGGCAAACGCCATCGCAGCGGCGCTTGAACGGCTCTGGCCGCCGTTGTTTATTGAAACGCATGCTTTCGCCCGCGCCCTGCGAATCGACCCCCGAGCCGTACTCGCCGGCTGGGCGGCACCACCGCGGCCCGCGAACGAGCGTGGCCGGTCGTGCACCGTGTTTTGGGTGCCGCCCGATTTGTCAGCGACCGGGAGGCCGTTGGTGGGCCGTAATTTCGACCTGCGGGTCGCCGGCGACCCCGAACGCCTCTTCATCTACACGCGTTCGACGGGCGGTTTGTGGCACGCCGGGATGGGCGGCCGGTCGGGGCGCGCGGAGGGCGTGAACTCGGCGGGCCTTGTCGTCGGCACGACCGAAGCCCAGGTGCGGGAGGGAGTATTCGACCCCATCGATGGTGGTGCCGAACACGGCGAGCGGATCGGCGGCCGCGCGGCGACCGCCGGAGCTCTGCCTGCGCGGCTCGCGACCCGGATCCTCCTTGAATCTTGTTCCACAGTGGCGCAGGCAGTCGCCAAACTGGAGACGATGGCTCACTGGACTCATTTCAACTTCCTTCTCGCCGATGCAGGCGGGGACGCGGCGGTATTCGAGGTCGGCGCGACCCGCAACGCCCTGCGGCGTGTGACTGCAGGCGAAGAGGGCATGCCATGGCTGATCACGACCAACCACTATGTCTCGGCGGAGCTGGCTCATGAGGCCGACTACCGCTGGATGACCCGCCAGAAGTACCAGCGTGCGCGCAGCGAGCTCGGACGCGCGGCGGCGGCGAATGCGGGTAGCGGAGGGAAGGTCGGCATCGATGCGTGCCGGTCGGTGCTGGCGTCCTCTGGGGTTTCACAGCGGCACATCACCCTTTGGTCCGAGGTGTTCGAAGCGGGAGGGGCCCACCTCTGGCTCGCCCCGGGGCGGCCGGATCGCAACTGCTTCGTAATGCTACCGGCTCCCACGGCCTGGAAAGGCATTGGGCCCGGCGACCACGCGTGGCGCCCGGCAGTGGTGCCTGCGATTGACCTCCCCGTCAGGCCCTGACGCCTGTGTCGCCGGCGGCCGTCGTCTGGCCGCTCTGGCCCATCTGGCCAGCTTCGACAGCCACAGGCCGCTCGAGTTCCGGTTCGCGGCCGCTGACGGCCCGTATCAATCGGCGGTTTCCAGTCACCTTGCGGGCCATCGCGAGGGCGGTGAGGGTCAACAGGTTTCCGAAGAAAAACGTCGCCGGGACGCCGATCGCCTGTGCTGCCGCGCCGGCAAGGATCGGCGAGGCGAGCGCCCCGATGTTCATCGCCACGCCGTCAATGCCCATGGCCAGCGAGCGCTCCCGGTCGTTGGTGGCGTTCGCGTACAGGGTCTTGACGGCAATCGGCACCACGCCGGATGCCAGCCCGGTCGTCGCCGCGACGGCCATCAGCAGCGGGAGGGTGCGCATCCAGGGCAGCAGCATCAGTGGAAACGCATTCATGAAGATGGTCGAGAGCATTGCCCGGTCGGTGCGGACGCGATGCGTCACGCTGGCGAAGATGAACCGTGAAATGGCCGTGAAGGCGCTCTGCCAGGTCATCAGAATGCCGACGGTCGTGGCGGTGAAGCCGAGCCCTTCATTGACGTAGATCGAATAGAACGCGCCATTGATGCCCCAGCTGAAGAAGATGATCAGGCCGCCCCATGCGGCGAGCAGAATGGGTTCCCGGGCCAGCAGCGACCGCGCGCCCGACTGGAACGATGCCTTGGGGGTAGCGGGATGATGGGCCGCCGGCTCAGAAAGAGGCAGGCGCAGCGCAAGAAGCAAGCCCACCAGCGCGCATACCAGGTAGATTAGCCCGTTGAGCCAGAAACCGACCACGTCGAAGATCCTGCCGCCGACGTAGGGTAGAAACAACCCCGCGATGCCCTGAATGCCCATCACCAGCGCCACTACGGTACCCTGCTTCTCCCGCGGCGCCAGCGAGGTCACGTATGCCCAGTTTGCCGGCCAAAAGAGGCTTTCGCCCAGGGCGACGCACAACTGCGCCGGGAAAATCAGCGCGACGGATTTCGTCACGGTCAGCACTCCAGCGCCGGCTGCGGTCAGCACGAAGGACAGAACGATCATGCGCCGTTTGCCGAACCGCGAGGCCGCAGCGCCGCTGGGAATACGCGTGAAGATCTGAATCAATGGGGGAACCGCGACGATCGCCCCGACGAGGAACTCCTGTGCGCCAAGGCTCGACGCGAACAGGGGCAACATCGGCTTGATCAGCGTCCAGGAGAATCCCTCCATGACGCCAAGGCCGATAAGCAGAGCCAACTCGCGCCGGCGCGTAACCTCTTGCAGGTGCAGAAACCTGAGCATGGCTGACATGTGAGTCGGAGGTCCCCCCGGACGGCAGAAGGATTCTTAGGCAATAGAAACATTGTCTTCGTTTGCGGATGTCCGTGTCAAGGGCCGCATACCTGCGCCTGCTGACGCAGTCCTGGCGGCGCATAACCGCGCCAGAACCTGCTCCGAACCCGGGCAAAGATACCCGCGGACCCCATTGTGATAGACTGGAGTGACGGTTCGTCGTCTCCGCACGACCTCGCTGCCGCGCCTGCGGCGGCAGGAACGCGGGCTGCACATAGACAATATCAACTGGCTGGGCAAATGTCGCAACACGTAGCCGATATGAAGACAGCGGCGGCGTTGCCAGGAGGAGATTCCACTTGTCGTTTGAGCAGGCGTTCTCGCTCGTTGACCGTAAGGATACCGAGTTGGTGGCGGTCCTGCGCCAGTTGCTGGCGATTGACACGACCAACCCGCCGGGCCTGGGGTACGACCGGATGGTCGAGCACCTCGACAGCAGGTTCAGGCAGTTGGGTTTCCGCAACCAGCGCATGATCGTGCCAGAGAGCCAATGGCGCGGGCTTCCGCTTCCGCTCGAGGGATCGCGCGTCAACCTCGTCTGCCGCAAGCACTACGGCAACGACCTTGAGGACGTCACAATCACGGCGCACATGGACACCGTGCCCGTCGAGGGGGAGTGGCAGTTCGACCCCTTCCTGGGCCCGATCGAGATGGGCAGGATTTACGGCCGCGGCGTGGCCGACTCCAAGGGCGCTATCGCCAGCCTGATCGTCGCCTTTGAGGTGATTGGGCAACTCAAGCTGCACTGCAAGTACAACGTGCGGCTGTGCTTCTACACCGACGAGGAGGTCGGCGGGTCGCCCGGGACCCTCGAGCTAGCCAGGCGCGGCTTTGTCCAGGGACACGTCCTGTCCCTGGAGGGCACGCAGGACCCGGAGGAGTATCTCGCCGCTCCCGGCATGGTCGATGTGCACATCACCACCAAAGGCATCTCGTGCCACACCGGCGTGAACTTTCTCGGCGTCAACGCCGTCGAGGAGATGCTGCCGATCGCTGAGGAATTGATGGCCCTCAAGCGCAAGGTGGAGTCGCGCGAGTTCGACATACCGGCGCCGTCACACAACGGGCTCCGCTCGGGGAGAATGGCGCCGACGTTCACCCTCTCAGTCCTCCGGGGCGGCGAGAAGTCCAATGTCGTCCCGCCCGACTGCACTCTGATCGTTAACCGCCGCTTTACCCCGGCCGAACCCCTTGAGGGTGTCGTCCAGGAAATCCTCTCCGCTGTGGAGCGCGGTAGGGCCAGGTCCAAGGCCGTGGACGTGGTGACGCAGGTGCTGCCCGGCTTCCCCGCGGTGGTCGTCGACCTTAACAACGCCCACGCACGCAAGCTGCGTGAGGCCAGGAAGGTCGTCAACGGCTACCGCGACGGCGATTTCCAGCAGATCGCCTCCGAGCGGGCACGAAGCGCTGGCTTCATCCAGCAGATCACGGGCTCCAGGCGTTTCTACTTCCTCGGCGTCTCGCGCCGGGATTCCCACGAACACGGGACCGATGAATGCTGCCGCCTGGAAGACATGCACAACCTGACCAAGGAGTTGGTCTACTACCTGACCGCCTGATTTCCAGTGGGGGTGATGGGTATGGCCGCGGTAATTCATGTGGACATGGACGCCTTCTTCGCCGCGGTCGAGATCCTCGACCGCCCGGAGTTGCGTGGCAAGCCCGTTATCGTCGGCGGCCCGCCGGATTCCCGCGGAGTCGTTTCGACCGCGTCTTACGAGGCGCGCCGCTATGGAGTAAGGTCGGCGATGTCCTGCCGCGAGGCCGTCCGGTTGTGCCCAGAGGGAATCTTCCTGCCGGTCCGCGGCCGGCGGTACGAAGAGCTTTCGCGCCAGGTCATGGAGGTTCTCCGCCAGGAGGGCAGCCGGATCGAGCAGGTTTCGATTGATGAGGCGTATGTCGATCCCGGCGACGGCGACGCGGTCGAGGTGGCGGGGAGGATCAGGGAGCGCATCTTCTCGGAAACCGGTCTCACCGCCAGCGTTGGCGTAGCCCCCAACAAGCTCCTGGCCAAGATCGCGAGCGACCGCGACAAACCCGATGGATTCGTAGTCATCACGCCGGGCGAGGTCGACGCGGTACTGTGTCCAATGCCGGTTAGGGCCCTGCCAGGGATCGGACCGCATACGGCCGGCGAACTGGCCGCTCTCGGGATCAGGACCGTCGCGGACCTGCGGGCGTACGACCGCGGGCTGCTCAATCTGAGTTTCGGGCGACGGGCTACGGAGTTGCTCAAACTGGCATACGGTGAAGACGACCGGCCATTTGAGACCGTCCACGAGACCAGGAGCATCAGCACGGAAACCACGTTCGGTGAGGACGTCCACGACTGGGGGATCCTCAGGCGGCAACTCGCCGGCTTTGCCGGTGAGCTGGCCGACCGCCTCGCGCGCATGGGCATGCGGGCGAGGTCCGTGACGATTAAGCTGCGGTTCGCGGATTTCCGAACGGTCTCGCGCAGTCAGACCGTCCCGGGCGGGGTTCACGGGGCCGCCGATGTCGTCCGGGTGGCGGAGCGGTTGCTGCGGCGCGTTGAGCGCCTTGACAAGGTCCGGCTGATCGGGTTACAGGTCGCGGGGTTGACCGACCGCCCCGAACCCGTGCAACTCGCCTTTGATTTCCTTTCCGAGTCCAAGGAGGTCGAGCCTCGCACTTGAGTAAGCCCTACCAATTGGTCGTAGTCGACGTCGACGGAACATTGCTCGACAATACCCGCCTTGTCACCCCCCGGGTCCGCCAAATCGTCGATGCCGCGCGGCGCTCAGGCGTAAGGGTCACGCTGGCTACCGGCCGGGTGTTCTGCAGCGCCGCGCAAATTGCCGCTGAACTGGCCGTCGACGAGCCGATCATCAGTGACGGCGGCGCGGTGGTGAGGTACCTCGACGGCCGCGATCTGCGTGACCTGCGGATCAAGCCGGAGGTTGCGGCGCGGATTCTTGCCGCGGTCGCGGACGAGGATGCGGACTGTCACGCCTTCTACCGCGACGACATCGTGGTCAACCGGTTCAGTCCGACCGTCACCCGGTACGCTTCGCGGCTGCGGATCGAGATGGGCCTGGGGCAGGACATGGCGGCGGACGCCCGTGGACGCGAGGAGGGCCCGACGATGATCGTCCTCCGTAGCGACAGGCAGCGGGCCCCGGTGATGAGAGCCAAGTACGGGGCGATGTTCGGCGGCGAGGTACAGGTGACTTCGACAGCGCCGCACTTCGTGGACTTCCTTCACCACGAGGCGGGAAAGGACCGTGCCCTGGTCCACCTGTGCCGGTCGCTCGGGATTCCGCTGCAGCGGGTCATCGCCATCGGCGACGGCATCAACGACCTCGACATGATTGGCCAGGCCGGGCTCGGTGTGCTGGTGGGCAACGCTGCCGTCGAGCTGTGGCCACACGCCGACATCGTGACCAAGGCCCGCTATGCGGAAGGCATCGCGGAGGTTATCGAACGTTTCTGCTTGAAGTAGACGCGTATTGTCATTCGCAAGCCACGCGGCCGGCTCGCGGTCGCAGCGATGCCGAGAGGAGACCCGTCCTTGCGCAAGTGGCCCTGGTCGAGCTGGTCCAAGCCGTTTTGGTTCGTTGTTTTCTGTGCCCTGTTCATGAACTTCGGGATGGCTATGCAGAGGACCATCTTCAGCAATTTCGTCGCCGAGGAAATGGGCATCCGGGTCGAGCAACTGGGGTGGCTTGAGTCCGTCCGCGAAATCCCCGGCCTGTTGACGTTTCTGATGATCGGACTGACGGCGCTCATCGCGCGGAACCTCCTCGTCGGGCTGTGCGTTGGCCTCGTGTCCGTGGGCCTCGGCATGTACGCGGGGTCGACGACCATCATGGGATTGGTGGTTTCCACGACGGTCTACAGCATCGGGTTCCACCTTTTCGGGCCCCTTCAGTCAGCTCAGGTCCTCAGCCTGGCCGGGCCGGGCGAAAAGGCCCGCAGGCTCGGCGAACTGAGCAGCGTCGCGGCACTCGCCGCATTGCTCGCCATGGGCTTTGTCTATCTGACGTCTTCCTTCCTGAGCTACCGGCAGACGTTCATCGCCGCCGGCGTGATTACGTTCGGCGGCGCGGTGCTGATGTTTGCGCTGCCGAGGGTCCGCCAGGCCGAGAAGCCGCGAACTTTCGTCGTCCGGCGTAAGTACTGGCTTTACTACGTCATAACGTTGCTTGCCGCGTCCCGGCGGCAGGTCACCAACTCGTTCGCCGTTTTTGCTTTGGTCACGATATACGACACCCCGGTCAAGACCGTCGCGGCGCTGATGTTCGTCAGCAACGTGCTCGCGGTCCTCACCCGGTCCTTCTGCGGGCAGATCATCGACCGGATCGGCGAGTCGCGGGCAATGGCGATCGCGCATTACGGAGTCATCGGCATCTTTGCCGGCTACGCGTTCATCCACGTGCCCTGGATCCTGTACCTGCTGTACGCTCTGGACACCTTCCTGGTGGGCTTCGATGTGGCCCAGTCTACGTACCTCGACAAGATCGCGGTGCCGGAGGACGTTCCGCCGTCGCTGGCGTTGGGGGTTACAATCAACCACATCAGCGGCGTAAGCGTGCCGATCCTGGCGGGGTATCTCTGGGCTGCGTTCGGGCACGCCGCGACCTTCTCGTTCGGTGCCGCAGTCGCACTGGTTTCGCTCTACTTCGTCCTCAAGATCAACTCCACGCTGGCGGGACCGGCGCGGCAGGCGGTCATGCGCTCTTGAGCCACTTTGCTGTAAGGTAGTGGTGAGGTGGTCAGCTTGTCCGAACAACTCAGGCGGCTGCCCGCGGTTTCCACGGTCCTCCTGGAGCCGGAGATAGCATCGCTCCTGGAGCGGCTGCCGCGGCAGGTCGTCGTGGCGGCGATTCAGGATGCCATCGCCGAACGCCGGCAGGCGTTCGCGGACGACGGAAGCGGCGCGCCCGGCGGGCCGGCGGCCGGCGACGAGCCCCCGGACGCGCTACTGAAGGGGATCGTCGACCGCGCCTCGCGGCTTGCCGCCGAGCGCTCAGCTCCGAGCCTCAGGCAGGTTGTCAACGCCACGGGCGTCGTCCTGCACACCAACCTCGGCCGGGCGTTGCTCCCGCAGGAGGCCGTGGCCGCGTCGGCTGCCGCGGCGGGCCTGCCAAGCAACCTTGAATACAGCCTCGCCCTCGGCGTTCGCGGATCGCGACACGACCACCTTACCGAGCGGCTTAAGTTTCTCTCAGGGGCCGAGGACGGTTTTGCGGTCAACAACAACGCGGCGGCGGTACTGCTGATGCTCAATACGCTCGCCGAGGGCCGCGAGGTAATTGTGTCCCGCGGCGAGCTTGTCGAGATCGGCGGCTCGTTCCGCGTCCCCGAGATTATGCGCAAAAGCGGCGCAAAGCTCGTCGAGGTCGGTACAACCAACCGGACCCATCCGGACGACTACCGGCGGGCCATTGGTCCCCAAACCGCCCTCTTGCTCAAGGTCCATACGTCCAATTACCGCATCGTCGGTTTCACAGCCGAGGTCAGGGCCGCCGATCTTGCCGGCCTCGGGCTTGAGCATGGAATCCCGCTGATGTACGACCTCGGCAGTGGAGCGCTGTTCGACTTTGCGCAGGCCGGCCTGGACGGCGAGCCAACCCTCGCGCAGGCGGTGGCGTCGGGAGCGGCTGTGGTCACAGCCAGCGGAGATAAGCTTCTGGGCGGACCGCAGGCAGGGATCATCCTCGGCCGGCGGGACCTGCTCCAGAAGGCCCGCAAGAACCCCCTGGCGCGGGCCCTGCGCCTGGACAAGATGACGATCGCAGGGCTCCAGGCGACGCTTGACCTTTACTTGCGCTACGGCAGCCAGCCAGCGGTCCTCGCCGGGCACGTGCCCACGGTGCGTGCGGTGACGCGCGATCCCTACGACCTGCAGAGCGAGGCCGAGGCGCTCTGTGAGCAGATCAACGCCCTCAAGATACCCGGCCTCAGGGCCGGGGCCAGGCCGGGGCACTCGGAAACCGGCGGCGGCTCGTTTCCCGGCCGACTTCTCCCGACCACCCTGGTCACGCTTGCCTGCGCCGATGTGGCGAGCGTGGAGCTCTCCGCCAGGATGCGCCAGGCGGCCGTGCCCGTGATCGGCAGGGTCGAGGACGGTACGTATGTCATCGACCCCCGGACCCTGGCTCCGGGGGACGCATCCCTTGTACTTGCCGCGCTACGCCAGGCACTGGGCGGGGCGACGACCGGCGGGGCAGACTGCTGAGGCAGACTTTTGGGGGAGGTGGTTTTGTGGAGCAACGCAGGCCGTGGCCGAAGATGACCACGCTTTCGTCCAAGGCGGGCTGAGGCTGCAAGATCGGCCCGGCCGATCTTGCGCAGGTCCTGCGCCTTTTGCCCCCATCCACAGTCGCCGACCGGCGGCTGCTCGTCGGCATGGATACCTTTGACGACGCGGGGGTCTTCCAGTTGTCGCCGGACACCGCGCTCGTGCAGACCGTCGACTTTTTTACCCCGATCGTGGACAACCCGCGCGATTGGGGCCGGGTCGCGGCGGCGAACGCCCTCAGCGATATCTACGCTATGGGCGCCACGCCGATCACGGCGCTCAACCTGCTTAGCTTCCCGGTGGGGAGGCTCGATCTCGCCGTCGCCGCCGAGGTCCTCGCCGGCGGCCTTGAGAAGGTCTGCGAGTCCGGCGCCTACCTGATCGGCGGGCACTCGATCGAGGATGACGAACCCAAGTTTGGGCTGGCCGTTACCGGCATTGTTCACCCCGATCGGATCGTCACCAACGCCGGTGCTAAGCCCGGCGACTGCCTCGTTCTGACGAAGCCAATCGGCATTGGCATCGTTACCACTGCAATCAAACGCGGCTTTTTGGCCAGCGACGGCGAACGGCGCGTGACCGAACTCATGGCGATGCTCAACCGCGGCGCCTCCGAAGCCATGGTCGCCGCCGGAGCCAACGCCGCGACGGACATCACCGGGTTCGGGCTGATGGGCCATATGTGGGAGATGGCGCGGGCCAGCGGAGTCGGTATGGAGGTTTCCGCGGACGATGTGCCGGTGCTCGAAGAGACCCTCGCGATGCTCCAAAAGGGCGCCCTGCCCGGAGGGAGCAGGGCCAACCGCGCCCACCTCGAAACTGAGGGAGCGGTGGTTTTTTCTGCGGAGGTGGAGGAGCCCAGCCGCGCGATCCTCACCGACGCCAATACTTCGGGCGGCCTCCTCATCGCCGTCCCGCAGGATCGTTGCGGTCGACTGCTCGAACTGCTCCGGGCCAACCGGACGCCGGCCCAGGCGGTCATCGGGCGGGTCACCGCCGAACACGCGGGCCAAATCCACATCCTCCGCTAGCTGGAGGGAATAATGTGACCCTGACTTTTCGACGGGCTCCTTTCGTGCCTGGGGGAGTCCTGTATCGGCTTTACGCAGGGCACGGCGATCCTTGCGCCGTCCGCCGGGCCCGGGAGCTCTTTGACCACGATCCGGCCGACCCGTACGGGTCCGCCGCGGGCCGGGTAGCCGCGGCGGATGAGGAATACCGCGGCGATCGCTCCGCTTTGGCCGATGCCCTGCGCGAGGAGAACCTGCGCCTCGGTGCGGGTCCGGCTGCCCTCGCCGCGATCGAGAAGCTTCGCGACCCCCGCGCCCTCGCCGTTGTCACGGGACAGCAGACCGGCCTGTTCACAGGGCCGCTGTACACGTTGCTCAAGGCGGTTGGCGCAACGGTGTTCGCCAGGCGCCTCGAGCAAAACCTCGGCCGGCCCGTTGTTCCCGTGTTCTGGGCAGCGACCGAGGACCACGACCTTGCCGAAGCCGACCACGCGTGGCTGCTCGACCGCGCCGGTGCCTGGCGGCGGGTTCGTTACGTGCCGTCCCAGTTCCGGCAGGGGACCTCGGTAGGCGCCGTCGGACTTGAGGCGGCTCGTGTCGAAGCCGTGTTGGCTGAGCTGACGGCGACATTGCCCCCGGGACCCGTGGCGGGCGACGCGGTCGCCCTCGTCGCCGAGACCGGCCGGGCGTCCGCGACCCTCGGCGAGTGGTCGAGCAGGCTGATCGCACGGCTCTGCGGACCACTGGGACTACCCGTCCTCGACCCCATGCTCCCGGCCGTGCGGCGGCTGGCTGCGCCCATGGTCAAGGACCTTCTGCGGCAGAACGCCGCACTTGGCGCCGGCATTGCGCGAGGGGCCGAGCGAGTGCGGTCCCTTGGATTCGAACCCCAACTCGAAAGCGCACCCGGTGAGGCCAACCTGTTCCATTATCCCGAGGGCCCGAGCGGGCCACGCAGGGCCCTGGTTGTGGACCCGCAAGGGCGCTTTGCGCTGCGCGGCGAGAGCCGGGCCCTCGGCACGGCGGAGCGTATCGCCCAACTGGTCGATGCCGATCCGACCCGCTGGAGCGGCAACGTGGCGACCCGGCCGCTTCTCCAGGATGCGATCCTGCCCACCCTGGCCTACCTTGCCGGTCCGGGAGAAGTGGCTTATTATGCCATGTTGGGAGATTGCTACAGGGCGGTCGGCCGGACAATGCCGCTGATCCTGCCCCGGCCCAGCGTGACGATGATACGACAGGCAATCGCCCGGTTGCTGGGTAAGCGCGGCCTGGACCTGCCGGACCTGCCGGACTCCGTCGAGGCGGCGAGGAGGTCCGTTATCGAGGCTGCGGACGACATCCGGATTGATGATACATTCGCGGCTGCCGCCGCGGACGTGGACACGGTCTACGACCGGCTCGTCCCGCCCCTGACCCGGTACGACGCGGTCTTGGGAAGTCTCGCAGAGCAGAACCGCGAACGGGTCCGCCGCGAGATGGAGTGGCTGCGCCGCAAGGCATGGCAGGTTGCGCGGCAGCGCAGCGCCGAGCGGCTCTCCCAACTGGACCGGATCAAGAGCGCGCTCTGGCCCCGCGGAGGCCCCCAGGAGCGCACGGCCAGCGGCATCGAGTTCGTCGCCGAGCTCGGCCTCGAATTCGCCGCCGGGCTCGCCGGTGTCGATCCCGGGCCGCCGTATTGCCACTACTACGCCTTTGTGGGGTGAAGCAGATGTTGTCGTGGGTCATACGCGGTGCGGAGGTCATTGACGGGACCGGCGGAAGGCGCTTTTCGGCCGATGTTGGGATCGCGGGCGGAAGGATTGTTCGCCTAGGACGGGTAGGCGATGGGGAGGTGCCTCCCGCCGAACGCGTGGTGGAGGGAGAGGGCCTCGTCGTGACCCCCGGGTTCATCGATGCTCACTCCCACTCCGATCTCACGCTGCCGGTGCACAACCACGCCGAGAGCTCGCTCTGCCAGGGCATCACCACGGAGGTCGCGGGCAGTTGCGGGTGGTCTCTCGCTCCCTGCAAGGCCGAGACCCAGCGTGCGGTCCTTCGCAACCTCCTGCGGAGCCTAACCGGCATCGGGCCCAAAGACCTCAGATTGGCCTGGCATTCCTTCGGGGAATACGCCGCCTACCTCTCCAACCGCGGCATCGGCACCAACCTCTACCCGGTCCTCGGGCAGAGCCTGCTCCGAGCGCACGTTGTCGGCACCGGCAAGCGAAAGGCGACGCCGGCCGAGATCGCCGCGATGAAGGCGATGCTCAAAGAGGCGATGATGGAGGGGTGCCGGGGCCTATCGACCGGCAGGAGCTATCGCCCGGGCGGCAGCGCCGACACCGACGAGATCGTTGCCCTGGCCGAAGAACTCAGGCCCTTTGACGGCATCTACACCTCCCACATCAAGAACGAGTCCGCCGAATCGCTCGACGCTGTGCGCGAAGTCATCGAAGTCGGCAGGCGGGCGGGCGTGAAAGTGCAGGTTTCCCATCACAAGTCGGTAGGCCCCGCGAGCAAAGGCCTGGTCAACGAGAGTCTCTCACTCCTCGAGCGGGCGCGCGCCGAAGGGGTCGACATCAATTGCGACGTCTACCCCTACGCCTTCGCGCAGGTGTTCCTGCTGCGCGACGGGTTGGTGCCGCACTGGCGCAACCTCTCCGCCGAAAAGGTCAAGGCGAGGCTGGCCGACCCCGAACACCGCGCCGGGCTGCGGGCGCGCGCCGAAAAGAACAAGGCCGGGGACCTGACGCAAAAGGGCGCCGATTACCTTTTGGTGGCCGCCCCGGGTGCGGAGAGGCTCGAAGGCCTGGATCTCGCGGAAGTCGCCGGGGAGTCCGGCACCGACGTCCTGGATGCCTGCTGCGACATCCTCCTCAAGTCGGACCTTGAGGCCAGGATCGCCGCCGTGATGGACGAAGGCGATGTCCAAACGGTGCTGAGGCATCCCCTGACGATGGTCGGCACCGACGCCTTCGCGATCGACGGTGAGATGCCCGGATCGGTGCCGCTGCACCCGCGTCACTACGGGACCTTTCCCCGGGTCGTCGGGCACTACGCCCGGGACACCGGCCTGTTTGACCTCGAAACCGCCGTCTTCAAGGCCACCGGCCTTCCTGCCGCCAAACTCGGCCTTAGCGACCGTGGCACCCTCCGGGAAGGCAACTGGGCGGACCTTGTCTTGTTCGACGCAGCCGCGATCGCCGACCGGGCCACCGGAAAACATCCCACGCTGCGCCCCGAGGGTATCCGGGCGGTTTTCGTCAACGGCGAAATCGCGTACGCAGCCGGCGCCCCAAAAGGCGTCCTTGCCGGCAGGGTCCTGCTCGCAAGGCGCTAGACGAAGCCGGAGCGGCAGCCGGCACGTAGAGCAGTTGTATCAGCCAATCATCCGAAAGGAGCTGATCCCGCCTGAACGCCGAAGACACGATCCGAACCCTGGAGATCATGTTCCATCCCCGTTCCGTGGCCATCATCGGTGCCTCGGCAAGGGAATCGCAGTTCAGCCACGGTGTCGTCAAGGGATTGCGTGAGGCCGGTTTCCCTGGACCGGTGTACCCCGTCAACCCGCGCCTCGCCGAACTCCTTGGCTATAAGGCGTATCCGAGCATCCTCGACGTGCCCGGCGACGTCGACCTGGCCCTGGTCGGGGTCCCGCTGGCGGCTGTCATGGATGTGGTGCACCAGTGCGGCCGGAAAAAGGTCCCCGCGATGGTCGTGTTCACTTCCGGTTTTGCCGAAATGGGCGCGGAAGGCCAGAAGCTGGAGCGCGACCTCATCGAAACAGCGCACGGTTACGGGATGCGGTTCATGGGCCCCAACTGTTTCGGTCTGGCTTGCGCCGAATCTCGGCTGACCTACCGGGCAGGGGTGCCGCTTGACCCCGGCCGCGGCGGGCTGATCTGCCAAAGCGGCAGCATGGCCTGGTCGCTGGCCCTGATGGCCGCGGAGCGCGGGGTCTATTTCGGCAAGACGGCGAGCATCGGCAACTCCGCGGACCTCGACGCTTGCGACTTTCTCGCGTATATGGGGCAGGACGACCGCATCGGCTTTGTTTGCGTTTACCTAGAAGGGCTTCGGGACGGCCGTAGGTTCTTTGAGGTGCTTAAGCAGACCTGTCGCCACAAGCCCGTCGCCCTCTGGAAGGCCGGCCGGACCGCTTCGGGTTCGCGCGCCGCGGCATCGCACACCGCGGCGCTTTCGGGCGAGGCCCACGTTTTCCGGGCGGCCGCCCGCCAGGCAGGAGCCGTGTGGTGCGAGACCCTCGCCGACATGATGGACATGATCGTGGGTCTGGCCAACATCGGGGTCCCGGCAGGCCCGCGCGTGGGGGTCGTGTCCGGCCCCGGAGCGGCCGGCGTCGTGACCGCGGACGCGTGTGAGGAGCAGGGCCTGCCGTTCGCGCAGTTCAGCGAGCAGACGGTCGCCAAGCTCAAAGACATCCTGCCGCCGTTTGGCAGCCCGCGCAACCCGGTCGACCTTACCGCGGCGATCTTTGAGGACATGGCGCTTTACACCAAGGCCGGCGACGTGATCGTGGCCGACAAAGGCGTGGATTTTATGTTTGTCCTCGGTCCTTCGGAAATCGATCCCGAATTGTTTGCCAAACTGGTCGTCGAACGCGCCAAGCACTGGCCCAAGCCGATGGCGGTACCGTGGATCGGCTCCGAAAGGGCCTTTGACGCCGGCGCAGCCATCCTCCGCAAGGCAGGTATCGCCTGTTACGAAGATCCTGCCCGGGCGGCCTGGACGATTACGCGGCTGCTCGATTACGGACGGTTCCGAGCCAGCCGTGGACTGCCCGCCTTAGGGGGTGGGACGAATGAGTGAGTTCATTGACGAGTATCAGGCGATGCGGTTGCTGGCGAGCTACGGGATTGGGGTTCCCCAATTGAGACTGGCTTCCGATCCCGGGGCGGCCGCGGCGGCTGCGCAGGAGATCGGTTTCCCGGTCGTGGTCAAAGTCGTGAGCCCCGACGTCCCGCACAAAACCGAAGCCGGCGGCGTGCGCCTGAACGTAGCGGACGCGGCCGCCGCTCGGGCTGCCGCGGAGCAGGTCCTCGCATCGGTCAGGGCCAAGCACCCCGAAGCCCCGGTGAAGGGGCTTCTGGTTGCCGAGCAGGTCCCGGTCGAACACGAGTTGTTCATCGGCGTCGTCCGCGACCCGCAATTCGGCCCAGTGGTGGCCTTCGGACTCGGCGGCATCTTCGTGGAGGTCCTTAAGGATGTGTCCTTCGGCATCCTGCCGCTCGAGCGGATCGACGCTTTGGAGATGATTCGCGGTATCAGGGGCCACGGTGTGATCGCGGGCGCGCGCGGGCGCAGGCCGGTGGACGAAGAACGCCTGGCCGACGCCATCCTGGCGGTCGGGCGCCTGATTGACGAGCACCCGGAAATCGAGGAACTCGACGTCAATCCGCTCGCCGCGGCCAAAGACGGCCGGTTGGTTGCCCTGGACTGCCTGGCCAAATTGAGGCAAGCTAAGGGGTAGGTTCTACTGGTGCTGCGACGTCGGGGGTGCCGGTTGGGTCGGCGAACCGGCACCCCCTTTTACATGGCCGCCGAGAGGGGCGGTAGGGCGGCGGGACGAAGAGAAGGGACCAGATCCTAACCGGGGGTCGAGCCTGTGAGCATTAGTCGTTTTGCGGTGCAGCGCAAAGTGACCGTGCTAATGGGCGTCCTCGTAATTATCCTGCTTGGCGGAGTATCCTACGGTCGCCTGCCCATCGACCTGTTTCCCGACTTCTCGTATCCCGCCGCGGCCATCCTGACCACGTACGAGGGGGCGGCCCCGGCCGAAGTCGAGGCCCATGTCACGCGGCCCATCGAACAGGCCCTCGGCACCGTAACCAACGTATCGCGCATCCACTCGTACTCCCAGGAGGGGCTATCCGTCGTCACGGCGGAGTTTGCCTGGGGCACCTCGATGGACTTTGCGGCACTTGAGATGCGGGAGAAGGTCGACCTTGCCCGCCGGTACTTCCCGGCGGAGGCCGGCGTGCCGACGGTGGTCAAATTCGACCCGTCCCTGATGCCCGTGATGCTGATCAGCCTCTCCGGCGGCGAGGATCCCGTTGCGTTGCGCGAGCTTGGCGACAATATCGTCCGGGAGCGGCTGGAGCGGCTGCCCGGAGTTGCAGCCGTCAGCGTTGCGGGCGGCGCGCTGTTGGAGGTCGCCGTCCAGGCCTATGACGACGCCCTTGCGCAGACCGGGGTGTCGTGGGCGCAACTCCGAGCCGCGCTACGGACGGCCTCCGTCAATTTGCCGGGAGGCCGTATCACCGAGCGGGACCGCGATTTCCTGGTGCGATCGATCGGCCAGATCGAGGACATCGAGCAACTGCGCGAGATCGTGGTCGGAGTCCGCTACGCGGGACAGGCGCCCCGGACCTACCCGGTGCCCGTCCGGCTGCGGGACGTGGCCGACGTCGTCCTGCAAAACGCCCCCGGCACCACGCGGTCGAGGCTCAACGGCAATGACAGCCTGGTCCTGAGCATTCAGAAGGCTTCGCGGGGGAATACCGTTGAGGTCGCCAGGCTGGTGACACGCGAGCTTCAGGACCTCAAGCCGCTGCTGCCGGCCGGCGCCGAGTTCGAGATCACCATGAACCAGGCCGAGTTCATCAACCAGTCTGTCGACCAGGTCAAATCGAGCGCCCTCTGGGGCGCCGGCCTTGCGGTAGCCGTCCTGTTCCTGTTTCTATTCAACCTGGGCCCGGTGGCCGTCATCGCCCTGGCGATCCCGGTGTCCGTGATCGGCACGATGATCTTGCTTTATTTCAACGGGTTGACCCTCAACCTGATGACCCTAAGCGGTCTGGCCCTGGGGGTCGGCATGCTCGTCGACAATTCCATCGTCGTGCTGGAGAATATCTCGCGTCATGTGCAGGATGGTGAGAAACCGGCTGCCGCCGCCGTCGCCGGCGCCGCGGAGGTCACCACGGCGATCACTGCGTCGACCCTGACCACCGTTGCGGTGTTCCTGCCCGTTGTGTTCGTGGGCGGCATCGCGGGAACGCTGTTCCGCGAACTCGCCCTGACGGTGACCTTCGCCCTCGGCGCTTCGCTGCTCGTCGCGGTCACGTTCGTCCCCATGGCGGCCTCGCTCATGCTCAGGCCGGCAGGCGCGGGAGGAGCGGGCAACGGTACGTCCGGGCCGGGCGGATCCGGGGCGGGAGCGCCCGGCGGCGGGGTCGCCAACGGAAGCGGGATCTCCGCCGGCCGCATCTACGGCAGCGCGATCTCGTGGGCTCTCCGCAACCGCTGGCAGGTGGTTCTGTTCGCCCTGCTGCTCTTGGCCGTGACGGTCCGGGCCGGCCTGCAGATCGGCGGCGAATTCCTGCCCCGCCTTGACCGCGGCGAGTTCGTGGTAACGGTCCAGATGCCCCCCGGCACCGCCCTCACCCTGACGGATGCCAGGATCGCCGAGATCGAGCAGTTGGCGATGGGCATCCCGGAAGTGCGGTACGTCACCAGCACCACAGGCTCGTCGGGTCCGATGGCGATGGCCGGAGGCCGCAGCGGCGGGGCAGCGAGCGACATGGGCACGGTCACCGTCAAGCTCGTCCCCAAGACCCACCGCGTCCGGGCGACCCGCGACGTGATGGCGGAGGTCGAGCGCCTGCTGTTCATTCCGGGGGCGCGCGTGACCTTCGAGGAGATGTCGTTCTTCGCCGGAGCCGGGTTTGTGACGCCCGTTGAGGTCTTCGTCCGCGGACCGGACATGCAAACCCTCTACACTCTTGCTGAGCAGGTCCGGCGCGAGATCGCGGCCATCCCCGGCCTTGCCGACCTCCAAACCAGCACCCGCCGTGGTAGGCCGGAGTTGCGCATCGTGTACGACCGGGACAAGCTGGCCGCCTTCGGCCTGTCGAGCCTGCAGGTTGCGGACCAGGTGAAGGGGGCGCTCGGCGGCGAAGTCGTCGGCAGCCTCCAGCCGTCGGACTCGCCCGAGATCGCGATTGTCCTGCGCTACCGGCCCGAAGACAGCACAACGATCGATCAGGTCAGGGCAATCAGCATCGTCACTCCGGCCGGGCAGGCCGTCCGGCTGGACGCGATCGCCCGGATCACTGAGGAGAGCGGGCCGACGATCGTCGAACGTGAGAGCGGCCAGCGCGTCGTGGCGCTGACCGGCCAGGTCGAGGGCAGGGACCTCGCAGCCGTGATGAACGATGTGCGCCGCGCGGCAGCGGGTGTCGAGTTGCCGGCGGGATACGATATCGCCTACGGCGGCGAGGGGTTGGAGATGGAGAAGGCCTTCCAGTCCCTCAAGCAGGCAATGTGGCTGGCCGTCGGCCTGGTTTACATGGTCATGGCTTCGCAGTTCGAGTCGCTCTTGCATCCGCTGGTGATCATGCTGACGGTGCCGATGGCGGCGGTCGGCGCGCTTTTGGCGCTGTTCCTCCGCGGGCAGCCGTTCTCAGTATCGTCTGTCATCGGCCTGATCCTGCTCTCAGGCATCGTCGTCAACAACGCAATCGTGCTTATCGACTACGTTAACCAGTTGCGGGGGCGTGGACTGGCGCGGGATGTCGCGTTAAGCGTCGCAGGCCGCGACCGGCTGCGGCCGATCCTGATGACGACCCTGACGACCATTCTGGCAATGGTGCCGCTGGCGGTCAGCAGCGGCGAGGGCGCCGAGTTGGCCGCGCCGATGGCGACGACTGTCATCGGCGGCCTCTTGACGAGTACTCTTCTGACGCTGATCGTGATCCCGGTCATGTACGCCGCTGCGGACGACGCGGTCGCGCGCGTGCTCAACAGGCGCAAGGCCGAACAGTTCGACGCCTCCGATCTCCTCGATTAGAACTCCCGGCGGAGCGCCGTTTCCATCCGATGCCAGGGGGAGAAGGCCGCTATCTCGGCGAAAACCTCCGGAACGCATTCTCGGCGAGGTTGCGGTCGATCCACGAAAGGCCGTGGTATCTGGTTGATTAGCGTTGACGCACGGCTCTGCTCCGGTTGCAGGCGCTGCGAGATCGCATGCGCTTCATGCCATGCGGACAGCCTGACGGGCCTCGGACGGTCCCGGGTCTTTGTGCTCAAGGACGAGACCACTGGCGCGGATATCCCGGTGCTGTGCAGGTCGTGCCGGGACCGCCCCTGTGTCTCCGCCTGCCCGGCCGGGGCCTTGGCGGTTGTCGACCTCGGCGGCGGCCGCGAGGCCCTGAGCGTTGACGATGCCCTTTGTGCCGGATGCGGTATGTGTACGGCGGCATGCCCATACGGCGTCATCGTGCCGTCCCCAGGCCGCGGCAGGCCCCTTGTCTGTGACGGGTGCGGTGGGGATTTCGCCTGCGTGGCCGCCTGCAACATGGGGGCGTTGCGGATCGGCGGCGCCGCAGCCGCAGCCGTTCCCGCCCCTGCCGCCCCCTGCGGCTCTTGCGCTGCTGACGGGCCGTCCGCGCCGCCGGGCGATGTCGCCGGGCCCGAAGAGCGACGGCTGACATTCGCTCGCCGTGTTGCGCGGGACCTGCCCTGGATCAGCCAGACGGGAGCGGTGCCCTTCGCGGGTATTACGGCAGGCGGGCCGGTGGCGGACCTTTGCGCGGAACAACCGCGCAGCGGAGCCTGGCATGCCGGCGATGCGCGGGGCTCCGCGGCCGCCGCTGCGGCGACGCACGGGTGGACTTCCTTCGGGTATGCGGGCGCCGTCCTCGACTGCGATCTGACACGGGGCACCTGCGAGAGCCAGCCCCTGGACCCCGATCTGGCGGCCAGAGGGCTCGGTGGGCGCGGGCTCAACTCGCTCCGGCTGCTTGGTGAACTCGCACCGGGTAAGGACCCCCTCGGGCTGGAGAACATCCTGATGATCGGCGTCGGCCCCCTGACCGGCACGAGGCTGGCCACGTCGGCGCGGTTGACCGTGACCGCCAAGAGCCCACAGACGGGGTTCCTCGGAGACGGCAACGCCGGTGGGCACTTCGCCCCCGAAATGAAGTTCGCGGGCTATGACCAGATTGTGCTCAGGGGGCGCTCACCCGGCCCCGTGTATCTCCTTCTCGCCGGCGGACGCGCAATGCTCCGCCCGGCCCAGCACCTGATGGGGCTCGACGTATGGCAGACCACCGACGAGATCCGGCGCGAGTTGCGAGACCCCGGCGTCCAGGTGCTTGCGATCGGCCCCGCCGGCGAACGGGGGGTTCGCTTCGCCGGCGTCGTCACGGGCCACTCGCGCGCCGCGGCGCGCACAGGCATGGGTGCGGTGATGGGCGCCAAAAACCTCAAGGCCGTGGCGGTGCGCGCGAACGCGCCCGAATCCCGCCTCGCCGACCCGGCGCGATTCGCCGCCCTGGCCGCGCAAGTCGACCGTGACATTCTGGCCCACGCGGGGTTCGACAGGCGGAAGCGCCTGGGGACGACCACGCTCGTCACCGGGCTACAGCAACTGGGGATTCTGCCGACCAGACATTTCCAATCGGGGGTTTTCGAACACGCCGCCAGGGTCAGTGGCGAAACGCTGGCGGCAACTTACAAGGTCAAGCACAAGGCGTGCTACAACTGCCCCGTCCACTGCTCACGGTTCTACCTCCTGCCCGGCGGGCTGATGGCTGAAGGCCCGGAATACGAGACCCTGTGCGGTTTCACCTCCCGCGTCGGCAACGACGACCTTGAGTTCGCGCTGCGGATGGCCGCGGAGGTCAACCGGCAGGGACTGGATTCGATCAGCCTGGCTGAAGTCATCGGCTGGCTCATGGAATGCGCCCAGCACGGGCTGATCCACAGCTCAGACGTCGACGGGCTCGACCTCAGCTGGGGCAACAAGGACACGATCCGCCGCTTGACCGGCATGATCGCGCGGCGCGAGGGCATCGGCCATGTCCTTGCGGACGGCGCCCTCGCCGCCGCACGGCAGTTTGGTCAGGGCACGGAGCGGCTGGTAATGCACGTCAAAGGTCTTGACGTGATCTGCGGCGATCCGCGCGGGATCAAGGCGTACGGCCTGACGTACGCAATCGCGTCGCGGGGCGCCGACCACCTGCGCGCGGAGCCCTTTTTCGAACTGACCGGTGACCGGGAGTTGGCCCGCGCGCGTTTCGGCACCCCTGACGCGGCCGACCGCCTGGCGTGGCGCGGCAAGGCTGCATTGGTCAACTACAGCGAGGAGATCGCCTTTTTGACCGACGCCTTGACTATGTGCAAGAACGTCGGCCTTTGCATGGACATCCTGACCCACGACCGCGCGGCGGAGCTGCTGCGCGCGGCTCTCGGGCGGCCGGTCGACGGGGCGGCTCTAAGCCGGATCGCCGGCAACGTTCTTGATGCGGAGCGGCTCTTCAATCTGCGCGAAGGGCTCGATCCAGCGGAGGATACCCTCCCGGAGCGGTTTCTGAAGGAGCCCCTGCGCGAAGGGCCTTCGGCTGGTCACGTCGTGGAGATCGACAAGATGATCGGCGACTACTACCGTGGTCGTGGCTGGACCGTGGCCGGCCACCCCGAGCGCGCGGCCGAAGCGGTGTGTGGGCTGCCCGTTGTGGCAAAGACAGGGGCCGCCGACACTAGTGGTGAAGACGCGAGTGACGATAGCAGCGCAGGCCTCCGGCGGCTTCCAGCCGGAGGCCGCGAGGATATACACTAAAGGTCGGGACATTAGGACCGCCCGGCGGGAGCGAAGTGCATGCTGGCGCAGTTGCGGCTGATGACATTTTGGGATATCGTGCGTACGCTGCTGGATATCAGCATCGTCGCGTATGTGTTGTACCGTCTGTTGCTTCTGATCCGCGGCACGCGTGCGGTCCAGCTCATAAAGGGCGTCACCGTCCTGCTCATCGCCTGGTGGGCAAGCACCCTGCTCAACCTCAGCGCAGTCAATTTCCTCTTTGACAAGGTCGGCCTGGCGCTCGTCGTCGCCCTGCCGATCGTCTTCCAGCCCGAGTTGAGGCGGGCTCTCGAACAACTCGGCCGGGGCGGCTTCTTCAAGGGCCCGGCGCCGGTGCTCGCAGTGGAGGATCTCGACCGGGTCATCCGCGAGGTCGTCCGCGCAGTGGGCGTGCTTTCCAAGAACAAGACGGGGGCGCTGGTCGTCATAGAACGTGAATCCGGCCTCAAAGAGATCGCCGAGACCGGCACGCCGATCGACGGCAGGGTGTCCGCCGAGTTGTTGATCAACATCTTCATGCCGCATACCCCGCTCGAGGACGGCGCGGTGTTGGTGCGCGGCGAGCGGATCATCGCGGCGGGCTGTTTTCTGCCCCTCTCCGAGAACCCCGACCTCGACCGCGACCTCGGCACCCGGCACCGGGCGGCGGTCGGGCTGACCGAGGATTCCGACGCTCTGGTGGTCGTGGTTTCCGAGGAGACCGGCAGTATCTCGCTTGCCAACGCAGGCAAGCTGATCCGGCATCTCGACCAGGAGGGCCTCCAGGAGATGCTCACTGCGATGACTGAAAAGGCCCCGGCCGGCGTACCGTGGCCCAAGGGTGATCACGCATGATGGACCGCTTGTGGGAAAAGGACTACACCCTCAAGCTGCTCTCGATCTGCCTTGCGGTGCTGCTGTGGTTTCAGGCGGCCGCAACCTCCGGGCCAACCCTGCCGCAGAGCGTGCGTGACGTCCCTGTGGAGTACCGCAACCTAGGCCAAGGACTTGTCGTCCTGTCCGAGCGGCCGACCGTGACCTTGCAGGTCCGCGGGCGGTCGGATATGTTGCAGCATCTGGGCAAGGATGCGTTCACGGCTTACGTGGATCTGCGCGGGGCAGGCCTGGGAGCGGGCAACTTCACGGTTTCCGTGGAGAGCCCGGACAGCGTGTCCGTCGCCCAGATCAGCCCGGCCGAAGTCCGGATTGACATCGATGCCTGGGATAACGCCCAGGTGCCCGTTTCGGTCTGGACCCTCGGGTCGCCGGCCGAGGACCATGCGATGAAATCCCACGCCGCGCGCCCGACCGACCTTTACGTCGAGGGACCCCGGAGCGCGGTGCAGATGGTAAGCCGGGTGGTGGCCAAGGTCGACATCCAGGGCGCCACGGAGAACATCTCCCGCACGGTCGTGGTGCGGCCCGTCGACGCGGAGGGCGCCGAGGTGCCGGGCGTCACGGTGACTCCCGCGGCGGTCGACGTCCAGATCGCTATCGTCAAACTGCCGCCGGCGATCGAAGTGCCGGCGCGCGCGAATGTGCAGGGGCGCCCGGCCGCAGGCTACGTTCAGGAGTCCGTGCGCGTCGTCCCCGAATCCGTCCGGCTCTGGGCGGCGGGCCCGGTCGCCGGCGATATCAGGTACCTCTGGACCCACCCGATCGACATCGAGGGCGCTACCGAGACCATTGAACGCGACGTCACGCTGCTGGTCCCGGATGGGGTGGACAAGATCGAGCCCGCGCAGGTCCACGTGACGATCACGATCACGGAAATCCAGGAGGAGCGGGAGTTCCGCGATGTGCCGATCGGGCTCGTCGGCCTCGCCCAGAGCCTCAAGGGCAGGGCCGAGCCCTTGACGGCGACGGTCATCGTCAGGGGACCTCGGAGCCGCGTTGCCGAGTTGGAGCCGACGGACCTCGCGGTTCGCGTGGACGTCACCGGCAAAGCCGTGGGGACCCACGAATTGGTGGTCGAGGTTGCCCTGCCGGAGGGCCTCTCGGCGAAGACCGTGGCACCTCCGCAGGTCAAGGTGGTGCTGGAGAACCAGTGAGCAGCGACGGCCCCGGGGGACGCCTGTTTGGCACCGATGGCGTGCGCGGCGTCGCCAACCAGACGCTCGATTCCCGCTTGGCGCTCCGCCTCGGCCGGGCCGGCGGTTTTGTGTTGGCCGACCGGGCTCCCTCGCCCAAGGTGATCATCGGCCGGGACACGCGTGTTTCCGGGCAGATGCTTTCGGCGGCGCTGGCCAGCGGCCTGATGTCCGTCGGGCTGGACGTCGTCGACGCAGGCGTGTTTCCGACGCCGGGCATCGCTTTTCTGACCCGTGCCGCTACGTGCGCCGCGGGGGCTGTCGTTTCGGCCTCGCACAATCCCTTCCCCGACAACGGGATCAAGTTCTTCGGCCCAGACGGCGCCAAGCTGACCGAGAAGCTTGAGGAAGAAATCGCATCCTACGTCCGGTCGGCCGAGGATGATCTGCCAAGGCCGACGGGGCGCGGCGTCGGCAGGTACGTTGAGGAGCCTGAACTCGCCGCGACCTACGTCCGGCACGCCTGCGCCACGGTCACCGGCCGGTTCGAGGGCGTCCGTGTCGTTCTCGATTGCGCCAACGGCGCCACGGCCGGCCTTGCGCGTGAGGTCTTCGCGCGTCTCGGTGCTTCAGTTGACGAGATCGGCGTTGCGCCTGACGGGAGCAACATCAACGAAAAGGTCGGCTCGACCCACCCGCAGGCCCTGGCAACGGCAGTTGTCGCAAAAGGCGCGGACATCGGCTTTGCGTTCGACGGGGACGGCGACCGGGTGATTGCTGTCGACGGGGCCGGCGGCGTGGTTGACGGCGACGGCATCCTCGCCATCTGCGGCCGCGAATTGCTCCGGCGCGGCCAACTGGCGGGCAAGACGATCGTCGCCACTGTGATGAGCAATCTCGGGCTGGACGCGGCAATCGAGCACGCGGGGGGCAAAGTATTGCGCACCCCGGTCGGCGACAGGCACGTTTACCTTGCGATGCGCGAACACGGTTTCTCGCTCGGCGGCGAGCAGGCAGGGCATATCATCTTCCTCGACCACAACACGACCGGTGACGGGCTGATAACCGCGGTCCAACTGCTGGACACGCTGGTCAGAAGGGGAGTAACCTTGGGAGAGGCGGTATCCGGGCTGGTCTGGTACCCGCAGGAACACCGGAGCGTGCGCTTCGGCGACCCGGCGGGTGCGGCCCGGGCGGCGCGGATGGATTCGGCCCAGGCCGCGCTGCGGCGCGCCGAGCGTAGGCTTGGTGGACACGGCAGGATTGTGTTGCGGCCGTCCGGCACCGAGCCCCTGGTGCGGATCATGGTCGAAGCTCCGGACGCAGCGGTCGCCCGCCAGCTCGCAGATGATTTGGAGGAGGTGATCAGGGCAACGGCAACGCCCAAGTAAGGCCGTCGCATATACTGAAGACGCACGGTTTGGGCGCGCACGGTAGCAGTACGATATGGGCCGCAGTGAGCAGAGACGAAGAGCAACCATTTGGGCGGGGCAAGACAATCCGGTAAGCGCCAGAACTCCCGGGATGGCTACGGGAGTTGACGAGGTGGGGGATCTCGGAATATTCGGCGGGTGACCCCCGGTCGGCCACAACCGATAACGGCGCAGCAAATACCGCGGGCGACCGCGGGGACAATGGCGCCAGGTGGCACGGGTCGCGATTTGCGCAATGCAGCGCTGCGGCGTCCCGTCACAGCAACCTGCCCTCCCGCACGTCTCTTCATCACGCATCCGGCCCGAGCGACATCGCATCCGGCGCACTCCGCGCCGCATTACGCGAGAGTCAGTCTAGGAGCCGAACGCCGGGTCCTTAATACAGGCCGGCGGGGCACGCTCTAGCATGGGAGGCCTGAATACGGATGTGCGGGATTATCGGTTATACGGGACCAAAAGAGGCGACGCCGCTGATTTTGGACGGGCTTGCCCGCCTTGAGTATCGCGGTTACGATTCGGCAGGCATCGCCGTCATGGGCAGCAACGGCGTGAGCATCGCCAAGCGCGCAGGGCGCCTCGGACGCCTGGCCGCAAGCGTCGACGGCCGCATCAGCGGTCGGGTCGGCATCGGCCACACCCGGTGGGCGACACATGGCGCGCCGTCGGATGCAAACGCCCACCCCCACCATGATTGCGGCGGGCACGTCGCCATCGTGCACAACGGGATCATCGAGAACTACCTTGAGATAAAGAACGACCTGCTCAGTAAGGGGCACGTGTTCACCTCGGAAACCGACACCGAAGTCGCCGCCCACCTGATCGAGGACTGCCTTGCCCGGGAACGCGAAGCCGGGAACGGCCGGCGACGCGACGCGCTGGAGGTCCTCGCGAGCGCCGTGCGCCAGGCTACCGCCGACCTCAGGGGCGCATACGCCCTCGCTGTGGTGTGGGACGGCGCGCCGGAGGGCCTCGTGGCGGTGCGTGAAGACAGCCCGCTGATCCTTGGCCTCGGCCGGGGCGAGAACTTCCTGGCCTCGGACATCCCCGCGCTGCTGCCGCACACCAAACGCGTGGCGATTCTCGAAAACGGCGACATGGCCCTCCTCAGGCCCGACCGGATCGAGTTGTTCGACCTGGCAGGGCGGCCGAGGCAGCCAAAGGTGACCGAGCTCGACATGGAACCGCAGACCGCCGAACTCGGCGGGTACCGCCACTTCATGGAGAAGGAAATCTATGAGCAGCCGGACGCGCTGGCAAGCGCGCTCAGGGGGCGCCTTTCGCCCGGCCCCGGCGGGGCCGTACTCCCCGAGGTCGGCGCGCTGCTCGGGCCCGGGGCTCCGGTCCGCCATATCCATCTCGTGGCGTGCGGCACGGCGTATCACGCCGGCCTGGTCGGTAAGGCCCTGATCGAGCGGCTGGCGGGAATCCCGGCGTCGGCGGACATCGCATCGGAGTTCCGTTACCGGGACCCCATCATCGGTCCTGAAGACCTGTTCATCGCGATCAGCCAATCCGGCGAAACCACGGACACGCTCGGCGCGCTCCGTGAAGCCCGGCGCAGAGGAGCCAGGACCCTCGCCGTGGTCAACGTCGTGGGATCCTCCGTCGCCCGCGAGGCCGACACCGTGCTGTACACTCGCGCGGGGCCCGAAATCGCGGTGGCTTCGACGAAGGCCTATACAACCCAAATCGCGGTGCTCACCCTCGTCGCCGTCGAACTGGCCCGCCTTAGGGGCGCCATTGCCCCGGAAGAACTGGCGGCTGTCCTTGCCGACATCAAGCGGTTGCCTGAGCTGGCCACCGCGGCCCTGGAAACCTCCCGGCTCATTGAGGACTACGCCGAACTGGTCACGAGGAGCGACGATGCGTTCTTTATCGGCAGGGGCCTCGATTACGCCCTTTGCCTCGAAGGGCAGCTCAAACTGAAGGAGATCTCGTACCTTCATGCCGAGGCCTATCCCGCAGGCGAACTCAAACACGGCACCCTGGCCCTGATCGAGGACGGCGTGCCGGTAATCGCCGTGCTGACGCAGCCCTCGCTGGCCGAGAAGGTGATCAGCAACATCCGCGAGGTCCTAGCCCGCGGGGGCGATGTGACAGTGGTGGCGAGGGCAGACCTCGCCACATCGGTGGCGCCGCACGCCCACCGCGTCGTGCCCGTACCGGTGACGCGCGACTGGCTCGAACCGGTGATGGCGGCCATACCGCTGCAGTTGCTGGCTTACCATGTTGCACGGCTGCGCGGGCACGACATGGATAAACCCCGCAACCTCGCCAAGAGCGTTACGGTGGAATAAGCTGCTCCGGCCGGTGGGCAGGCGCCGGCCGCACACCTTGGGAGTCCCCCCGCACTGGAACGGGAACGGGCGGGGGGACTCGATCGTTCCGCCTCCCGCGCCAAGCGCCCCGGCGGCGGCCGGGGATCCTCCGGCAGGGCTCCCGCGCCCGGAAAGGAATAGCTTTCTTGGCCGTTGGCCAGCAACTATGGGAGGGGGTGGTCCCCGGTGGGCGGTGTTGTCGGCGTTGGTTTGGACCTTGTAAAGGTGTCGCGGCTCAGCGCGGCAATTGAACGCCGCGGCACCCGGTTCGTGAACCGCCTGCTGAGCGAAGCCGAACGGGACGAACTCGCGCGCCGCCGCCTCTTCGGCCCCCGCCTTGCGGAGTACCTCGCGGGCCGGTTCGCGGCCAAGGAAGCCGTGGCCAAGGCCCTCGGCGCCGGGATCTCAGTTCTCGGCTGGCGGAACATCGAGGTGCTGGCCCCCGGTCAGCGGGCCGCACCCGAGTGCCGCCTCAATGCCGGGGCCGCGGAATTCGCGCTTGGCCGAGGCGTTTCGAGGGTGTTGGTTTCCATCACGCATGAATCGGGCGCGGCCGCCGCGTGCGCCGTTGCCCTTGGGGAGTGATCCCGAAATGACCCCGGCAGAGAGGCGGCCAGCGATGCTGCTGCTAGACTCGGCACAGGCCAGGGACCTCGACGCCCACGCGCAACGACTCGGCATCCCCGGCATTGCTTTGATGGAGGCGGCGGCAGCCAAGTCATGCATCGTCGCCTGTCACATGCTCGGCCGCCGCAGGCCCCCGCGCGAAGGGCCAAACGCGGGAACTCACCGGTGTCTTGTCAAGGGCCACGTTGCCATCCTCGCGGGCAAGGGCAACAACGGCGGCGACGGCATTGCGCTGGCCCGCCACCTTCGTTCGCTGGGAGTCGGGGTGAGCCTGTATCTCTGCGGCGGGGCAGGGGCTCCATCCGAGGCCACAGCCAACCTTGCGGCGTGGCGGGCGGCAGGGGGGGCCGTTCGGGATGCGGGCGAGGGCGAGGGGTTCTGGGATGCGCTGGCGCTGAATCTAACGCACCGCCCGGCACTGGTTGTGGACGCTCTGCTCGGGATCGGCAGAGCCGGCCGCTCCGGCGGCGGGATCGGGCGGGCAGTGACGCTTGTCCGGCAGGTTGAGTGCCGTCCCGTACTGTCTTTGGATGTCCCGACCGGGCTCAACGCCGACACGGGGCGGGCCTATTCGCCGCACATCCAGGCGGATGTGACCGTGACTTTCGGCTACGCAAAGCCGGGCCTGTTCACCGCGGACGGGCGCGATACCTGCGGCAGGGTCGTGGTTGCGTCAATCGGCCTTCCGGGGTCGGCAGGGCCGCACGCGTTGGCGCCGGGCACGGCAAGCTTGAGCGGTGAGGGGCATGGCGGCGGGGAGACGCGGCTGTTCGAGTCAACCCTGGCCGGCGAGTTCCTCCCGCCACGCGCCCAATCCACGCACAAGGGCGAGGCAGGCCGCGTTCTGGCCATCGCCGGGTCTGCGGGGATGACCGGTGCGGCAGCCCTGGCCGGGCTTGGAGCCGTCCGCGGCGGGGCTGGCCTGGTCACAATCGGCACCGCGGCGAGCCAGCAACCGGTCGTTGCCGCCTCGTTGCGCGAAGCGATGACCATACCGCTCGCGGACGGCGGGCGAGGTGCAATCGGCCGCGAAGCCTTGGACGCGGCGTTGCAGGCCGCAGAGGGCGCCGACGCCGTGGCCCTTGGTCCGGGGCTTGGGAGGCCCCCTCGAGACTGCCGGCTTTGTGCGCGACTTTGTCAACCGGGCCCGCCGGCCGCTGGTCCTCGACGCGGACGGGCTCAACGCGTTCGAGGGAGAGGCCGCCGCGCTGGCCAAGAGGCGGGGCGGCCGGGCCCTCGCGATCACCCCGCACCCCGGAGAAGCGGCCCGGCTGTTGGGCACCGGGGTCCAGGAGGTCGAGGCGGACAGGCTTGCGGCGGCCCGCCTGCTGGCAGGGTTTCCAACGCGATCTGCCTGCTCAAGGGCAGCGGCACGGTCGTCGCGGCGCCGGGCGGCGAATGCTTCGTCATTCCGGCCGGCAACCCGGGCATGGCCACGGGCGGGATGGGGGATGTGCTGACGGGCTTGGTGGCTTCCTTGTGGGCGCAATACATGGCCCGCGCCGGAGGGGAGCGGAGTGGCGCGCTCGGTGGCGAACGCGAATGGCAACAAGCGGCCTTGGTCCTTGCGGCTTCGGCGGCGATGGTTCACGCCACGGCAGGCGACCTGGCCGCTGTCGCGGTAGGCCCCGCGGGGCTACGGGCGGGCGATGTGGCCGAGCGCCTGCCGGCCGCGCTGGCTGCGGCAACGACCGTCCGTACCGTGGGGTTGCACCCGCGCTTGCGGCCGCCGCGTCTGCACAGGCCTGAAGGGCCTGCCGGAGGGGTCGTGCTGATTGACTGATCGCCCGCAGCGGGGCGGGGGCCCCGATCGCCACTCTGGAACGCGCCCGACCCGGGCGGAACACTCCGGGCGCCGCCGCCGGGTCCGTATCCTCTTGGCGGTCGCGCTGCTCGCCATCGGCCTGGGTACGGCAACGTGGTACGTCCTCGACAGGCCGCCGTCGCCCACGGCCTTGATCGCGCGGGCTCAGCGGGCGCGTGCCGCGATCGGCGGGGCCTCCTTCGTGCTCACTTCGCCATGGCCGCAGGCGCAACCGCCGGTGAGCGGACTCCCTGGGGCGCGTACCTTGCTCGGCGGCGTGGACGGTGAACGTTCGTGGCGTGTCCTCTGGCGAAGCGACGGTTCAATGCGCGCCGAGTTGCGCGAACCGGCCGATGCGGCGGGCACGTTGACCATCCTCACGCCCACGGCGGCCTGGGTCTGGAGCCCGCTGCTGAAGGTCGCGATCTCCGGCGAGCCGGCCGGGGCGGCGCCGCTCTGGGTCGACGGTGTTCTGGCGGCGGCTGCGGCCGGAGTGGGCCGCGCGGGGCGGGTTACCGTCGCAGGCGGGGCCTACGTTGCCGATTTTCCCGTAGCCACGCCGCAATCCGGCCGTCTGAGGGTCAGTTTCGACCGCAGATCCGGCCTGCCTGTAGCTGCGGACCTCCTCGACGTCAACGGCAGGCTGCTTGGTGCGCTGGAGGTGAGCGAAATGGACCTCTCTCCGGCGGTGGGCGACGACGACTTTGACTTTGCCCCGCCGGAGGGGACGCGGGTGATCGCTGTCGGGCGCGTCGAAAGCTTACCCGACGTTTCGTCGGCGGCTGCGGCGGCGGCGCTCCCACCCGTCGAGCCAGGGCACTTGCCTGCAGGTTTCGAGTTGGCCGCGGTGAACCTATTCGGGCGTGGCGAAGGGGCCTCGCTGGTGCTGACCTATCGCCGCCCCGGCGACGGCGACGGCGCTGTCGGCGGGCTGTTGTCGCTGACCCAGGCCAGAGCGGGGGCCGGTTACCTTCCGTTGCCGTACGGCACTCCGGTAACGATCGGCGGTTCCGAAGGCCGGTCGTTTGAGCTTGGGGAGTTGCGCGGGCTGGATTGGCGCGCCGGCGACTATGCTTTGAGTCTGTTCGGGACGGTTTCGGCGGCCGAACTGCTGCAGGTCGCCGCTTCAGTGCGGTGACGCCGCCCGTCCCACTGGAGGTGTCGCCGTCTTGCCCGGAGCTCGTTCAATTCCGCCCTTGAGGCCGACCTTCGCGATCATCGACCTCGACGCAATTGCTCACAACGTTCGCGAACTACGGAGGATCACATCCCCCGGGGCGCAACTGATGACCGTGATCAAGGCCGACGCGTACGGCCACGGCCTGACCGAAGTAGCGCCGACGTGCCTTGGGAGCGGAGCTTCGCGTCTCGGCGTGGCGATCCCAGATGAAGCATTTGCCCTGCGTAACAGCGGGATTGAAGCTCCGATCCTGGTCATCGGTCACTGCGCGCCGTGGCAGGCGGAGCACATGGTCCGCGGCGGGATCGCCGGGGCGGTTTCCAGGTACGAGGACGCCGCCGCATTCTCGGCGGCTGCCGTCAAGCTCGGCCTAAAGGCCGCCGTCCACATCAAGGTCGATACCGGGATGGCGCGCCTCGGGATATGGCCCGGCACAGAGGGACTCTCAGTCGCCGAGCGGATCGCCCGGCTCCCGGGCATCGATCTGGAGGGCGTCTTTACGCACTTCGCGTCCGCTGACGAGGCCGATAAGGCATACACTCTGGAGCAATTGGAGCGGTACCTGGGGTTCGTCGACGGCCTCGCCCGCCGCGGCATCAAGCCGCAGTTCCGCCACGCGGCCAACAGCGCCGCCCTGCTCGACCTGCCGGATGCGCATCTGGACATGGTCAGGCCCGGCGTGCTCATCGGTGGCCTGTGGCCGTCGGATGAAGTCCAGCGCCGCATCGATCTGCGCCCGGCGATGACGCTCCTGACCTTCGCGGCATACGTCAAGAACGTCCCGGCAGGGCGAAAGGTGAGCTACGGGTCGACTTACGAGACCGGAGGCCCCTCAAGGCTCGCCACACTGCCGCTGGGATATCATGACGGCTACAAGCGTGGTTACTCCAACCGTGCTGCGGTGCTCGTCGAAGGCCGCCGCGCGCCTGTTCGAGGTCGGGTCTGCATGGACCAGGCCATCGTCGATGTGACGGGGATCCCGGGCGTCGAGGCGGGGGCGCCGGTGGTCGCGCTCGGGCGTTACGGCCGGGAGCGGGTTTCGGCGGAGGAACTGGGCGGCCTCATCGGCACGATCGGATACGAAATCGTCACCACAGTGGGTAAGCGGGTGCCCCGGCTGTATGTCAAGGCCGGCCGGCCCGTACATCTTGCGTCGACGCTTGGCAGCTGGGACCTCGGCGGTTGGCAGGACCTTCCTTGGCCCGGCGTCGAAGCTGCCTTTTCGCGCATCACCGAGTGAGGAGGCGCACTATGCGCAGTAAACCGTTAATCGGCATTCTTCCCAGCTATGACACCAAGGAAGGCACAATCAGCCTCCGGCAGGAGTATGCAGCCATGACGGATCGCGGAGGTGGGCGGCGTGCCGGTCGTGCTGCCGGTCGCGCCGATGTCCGCGCCTGAAGAGCAGTGGCGCTGCTCAGTCGAGCATCTCGACGGCCTTCTTGCCAGCGGCGGGCCGGACATCGATCCCAACCTCTTCGGTCAGGCTCCGGTCCGCGGTCTGGGCTCGATCTCTCCCGAACGCGACAGGTACGAGATGGTGATCGTCAGACGGGCGCTAGAGCTGGATATGCCCGTCCTCGGGATCTGCCGGGGGATTCAGACCCTCGCCGTCGCCGCGGGCGGCACACTCTACCAGGACATCAACAGCCAGGTCAGCGGTGTGCTGAAGCACCGCCAGGACGCGCCGTACTGGCACGTCAGCCATATCGTCAAGTGCGTCCCGGGGAGCGCCGTCGCATCGGCGCACGGCAGCGAGGAGTTCATGGTCAATACTTTCCACCACCAAACCGTCAAGGATGTGCCGGAGGGCTTCGTCGCGACGGCCCATGCTCCAGACGGGCTGATCGAGGCGATGGAGAGCACCGCCCACCGATGCGTCATTGGCGTCCAGTGGCATCCCGAGGGCATCTGGCCCCGCGACCGGTTCCACCTGGCGACCTTCCGCCGCCTGGTCGAAGCGGCCCGCAGGCAGGCCTGACCGCCCGGCCCCAACACAGGCGACGCCCCCGACGGCGAACGCCGCCCGGCGGGCAGACGAGGTGTAGCAGATGCAGACCGGCAAACGTCCGCGGGCGCGTGAAGCGGGTATCGTCATCGGTACCATGCCGCCCGGCAAGTACAACGCCATCACCGACGTTCCCGGTGTGGCAGTAGGGCACGTCACGCTGGTTTCCGGGGACGGCCCTCAGCCCGGGACACGGTCCTGTGCGGACCGGCGTCACCGCGATCCTCCCGCACCAGGGCAATCTGTTCCGCCGCAAGGCTCCGGCGGCGGTGGATGTGATCAACGGCTTCGGCAGTCCACGGGCCTCGCCCAGATCGCCGAACTGGGCAACATCGAGACTCCCATCCTCCTCACCAACACCTTGAGCGTGGTGCGTTTGGGATGCCGTGGTGACGTACATGATCGCCGGCAACCCGGACATCGGCATCGGCACGGTCGGCACGGTCAACCCCGTGGTGGGGAGTGCAACGACGGCTACCTCAACGATATCCAGGGGCGCCATGTCAAGGAGGAGCACGTGCTCGCGGCCCTGGCCTCGGCTGCGACAGGCCCCGTCGCCGAGGGATGCGTCGGCGCCGGCACAGGGATGTCGGCGTTCGGCTGGAAGGGCGGCATCGGCACGGCATCGCGGGTTCTGCTCGAGGAGTACGGCGACTTTGTCGTCGGCGTGCTGCTCCCGGCCAACTTCGGCCGCCGGGAGGACCTCGTGATCGACGGCGTTCCTGTCGGCCGGGACCTCAAGGATTGACCCCGCCGCCTGAGCCCGCACCGCCGGATGCCGGGACGGGCGGCGCGGTACCGTCCGGCGAGCAGTTTGACCTCGATATCGGTTCGGTGATGGTCATCCTCGGCACGGACGCGCCGTTGACCGACCGCCAACTCGGCCGGCTCGCGCGCCGCGTCGGAATGGGCCTGCCCGCACCGGCAGCATCGCAGGTCACGGTAGCGGCGACTTCGTCATCGCGTTCGCCAACTCGCAGCCTCCAGCCCCTCGACTTCGAAACCGTGACCTACCGCGAGACGAGGGTCGCCGAAGAAGGCCGGGGCATGGGGGCGCTGTTCCAGGCCACCATCGAGGCCACCGAAGAGGCGGTTGTCAGCGCCTTGTTCGCCGCCGAAACCACCGAAGGACGGGACGGCCACGTTCGCTACGGCCTCCCGATTGACGAAGTACTGCAAATCATGGCACGTCACGGGAGGCCAAGAAAGTGACCGTTCCGCAAGTTCAGGTCGCCCGCGGCCCGATGGTCGAGTGCGTCCACCAGCTTGCCATCGCGGTTTGCGACAGCCGGGGCGGACTCATCGCATCTGCCGGCGACCCGCACTACGTCACGTTCATGCGTTCGTCAGCAAAGCCGCTGCAGGCCCTCGCGTTGGTCGAAACCGGCGCCGCCGCACACTTCGGCCTGACGCCGGATGAGATCGCCCAGACCTGCGCCTCGCATAGCGGCGAGGATATCCATGTCAGGACGGTCCGCAGCATCCTTGCCAAGGCCGGCGTGCCCGAGGCCGCCTTGCATTGCGGCGTACACGCTCCTGTCGATCGGGCGGCCGCCCGCGCATTGACCGCGGCGGGCCTGCAGCCGACAGAGGTTCACTGCAATTGCTCCGGCAAGCACTCGGGGATGCTGGCCACTGCGGCGCATATGGGTTGGCCGCTTGACGGCTACTGGCGGACTGAACACCCGCTCCAGCAGTTGATCCTGCAGAACGTCGGTGCGATGGCCGGCATCGATCCGGATCGAATCATAATCGGCGTTGACGGCTGCGGTGTGCCGGTCCACGGAATGCCCCTGTCGGCGATGGCAACCGCGTTTGCCCGCCTCGCCGACCCGAGCGGGCTCAGCCCCGAGCGGGCTTCCGCGGTCCGCGCGATAGTCTCGGCGATGCAGGCCCACCCGCCGAACGTTGCCGGCCACGGGCGCTTTACCACCGCGGTGATGGAGAAGGCCCGGCCTGACATCGTAGCGAAATCCGGCGCCGAAGCCGTCCACTGCCTCGGTTTGCCCAACTGGGGTTGGGCATGGCCCTCAAGGTCATCGACGGCGGCAGCCGGGCAACGTACCCGGCGACGATGGAGGTCCTGGCGCAGCTTGGGGCGATCAGCCCGGAGCAGATGGCAGCGCTTTCGGAGTGGCATGAGCCGCAGGTGCGCAATATGCTGGGCGATGTTGTCGGGAGCGTGAAGGCGCAGTTCACTTTGCAGAGGTCCTAGCAAATGGCCGGGTCCGTTGAGCCAGGCGGGCCCGGCGGCGAAGAGAGGGGAGTGGATCACTTGATCAAGATCAACAAGCAAACCCTGCCGGTCGTCTCGGTAATGGGCGAGGTATCCCATCCCGGCATGCGTGCGGCCTACCGCACCGGTTTCGACGGTGTGTCGAGGGTTGTCGCCGGCACCGGCGGCATCACCTACAATCTTCGCATCGGGGATCGGGCTCTAGGCTGGACCGCGGACCACGTCGAACCGGGTGTCAGTTCGAAGAACAAAGACGAGGTCAGCAACGCGGGCTACAACACGCTTGCTTGCGTGGGCAACGTAGCGTACGTGGTCAGTGGCGACGCTATGGGGGGCCAAGGGCTACGTCACGGGGACCCACGGCGGCATCGAGCACGTCCTGATCGACTTTGAGCCGGAAGTGCTGGAGAAACTGGTTATCGGCGACAAGATCCAGGTGCGCTCGTGCGGGCAGGGCATGGAGATCGAGGACTATCCCGGCGTCAAGTGCATGAACCTGGATCCGGACCTCTTCGCGAAAATGAACGTCAGGGAAGGCGAAGGCGGCGTTCTGGAGGTCCCCGTCGCGGCAATCGTACCGGCGGAATTGATGGGCTCGGGTATCGGTGCGGCGTCAGCGGAGAAGGGCGACTATGACATCACGACCCAGGATGCCGAGGCCTTGAGGGAGCACGGCCTCGAAGACATCCGCCTGGGGGATATCGTCGCGGTCCGCGACCGCTCGTCCTTCTACGGGCGTAGCTACCGCAAGGGCGCGATCGAGATCGGCGTCGTTGTTCACAGCGACTCCAAGATCTCAGGCCACGGCCCGGGGGTCACGACGCTTCTGACCGCTAACCGGGGCGAGATCCGGCCGGTGCTGGATCCGAACGCCAATATCGCGTATTACCTGGGTGTCAGGAAACCAGGTGGCAAGAGCTGAGCCTGGCCGCAGCCGCAAAACAGGGCGGGCGGGGCCCGTGCTCCGCCCGCCTCGCTTGTGTGGCAGGATTTATCCACGGAAGCCAACAATTACATGGCTACTCGGAGTTGGGGGTGCGGGCCGTTGAGCACACAGGGCATCATTGAGCGCAGGGCGGAGCTTTTGTTTGAGGGGCCTGGTTTTTCTGGAACAGTCCGCCTTGAGTTTCGTTCGACCTTCGTGGGCAAAGGCGAGGAATCGTCCATCCGCATTCCTGACGATGCGCTTGAGGACAAGCATCTGGAGCTGGATTGGGACGGAGAGGACCTCTGGCTGATCTACCTGGGCAAGGGCATCAGGCCCGTGGTCAACGGGGATCTGGTTGCGGAAGCCAACCTCCAGTCGGGGGATCGCGTCGAGATCGGCGAGCATGTGTTCCGGGTCAGGATCCTCCGCCGGACCCGTCCGGGGGCGCCCGCACCACGCACACAGCAGCCGGCCGCCACGACCGAGCCGGATGCCGCCGCTGCAACGCAAGCCGCCGAGCAGGCGCCCCCGCCGCTGCCGCCGTCGCCAGACGAGCAGGTGCTTCTCGAGTTCACGGTCCATCAACTGCTTGAGCAACCGCGCAAGGGCATGATCGTCGGGGCCGGCACCGTGATCTTCTTCCTGGCCATGTGGTTCTTCATCATCCCCGGTAACGTCCCGTTGATGTTGCTCGCGGTCATTATCCTGCTCGGCGCGGTCGGAGCCTTCGTTTTCCCGCTGCACTACAGGATCACAGAGGCGGGAGTGGAGATCCGCGGCTTTCCCAGCCGCGACCGTAAGCGGTGGTCACGGTTTGGGAGCTACGTCGAGTACCCCGACGCCGTCCAGCTCCTCTTGCCGCAGAAGGACATCCGCGGCCGGGTGCTAAAGGGCACGCTGGTGTTCTTCGGGGAACACAAGGCCGAGATCATGCAGATTTTCAAGGATCGCGTCCCGAAGGGCATGGTCGCCCCGCCAAAGGGCGCGGGCAAGGGCAAGCCCACCCCGCCGCCGCAGCAGTGATGTAGTTCGTCAGAAGACAGATGATCCGGCCCGCCCGGCCCAACACATACCGGGCGGGCCTTGCCACATAATCCTTCCACTGGGCAGGAAACAAGCTCCAAGAGCATGAACTCGACTGCGAGACAGGCCCCCGTCAGTATCCGTTCCGAAGCGAGGAGAGGTGATCGATGGGAGACGAGGAGCGGGCTCCGGTTTCCTCAATCCTGGCTACAGATGTAGGGAGCACCACCACCAAAGCAATTCTGATCGAGCGTCGCGGAGCCGAGTACCGCCTGATCTGCCGCGGCGAGATGCCGACCACTGTCGAAGCCCCCTGGGAAAACGTAATGATCGGCGTCCGCAAGGCGGTCCGCCGCGTCGAAGAACTGATGCAGCGGCCGATCCTCGCCCCCGACGGATCCCTCACAAGACCCCTGCAGGATGCCCCCGGCGACGGCCAGGAAGGGCAAAAAGCCGGTGTCGATCTATATGTCTCCACATCAAGCGCAGGCGGCGGATTGCAGATGATGGTCGCCGGCCTGGTAAGCAGCATCAGCGCTAGCAGCGCCAACCGCGCCGCGCTCGGAGCCGGCGCAGTCGTGCTGGACGTAATCGCGGTTGACGACGGGCGTTCGACCTCCGAGCAGATCACACGAATCACCGAGCTGCGCCCAGACATCATTCTCATGTCCGGCGGAGTTGACGGGGGCTCGGTCACGTACATTGCGGCGATCGCGGAAACCATCGTCCAGGCCAACCCCCAGCCGCGGTTCGGGGCGACCTATAAGTTGCCGCTGGTATACGCGGGCAACAGGGACGCCCAGGACATGATCCAGGCGATCGGTGAGAAGGACCTGGATATCCAACTCGTCGAGAACCTCCGCCCCCGGCACGACCTTGAGAACCTCGGTCCCGCCCGCGAAACAATCCACGACCTGTTCATGAACCACGTCATGGCCCAGGCCCCCGGCTACGCCGAACTTATGCAATGGGTGGACACGACGATCATGCCGACACCCGGCGCCGTCGGCAGCATCATCAGGCTGATGGCCGAGAAACACCGGGCCAACATCATCGGCGTGGACATCGGCGGGGCGACCACGGACGTGTTTTCGGATTTCGAGGGGACCTTCACCAGGACCGTCAGCGCCAACCTCGGTATGAGCTACAGCATCTGCAACGTGCTTGAAGAGGCCGGTTTCCAGAATATCCGCCGCTGGATCCCGTTCCCGGTCGACGAGGAGGCGCTCTGCGACTGGATCGCCAACAAGATGGTCCGCCCGACGACCATCCCCCAGACTGTCGACAAACTGGTCCTTGAGCAGGCGTTGGCGAGGGAAGCCCTGCGCCTATCGTTCGAGCACCACAAGAGCCTCGCGCGCAAGGTCGAGGCGGAAGAGATCAGCGCGGGCTGGCGCACGCAGAAGAAGCTGTTCAAGGCGTCCGGCGAGGAGATCATCAACCTGCTCAAGCTGGACATGCTCGTCGGCTCCGGCGGGGTGTTGTCGCACGCGCCGCGCCGAAGCCAGGCCGCCCTGATGCTGATGGATTCGTTCCAGCCCGAGGGTGTCACGCAATTGGCGGTCGACAGCATCTTCATGATGCCGCACCTCGGTGTGCTGGGCGAATGCTACCCGGCCATCGCCGCGGAGGTGTTCGATAAAGACTGCCTGGTCCGCCTCGGAACGTGCATCGCGCCGACCGGCCCCAAAGCCCGCCCCGGCCAGCCGGTGCTGCAGTACGCCGTCAAACTACCCTCAGGTGAGACCAGGCAGGGACAGTTGGCCTACGGCGATATCGAAGTGATCCCCCTCGCGGTCGGCGAGCGCGCCGCGGCGACGCTCCGGCCGCAGGGCCAGTTCGACATCGGCCAGGGCAAGGGCCGCCCCTTGGAAACCGAAATCGAGGGCGGCCTGGTTGGAGTCATCATGGACGGGCGGGGCCGGCCGGTCGAGTTGCCGGGCGGCGATGCGGAACGGGCGGCCAAGCTCGTCCAGTGGTTCACCGCCATGGGCCTTTACGGCGAAGAGCACACGCAGGCGTGGCTGGCGCAGGCCAAGCGGGCCCCCGAACAGGGCCACAAAACCGCTGACAAGGGAGGGCGCAAGGGTGGCCTATTCGGCAGACTCAGGAAGTAACCAGGTCGAGATCGTCCGCAAGACAAGGCGCCTGCCTCTTCCGGGCGAGGTGTTGGTGAGCCGCGGCGACCGGGTTGCGCCCGACGACATCGTCGCCAAGATCAGCCTCAAGCCCGGCATCCCGTGGGTGGTTCCGGCCGCGCGCCTGCTTGGAATCAACCCTGGTGAACTGCCGTCGGCCATGATGCGCAAGGTGGGCGACCAGGTCAAGACACGTGAAGTGATTGCGCGCGCCGAACAGGGTCTTTACGGCAGAAAGGAGTACGAATCGCCCACCGACGGGATCATCGAGGAGATCTCAGCCCGATCCGGAAGGATCGTGATCAGGAGGTCTTCGGCAAGGAGGAGCCCCCGCTCTCCGTCGACGTCGCCCTCGAACTTGGCGTAAGACCCCGGGAGATCGAGAAATACATGCTCCGCGGCATCGGCGACGAGGTCAAGCGCAGTCAGATCATTGCCAAAAAGGGCGAGCAGGCAGCGTTCTTCACCAAGTCCGCGGTGGCGCCCATTTCCGGGATCATCAGCGAGATCAACTCGGACACAGGTTACGTGACCATCTCGCGTCCGTTCAAGGAGGTCGTCGTCAAGGCCTACATCACCGGCCAGGTGGCCGAGGTGATCCCCGACCGTGGCGTGGTGGTCGAGGTGCCGGCGGTGCGCATCAACGGCATCTTCGGCGTCGGCCGGGAGACCCATGGCACGCTCAAGATGGTCGCTGACGACCCGTCGGTAACCGTCGAGCCGGACATGATCACGCCGGACTGCAAGGGGTGCATCCTCGTCGGCGGGGGGCTCGTCACCAACGATGCCCTCACGCGTGCCATCCAGATGGGTGCAAAGGGCTTTGTCACCGGCACCGCAGGGTACCTTCACGTCGTGCGGTCGCTGGGAGTTAAGCTGGGCGTCGGCATAACGGGGCAGGAAGACGTGCCGATGACACTGATCCTGATGGAAGGGTTTGGCCACCTTAGCATGCGCGATCAGGCTTTCTACGGGCTTAAGGCGTTGGAGGGGCGAGAGGCGAGCATCAACGGCGCAACGCAGATCCGCGCGGGCGCGATTCGTCCCGAGATCATCGTGCCGTTCCCCGAGTATACCGGCCACACGGAGGTGCGGCCGCCCGTCGAAGAGGAACTGTCGATGGGGCAGGCGGTCCGGGTGATCAGCGAGCCGCACTTCGGTTCGATCGGCCGGGTCACAGCCCTTCCGCGCGAGGCGGTGCGGATTGACACGGAGGCCACTGTGCCGGTCGTGCGTGTTCTTCTCGATGATGGCGACGAGGTCATGATCCCGCGCGCTAACGTCGAGGTGCTATGACACATCGGGGCCGCGGAGCGGACACAATAGGCATCAACTGGCCTTGTCGCGCGCCGTGTCTGCCAGCCGTTGCACGCCCTGACAGGTGCGGGCGGCGAACGCGTCGAATTGACCGGGACACTCGCAGAAGCGATAGCGATGACGTACCAGCGATCTGAGGTGAGCGTTGTGAGCGAGGTATCTCCTGAACGCCGGGATGAATTGATCCGAAAGGTTGCCGAACAGGTCGTCAAGAGAGGGCTCGAGGTTCCGGCGACGTTCTTTGTCGAGATGAACAGGCCGCTCAGCTTCATCGGCGGCCAGGCGCTCGTATTCATCGCCCCCGTCCTGGGTGTAATCTTCGACCAGCGTACAATTGAGGAATTTGCACGGCTGATGGAGGACCGCAAGAACATCGACCGCCTGATCGACACAATCGAGGATATGAGCAACAAGCGCGACCAGGAGCAGAAGGAATGGATCCGCCGCCAGCGCGAAAAGGCCGCCCTTCGCAAAGGGCTTCCGCCGGAGGCGCTTGAGCCCAAACCGTTTCTTGAGCGCGTAAGGACGTTCTTCTTTGGCGAGAAGGCGGATACCAAAAGTAGTAGCAGATAGGGGCCGAGGGCGAGGCAGTCCGAGCCTTCTCAGCGGGGTCACACTGCTGAGAGGGCTCTTTTTGTGGGCAGCGGCCCCCTTTTGGCGGCACCGGAACGCAGGCCCGCCGGCGGCTCGCCCGGCTAGCTGCCGCAAATGACGTAGCAGAGAAGGTTTTGAGGATTTGTTATCGAAACCAGGAGGGTATGGCTCGAAAGTACAGTAATCAACGCTTTCGTGTACACGTAAACGGAGGTGGATTGCAGAGTTGGCTGAAGCGCAACACCAGCAGCCGCGTTACGACCTAGGTCGTGAGATTAACTCGATTCTGGCCACTGACTGCGGCAGCACAACAACCAAAGCGATTTTGATCGAGAAAGTCGGGGGCGAGTACCGGCTCATCGTCCGCGGAGAAGCACCGACGACCGTGGAAAAGCCCTTTGAGGACGTCACGGCCGGGGCGCGCAACGCGATCCGCGAGGTCGAAGAGCTCAGCGGCAAGTCGTTCCTAAACGACGAAGGGGTCATCACCCCGCGTCAGGACGACAACACCGGTGTGGACATCTTCCTCTCCACCTCCAGCGCCGGCGGTGGTCTGCAGATGATGGTCGCCGGCGTCGTTAAGACCATGACGGCTGAGTCCGCCCAGCGCGCCGCACTCGGCGCGGGTGCGATTGTCATGGACGTCATCTCCATTGATGACGGCCGCCGTCCCCACGAGAAGATTCAGCGTATCCGTCACCTTCGCCCGGACATGATCCTCCTGTCCGGCGGCATCGACGGCGGCACTGTGACACACGTCGCCCAGATCGCCGAGTTGATTTCGGCCGCGGAGCCCAAGCCGCGTCTTGGCATCGGGTACCAACTGCCGGTCATCTTCGCCGGCAACAAGGAAGCCCGCGGTTACATGAAGGAGATCCTGGGGTCCAAGACCGACCTCCGGATCGTGGACAACCTCCGCCCCGTCTTAGAGCGAGAGGTGCTCGGACCGGCCCGCGAGGAAATCCACAACCTCTTCATGGAGCACGTTATGGCGCAGGCCCCCGGGTACAACAAGCTAATGAAGTGGACTCCGATCCCCATCATGCCGACCCCCGGTGCCGTAGGCCTGTGTATGCAGACGACTGCTCACAGCTATGACATGCACGTCATCGGCGTCGATATCGGCGGCGCGACCACCGACGTGTTCTCGGTTGTGGGCGATGAGCTCGAATTCTTCAACCGGACGGTATCGGCCAACCTCGGCATGAGCTACTCTGTTTCCAACGTGTTGCTTGAGGCAGGCGTGGCCAATATCATGCGGTGGGTCCCGTTCAAGATGGAAGAGGAAGACCTCCGCAACCGTATCCGCAACAAGATGATCCGTCCGACCACCATCCCGCAGACCCTCGAAGAGCTAATCATCGAGCAGGCGATCGCGCGCGAAGCCTTGCGGCTGGCGTTCATCCACCACAAGAGCCTGGCCGTCGGCCTGCGCGGCGTGCAGCGCCAGCGGTCGATCGGCGACGTGTTTGAGCAGACGGGCTCCGGTGACACCCTCATCGACATGATGAGACTGGGTATCCTCGTCGGTTCAGGCGGTGTTCTCTCGCATGCCCCGCGCCGTGTCCAGTCGGCCTTGATGATGCTCGACGCTTTCGAGCCGGAGGGCGTAACCTGGCTGACCGTCGACTCCATCTTCATGATGCCGCAGCTCGGCGTTCTCTCGGCCATTCACCCGCAGGCTTCGGCCCAGGTGTTCGACAAGGACTGCCTGATCCGTCTCGGGACGAGCATTGCCCCTGCGGGCCAGGCTCGCGAAGGCGAGCAGGTCTGCCGGTACGAGATCAAGTTGCCGGACGGCAAGGAGATAGACGGCAAGCTGCTGTTCGGCGAGATGAAGAGGCACGACCTCCCCGAGGGCGAAGTCGCTGAGGTGATGGTCGACCCGGGCCGTGGCTTCGACGTCGGCGCCGGCCGCGGCCGCGCCCTGCACCAGAAGATCCACGGCGGCGTCGCCGGCATCATTTTCGACGGCCGTGGCCGCCAGCCGCTATGGCTGCCTGAGGACCACGCCAAACGCGTACAGAAGTTCTCCGAGTGGATTGAGGCGTTGGACGCCTATCCACTCGATGCGTACCGCACAATTCTGGAGAAACGTGGCTAAGGGGGGAGCGACAGATGGCACACGCATACACGCCTGGACTAAAAGTAACTGAGGCCGACGTAATCGAGAAAGTGCGCCGGCTGCCCCTCCTGGGCGACGTTCTCGTCAAGAAGGGCGACAAAGTAACTCCCGACGTTATCGTTGCGCGGACGGAGCTACCAGGCGAGCCGCACACGGTCAACGTCGCCAACATCCTCGGCATTGAGCCCGAGGACATCCAGCACTTCATGGTCAAGAAGGTCGGGGACAGCGTTAAGAAGGGCGAGGCGATCGCGCTGTACAAGGCCTTCTTCGGCCTGATTAACCGTCCGGCTCCCTCGAAGGTCGAGGGCGTCATCGAGTTGGTCTCCGACGTTACCGGCCAGGTCACCATCCGCGAGCCAAACATCCCGGTCGAGATCGACGCGTATATCGAAGGCGTCGTCAAAGACGTCCTGGAGCGCGAAGGCGTAACGGTCGAATGCACCGGCGCATTCATCCAGGGGATCTTCGGTGTCGGCGGCGAGACCACCGGCCAGGTCAAGGTGGTTGTGGATTCGCCCGACGACATCCTCGAAGCGGACCTGATCAAACCCGAGCACAAAGGCAAGGTTGTGGTCGGTGGCTCGCTCGTCACGGGCGCCGCGCTCAAGCGCGCCTCTGAGGTCGGCGTTGCCGGCGTCGTCGCCGGCGGCATCATCGACAAGGACCTTGTGGACTATCTGGGCTACGACATCGGCGTGGCCATCACCGGACACGAGGACATCAACATCACCGTCATCGTGACGGAGGGCTTCGGCCGGATTCGCATGGCGGACAAGACCTATAACCTGCTCAAGGAGCTCGATGGGGAGCAGGTTTCGATGAACGGCGCGACGCAGATCCGCGCGGGCGTTATGCGGCCCGAGATTATCGCCCCGGGGCACAAGCCGCAGCATGCCGCCGAACTGACGGAAGAGGCGGCCTCCGAAGGCCTCGTCGCCGGGACCCCGATCCGGGTCATCCGCGAGCCGTACTTCGGTATGCTGGCGGAGGTCGTCGAGCTCCCGCCCGAGTTGCAGGTCATCGAGACGGAGGCCAAAGTCCGGATCCTGACTGCCAAGCTCTCGGACGGCAGGGTCGTCACGATCCCGCGGGCGAACGTCGAGATCATCGAAGGCTAGCTTACTGGCTTAAGGCAAGCAGTCAAGGACCGGTGGCCGGTCCTTTTGGCGGGGGGCCCGGGAGTGATTCCCGGGCCCCTTCCATCCTTGGAGGGGATCCGCGATGCAGCGTCGCAACGCCGGACGCCTGGCACAAGAAGGTATTGACCTCTCGGTATATGTTCTCCTTGACCCGCGCCACAGCCGCAGGCGCCCGCTGGACTGGCTGGCAAACGAGGCCTTGGCGGGCGGTGCGACTGCAATCCAGCTTCACCTCAAGGACGCAACCGCAAGGGAGTGGCTGAGGTGGTGCGCGACCCTTCTGCCGATGTGCCGCCGCGCCGGAGCAGCTCTGGTAGTCAATGACCGCGTCGACATCGCGGCGGCGGCCGGGGCCGACGGCGTCCACCTCGGCCAGGACGACCTGCCCGCCGCTGCGGCACGCGCGATCCTCGGGCCACGCCCGGTTATCGGGGTGTCGACGGATACGCTCGACGAAATCAGGCAGGCCTGGGCGGACGGAGCCGACTACTGCGGCCTGGGCCCCGTCTACCCGACCCCTTCGAAAGCCGACGCCGGCCCGGTTCTCGGCCGTCTGCAGTTCTGCAGGATGATCAAGGCCGCCCCGCTGCCGGTCGTTGCGATCGGCGGAATCCACGCAGGCAACGCGGCGCCCCTTGCTGCCTGCGGCGCGGCGGGAGTCGCCGTTATCTCCGCGGTCACCGGGGCGGAAGACGTAAGGGCTGCATGCCGCCGGCTGGCGGACGCCGTCGCAGGCGCGCGGGGCGATGCGATTCCATAGGGTAGGGACCAACCCGCCGGTGGGGGCGAGGAGGCGGGGACAGGTTGCGGCGGCGCGGCAACAGGTCGCCGGTGGGGGCGGGGAGGCGGGGACAGGTTGCGGCGGCGCGGCAACAGGTCGCGGCGCGACCAGGTTTCCACTAGATTGTGTAGTTTGAATGCCCCAATTCTCAAAATGCGGTCGCTGAGCGACCACGAAAGGTCTTCAGGGTCGTTTGGTGGCCCTATTCTGGGAAACCATGTCATCTACGCACCATGTTTCGCGCCAACCAGTGCTCCACCCGACCAATCAGTAAACCAGTAGTCCCCGACCTACGGCGCCTGACCCTGACCCGGATTTGCTGCATCTCGGAAGGAGCCGCCGCCCAGGTTTAGAAGTCTTGGAGGAAAGGGCCGCGCCCGGCGCACGACACGAGCGTTCTGCGCGGCGGCCACTGACCATCTCGCGGGGGGACTCCTTCTCATGGCCGGCAACTCATTGTTTACCCAGCCCGGGTTCTTGTTCGGAGAGCTTGCTGAGGAGGAAGATGCAGGCCGGCCGGAAGCGGCCGCGCCGCTGGATGGCCCTTTCGCTGGCGTGCGCTCGCTTGCTGAGCTGGAGGAACTGGCCCAATCGTGCCGCAACTGCGCGCTTCGATCGGGGTGTTCACGCGTCGTATTTGGCGAGGGCGACCCGGCCGCGGCGGTAATGTTCATCGGTGAGGGCCCCGGCGAGACCGAAGACCAGCTCGGTCGCCCCTTTGTGGGGCGGGCGGGGCAGCTTCTGGACAAGATCCTGGTCGCTTCAGGGTTCCGGCGCGATGAGGTGTACATCTCCAACGTCGTCAAGTGCCGGCCGCCCGGCAACCGCCAGCCGGCAGCCGACGAGGCAACTGCCTGCCTGCCGTGGCTGGAGGCGCAGATCAAGCTGATCGCTCCTCGATTCCTGGTCGCCCTCGGTGCATCGGCCGCGCAGACCCTTCTCGACCCCAAACTGCGGATCACGGCGGCGCGTGGCAAGTGGCACGACCGCAACGGCATCCGGTGTCTGCCGACGTTTCACCCCGCAGCACTGCTTCGCGACATGTCAAAGAAGCGCCCGGTCTGGGAAGACATGAAGAAGCTGCGCGCGGAGTACGAGAAGTTTAAGAGCCGCCCGTAGGCGGCCCTTCTTGCCCAACACCGGCTCCCTCCAAACTCCCTATCGGGGCCGTGGGCAAGCGCACTCTTTGGAAACCCTAGAACCCCCGCGTCACATCGACCTGGTTGAGGAGCGGCCTGCCGGCCGCATAGCGGCGGGTGTTTTCGACCAAGATGTCGTGGGTGCGGGCTTCGGTTTCCGGAGAGGCCGCCGCAATGTGCGGAGTGATGATCACGTTGGGCATCCCCCACAGCGGACTATTGGCCGGAAGGGGCTCTTCCGCGAAGACATCGAGTCCTGCACCGGCCAGCCGGCCCGATTGGAGGGCCTCGACCAACGCGGCCTCATCCACCACGCCTCCACGAGATACGTTGAAGAAGTAGGCGCCCTTGCGCATCGCCGAGAATTCCCCGGCCCCGACGAATCCCGCGTTGGCCGGCGTCAGGGGAATGCAGCTGACCACGAACCGGGCCTGCCCGAGCGCCTCGTGGAGCTGGTCGGCGAGGTACAGCTGCGCACTGACGCGGCGGTTACCGCGAGGTATGGGTCGTAGCCGGTAACGTCGAGGCCGATGCCGGTAGCTGCGGCAACGATTTCCCGGCCGAGGTTGCCAAGGCCCAAGACCAGCAACGTCTCGCCGCGGACCTCCGTAAGGGGCAGGCGCTTCCACTCCTTGCGTGCCTGTTGCGCCAGGAACTCCGGGATCTTGTGCGTCAGACCGAGGAGCATCGCCAGGAAATGCTCGGCGATTGGGATCGGATGCGCGCCGCGGACATTGGTCAGGACAACGCCCGCCCTGCCCAGGAGGGCCGGGCAGAAGCGCTCCGCCCCCGCGCTCATCGCCTGCACCCATCCGAGCCTGGGTGCGGCCGCCACGAGTTCGGCTGTGAAAAGCCGCCCCGAACCGGCGATGACTTCCGCGTCAGCCGCCTTGGCCAGCGCTTCTTCCGCCGAACCAACCGGGACAACATCGATGCCCGGCGCTGCCTGCTGCAGCCGCTGGGCGAGCTCCTGGGAAACCTCTCCCAGGTACAACAACCTGAATGCTTTGGTCTTGGTCTTGGTCTGGGGAGACAAAGTCGACGCCTCCTTGCGGTAAGCTAGTCGCGGCATACCGCGGCCTCAGGTCGAGGTTCGCCGCCGGACGGCGGTTGCCTTCAGCCGCTCGCCGTCTGCGCGCGGAGGAAAGGGGCCGCTGGCCAAGAATGTTGGCAATCTGGCTGCCGTAGACCGTCCGCCGGTTGGAGATGGCCGGCGGCCGAAGGGAAAGGGGAAGCCGTTGCGGATCTCCAGTCTTGGCGAGTTCGGATTGATTGACCTGTTGGCTCGGGGAGCGCCGCAGTCGGAGCGGGTGCTCGTCGGCATCGGCGACGACACTGCTCTCGTCGCCCCGGAGCCGGGCATGGCATACCTCCTTACCTGCGACATGCTATATGAGGGAGTCCATTTCCGGCGGAACTGGTATTCCGGCAGGCCGGAGTTGCTCGGGCGCAAGGCCCTGGGGGTCAACGTCAGCGATATCTGCGGCAAGGGCGGCCGGCCGAGGTTCTGCCTGGTCACCCTCGGCGCGGAGGCGTCCCTCGATAGCGGCTTCCTGCGAGGTGTGTACGACGGTCTGTACGCCCTCGCACGCGAGTGCGGGGTCAGCGTGGTCGGCGGCGATACCGTGGGGATTCCGGAGGGATTCATGCTTGACGTGTTCCTTGTCGGCGAGGTCAAGCCCGGAGAAGCCCGCCTCCGGTCTGCAGCACGCCCGGGGGATGTCATTGCTGTCACGGGCGAGTTTGGGCTGGCGCGGGCAGGGCTGCAACTCCTGGATCGCCCGGTCAACGACGATTCGGTCCCCTTTCCGGGCCCGTTTGCGGGCCCCCGCACGCTGGCGGAGCAGGCGTGCCTCAGGCAACTCGCGACTCCGGTTCGCCTGGCCGAGGCCCTGGCCTTGCAGGATTGCGGCGCCCCTAGGGCGATGAGCGACACCTCAGATGGGCTTGCCAACCAGGTTCATCACATCTGCCGCGCCAGCGGCGTCGGAGCGGTCATCGACTCGGCGGCCGTCCCCATCGCCGATGCGACCCGGGCGGTTGCGGAGTGGGCCGGGCGAGACCCGCTGGAGTGGGCGCTGTGGGGCGGGGAGGACTACGAACTGATGCTGACGATCCCGCCGGAGCGGTTCGGTGCCGCGTGCGGAGCGGTACGCGCCCTGGGCGCGACGAGCCTGACGCCGGTGGGCGAGATAACTCCTGGGAGCAGCATCAGCATCGTTCATCCGGGAGCGCGAGCCGAGCCCCTGGCCTTCGCGGGGTTTGACCATTTCCCGGCCGGAGACGGCGGGCCCGACGGCGATCCGCCCTCGACCGGACCTTTCAGGCGGGATAGCCGGTGAGCGGCCCGGCAGTGCACGATCGGGACGGGGTTGCTGGGGCGATTGTGACGTTGGCCCTCCTGACCGGCAGCGCTGCGGAGACTCGTTCGCTCGCCGTCGCGATCGGGGAGGCGGCCCGCCCGGGGTGGGTGATCCTCCTCGACGGCCCGCTGGGAGCCGGCAAGACCGTCTTCGCCCAGGGAATCCTCGCGGGCCTCGGCTGGAGCGGGCGTGTTGCCAGTCCGACCTTCACTCTGATCAACGAGTATCCGGCGCGGCTGCCGGTCTGGCACGCGGACCTCTACCGCCTTGAAGGCGCCGCAGACTTCGCGGCGATCGGCGGTGACGAATTGCTGTCGGGGCACTGCGGAGTCACGCTTGTGGAGTGGGCGGAAAAGCTGGGGGCCGCGGCCCCGCCCGAGGCCATGCGCGTGCGCTTTGCGTTTCTGTCCGGGGATGCTCCAGATGAAGGGCGCCGTATTGAGGTTAGGTTGGGTGGCTGCCAGTATCAAGACGCTCTGCACGTGCTGCGGCGCTGGGGGGCGAGCGAAGACGGAGGCAGATCGAATGCCTAGATTGGTCCTGGCGATCGATACGTCGGCGGAATACTGCTCTGTCGCCATCGGCGGGCGGCAGACGTGCCTGCACAGTTTCAGCAGGCACGCTCCCCGCGAGCATTCGGAGACCCTCCATCCAGCAATCGAGCGGGCCATCGCGGCGGCAGGCTGGCTGCCGCGGGAAGCAGGCGGGCATCTCGCCGGCGTTGCCGTCACCACGGGCCCGGGGTCCTTTACCGGTCTGCGCATCGGTATCGCTGCGGCGAAGGGCCTTGCCCATGCGTGGCGGCTGCCCCTCGTCGGCATTCCGACGCTGGAGGTAATGGCGGAAGCAGCGCTGGGTCGCCGCAGCGACCGGCTTCTGGCGACGGCCGGCGACCGGCTTCTGGCGACGGCCATCGGCACGCGAAGCGGCGACTGCTATGCGGCTCTGTTCGGGGAGGCTGGGCAGATCGGGGACACTGTAAGCGCCCGGCCGCGGGAAGCTCTTCAACGAATGCGCGTCCTCGCCGCAGGTGAGTTCGGGGACGGAGGCAGGGCCGCGCTCCGCGGGACTGCGCTCCCGCTTCTGTTTTGCGGGGCGCCCTGGCGCCATCTTCGGGACGAATTGGCCACGCAGGCCGGCTCCGAACGGCTGGCTGACGCACGCCACGACCAACCGGACCCCGCAGTGCTGGCGGCGATGGCATCCGCGCGCCTGGCCGAGGGCGCCGGCAGCGCTCCGGCCGATGTCGTTCCCCAATACATCAGACGGCCCGCGAATCAGGGATCGCCGGCGGGCCAGGCATGCTAGGGCATGCTCACGGAGAGGGCGGAAGAGATGGGCGAGGACAGCACCTACCGGTTCCGGGCCATGCGGCGCTCGGACCTCGACCGGGTCATGACAATTGAGCAGTTGTCCTACCTCACGCCATGGTCGCGGGGGTCGTTCGAGCGCGAGATCGGGGACAATCCCACGGCAACGTACATTGTCGTCGAAACCTGCGGTGAAGTATGGGTATCTTCTACCGGCATGTGGAATTCCTCCTCGACGAAGCACATCGCGGCAACATCGCCGTCCACCGGAACACAGGCGCAAGAGGCCTGGAATGCGGGTTGCTCGCGGAGTTGGCGCGCCACGCCGAACAGCTCAAGGATATCGGCCTGACGCTCGAAGAGGTCCGGCCGAGCAATCTCGGCGCAGGCTCTCTACACCAAGGTGGGGTTTGTCCTCGCGGCCGCCGCAAGCGTTACTATTCGGACACCGGCGAGGACGCGATCATCATGTGGTTGGACGACCTCCGGCCGCTGGCCGCGTAGCCTGCCTTGCGTGAGAAGGGGGTGACCTCCGCTGTGGCGAACAGTGCGACTCCGGCGAGCAGGTTCGCAGGCGGGACGGTCCTCGGCATCGAAGACGTCGATGCGTGAAACCGCATGACCACCCTGCTGCTCACGGCACCGACCTCGGCGAGCGTCGTCGCGTCGCAGGCCGAACTTCGCCCGCTGGGGCGGGGTCGTGCCGAACTGGCGTCGCGAAAGCACGCAGGCGATCGTTCCCGTCGATGCGGCTGAGCAGGCCGGCATTGACTGGCCTGACATCGGGGCGATGGCATGACCGCTGGGCCCGGGCTGATCGAGGCGCTCATGGTTGGCGCTCTTCGCCCTGATCGCTTGCCCTGGCGCTCGAGGCGCCTTGGTCGGCGTCGACCATGTCATGGCCTGATGCGCAGCTTCGTCGGCGGCAGCGACGCGGCGCCGCGGTTTCCGTTCCTGGCGTTGATCGTCTCCGGAGGCCACACCGACCTCGTCAGACTCAGCGGTCACGGTGAATCCCAGCTGATCGGGGCGACACGCGACGACGCCGCCGGCGAGGCGTTCGACAAAGTCGCCCGCATCCTCGGCCTGGGCTACCCAGGCGGCCCGGCCGTGGACAGGCTTGCCCGCGAAGGCGATCCCGCCGCGATCACCTGGCCCAGTCCCCGTTTGAGCGATGAACTGGGCCGGTACGACTTCTCCTTCAGCGGCCTCAAGACGGCCGTGTTGTACTACACCAACCGGCAGCGGCAGATGGGCAACGAAATCAGGACAGCGGATATCGCGGCGAGCTTTCAGCAGACCGTGGCCTCCTCGCTCGCCGAGACGGCTGTCCAGGCGGCGCGGGACCTGCGGCTTCCGGCCATCGTTCCTGGCCGAGGGCGTCGCGGCCAACAGCGCCTCCGGCGCAGGCTGGCCGAACTGGCGGGCGAGGCCGGCCTCGCGGTATTCATGCCCCCCGCAAGGCTGTGCACGGACAACGCGGCAATGGTGGCGTCCCTCGGCTATCACGATCTCCTGCGGGGACGCTTCGACGGCCTGGACATGACCGGGTATTCCAGGTCCCGGCCCCGCTAGAAATCCAGCCGGAACCAGCCCGGCGACGGCAAAGGCGTGAGCTAAGATGGATGAGGTCAAGGGCCAGAGTCCCGCCGCCAAGGTCGATACCGATCGGCTGCGCGCCGAGCTGAGCCGCTCGCGGGCGCGCCTGGTCGAGGAGCTCCAGACAACTGCGCGCCTGCGCGAAGACCTCCGGCAGATGGAGTTGCGCGCGCTGCAGACGCAGATCAACCCGCATTTCCTGTTCAACACGCTGGCGGCCATCGGCGCCCAGGCGACCCTGGAGTCGGCGCCCGCAACCTCGCGTCTCGTCCTCGCCCTCAGCCGCATGCTCCGGTACAACCTCAGGCGGATCAAGGATACCGTGCCGCTGCGGGAAGAGATCGCCGCCGTGGAAGATTACCTGCTCATTCAGCTCGCGCGATTCGACGGGCGCCTTCGGGTGGAGGTTTCCATACCGGATGATGTCCGGGATACCCCTCTGCCGGTGTTGACCGTGCAGCCGCTCGTGGAAAACGCCGTCTTGCACGGCCTTGAGGGGCGCGAGGACGGGCTCTTGCTGGTGTCCGCCCGGCGGCGCGGCAGGCTTGTGGAGATCGAAGTCCAGGACGACGGACAGGGGATGTCGAACGAACGGCTGCAGGAGGTCCTGGAGCAGAAGGATTCGGGGTCGGGGCTTGCGCATACCACCGGCCTCGGTATCTACAACGTGGACCGCCGGATCAAGTATTACTTCGGTCCGGAGTACGGCGTGCGCCTCGAGAGCAGGCCGGGGCGCGGTACACGGGCCCTTCTGCGGCTGCCGTACACCGGCGGGCAGGCCGGGGAGCAAAGATGAGGATCCTGATCGTCGAGGACGAGTCACTGCAGCGCCGTGCGCTTGCCCAGACCGTGGAGGGCGTGGTCCCCGAGGCCGACGTCATTCAGGCTGCAGATGGGCTCGAGGCCGTCATGCAGTGCCGTAAGGTCGCGCCCGATGTGGTGTTCTTGGACATCAGGATGCCGAAGATGGACGGGATTGAAGCGGCCCGCAAGATCAAGGAGGCCGCTCCTGACGCCGCTCTGTTCTTTCTGACGGCGTACGAGCACTTTGCTTACGCGCGCGAGGCGGTCGGCCTGGGCATTGAGGAGTACCTGCTCAAGCCAGTGGCGCCCGAGGATCTTGCCAGGTGCATTGACCTCGCGCGCAAGAAGGTACAGGCCAAGCTGGAAGGAGCCCGCCGCGAGGCCGAAATGCGCAAGATGCTCAGCGACGCCATGCCGCTCTTGCTCTCTCAATTCGTGCGGGACCTTTGCCTGGGAAGCATCACCTCGCAGGCCGAATACCGCCGCCGGGCGTCGGTCTTCGATCTGCGGGGGGAGCCGGATGTGGCGGTTTCAATGGGCCTTGGGAGGCACTCCGGCGCGCGGCCGCTCGCTGACCCGGCGCCGGCCGCCGCCGCAACCGAAGCCGAGCTTGAGCTCCGCCGCCGCGCCGCGACGAACGCTGTGGAGGGAGTGCTCTCCCGTTACCCCGGAAGCGTGCTCGTCGGGCGCATTGCACACGATGAACTGGTGGCCCTGGTTGGCACACGCGAACTGCGGGCCTCGGGCCGAAGGCCGGGACAGATCCTCCGGCGCCTGATCGCGGAGGCCGCCGATACGTGCCGCGAGTCGGAGTTGGAGTTCGTGGTCGGGATCGGCACCACTTCGGCCGGCGTCCTCTCGATTTGGCAGTCGTATGCAGCCGCGGCGCGGGCACGCGAGCGCGCGTGGCTGATCCGCGACCCGGGGCCCCGGGTCATGTCTGCCGAGGACCTGGGTGACGTGAGCGACCAGTGGGCCCAGTATCCCCTGCTTGCCGAGCGGGGCCTGGCGGAGGCCGTCCGGTCGGGGCTGACGGATGACGCAGAACAGTATCTCGCCCAGCTTGCGGATTACTTCGTGCAGTCGGGTGCACACGCGAACCACCGGCAGGTTTCCTCCGCGGCTCAATCGCGGGCCCTGGAATGCCTGGCCGTCCTGGCCAGGGCCGCCAGTGAGGGCGGGGGCCCTGCCGACCAGGTCCACGACCTCAGCGCGCAGGCCATGGGGCAGGCGCTCAGGGCGAACACCCCGGACGCGCTGGCCACGTCGGTCAGCGGGTTGGCCGAGGCGTTGGCGAGACTGGTTGAGCAGTCGCACAACGCCCGCCAGAGCGGGCTGGCCGAGCGGGCGGCTGCGTATCTGGAGGGCCATTTCCCCGAGGAGATCAGCCTTACGGGCATCGCTGAGGAACTGCACGTCAGCCCGTTCTACCTGAGCCATGTGTTCCACCAGGCGATGGAGATCACGTTCTCGGAGTATCTGACGAATATCCGGATCAACGAAGCCAAGCGGCTTCTTACCACGAGCGACCTGCCGGTCGCTGAAATCGCGTCACGTGTCGGCTACCGGGAGCCCAACTACTTCGGCCGCGTCTTCAAGAAGGCGACCGGCGTGACGCCGCTCGCCTGGCGACGGGAGCGGGCAACAAGGTACGACTAAGCACAAGAATGTGCATAGGCCCAGACCAGGCCCCATGAGCAATCAAGCCAAGAATCGCTCCGGGGAGGGGTTTGGGCTGTTTTTGGCATTGGGCCTGGTCAACGTCCGCCGCAACCTCGGGCGTAGCATGCTCGCGGTAACCGGGGCCACACTCGCGGCGATGATCATAACGTCCATGATCGCCCTGTCGTCCGGCTACCCTGCGATGGGCTGGATGTCGATGCGGGCCTTCATGGGCGCGGATGTGATCGTCTACCACACCCCGCACCTGGTTAGGCCCGGGTCGCTGGGCGGCGGGCCTTTGGCTGCCGGAGTGGCGACTGGCCCTGTGGCCGCCGGGGCGATTGACCCTGTGGCTGCCGGTGTCGCAACTGAATCTCCGGCCGAGTGGTCCTTTGCCACCGTCCCCATCGATCAGTACAGCGACCTGCAGTCGTTTCATCCGGAGCTATACTCCCACGGGTTCCTCAGCCCCCAGGGAGACGAGTTTCCGCCGCTCGACGTAAGCGCTGTCGAGTCCACGCTCGCGGCCAGCGGCCACGTCAAGGGCGTGAGCCCGGCCTACTTCCTCCCGTCCGTGCGTCTTGAGTTTGACGTTCCGGACAGGGAGAGCCCCGAGGGCACCCGCACAGTCGCGCTGCCGCGCACGGTCCTTCGCAGCCGGGACTTCGGCTTCCAGGCCGCCGTCGGCGGCTGGCCCTTCGATCAACTGCTGGTCGAAGGCCGGGTCCCCGGCCCTGGTGAGAAGTTCGCCGCGGTAGGGTTGGTGGACGCAATGCTTTCGCAGTTCGGTCACGAGGAGGTTCCGCGGCCGGGTACCGTAGCCCGCCTGTATGTCCCGCGGGTGGCCGTGGAGCCCGGCGGCGAATGGGTCATCGATTACACCCACCAGACCCGGTTTGATATCGAGGTCGTCGGCAACTATGCCACCCCCACCGGCGTCGTCGCCTGGACGTCGCCCGACGGCACAACAATGGTGGAGGAGCAGTTCTGGATCACGCCCCAAGTCCAGGTTCCTGAAGGTTTCTTCGCCGGGGTCTTCGCGGCGGTCAGCGGTGGCGCCGATCTCACGCACGCGCTGCAGATCGGTGTGGCAGTCACGCCGTTCTCCGAGGTGGAGAACATCGCTGCAGCCATCCAGGGGCAGTTGCCGGGCGCCAGCGTCATCAGCGTGCCGCGCCAGGCGGACATCGCCGCCGTCAGGGGGCTGCCCGCGGCCGCCATCCGCGCCCCGCTGGAGGTTCTGGGCGACCCGACCGTACAGCAGATCGGGTTGCCGGTCGACCTCAACCAGGCGATTATCGTCATGGTGTCGCTGATCGCGGCCCTCTTGCTGGCTGCCAACATGCTCTTTCTGGTTGCGCAGCGGCGGCGTGAGATCGGAGTGCTCAAGGCGATCGGCGCCCGCGCCCGGGACATCGGCCTGATGATCCTGACCGAAGCGCTCACGCTCAATCTGGCCGGCATGGTCATCGGTTTCCTCGTGATCAGGGTGTTCGCGACATGGACATTGATATCCAACAAAATCCCATTGGCCGAAATCGGCAGGACCACGCTTTCCGACTTCCTAGTCGTCGCAACGGCGGGCGCATCGGCCGCTGCGGCCTTCGGTCTCCTGCCCGCCTGGCAGATGGCCAGGCTGACCAGTCTGGAGGTGCTCCGCAATGAATAGACGGCGCGTCAACAACGGCGCAGACGACCTTCCCCCGGACGGCGCCGGCGGCCCGCTGCTCAGGGCGATCAACCTCAACAAGTCGTATTTCCTTGGTGAAACCATCTACGCCGTCAATGACGTGAGCCTGGCGATCGATCCGGGCGAGTTCATTGTCATCGTCGGCCCTTCGGGGTGCGGCAAGACCACCCTTCTGAGCTTGCTCGGGGGCCTTGACAGGCCGAACTCGGGCGAGGTGATGCTCGCGGGCCAGCGCTACAGCAAGCTAAGCGAGAACGGACTCGCGCAGTTGCGTCGCAACCACATCGGGTTCGTGTTCCAGTTCTTCAACCTGATCTCGCATTTGACGGCCATCGAGAACGTCTCGCTGCCGATGCGCTTCACGCGTCAGGGCAGGAGAGCTATCCGCGAACGCGCCGAGCAGCTCCTGGCGATGGTGGGCCTCGGCCAGCGCGCGGGCCACCTCCCTCTACAGATGTCCGGCGGCGAACAGCAGCGCGTCGCGATCGCCCGGGCCCTGGCCAACTCGCCCGCCGTGGTCCTTGCCGACGAGCCAACAGGCAACCTTGACAGCAAGACCAAAGTCGAGATGGCGGAGTTGTTCATGCGCCTGAACGAGGAGTTCAAGCAGACATTTGTCGTGGTTTCACACGACGAAGGGTTTGCCCGGTACGCCAACAGGGTCTTTAATATGCGGGACGGCCGCATCGAAAGCATCGAGGACGGCGGCCGGTGAACCGGTACGCGGCCATCTGGCCAATCGCCCGGGGCTCGCTCGTCCGCAACCGGATCCGGTACGCGGTCATGGCGATGCTGCTCGGGCTGGCCGTTGCCGCGTACCTTCTATACGCCACGTTCATGATCGGCGCCAACGTCGAAGCCGGCCTGGCAATGGAGGAGCATCGGCTGCCCGCGGACATCGTCTACCTTGGGCGGCAGGCGCTACAGCCGGCCGTGGTCGAGGAATGGGTCCGGCGCGGCGGAGTCGAGCGGGTGGCCCCGTTGCGCCAGACACGCTACCTCACGGAGTACGGCTCCCTGCGCGTCTTCGCATTGCCAGACGAGAGCCCGGTATGGGCGGTCGCCGGAGTCGATGGCGGTGGTGGAGGCGGCGGTTCCGGCCGGGGTTCCGGCGGTGCGGCCACGTCCCTTGCCAGGCCGGATTCCGGCGAGGTCCTCGTGCCGGCGGAGCTGTACCAGCGTATAGTGGCCGCCCACGATGCATCCGGCACAGATCGGCCGCTGATGTTGACCGTGTTGACACCCGGCGCCCCGGCGTCCGCGGCGCGGCAGTGGCGGGTCGCCGGCGTACACGCGGCCGAGGATTCGATCCTCGGGGGGGCGGCCATTATCCTTCTCGCCGACCCCGGCCCGCTCCCCAACAGCATGTTCATCTGGACGACGGGGCAGGGCGCGACCAACTCGCTGGCGTCACTGATCGAGGTGGACTACCTCGGGCCGGGGCGGCCGGTGCTGTACGGGCCGGAGGATCCCACCGTGATCCACACCCGTTCGGCCGAAGTCCTGGCCGAGGGGATTTTGGCGCAGACCTACATGCCCGGGTTCGGGATCATGACGATGGTCTTCATCTTCTCGGGCATCGGGCTGTTCACAAGCTCGTCCCTGGCGTTCCTCGACCGCAGGCGGGATCTTGCGATCCTCAAGACGATCGGCCTGGAGAATCGCGGGGTGGTGTCACTCTTCTTGATCGAACAGGGCGTGATCGCTGTGGCCGGTCTGGCGTTCGGCCTGACCGTCGCAGGCATCGCGGTCGCGCGCATGGCAACGTACATTCCCGCGTCCCAGGGGCTGACCGCGGGGTCGATCGTCAAGGCCGTGATCGCGGGCCTTGCCATCCAAGGGGCGGGCGTCGTCGTCCCGGCCCTGGCCGCGCGTATCGCCACGGTCAACCAGCTGCTCTTCGACCAGCCCATACCGCTGTATTACCGTCGCGTTTACCAGAGTGAGGTGTGATTGCATGGACAAGAGGACAATCGCCGCCGTGGACGTCGGTCACGCGACAACTCAGGCGGCCTTATTCGAAACCGTCGGGCTCAGCCTACGCCTGCTCGGCCTGGTCCGGATACCGACGCCGCGGGGCCCGCATGCCGACCTGGGCGCCGCGGTCCGCTGCGCCCTCGATGAGCTTCAGGACCAGACCAGAGCGCCGCTGCTAGACCAAGCAGCCAATCCACTGTCGGCAGCGACGGGGCACAGCGGGGCGCCGGATGAGTGGTATCTGACGGCCGACGCGGCGGGGCCGGTCAGGGTGACCGTCGCCGGCGTCATCGACGATATCTCGGGCCAATCCGCGCTCAAGGCGGCCCTCAGCTCCGGCGCCGCTGTGGCCGACCTGCTTGCGATCAACGACGGCCGCCCGGACCACCACAAGGCCCGGGATCTGCGCCAGAATCCGGTCGACCTGATCCTGCTCGCCGGCGGAGTGGATGAGGGACTGTTCGCGGGCGGCGGTGGCCGGCAGGTGGTCAATATCGCCAAGACCATTGCTATGGCCGGCCCCCACCCCCGTTACGACCCCGTGGGCCGGACGACGGTGGTTTTTGCCGGAAGCACCGAGGCCAGGCCGGATGTCGCGGACCAACTGGACGGAACGACCGACGTCCTTTTTGCGGACAACGTCCGTCCGGATCTGAGCCTGGAGAACCTCGCCGGTGCGCGGCAGGCCATCGTCGAGTTGTTCCACTCGCGTGTAATACCTGCGGACGGCAGGTGGAAGGGTGTCGACCGGTACGCCGGTCCCGCGGGTATCATCCCGACTGGGCTGGCCTGCGGGCACGCGGCCGAGTTGCTGGCGGCGGCGTGGAAGGTCAACGTAATCGTGGCGGACATCGCCGAGTCCACCCTCAATCTCTACTCGGTGATCGACAACGAGCCAAACCGCACCGTCATTGACGAGTGCGGCCTCAACTACGACTGCCCGGCCAGCCTTTCCGCACTCGCGGATGCAGCTCTTCTTTGGCTGCCCGTCGACATCGGCAGGGAAGAGGCCGGCAACGTGCTTGCCACGCAGCGCCTGCGCCCGGCAGCCGTGCCTCAGACGTGGAAGGAGTTGCTCGTCCAGCAGGCGGCGGGCCGCGAGCGGCTGCGCGTCGCGCTTGACGGCCATCGCAAGGTGGCCGCTCTCCTAAAAGGTATCCACCGGCAGCGTAACATCGACGAGGTCCTCGGCACCTATATCTCGGTCGGCGGTCAGACCATCGTTGACCTCAGCCGCGTGAGCGTCATCATGGCGACGGGCAGGCAGGTGGCGGCTGCGACGACGCCGGGTCAGGCGATGAGCCTGATCGTCGACGGCCTTCAGCCGCAGGGTATCACTCAGGTCCTGGCGGACGAGCGCGGGCTGCTGCCCCACCTTGGGGCCCTTGCGCGTACCGACGAGTCGCTTGCCGCGCAGATTCTGAGCGAAAGCTGGTACGAGCGTCTGGGCGTCGTCGTCGCTCCCGTCCCGCGTGAGCGCGGCGGCTCGCTCTTCCGGCGCCAGGGCGCGCGCATTGCGTCGGTCCGGATCGAGCGCGAAGACGGTACGCAGATCCGCGAAACCGTCGATTACGGAGCGCTCAAGCGCATCCCGCTGCGCGAGGACGAAGTCGTGCGGGTGACGGTTTCACCGGACCGGGGCCACGACGCGGGGGCGGGCTATGGGGTTACGGCGAGGCTCGCCGGTGGCGGACGGCTCGGGGTGATCCTCGACGGGCGCGGGCGTCCCGTGTCTCTGCCGCAGAATCCTGCGCGCAGGCAGTCGCGGATCGCCGCCTGGCTCAGGACAATGGAGGCGTATCCCGAATCAGTGCTGGCCAATGCCGGCGCAGGGGAGGCGAACTGACATGGCGGTGGAACGCGAGACGTTGGTCAGCCATGACGCGACGGCGATTCGCCACATCCGCAGGCTCGATCAAGGCGGCGAGGTGCTCCTGGAACCCGGTGCGCAGGTGGAGCCGGGCTCCCTCATCGGCCACAACAGTTCCGAGGAGTTGCTACACTATCTGCGGGTCGAGGCCGACGAGTCAAGGCTGCTCGCAAAGATGCTCAAGCAGGTTGGCGACGAGGTCAAGCGCGGCGAGCCGGTGGCCTATTACATGTTCATGTTCGGCCTCGGGTACCGGGAATACGTCTCCCCCGTCAACGGGACGATCGTCACCTTCGATCCGCGCGCCGGGCTGATCGGCATCCGTGAGCACCCGATGCCCGTTCACGCCGGCCTCGCCGGGACCGTGGACGAAGTGATCCCCGGTTACGGCGTCGTCATCAGGACACACGGCGCGATGGTCCAGGGCACCGCGGGGTGGGGCGGCGTGGCGTGGGGGGAGCTGCTTCTCCTCGTGGACATGCCGGCCGCGGAGGCCGACCTGGTCCAGGTCGGACCGGGGGTAAGGGGGAAGGTCGTCGTCACTGGTCGCTACGCCGACCTGCGGTTAATGCAGGCGTGCTACAGGCACGGCGCCCGGGCCCTGATCGCCGGCGGAATCGACCAGCTGGCGGCCGACGAGTTCACTGCCTTCACCGCGGGGATGACCTATGAGGAGTACGCGACCCGCTACTATTCAGGCGCTGCCTTGGATGAGGACGCCCCCGACGGGACCGACACTGTCCGTATGCCAATCATCGCCCTCGACGGCCTGGGGCGCGTCCCAATCCGTGAACAGGCGTTTTCGATCCTTGCCCGCCATGCCGGGCGCGGCGCGTTCGTAGATGCGCAGGACCAGGAGGTGCTGAGCGGCAACGCACCGGTAGTCATCTTCGCCGAACCAGACGGCGCCGCAACGGCAATTCGCTCGGACGCCCCGGCGGGCAGGGTATCGCTATCGGTGGTGCCAGGTCCGCTGCGGGCCGTCGTGCCCGGCGCCATCGTGAGGGTCGTCGGCGGCCCGCACAACGGGCATAGCGGCAGTGTGCGCGAAATCGCCGCAGAGGTTACACTGGAGACAGGTCTCCAGTCGCAGGGGGCGGTAATTGACTTCGCCGGCGGCAACCAGGCGGTGGTCCCCCTGGCGAATCTGGAGATCCTCCAACCAGTCCGGTAGGAGGCAGGCCGTCGTTCTTGAATAATGTCTGACGTGGTTGTGGGCCGGCGGTCTCCGCCGTTTGAGGTGATGTTCGTCACCCCTGACCCCGGCCCGGACCTCGGCATCGGCCGGGCCGGAGCATTGCTTTCGCTTGTGCGCCGGGCTCTGGCGGGTGGGGTAGACGCAATCCAACTGCGGGCCAAGGGGCTTGCCTCGGGCCCGCTGTTTGCTCTTGCGGCGCAGTTGATTCCGGTATGCGCGGCACACGGTGCAACGCTCGTGCTCAATGACCGTCTCGATGTGGCGCTTGCCTGCCGCGCGGGGGCATCCAGTTGGGCGAGCGGTCGCTTCCTGTGGCTATCGCCAGGCAGGTTGCCGCGAGCTGCAGGGTAGGTCCCGCAAAGGCGCCCTTGCTGATCGGGGCGAGCGTTCATGATACGGCCGGGGTTCGGGCTGCGGCTCGGGACGGGGCGGATTACCTGATATACGGCAACGTCTTTTCGTCTGCGTCCAAGCCCGGCCTCGAGGGAAAGGGCCTCGACGCCCTTAGTACGGCTGTGGCAGCTGCGGGAGACTGTCCCGTGGTAGCGATCGGCGGCATTGACGCCACCAATGCGGCAAGCGTCAGGCGGGCGGGAGCCGGCGGCATGGCGGTGATCGGCGCGATCGCGGGCGCAACCGATCCCGTAGCCGCTGCGGCAGGCCTCGTGGCCGCGTGGCGTCATGCGGACGGCGGACGGAGATGAGGACGGGATGCAGGTAAAGGTGAACGATCGCCTGGTTGATGTGCCCGCCGGCGCCACCGTTGCGATGCTGCTCGCTCAACTCCGCCTGGAGCCGGCCCGTGTCGCGGTCGTGATCGGCGCCGACATCCTCCCACGCGAGGAATACCCGACGCGCGTCCTGGTCGAAGGCGATTTGCTTGAGCTCATATCCTTCGTTGGTGGTGGTCACGCATGAGCAACGATCGACCGTTTCTGATCGCAGGCCGTCAATTCCGTTCCCGGCTGATGGTCGGCACCGGCAAATACTCGAGCCTCGAAGTCATGCGCGATGCCCTCAAGGCATCCGGCGCCGAGATCGTGACGGTCGCGGTCCGCCGGCTCGACCTTTCTGCTGCGCCAGGCCAGACCGTGCTGGACTACATCCCGCAGCACATGATCCTCCTGCCCAACACGGCAGGGGCCACGACCGTCGAAGAGGCTGTCCGCATTGCCAGGCTGGCGCGGGCGGCGGGCCTCGCTTCGGAGCGCAATCACGAGTTCGTCAAGCTTGAGGTCATCGGAGACCCGGAGACGCTCCTTCCAGACGTAAGCGCCACCGTTGAGGCATGCCGTAGGCTGGTCGCCGAAGGTTTTACCGTGCTACCGTATACCAACGACGACCCCGTCGCAGCGATGCGCCTCGTCGAGGCCGGTGCTGCGACCGTCATGCCCATGGGCTCGTTCATCGGCTCGGGGCAGGGGGTTCTCGATCCCGATCGCCTGGCGCTCATCCGGCAGCGCGTAACGGCCGTCCCCGTCGTTGTCGACGCGGGGATCGGCGCCCCTTCGGATGCCGCTCTGAGCATGGAAACCGGCGCTGACGCCGTTCTCGTCAACACGGCCATCGCCCGATCCCGCGATCCCGTGATGATGGCGGCCGCGATGCGAATGGGAGTCGAAGCCGGACGCACCGCATACCTGGCCGGCCGGATGCCCCGGGCAAGGACGGCGGCAGCGTCCAGCCCAACCGAGGGGGTACCGAAGTGATCCGTGAACTCAGGGGGCGTAGGCCCAGGATCTCGCCCGAGGCGTTTGTCGCCGATAGCGCCGACGTCATCGGTGACGTGACGCTAGAGCCCGGGGCAAGCGTCTGGTTTCGCGCGGTGGTTCGCGCGGACCTCGGCCCGGTCTCCATCGGACGCGGTACGAACATCCAGGATGGATGCGTCGTTCACGTGGACCGCAGGTTTCCGACGACGATCGGCGATTACGTGACCGTCGGTCACGGGGCTGTGATCCACGGAAGCACGATCGGCAACTGCGTTCTGGTCGGCATGGGCGCCGTGATCCTCGACGGCGCAAAGATCGGCGACGGTGCGTTGATCGGTGCAGGCGCGGTTGTCACACCCGGCGCGGAGATCCCGCCAAACGCTTTGGTGCTCGGTACTCCCGGCAAGGTCGTTCGCGACCTCGGGGCCGATAACGCGGCAAAACAACGACAGTGGGCGATCGACTACCAGCGTCTCTGGGAAGAGAACTACCGCTGAAGGCAAGAACGCTCGAAAAGGCGCCAAAAGCTAAGGTGTGCGGTTGAAACATCGGCGTTGCCGTGTTATCATCTCTGAAATTTTACCCGAGCGCGAAGGAGGGAGAGAGCATGCCGTACGACGACAAGTTCGCTGCCGAAGGGCTTACATTTGATGATGTTCTCCTGATTCCCGCATTGTCGGACGTCCTCCCCCGGGACTGCGAAACCGCGACGGTGCTCGCCAAAGACATCAGGCTCAACGTTCCCCTGGTCAGTTCAGGGATGGATACCGTGACCGAAGCCAGAATGGCGATCGCGATGGCCCGCGAGGGCGGTTGCGGCGTGATCCACAAAAACCTCTCTATTGAGGAGCAGGCCAAGCAGGTCGACAGGGTCAAGCGGTCCGAGCACGGTGTCATCACCGACCCGATTTCGCTGGCGCCGGACGATCCTGTGACCAAAGCCCTGGAGATCATGGCCCACTACCACATCTCCGGCGTGCCGATCGTCGACGACACGGGCCGCCTCGTCGGGATCCTGACAAATCGTGACCTGCGCTTTGAGGAGAACTTCAACCAGCCGATCCGCGACGTCATGACCTCCGAAGGGCTCGTCACAGCCCCGGTCGGGACAACCCTTGATGAGGCCAAACGGATTCTCGGCAGGCACAAGATTGAGAAACTCCCTCTTGTCGATCCCGACTGCAAGCTGCGGGGCCTGATCACGCTCAAGGACATCGAGAAGGCGCGGCAGTTCCCCAACGCAGCCAAGGACGCCCAGGGGCGGCTGATCGCCGCCGCGGCTGTCGGCGTCACCGGCGATGTCATCGACCGGGTTGAGGCCCTCCGGGGCGCTGGTGTGGACGTTGTCGTCCTGGACACGGCGCACGGTCATTCGCGGGGCGTCATCGACACCACCCGCCGGCTGCGCCAGACCTTCCCGGACATCGTCCTGATTTCAGGCAACGTGGCCACTGCCGCCGGTACGGAGGCGCTGATCGACGCCGGGGCGGACGCGGTCAAGGTCGGCATCGGGCCTGCGTCGATATGCACGACCCGTGTGGTGGCCGGCATCGGCGTACCCCAGGTGACTGCCATCTGCGAGTGCTCCCGGGCGGCCGCCAGGCATGGCGTCCCGATCATCGCGGACGGCGGCGTGCGCTATTCCGGCGATGTCGTCAAGGCAATCGCCTCCGGAGCCGATTCGGTGATGATCGGCAGCCTGTTCGCGGGCACCGAGGAGAGCCCCGGCGAAATGGAGATCTACCAGGGCCGCAGCTACAAAGTGTACCGCGGCATGGGCTCGCTCGGCGCGATGAAGGCCGGGTCCGCGGACCGGTACTTCCAGGCTGAGGTGAAGAAGTTCGTGCCGGAGGGCATCGAAGGACGCGTCCCCTACCGGGGACCCCTCTCGGAGACGGTCTACCAACTCATCGGTGGCCTCAAGCAGGGCATGGGGTACTGCGGTGTGCGCACGATCAGGCAACTGCAGGAGGACACCAAGTTCGTCCGCATTACCAATGCCGGCCTGCGCGAGAGCCATCCCCACGACGTCTCCATCACCAAGGAGTCGCCCAACTACTATATTGAGCGCTTCAACTCGCACTGACCGCCCGGCCGCGAACCGGGTGCCGCCGATGCAAGCCAGCCAGGCCGGACGGAGGATAGCCGGCCTGGCTGCTCTCTTATTCGCTGCCGCAAGCATCGCCCTGACCGTTGCGGTCGAGCGCGAGAGCATGTGGTGGCTCGACACCGCGGTCCGCGACTGGATCAGGGCTGCACGGAGCCCTCTTGGAATCGCCGCGATGCTAGCCGTGAGTCATCTCAGTTCCGAGTACGTCACCCCCGTTGTCATCCTCATCTGCACATGGTTGATGGGCCGCCGCGGCGGCAGCCGGCTTTTTCGCTATACTTCCTTCTGATGGCTGCGACCTCGACCGTCTGGCAGATTGCCCTCAAGCGCATCCTTGAGCGGCCGCGGCCGCAGCCGCCCCTCGTACCATTTTGGAGCGGGGCCGGCTACCCGAGCGGGCACGCGCTAAGCGCGCTCTGCATTTCACTCGGATGGCTGCTCTGGCTCCGGTGGCATGCCGTGGGCCTGCGCCGCGCTCAACTAACTGCTGTGCGCGGCGCCCTCGTGGCCTGGCCGCTTCTGGTCGGCGCCAGCCGGATCTACATCGATGCCCACTGGACGAGCGACGTCCTCGGCGGCCTCTTGTTCGGGGCGATGCACTTCTGCGGCTCGTGGTTCATCGCGGGGCGTTGGCCGACCGGAGCCGCTGCACTGACCGACACCGGTTGACCTTGCCCCGTCGAATTGCGCGGAAGGGGTTGCCTTGACAGCCAAATGCGACCGGTGTAGAATCGGTTTGGATAAAGAGTTACGCAGTTAGCCAATCAGCTAACTCGATGGCAGCCAGGGGGCAAATTGGAGCTGGAGACAGCAGTAGATGCAGGTACAAGACGTAGAGCCGGCATCACCTTCACCTACTCGTCATACATCGAGATGGTGCTGAGTCTCCAGGTGTTGTGCGACCCAGGCAGGCACGGAGTGCTTCTGCCCTGGGTTGTCAGGTTCAAGGAAAAGATCTCGCCCGACTCGTACGACAACATTTTCGCCTATGGCGAGTCGCTCGGGAGTTGGGCGGAGGCGATCCAGCCGGTTCTTGAGCGCGATGGGTTGACCGACCTTAGCGTCCCGTCGGTGCTTCACGAGTTGGAGGAGTGGTCCGGCGAGGGGTTCGCCGAGGCTTTTTCGCAGGACGAGGAGCAGTGGAGCGGCTTTCTGCGCTTCCTTTGGGCGTATTGGACGGACTACTTTCACGAGGAGTTTTACTGGATCGAGCCCCTCCTCGTCGGGAGTATCAGGCAGCAGACGGGAGAGGCGCGCAAGGCAGGCGCGGCTTTTCTGGCAACCGCGATGCCGTCCGCCTGGGAGCAACTCGATGGGCGGCTGGAGTACGGGTCGACGGTGCGCCTGCTGCCGTCGGTGTTCGCGGTGTACGACCGGGTCCTGAGCGAGACGGACCAGATGGTGACGGCATGTTATCCGGTTTCGCCGGGCATCTACAGGCGGCCGGAGAGCCTGACGCCGCCGGAGCCGCTGGCGAGGCTGCTCAAGACCCTGGCCGATGAGACCAGGCTGAAGCTGCTCAAGTTGATGCTTGAGGAGCATAAGTGTACTAAAGAGCTGGCTGAAGAACTGGGTTTGGCCGAGCCGACCGTTTCCCGGCATCTGCGCCTCCTGCGCGATGCGGAGTTGGTGGAGGGCACGGAGGACGGCAACTTCATATACTACACGGCAAAACTGGAGCGGATCGCCGAGCTGCACATGAAAGTGCTGGACTTCCTGCGCTCTTAGACGGCAAGAGACACGGCAGGCCTGAGCAACCGGCCGGAGTGAAGTCCGAAGCGGTCGCGCACCCCAACTCAATATCCTCCTCGGCAAGAGGCACCGGTGGCGCAGCCGGTGCCTCTTGGCTTTCGCCGGGCAGCAACGCGGATCAGGGCCGCGCGAAGCATACGCTCAGCGCTTCTTGTGGCGCCGCTTCTTGGCAGAGGGGACTATCTTCTCGCGGCTGGGATCCGGGGCTACAGGCCCTGATCTGGTCCTTTGCGCCTTCGGTGTCCGGCGCAGGCCCGGCGGGGCGCCGAAGAAGGTCAGCAGCGCGCCGTTGCCGCCGACGACTGCGACAGGTGTGACGACAGCCGGCAGAGCGATGCCGCCGAGTCTGCCGGCCAGCAGAAGCGCGCCGATCACGCCGTTATAGACCAGCAACACGGTCCACGTTGACCACTTGGGTATCCTGCCGGCATACATGACCTTCAGGTAGCGCGCCCCTGTCAGCAGGCCAAAGATCAGGATCATGGTCCAGCCGACGTTAAGCCAGTCCTCTGCGGTCACGAAGGTACACCTCCCGGATGGGGCGGAACGTCATGCGGGCGGTCACTGCACGCCTCCGCCCCCAATTCACCCCGGCGCGCCGGCAAACCTGCGAAGGCCATGCCTCCGCGACCTCAAACGGAAAACCGCACAACCCGGCGAAGCGTAATACTGCCATGACATCACGTAAGCAGAGCCTCCTGCTCATGGCCGTCGCCGACATCGCGTTGCTCCAGGGGTTGACCCTCTGGGCCGATGCGAGGTGGGCGATCACTTACCGGGAAACCTTCATCTACCTCGTTGCCGCAGGTGTGGCGGCCAAGATCTTCGGCGACCTGATCTACTACCTGACGTCCCCTGGCCGGCGGCACTGGTTGTACCTCGAGGACTACCTGTTCAACGACCTACTGGTGCATACCAGGTTTGTCGTGCCCATGGCTATCGCCCAGGGATGGGTGGCTGTAAAGGCGCCGGTCTACATACCCTTCGCGTGGCTGTACCTTAGGCAGGCGTGGGTTTCGCCGCTTGCGGGGGGCATCGTCTGGGCGGTCAACCGCTACCTCGTCGAGCGTGCCGAAGAGCAACGCCACCGTCCGCTCGGCACACGGGCCGCCTCGCTTACAGCGAAGTCCGGCAAAGGCGGAGACGGGAGTCCGCCGGGGCCCGGACGCGGCGGGTAGGTGCATCTTCGGGCTCGCCTTAGCGGGCATCTCCAGCTGATCCTTCAGTCCCGACCCTCTCGCTCCGGCTGCGTCGGCTCAGCATCTATGCTATAGCCCACTCCGGTTACCGTCCGGATCAACCGGCCCGCCTCCTCGCCCAGTTTGCGGCGCAGGTGGGCGATGTAGACCCGCAGATAGTCGACACTGTCCGCGTACTCCGGCCCCCAAACGTAGGACAGGATCTGTTCGTGGACGATCACCTTGCCCTGGTGTGTAAGCAAGTAGTGCAGGAGGCTGAATTCGGTCGGCGTGAGGTGGACATGGTCGCCGCCGACTGTGACTTTGCGGGATGCCGGGTAGAGGCGGATGGGCCCGGCGCCGAGCAGCGGTGGCTCCGGTGACGCTCCGGCGCGGCGCCGCAGGGCCACTGCGATACGCGCAAGGAGCTCGTTCACGTTAAACGGTTTGGTGATATAGTCGTCCGCCCCGGCCCTGAACCCCTGTAACTTGTCGCTGTCCTTTGCCTTGGCGGTAAGCATTAGAATGGGCACGTCGCTCATCGCGCGCAACTCGCGGCAGACCTCGAACCCGGACATGTCCGGCAGCATGACGTCAAGGACGACGACGTCCGGCGCCTCGGACGCCGCCAGCTCGAGGGCCTGACGGCCTGTCGCGGCGGCTGAGATGGCGTAACCCCTCGGGTTGAGGTTAGTGCTCAGCAGGCGCACCAGCTAGGCTCGTCGTCGACGATCAGAATCTTGTGTTTTCTCATCGAAGTACCTTGGGGATCGAGAACGATACGGTCGTGCCCCGCCCCTCGCTGCTTGTCGCCCAGATCCTGCCGCCCTGCCTTTCGACGAGATCTCGTGCGAGGGGGAGCCCGAGCCCGGTACCCGCAACCCTGCTCCCGTTGTTTTTTACCCGGAAGTAGCGCTCGAACAACCGGTTGAGGTGTTCCGGGCGCAACCCGGGGCCCTCGTCGGCGACCGAGACGACCACATCGCTCGCGGCCTCCTGCGCGGAGAGCACGATCGCGCCCTTGACCGCGTATTTGGAGGCGTTATCGAGGAGGTTGTTGAGCACCTGCCGGAGGCGGACCGGGTCGCCCATGACAGCGGGCAACCGGTCCGGGATCGAGCAAAAGTACTGGTGGCAAGAGTCGCGTGCCGCGAACTCCCTGAGGGTTGCGGTCGCGATCTTGCCGATGAGCGTCGGCTCGAGTTGCACTTCGAGCGAGCCCGAGCGGTGGGTGCTGGCCTCCAGTACCTCAGAAACCATCTGGATGAGCGTCTCGGTCTCCTCGTCGATCAAAGTGGCAAAACCGCGCAGGTCCGCGCCAGTCCACTGGACATCATTCCGCAACATGGAGAGGGCGTATCCTTTGATCGACGTGAGCGGCGTCCGCATTTCATGGGCGAGAACCGCCATCGCTTTCTCGGGGTCGGATTCCGCGGTCAGCCGTTCCACGGCGGCGCCAAGGCAGCCGGCCAGCCCGGGCCAGTTGGCCCGCAGCCAATCCCAATCAAGATCGGGGCCGGTGGCCGCAACAAGGACGTGCATGCCCGAGACGGGCACTCCGACAGCCACCATACGCCGTTCAGCAAGCTCCAGAAACACCGGGCCGATCGTGCGACCGATCGCCTCTTCGGCCTTTGGATGGATAGCTGCCCACAATTCCTGTGTTCGGTCACCCAGGACATCAAGTGTGCGCCACCTGCCGCCGGCGTACAAAGCAAAAACGGTCGTCCTGGCCCGTATCCGGCGAGCCAGGACGACCAAGCAAGTAGACGCCAGTTGGGGCAGAGAATCGGATTGAGCAAAACTCAATGCGAAACTCCACGGGGAGGAGTCGCAACCGACGTCACCCAACTCTCAAGTCATACCCTTCCCGTTGGCACCCCTAGGGCCAAACTTGCAGAGCCGGGCTGTGCAGCCCACCGCCGAGGGCCATGCCGAGTCTGGCTTGATCGGCCGCCACGACGTGGAACTTGACCAGCGAAACAAACCCCTGCTGCCGAGCGGCCTGGGCATACTGGGTCTCCAGGCTCTCGCAAACAAGGTTAAATGCCGCGCTGCCGTTCTCCACGATCAGGACCACGTCGGCCACCTGACTGTCGCCGCCCTCGGTTGACGGCAGGATGTACGCGCTCGTGACCGGCCAGTGAAGGGCCGCGAGTTGCTCGGAGACTGCCTTGAGCCACCCGTAGGTGAAGTACTCGCACGCGCCTTCCCCGTCCGCCAGCGGACCCGGGTGCCCCGTGCCGCGGCAGCTGATCTTCGCACTGGCGTATTCATACGCCCGCTCTGCAGCCAACCTCGATACCTTCGTCAGATCGACAGTGAATGCCTGCTTCGCTCGCGGTCCCTCGACCATGGCCTAGCCTTTCACCTCCGTCCTAGAGGTTGCTCCCGCGGGTCCCCAACGCCGCAACGATCCGCTCCACCGCGAGGGCGTAGGCGGCCGCGCGCAGGGTTATACCGTTTGCCTTCGCATACGCGATGCAGTCCCGCGTCGCCTGAGTCATAATGGTATCCAGTTTGCTGTTGACCTCGTCCCCCTGCCAGAACATGCCTTGCAGGCACTGGACCCACTCAAAGTACGAGACCACGACACCGCCGGAATTGGCGAGGATATCGGGAATGACGCTGATGCCGCGCCGCTCGAGGATCTCATCTCCCTCGGTCGAAACCGGGCCGTTGGCGCCCTCCGAGACAAGGCGTGCGCGCACGTTCCCGGCGTTGGCCTCGGTGATCTGGTCTTCCATCGCCGCCGGCACCAGGACGTCGACGTCCGCAGCAATCAACTCGTAGTTGGAGATGCGCGCCGCGTCCGTGCCCTTGTAGTCGTCGAGGAGGTTTCCGGGCCGTTCACGGATGAATGCCCCAAGGCGCTTGATGTCGAGACCCTTGGGGTTGGCCAGGCCACCGGAGATGTCGCTCACGGCGGTGATCTTTGCCCCGCGCTCCAGCAGGGCGAGCGCCGAGAAGTAGCCGACCTTGCCGAAGCCCTGTACCGCAGCCGTCATCCCGTCGAGGCTCTGGCCCTGGGCTTCAACATACCGCTGCGTCGCCACGCCCACGCCGTTGCCTGTGGCCGCCTCCCGGCCGACTGAGCCCCAGAAGCTGAGGGGCTTGCCCGTGAATGTGGCGGGGACCATCTGGCCTGCGAGGGTCGAGTAAGCGTCGGTCATCCACCCGATGATCTGGCCGTCGGTGTTGACGTCGGGGGCCGGGATATCCCGCATGGGCCCGATCAGGGGCGCGATTGCGGTCGCGTAGCGGCGGCTGACGGCTTCGAGCTCGCGCTTTGACATCTTCCCGGGGTCGCAGCGGAGCGCTCCCTTGGCGCCGCCGTACGGGATATTGACGGTGGCGCACTTGAGGCTCATCAGAGCGGCGAGCGCCCTGGTCTCATCAAGGGTGACATTCGGATGATAGCGGATGCCTCCCTTGTACGGTCCGCGCACGCCCGAGTGCTGTACGCGGTACCCCTCGAACGATTGCACCTCTCCGGCATCGTCGACGATGCTTACGCGAACCGTGAGTTCGCGCTCGGGCATAATCAAGAGGTCGGTCATGCCCTGGCTGAGCTTGAGGCGCTTGCAGATGTTACCGATACGACGTTTTGTTTCCGCCCACATGCCGGTCTCGGCTGTGTCGGTTGAAGCAACTAGCGGGGCTGATGATCCATTTCTGTTTCCCACCTCCTAGAAACAACCATAAGGGAGGTTCCACAAAAGGCGCATTAACAGGGGCGGCGGGGAGCTTAACAAAACGTTAAAAAGCCCGGCCCAATTAGCTGGGCGGCCGGGCCTTCGGACTATAGGCTGCCGGGAATCAGCGGGAGTAATGCTATCGCAGCAGGTCGCTCATGGCGTGGTCGAGATAAAACCGGACCAGTTCCTCCAGAACCTCCATCCTGTCAAGCTTGCGGATCAGGCTACGCGCGCTCTTGTGGGCGGTGATGTAGACAGGATCGCCCGACAGCAGGAACCCCGCGAGTTGGCCAACCGGGTTGTAGCCCTTCTCACGCAGGGCCTCGTACACGCGGGCGAGGATCTCCCGTGCCTCGTTGGGGCGCTTCTCCCCGGCCGGGAAGACCATTGTCCGTTCAGGGTCCTCCTTCAACTGAGTTCACCTCCGGCTTATGCACGCGGTTTGCCCGGTAAGTTTCGGCGCAAATGCCAGGCTGACCTTCTCGGCCTGCGCTACGCCGAGGGGGGACCGTCCGGACCGCGTTGTGCATCCCGGTCCATTCTATGCGGCATGTCCACGGGAAATCTGTTGGCCGATAGCCATTGCCAAAGAGGAGGCCGGACCGGCCGTGGCGATCCAACGCGGGCTTCGGCGAGCTTCATGGGCCGGCCCGCCCGCGTTGAATCACATCCCTGCGTGCCACCGGCAGCTACTTCTTACGGAGGTAGCAGAACCAGTAGACGCCGCCCACAATGATGCCCCCGCCGATCAGGTTGCCGATGGTGACAGGCAGCAGGTTCTTATACACGAAGCTGGACCAGTTGAGCGCATCCATTGACCCGGCCGACACGCCCGCCGCGGTTGCAGCTGCAGCCAGCGAGGGATTGGCCTTGGCCATGATCCCTGCCGGGATGTAGTACATGTTGGCGATGGAATGCTCAAACCCCGAGGTGATGAAGAGCCAGATGGGGAAGAAGCACGCCCAAACCTTGCCGCTGAGATCCTTCGCCCCGAAGCTCATCCAGACGGCGATGCACACCAGCATATTGCACAGAATTCCCAGCGCGACGGCCTGACCGGCCTCCAGTCCCGTCTTGTACGCCGCAATCTTGATGGTCATGCCGCCAAGCAAGCCGCCGCTGCTCGCGAAAAGGCCCGACGCGTTCATCAGGTAGGCGATGAAGACGGATCCGAGGAAATTGCCCGCATACACGAGCACCCAGTTGCGTAGTAGTTGAGGCCAGCCGATGCGGCCCTCAAGCTTGGCGAGCAACATGAGGTTGTTGCCGGTGAACAACTCGGCGCCGGCGATGACTACCATCATCAGTCCTGTGCCGAAAATGGCCCCGGCGAGGCACTTGCCCAGGCCGTAGGTTTCCGGCTTCGCCAGCAGGTTGTACGCTGCCATGTTGGAGCCCTCTGAGGCGAACGCGATGAAGGCGCCGGCCATGAATCCAAGAAGCAGCAAGTGCACGCCCTTGCTCTTCGCCTTCTTGATCCCGATTTGAACCGTGGACTCCGCGATCTCGCCCGGAGTCAGATAGTTATTCCCATTCATTGGCCAACCCACCATATCTGCTATTGGTGCGCCGTGTCCGGGGCAGAGCCGCATGCGGCAACGTTGCTCTGAGACATCGCCGCGGGCACAGCGCATCTATCAGAATTCGACTCAAACGGCTGCTCTCCTATCGGTCAAGTGCATAAACGCTGCGTCGATGTGCAGGAGGAATTAGAGCATCTCGGCCGCGAAGCCAACTCCCGCCGGGAATGCGCGGCAATCGGATGGGGCGAGGTGTGCGTATGGATAATGGCCCAGGGGTGCCTTTGAGCGGGGGAGAGCGCGTTCGACTTGTCATGCCGGGCGATCAGCCCTTGGAGGGGTTGGCGCACCCGCCGGGGGGAGTCGCCCTTGTCGTATTCGGCTTCGGCCTGCATGATGGGAGCAATGCCGTAAGCAGGGCATTTCTTGCCGAGCTTGACGGCGTCCTTGATGCTGCCGCCGGGGATTCGCGCATCCGGGTTCTGGTGCTCGCAGGCCCATCCGGCGGCGCGTTCGCCACGGGCCCGGATTCGGGTGAAACAGAGGGCATGGACGCCATGGATGCGACTGCATACGCCCTTCGTGGGCAGGAAGTGACTCATCGGCTGGAAACCATCCCGTTGCCCGTCATCGCGGCAGTCGGCGGCGCGTGCCTTGACGCGGGGTTGGAACTGGCCCTGGCATGTGATCTGCGTGTTGCGTCGGAGCGGGCCACATTCGGCTTGAGTTGGTGCCGACGTGGCCTGACCCCTGCCTTTGGCGGCATTCGGCGCCTTCTAAGCCTCGCCGGGCCGGCGGCGGCCAAGGAAATGTGCTTTTCGGGGGAGGATGTGGAAGCGCGCCGGGCATACCGTATGGGATTCGTCGAACGGTTGGTTCCCTGCGGCGAAGAAGTGACTGTGGCCCTGGAGATCGCCTCCCGATGGGCGCAGTGCCTCCCGCTGTCCTCGCCGCCGTCAAGGAGACCATCGTCCGGGTGGGGCACTCACCGCCTGTCGAAGCCCTACGTTGCGAGGCCGCCGTGTTCGGCCGGCTTTTCTCGGGCGAGGCTCGAGACCGCTCAGCGATCCGGGGGCAAACCTCGGCCCGCAGGCCGGGGCAGGAGGTTCGCCAGGCCGAACGCGAAAGGGAACGGCTCTCGGCCGGGCGCGGATGGTCGGCGTTCCGGCCCGGCCCTTCAGGGTAGCCTGCTCGCCAGGGTGGTTACGGGATCTGTAGGCTTCGGTGCCCGGGGTGTGGCGAGCCGGGACCCCTCGTCGCAAGGGATTATGCAAACGCCGGGTGCCGCTCGGCAGCGACCTAGCCTTCGAAGCTGCATCAACGGATCGGCCCACCCAGTGGCGCCGGTCTTATAAGGCGTTCAGAGGGGTGTTGGCGTGGCCTTTGAGTTCTTTCGCGTGGCTTCCGTTAGCCAGGCTCGGCAGATCTGGCGCGAAACCCTTGGCACATGGGCAGTACTGGGTGCCGCGGCGTAGCCCTGGCGGATGCCCTCGGGCTCGTGTTGGCCTGCGACGTGATCGCCGCCTGCGACGTCCCCGGTTTCGACCGCAGCACGGTCGACGGATTCGCGGTCGCGGCTGCCGATACCTACGGCGCTTCGAGAGCCAGGCGGTCGACTTTCAGGGTGGCGGCCGAGGTCGGGATGGGCGAGGCCACGGCGCATGAGCTGGGACGGGCGAGGCCGCGAGGATCGCCACAGGCGGCATGCTGCCCCAAGGAGCCGATGCCGCCGTGATGCTGGAGGGGCAGCAGAACTTCCTCGCCCCCGGCGAGATTTCAGTGGTCCACTCGGTGAGCTCCGGGCGAGAACGTGATCCGCCGCGGCAGGGACGTCCGCCGCGGCGAAGTGGTCGTGCGTGCAGGGGCGCCTGGCTGCGCGCCGCGGAACTGGTGCGCTCGCCGCGGTCGGCGCGTCGGGCGTGGAGGTGCACCGGCGGCCGCGCGTAGCTGTGGTTTCCACCGGCGACGAGGTCGTCGACCCCTCGACGGAACCACGGCTCGGCCAGGTGCGCGACATCAACTCGTACTCGCTGTACGGCCTGATTAGGGAAGCGGGGGCCGATGCGGTACTCTGCGGCGTCGTACCGGACGAGCCCGCGCGGATGCGAGAGGCTTTCGCGGGGGCGCTGGCGGCGGCGGATATGCTCCTGGTTTCGGGGGGTAGTTCGGTCGGGAGCAGGGATTACGTCGCGGAGGCAATCGGCGCGCTGGGGCCGCCCGGGGTCCTGGTGCATGGAGTCGCGATTCGTCCGGGCAAGCCGACTCTCCTCGCGACCTGCGGCGGCAAGCCCGTGATCGGCCTTCCGGGCCACCCCGCATCGGCGATGGTGGTATTCCTGGTCTTCGCACGTGACGCGATCGCCCACCTGGCCGGGGTGGTGGATGACCGCGCAATCGTCCCGGGGGTGCGCGCTCGCCTGACCCGCAACCTGGCATCCCTGGTGGGCCGCGAGGATTACGTCCGTGTGGCCCTTGCCGCGGACCCGGCTTCGGATGGGTGGCTCGCCGAGCCGGTGCTCGGAAAGTCGGGGCTGATTCATACGCTGGTACGTGCCGACGGGTTGGTGAGGATCCCCGAGCACAGCGAAGGCCTCGCCGCCGGTCAAGAGGTCGACGTAATCGTTATTGGGGGCGCAGATTGACATGACCGAGACACCGAAGACCGAACCCCGCGTCCCGCCCTACCTTCAGCAGACCCCGGTCGACGAGGCGCTTGCGCAGTGGCTGGGAGCGTTAAGGCAGGCGGGCGTACTGCGAGCCGCGGCCACGGAAACCATCCCCACCGCCGCAGCGCGCGGGCGCGTCCTCGGTGGGCCCGCGCTGGCGAAATTCTCCTCGCCGGCATATCACGCATGTGCGATGGACGGCTACGCAGTCCGCGCAGCCGACACCCATCACGCGTCGGAGACCAGCCCCGTCCGCCTTGAGCTCGGCACACAGGCGCGATACGTCGACACAGGCGACCCGCTCCCCGACGGCTGCGACGCAGTGGTGATGATCGAGGACGCCGGTACCGCCGGCCCCGGCCACATCGAGCTGATTGCCGGGGCGGCGCCATGGCAACACGTCCGGCCGATCGGCGAGGACATCGCCGCAGGCGAGATGCTCCTGCCCGGCGGCTGGCGGCTGCGGGGAGAGGACGTTGCGGTCCTTGCCAGCGCCGGCGTGGCGGAAGTTGCCGTCAAGGTCAGGCCGGTCGTTGCGGTCGTCCCAACGGGCGACGAGATCCTGCCGCTGGCGGCGCTTGCGGGCCGACCGCCGGAGCCGGGGCAGATCATCGAATCCAATTCGCTGCTGGCGGCAGGCATCGTGGAGGATGCCGGGGGCATGGCCGTGGTCCACCCGGTCGTGCCCGACGACCCGCAGACGATCAAGGACGCCGTAGCCCGCGCAGCCGCGACGGCCGACGTGGTCGTCGTAAGCGCCGGCTCCTCGGCGGGTTCGGCTGACCACACCTCCAGGACCATCGCCGACCTCGGTCGCGTGGTCGTCCACGGTGTCGCGTCCCGGCCCGGCAAACCGGTCATCCTCGGAATAGCCGCCGGCAAGCCGGCCCTGGCCTGGCCACCCGGTTTCCGCGCATGCTCACTGGACGCGCGTTTCTCCGGCCGTCTTCGACGGGAGCATCCTCGATCGGCCGGTCCTGCGACAGGTGCCGATCGCCCGTCTTGCCCGCCGCATGCCTTCGCCGGCCGGGGTTCGCGAGTACCTGTGGGTAAAGGTCGGCCGGATCGGCGGCGAGTACGTAGCGGCGCCGCTGTCGCGTGGTGCGGGCGTCCTTTCGTCGCTGGTGCGCGCCGACGGGATGGTGGTCGTGCCGGAGGAGCGGGAGTGGCCATGAGGCGGGAGAAAGGTGGCGGTGGAGTTGCTGCGCCCCCTGGCGGAGATCGGTTCCGTCGCTTCGTCGCCATCGGAAGCCACGATATGTCGCTTGACGTGCTTGCCGATATGTTCCGGTCAATTCACCCTGGCACTTCGCTGGGATCGGCCAACGTGGGCAGCCTTGGCGGACTGCAGGCCCTCGGGCGTGGCGAAGCGCATCTCGCCGGCACTCCACCTGCTCGACGAGGCCAGCGGCGACTATAACCGGTCGTATGTCAAACCTGCTGTTGCCGGACCGCCGTGTGGCGCTGCTCTGTCTTGCGTTGCGCGAGCAGGGGACTTGTCGTCGCGAAGGGGAACCCACTTGGTCTGCGGGGAATCGTGATCTTCGCAGGACGCTGCGCTACGTCAACCCGCCAGCGCGGCTCGGCACCAGGGTCCTTGCTCGATTATCTGTTGCGGCAGACGGGGGCTTCGCGGAAACCATTAACGGTTACCGCCGCGAGGTCTACACCCACCTCGCAGTCGCGGCCGAAGCCGCGGCAGGGGGCGCGGATGCCGGGATGGCCATCTATGCGGCGGCGAAGGCCCTTGGGCTGGACTTCGTGCCGCTGACGATGGAGCGCTACGAGTTGGCCGTGACGGAAGAGGTGTATCGCACGCCGGTGCTGCAAGGCGCTGGCGCCGGGCGTAATCCGAGCGGGAGCTGCAGAAATCCGTTCGGTAGCCCTCGGCGGGTACGACACGGCGCCCAGCGGCGAGGTGCTGGGTCGAACCCGGGAGTGATGGATTGAAGTGAAGGACGAGCAGGCCGCGCAATCGATTACCTGCGCATCTCAATCACGGACTGCTGCAACTTGCGCTGCACGTACTGCATGCTCGCCGAAGGCGTCGCGGGCAAGGACCACGACCAGATCCTCCGGCACGAGGAGCGACCTGGCTGGCGCGGCGGCCGGACTGGGCTTCAAGCACTTCCGGGTCACGGGGGAGAGCGCCGCTGGCGCGGCGGGTTGCGTCGGCTTCGTTGCCGGGCTGGCAAAGGCGCTTCTCGGCTATGGCGCTGGCCTCGCCGGCGCAGCCTGGCGACACCGGCGCACTCCGGCGACACCGGCGCGCACCCGGCGACACCGCGCGCGGCGGGCGGGTCCGGCTTCGACCTCTCCATGACGACCAACGGCGTGCTCCTGGGGCCCGTTGCCCGCCAGTTGCGGGAAGCCGGCCTCAACCGGGTCAACATCAGCCTGGACACGCTCGACCCGGTCAAATACGCGGCGATTACCCGGCGCGATCGCTGGCGCGAAGCCTGGCGGGCATCGAGGCCGCGCTCGTCGCCGGGCTCAGCTCCCGCTCGTTGAACGTCGTCCTGGTCGAGGGTGTCAACGACGACGGCATCCTGCAGTTCGGAGCGCTCGTGGCAGGGCGGCCGCTGCACGTCCGGTTCATAGAGCTGATGCCGCCAGGCGATGGCCGCCGCGCCGGCGCGGGCGATGGTTTCCAGCGATGACGTGCTGGCGACGCTCGCTGCGGGCGGCGACCTTGTTCCTCTGGGCGGGGTGGTGCTGTTCGGGCGGGGCCAGCGACGGTATACCGGTGGCGCGAAGGCATTGGCACCGTTGGGGTTATCCCGGCCTTGACACACAAGTTTTGCACCGGGTGCAACAGGCTCCGGTTGACCGCCGACGGCAGGCTCCATCCTTGCCTTGCCGCGCTGGCGGAGGTCGACCTGCGGGGCCCGATGAGGGCCGGGGCGACCGATTCGACCTTGCCGGGCTATTCGCCCAGGCGATCCGGCCTGGGCCGCAGTGCCATCACATGGGCGAGGCGGCGGCTGCCGGTTCGGCCTGACCGGCGGATGCACCGTGCATCGGCGGTTGCGTCTTGCCGGGGAGTGGATACACTGTGAGCACGCGACAGGCAGCGCAGGACTTGACGCATACGGACGCGGCGGGCAGGGCCCGGATGGTGGACGTCGGCGCGAAGGACGTCACCAGGCGCGTAGCTTCGGCAAGGGGCGAGGTATGGATGCTGCCTTCCACCCTCGCTGCCATTCTTGACGGCACGACGCCCAAGGGCGATGTCCTCGCGGCCGCTCGCGTGGCGGGGATTATGGCTGCCAAGCGGACCGGCGAACTGGTCCCCCTTTGCCACCCGCTGCCGGTCGACGGCGTGCGGGTGGACTTCCGCACCGGAGCCCGGGATCCGGTGGGGATCCTCGAGATCCAGGCCGAGGTCACGGTCACGGCGCGCACGGGGGTCGAGATGGAAGCCCTGACCGCGGTCAGCATAGCGGCACTGACGATCTACGACATGTGCAAAGCAATCGACCGTTCGATGACGATCTCGCGGGTCCGCCTGGTTTCCAAGTCCGGTGGCAGGTCCGGCGAATTCAAGCGTGAGGGGGAGACGGCGTGGACGGAGTAGGGGAGCCGGTTGCACGGCCCGGAGGGACCGCGCGAATCGTGGCGGTATGTCTGAGCAAAGGCAAAGGCACTGCCAAGCAGCCGGTCGCAGAGGGCGAGTTGGTCACGGGCCATGGCTTCGCAGGCGATGCCCACGCGGGGCCTTGGCACCGGCAGGTCAGCCTGCTCTCAACCTCGAGCATTGCCAAAATGCAGGACCTCGGGATTGACGTCCGCGAGGGGAGCTTCGCCGAGAACCTGACCATCGACGGCCTTGACGTCTATCTGCTGCCGGTCGGGACAAGGCTGCGGGCAGGTAACGATGCCCTGCTCGAGGTGACGCAGATCGGCAAGGAGTGCCACGCCGGGTGCGCCATCTTCCAGGCTGTGGGGAAGTGCGTTATGCCGAAGGAAGGCATCTTCGCGCGTGTCCTCCAAGGAGGTCTCGTCCGTCCGGGCGACGACCTCGTGATCCTGGAAACCGGCGGGCGGCCCGCGTCCGAAGGATAGCCATGGACGAAGTGCCGGCGCTGTCGGACCGCAGACCCGTGCGCGTTGGGGTACTGACCGCAAGCGACAAGGGCTCCCGCGGCGACCGGACCGACGCGAGCGGGCCGGCGATCGCCTCGGCGGTCAAGCCCCTTGGTTGGCAGGTCGACTCCTATGTCGTCGTCCCCGACGAGCGGGACCGGATCGCTGCCGCCCTCCGGCAAATGGCGGATGTGGACGGCCTTGATGTGGTGTTCACTACCGGAGGCACCGGGTTCAGCCGCCGCGACGTGACCCCCGAGGCGACGCTGGATGTCGTCGAGCGGCTCACGCCCGGCCTGCCCGAGGCCATCCGGGCGGCCAGCCTGCGCCATACGCCGCGCGCCATGCTGTCGCGCGCCACGGCAGGGATCCGGGGCTTCACTTTGATCATCAATCTCCCGGGAAGCCCCAAGGCCGTCCTGGAATGCCTTGAGGCCGTCCTTCCCGCGCTGCCCCACGGCATCGAAATCCTGCGCGGCGAAGCCGCGGAGTGTGCTCGGATTGAGTGAGCGCGGGGGCCGCAGGCTGATCACCAGCACCTCCAACCGCACGGTCAAGCTGATTCGCAGCCTGCGCAACCGGCGGGAGCGCGACCGGCAGGGACTGTTCTTCGCGGAGGGGATCAGGATCGTCGCCGAGGCCGCCCAGACGGGATATGCCATCGAGGCCATCCTCCTCGCCCCCGAGTTGCTGACCAGTCCCTTCGCCCGCGAGCTTGCCGACCGGCAGGCTGCCTGCGGTGTCGCGGTGTATGAACTCAGCGCGGAGGTCTTCCGGAGCGTTTCACAGCGGGAGGGGCCGCAGGGCATCGGCGCCCTGGTGCGGCAACGTTGGGACGACCTCGCGGGGCTCGACGCGGCCGACAAGTCCCTCTGGGTTGCGCTGGACGCAGTCCAGGACCCCGGAAACCTCGGTACGATCCTCCGCACGACCGACGCCGTCGGCGGCGGAGGCGTGCTCCTCATCGGCAACTCGGCGGACCCGTACGACCCCGCAGCCGTGCGGGCCAGCATGGGATCGGTGTTTGGACTACGGCTCATGCGGGCAGACAAGAGGGCGTTTGCCGCCTTCAAGGCAGCGAGGGGCGTCAAGGTCGTCGGCACGTCTGGTGCGGCCGAGCACCACTACCGCGAGGTGACATATCCGCAGCCAATAGTCCTGCTGAGCGGCAGCGAGCGGCAGGGCCTGCATCCGGAACTGGCCGCCCTGTGCGACGATCTGGTGAGGATCCCGATGAGCGGGCGGTGTGACTCGCTCAATCTCGCCGTAGCGACAAGCATCGTCCTGTACGAAGTATTTGCCCAGCAGGAGAAAGCCCAACGCAGATAGGGCGGCAGCCCCGCACCCCGTGCGGCGGTACGATCCCCCAAGCCAATTGACCGTTAAGCGATCCCCCGCGAACGGTCGACAATGCGGTCGACCCAAGATTGACCCAGAAACGGGGGAACGACATGTCGATTCACCGGACAAAGCATCGGTGTGCACTGCTTTTGACCATTGTTCTGTTGACTGTCCTTTCGCCGCCGGTGGTCGCCGCAGGTGAGGAGCCGATCTTCGCCATCGGCATCCCCGAGGCAGGCGTCCCCGAAGCCGAGGGCTGTGACGAGTTCGACGGCCTGACCTGGAAGGCCACCGAATCCTGCATTCTCGACGCAACCAGTTCGCAGGACTGCTACTTCCCCGCCGCGCTCTATGCACCGTCCTGGTCGCCCGACCCACGCGGAGTCAGTGAGTTGGCGATCGCCTTCAGCCTGCCGGAGGCCTGCGTGTTGGTGCTGCACTTGTATCGTTACGGGGCCGAAACGGACTGCGTCGAATTCGACGGTCAGAGTTTCTTCGCGCCCGGCCCCGGCGAGGGCGCCTGGGGTGACGTAACCGTCAACCTCGGTCCCGCGGCCGCCGGGCAGCATGTCCTGAGGTTCACTATCGTACCGGGCGAGGGCGACGGGATTCACCTGTGGGACGCAATCGTTCTCGAACGGGGAGCGGCGGCCGACCTTGTTACCTGGCTGCCGCCCGTGAGCCTCTCGAACAAGGCGCATAGCCCAAATTCGACGGTGCCGATCAAGTTCGGCCTGTCCACGCCGGAAGGAACGGCCCCGGCGGAGGTCTGCGTGAAGATCATCCACAGCGCCACCGGCGCCGCCGCAGTGATCCCCGCGTCGCTATGTGCGCCGGAAGCCGTCTACAAGGTCCATTTCCGGACCGAAACCCCTGGGACGTATACCGCCACGGTGCTCCTGGACGGTCTTCCCGCGGATGAGCCGATATCGTTCAGGGTCGGCGACGATAGCCTGTCAGCCGCCAAGACCAAGGGCAAAAAGCGGTAGCAGGGACTCAAAAGCCGGAGTCAAGGCACTACCCAAGCCGGGCCCGCGGCGCCGCCGCGGGCCCGGTTGGCGTGGGGCGTTGCCGCAGGCGCAGCTAACCGTTACGATGGTGGGGCGAGGCCCGGAGAAGCCCGGGCAGCGCAAGTACCGGAACAGCGGGAGAGGTCGGGAGGTAGCGGGGCATGAGGGACAGCAGACGTGAGGTCAGGGGCAGGGTGCGTCCGGGCAAGGCGTCTTCACTGATGGGCATGGTCATCGGGGCGGGTTTCGTCGTCCTTGGGCTGGTGCTCCTTGGCGGAGGGGGCTTCGGCGGATTCGGCGGTATGGGCGCGCCGCCCACATTCAGCGCGTTCGCCGTCGTGTGGCTGCTGGCCGCGGTCGGGATCACCGGTTTCCATGCCTACAACTACTTTGGCCGCAGGGGCGCCGCGACAATGGAGTGGGAGGTCGACCTGCCACACGGCGTCGAGCCGGGAGGGGAAGCCTGGCGCGCGGAAGGGGCGGCCGAGATCACGCAGGCCGGCGGCGACGATTTCGACTCCCGGCTCCGCAAGCTCGAAGGATTGCGCGGCGATGGCCTCATCACTGAAGAGGAGTACGCGCAAAAGCGCGCCGCCATCCTCGCCGAGAAGTGGTGAACCCGGGGCTATCCCGGGGAGCGGCCTGCGGAGCGCCTAGATTCCCGTTACGTGCCACCACCTGAGCAGGAGCAACGCGCCGGTGATCATCACCAGTACGACATAAAAGACGAAGTCCAGGTTGAGCAAGTTGAACTCCCGCGATGCCGCGGTGCGGCCGGGCAGGTAGTCGAAGACCGGCAGGGTCTCCTGCGCTCGCCTGATCTGCCTGACGGCCAGGCTGACGGCTTTCTGGAAACCGCCGCTCCATGCGTCCACCAACCGGAGCCACGCATGGCCGACCACCGTCGCCCCGCCGACGACCAGGTACTCCACGCTCATCCAGGCCGGGCCGTGCAAGTGGAACAGGCCCAACCGCAGGCCAACAAAGAAGAGGAGCGCCCCAAACAGCAGGGTCACAGCCAGGCTGAGCACATCGGCAGGCATGAAGACGTTGATGTGCGCGACGTGCTCAATGGCGTGGGGGTCAAAGCCGAAGCCGGCCGCCCCCGGAACGACCAGGCCCGCGATCGCCAGGTTGGGCAGGAGGCCGATTGCGACGATGGCCACGACCAATAGCGCCATGCCGGCCTTGAGCGGCCATTCCTCGCGTACCTTGCGGCGCAGGCGCTCGGGGGCCTTGCCGAGGAAGATCAGAGTAAAGAGCTTGACGAACGAAGCGGCCGTGCCGACGCCGGTCAGGACGAACAGCCGCTCCGCCCACAGCAACGAACCGTGCTGGACATGCGCCGCCTCGGTAATCGCGTGGTGAAGCAGGGTTTTGGAAACAAAGCCGTTAAGGCCTGGCACGCCCGAAATGCCTGCCGCGGCGAAGAGGCAGGCCGCAGCCGTAAACGGCATGTACCGCGCGAGGCCGCCGAGATGGTACATGTTGACCTCATCCGTCTTGATCAACACGACGCCGACGGCGAGGAAGAGGCATGCCTTGAACAGGGCGTGGTTGACCAGGTGAAGCACAGCGCCGCCGAACCCGATTGCGCCCTCGGCCCCCAGATACGCGGCGGCGCCCGTCCCCAGCAGGATATATCCCATCTGGCTGATGCTGTGATAGGCGAGCATACGCTTGGCGTTTTCCTGCAA
>JAXGPL010000011.1:0-95794 GCA_040766985.1 Bacillota bacterium
GGCCGTGGTATTACAGAAGCCTGTCTCGCCTTGAATCAAGTCAGCGATCTCCGCTAGGTTGCGCTTACCGTTAGCCCAGTATTGCAGGTGATTGGATGGCACATAGCATGCATGCTTCGCCTGAAATGCCTTGGCTTTTGCCTCGTATTCGGGGACTGGGTCTCTCCCCGAAGTGGCAAATGGCCCGCGATAGGCCCGCCTAGGCACGATCGAAGCTGCCTCTCGGTACGCTGGGTCGCTCGATGGCTGCCATGCGGCGGGCAGTTCGGCAATGCCGGCGTAACCCCCAGCCAGAGTCAGGTCGCGAACCGACCTCTCCAGCATGTACTTGGCAGCGGCCGACACCACATCATGGGCCGACTGACGAGCCCGGCTGAACGACGGTGAGTCATCAGTCAGGCGCAGTAGGCTCTCAATATCTAGGTGCTTGCGTTCGTCGGCGAAGGTAATGCGGCGCTCGATGGCCTGGCGTGCCCTGCTGATCAACTCCGTGCGCGTCGCAGGTTCGGCGGAATCGCCCAGTTCGGCTACCAGCGTCTTGATGATTGGCGACAAAATGCAATCCAATTCGCCGCTGAATCGGGTTGCCATCTGATCGGCTAAGAAGCTAGCGTCGGTCGGCGTTGCACACGCGGCCTCGTACAGGTATACCGCGGTCAGTATCCCTGCTACGCCGAGCATTCTGGGGTCTACCTTATCGATGGTGTCTTCGCTTGTGTGGTAGAACTTGTCGGGCATCTGCTCTAGCATGGGGCAGGTCACGCCGACAGTGGGATCGCCCCAGATGTTGTGGTCGCTTCCGCCGGAGAATGGGCATGGTGCCCAACGGAAGTCCTGGAACGGCCGTGATCGTCCCCCGCCTTTTTCAGTGGTCAGGAGATGCATGATGGCTTCGGCCAGATCTCCGCCGAAGCCATCCAGGGCGCGTAGCGGTTTCTCAACAAAGAACGTACTGCCGCACAGGTCCTGATTTTCTCCGACCATGTCCAGGTTGATGGCAGCTATGGTCTTCGCCAATTTGTCCTCGTTGTTAGCCAAGTACGCGTTGGAGCCTGACATCTCCGCAAGCCAGAGAAAGCGAATTGTCCGGCGTGGTTTTTTGAGACTACCTTTGCCGATCAGGCGAGATAGCGTTAGCGCCGTCTCCATCAACGCGCCGCAGCCGGAAGCGTTGTCGTTGGCCGACGGCTCCGGATGGCAGACATGGGCCATGCCGACGACTTCTTCGTCGGTCTCACCCGGAATGGTTGCACTCGCGATCTCCATGACTCCATCGCAGTACTCGCTGTCCACAACTGCATGTGCTGCTAACTCGGTGCTTTGCCTGCGGCGAACATACTGCGAAGCATGGCCCCCTGCCGCGGCGTGATGACGAACCCCAGGGCTTTATGTTTGGTGAAGTCTCCTGGCCAGAACGATAGATATTGGCGGCCGTCCGGCAAGGAGAAACGGTCGCGTACTGGCGGATGATCCGCATGGTGTCGAGGACTATTCCAGCTGCACCAAAGCGGTCTACTGCGAGAGAGGCGATTCCCGGAACCTCGCCCCGAGCTGAATACCAGTTTGCCGCGAACATCAACTCCTGCGTAAGCGGCCAGGTCATCTGCGTTCTCGACCAGAACGATTGTCGTTGTGATGCCGGCTGGTCCGGTAGATGCGCTGCGCTGAATTAGGCTGAACCTGGAGTCATCAAACGAACAGAGCCGCACCCGCTTGCCATCCTCAAGCAGAGTCAGCTCCGCGTGCCGGCAGTTCCACTCGGGGAAACTGGATTGGGACCACCACTGCACGCCGCTTCTGGCCGGGTAGTCGAGCAACTCCGTCTGAACCCCTTGGCGTAGTAGAACGTCGCAGATGTACCGGGTGGAGTCCCGGATGCCCGGACTGCATTGGATGCGGTGGTTGGCCGCTATTTCAGATACGAAGTTGAAGGCCGCCTGCGTGCGAAACTCGTCATTGACAAGCGCTAGAGTACGATGAATCAAAGCTCTCAATCCCCCTCCCCGCCGTACGTGGGCACGTCATCGCCGGACCTCCGCTGCCTTATACCATTCCGAGCCAGTTCTGGAAGATCTTTAGCAGCTCGCCCAGCAGTACAGAGATTCGGCCCGATACGACGTTGCCGAATGAGACTCCGAACGTAACCATCATCAGCCAGCGGCCAGACTTGGCTGAAGTCTTGAGCGCCCTATTCTGTGGAATCGTGAACAGGAAGTAACTCAGCACTGCCAGCAGGCCAAAAACCATAATGAGACCGTTGATCGTGGCCCCCGCGGTCGCCCCAGGGCTGCACCATGGCGCTCACTGACTGGTTGATGACCTGCGTACGCAGAGCGGTATAGATTGTTTGGCCGGTGCCGACACCGAGCAGGAACGCCACCGGCCAACGCGCCATCCGCTTGCACGCTCTTGAAAAATCTTGTGTAAAGCATCGGTCAGAGCGCGATTGGTATTAGCAGGAGATACTGGTTCTGTTGCGTGAGTGGCCTCAAGGCATAGCGGAGTATGTTGCCCACAGCCATGCCTATCGCATGTCCCGCCGTGCTCCCTACGAATATGTGCTCTGCAACCCGGTACACCGGGTTCTCCCGATAAAGGAATGACCAGATACCCAGGAGGCAGATGACCGCGATCCAGTCCCAGATGTTCGTGGAGATATTCATCGTCTCACTCCCCGTCAGGCTTTCTCGGCCGTATTCTTGCGCTTGCTGGCGAAATAGCCAATGTTGCCGATGGCGATGAAAGCGAGAATCAGTAGGTGCGCAGTGGACTGGGCATCCATCATGGATGCTCCCTGTCCGGGTACTTTGGTCAGCACTTCGTATTCCGCAGCGGCGCGCAGGCCGCCAAGCAGGCCGGCCATCTGACCAGCGGCGTAATAAGGCAGTGCCGACGGCACCGACACGGTGACAGTACCGAGAGCGTACTTGATGCCCATTGGGTCAACTACCTGGCGAATCCACGTCTCGGGGCCGCCTGCATTGAACTGCATGACGAACGCGAAATCCGTCACGGTATGGATCCCTTCCATGATTGGCAGGTCGACAACGGTGTTGCCGCGTGTGTCTATCGGGATAACCAGGCAATCGAGGGCGAAGAACCTTACAGCGGTCTCAAGTCCAGCCATGTAGCCCAGGTTGACGAAATCCTCACCGTACACGAACCCGCGACCCTCGAGGTTGATGTTGTCCACCAGCCTGTCGCACATCATCGGGCCTTCCGCCGTGAAAGACACCGCGACCCAAGGTATATTTCTCTGGGCAAGGTGCTGCACGATCGCCACAGGGACGACATGGGCGTCAAGGCCGGTTCCAGGGCTATAGTCAAACACGAGGAGCACCTTATCAGTCTCAGGGTTGAGACCTTCGATGATATTGTAGACCTCGTGCGTCCGCTCAGTGACCGGCAATGGGATGCCAATGGGGTTAACCAACGGTATCGAACAAACTAAGAACAGCAGGAGGTAGATGATTCTCCGGTCGACGCTCTGCATTCTCGTCAGCAAATCCATGTCCTAACCCCCTTCTCCGGCAGTCCGCTTACTCGCCACCAAGGTAACTGCGCTCCATGCCTAGCAGCACCCGGAGTCCCATGGTGAACATGCCGATGGCTGACCCAATTACCACTCCGCGCTGGCCAGCGGTGTTGGGCACGTTCAGCAACCATTGCTGAATATCAGGGAACTTGGACCAAATCACTGCTCCCACGGGCGCCGCTCCGAGCATGACAAGGACTGCCGATACCAGCAAAATCCCGGCATCCAGGTTGCGTGCTCGGAAAGCCCGATATGAGGCAGAGGCGACATAGTACCCAAGAAAAGCCCACTGTGCAGCCATAAGGGGGGAGAGAATATAGGTATAGATGCGGCTGTAGGCCGTCGCAGCCACAGCGTTGGTTGGGGAGATTTCGACGAAAGAGCGTAGGCCGCCGAAGACAACCATAGTCACGAGAAACACAATGCTGTAGCCCCAGTTGGGGCGCTTCCCGGTAATACGGCGTGAATGAACCAACCACAGGTTCACCGATGCGAGCCCGAGGGCGAATGCCGAGACGATGACCATCCATGGACTGAGGTGCATTTTAAACAAGTCGTTAAACGATATGCTGAATCCTGGGATCGGACCAGTGGTAAGGCTGCTCAGCATAACCAGGATCCCCGTAATCAAGGTGATTGCCAGCGGGATTTCCTTGCGCATCTGAAACATCAACCTCCCACTATCTCGTCAACGTGTTCTTGACGATGTCGCTACCGGCGGCCTTTGCGATGACGCCGAGGACGATCGCGAAGATCACGGCGAGTTTGAAGTAATCCTGTGCGGCGATGCCGCCCAACTTGGTTTTGTTCTGAGACAGATAGGCACCGGCTGCGAATAGCTCCTCGCCCATAACCACGTAATCACACGAGGCGACAAAGAAGGCGAGTTGGGCAATGGATGCGGTTATAGCAACCTGCATCGCTCCCACCATGTTGCCCGCCTCGGTGATCAGCAGCGACTCGCCCATGAAGATGCCGGCCATAAGGTTCGCTGCCGGCCGTTCGCGGTGGAGGATGCCAACGACGCCGCCAGCATACGCATCCTGATCGCTCGATACGTAGCGGACCGTATCCTCTCTAAGCGCATCGCCCTTACCTGCGGCGATGTACCCTTGCCGAGTCATTTCTTGCGCAATGGGGAAGACGTTCGGCATCCGGATGGTGACGATAAGTCGACAATCGTACTCCGCAGCCGTTCGTGCAACGTACGAGAGAATCTCCAAACCAGCCAAGGTCTGGGCCGAGTCAACTGTGGTAATGTCGCCAAGGCCTGGAGTGAAGTGGACAGGGGAGCCCATCTCAGTTGCCCGCCCGATGGCCTCGTTGATCGCGGAGAGACCGGCGATTTCGCGGATCTTGACTTTGAGCTTTCCCTGCTGGGATAGGTGGATGACATATACCGTCATGGCGGACATGACTACTAGCATCCAGAAACCAAACAAGTTACCAGCCACTATCTTCACCTGTCGTTCACCTCCCTAGATTCAGCTGCATTGTGCAGGAGAAAGGGACCGTTTCTATTCCCGTGGCTGAACCTCAGTGAAGTCCTTCCAGCCAATAGACACGACAAGGCAGGTCATGTCTCAGGGCCAGGAAAGGAGGAACCGTCTGTTACAGAGGCAGCACCTCTCTTCAGAACGGGCCGGGTACCACGAACTGGCTGAGGGAGGACAGAACGACTGCAGGAGAGGTGATGTGGCTTCTGATGCAAATCGGCTGGGAATGTCTGGTCTGGAGAGATACCATTCGGCTCTGCCCTAGTACCCGATTGCGGAATAATGCTTCGCCAAAAAAGATGGGTGACCTCTGACCGGGGGGAGCGGTATGATTCTCAGGAAGTTGGAGAGAACCCGTTGACGAAGAACTCATGGGCAGACAAAGGTCTACCGTCAGTGGGTGGACCAGACCGCCACCGCCAACCGGTGCCGGTTATGCGATTAGATGTGGGTGCGAAGCTGTTGAAATGCTTGAGCAACATCTTGGACATTCTTGCGGGATATATGGCGGTGGATTACGCACCCCAGGCGGCTGAGCGCTGACGAGGAGGCATGCAAATATGAGGAAGAAAGAGCCTCCGGTCTTTGAGGAGATCACGGCCCGGAGAATCAACGTCGTAAACGAAGATGGGACGGTCCAAGTCGTGATCTCAGGCAAGGACCGCGCCCCAGACTGGTCCATTGACTGTGCTCGCTTCAAGCGTCTCAAGGCCGCCGGGATGATCTTCTACAATGAGGAAGGCTGCGAGTGCGGCGGACTCCAATTCAGTGGGGTGAAGGGCGAGAGTGTCGAAGCCCGCGCGTCCTGGCCCTTGACCGCTATCAGAACGACCAGGTGATAGGCATCACGTATGCCGAGGAAGCCGGCAAGTACAGTTATGGCCTCAAGATGTGGGACCGACCAACTGGGCTTGCGGATATGAAGCGCTTGCTCTCAGTTAGGGACATGCCGGACAGGGGACGCCAAGGAAGTAGCGATGGGGAGCATCGAGAGGGACATGCGCCAGGGGGTCTTCGGTCTTCAGCGGTTCTTTGCAGGCCGTGCTCTTGATGGGTCACTTCAAGTGATCATGGCGGACAGCCAGGGACGAGCACGGATTCGGATGGTGATTGATGAAGACGACAACCCGCACTCCTAGACGCGGCCGGTGTTGTCATGTATAGGCTTCCCCCGGATTAGAACGGCGAGGCGGCTCGACTCAACCTGCACCGATCCTTCTCTAGCTTCGGATATCGGTCCTCTTCCGCCATGGGCCACTGAGGGTTCACCAACCGTTGGTCCTGCGGCGACAGAACCAGAGCCAGCTGGAGGATTGCACCTGCAGGGTGTCCAAGACCTTCCAATGATGTTTCGTGTGCTCAGAGGGATGGGGGGCGACGAGATGCGGGTTGTCCTCGTGGATATCACCAACTTCCCCAGACAAGCAGGCCGTGTCTAGCTGATAGGTCCGCGGAGGAGGATTGCTGATGCCAGCTCGTACTGCACGGCAGCTGCCTGAGAACAGAGAGCTATTTCGTCAGTTGATCCGCGCCAAGGTTGCCCGGGAAAAGTCGTACCTACAGGCCCGCGCCAATGGGGAACTACCGTCATGGGCAGCGTGGGCGATGAAGCCCATTGTCTCTGTTCTCTTCGACATAGAGACCGCCGGGGACAACATCAAGGGCAAGGTTGGTGAGATCGGGACACTGATGAACGTCCGGTTGCTCCTGCCGGACGTCTGGACGATGCTCAACGATGTTGTCTTGGAGCCTAAGCCGGATGAGTTCATTCAGCTAGACCACATGCTCGTCGGTCCGCCTGGAGTCTTCCTGATTGAGACGAAGGCCTGGGAAGGGGCATTTCTGGCGCACCGGGACAACTGGAAACGCAAGGAGGGTAACCGGTGGGTTCGATGCGATAGTCCTACACGGCAGAGCCTTCGTCACCTGAAGCTGTTCACTCTCTGGATCACCGAGACCCTTGGCGATGCAGTCCCAGCCGATCCAAGCAAGTGGATCTATCCCAATGTCGTCTTCACCCGCGCGAAGTGGCTCAAGATCGAGGGCTGTTCAGTGCCGGTCTTCGATGACTCTCTTCGACTCGGCTGGCACCTGCGCAGACAGACCAGAACGGAAGTCCTGAATCCGGTCTTAGTCGACAGGATTGTTCAGTCCATAGTCAATGCTGGCCCCTGTGAGCGCAAGGATGTTATGTCGATGAGCGAATCCACCGCAGGGACTAAGGAGGCTGCATCGACAGTACCTGACACGACTGACCCTACCAGGGAGCTGCAACAGGAGAGAGCCGTTGGGTCTACCGCGCAAGCCAGTACTTCGGTATCTACAGCCCTGGCTGAACAAGGCCGAACGCGCCAAGGGCGACCATTTGTCAAGGTCCGCGGAAGCCATGAAGATGCTCTGCGAATTTACGGGGAATACAAGCAGAGGGGAAGACAGCCGACAACAGTCAAGGCGGACAAGTACGAACGGGATGCGTGGTATTTCTACCTACGGGGATAGCCCCAATCGGGAAAGGTGCTGAGCAAACATCCCTCAACTCCGGTGGCTAATCCCCGCAACCGACTTGACCGGAAGCACAAAGGCGATGCCGCGGCCCGGCTTGTCCAGCGAGATGGCTGCGCGGATGGCCCCGAGAACCTCCTCAGTGCGGTCCTCAGGCAGCAGTGTCAGTATGATGTCTTTCTCCGGTTCGATCGGGATGCCGAACAGCTTGGTCTGCTCATGGATGCCCGAGCCGCGGCCGTGCAGGATGGTTCCCCCCTCCGCTCCGGCCTTGGTCGATGCCTGCAGTACCCGGGAGGCATCCCCTTTGTTCGCGATGGTCACAATCAACTCATATGAACCGCTCACCGGCTCTTCCCTCCGTTATCCCGTCCGCTTCTGTTTTGGGCGGCTGCATACAGACGCCCGAGGACCAACACGACAACAATCGGTGCAAGCGCTACGAGAGCCACCAACCCAAAGCCCTCACTGAGGGGGTTGCGGCCCGGCAGGACCTCCGCGACGCCGACACTGACTGCCAGGATAACCGTCACGGTCATCGGGCCAGTGGCAACGCCGCCGGAATCGAATGCTATAGCAGTGAATTCAGGGCGCGCGGACCAGGCCAGGCCCAACGCCAGAGCGTACCCCGGCAAGAGCAGGTACCATACGGGGAAGCCAAGAAGCGCCCTGAGCATCGCCATTGCGACTGACATCGCGACGCCCAGAGATATCGTACCCATCAGTATGCGCGCTGGGATGTGACCTCCAGAGGCCTTTTCCACTTCATGGTTGAGAATTCGCACTGCAGGCTCGGCGAGAGTGGCCACGAGGCCCAGTACGAACCCGATGGGAACCAGGAGCCATGGCCATCGGCTGAGCGCGAGTGCCCGGCCCAGGTGTTTGGCAGCCGGCATGAAGCCGGCGTTGACGCCCTGCAGAAACAGGGCCAGCCCGACATACGCAAAGCCCAGGCCCCTGACCGTCCGCACGATGGTGGACCACGGCACTCTCAGAAAAAGCGCCTGGAAACCGATCAGAAGCGCCGCCAGCGGGCCGATTGCCAGCGCGACGTCGATGGCGGTGCGGCTGAAGTCCGCGAATAGTGAGCTCAGCGCTGTCATGCCGGACCTGCCAGGATCGCGAGTAGTAGTACTGCCACAATCGGCCCAACCGACGCCAGGCCGACGTAGCCAAAACCATCAGACGACGTGCTCCGGCCGCCGAGCACCGACGCCACGCCGACCCCAAGTGCCAAGATGAACGGTACCGTAACCGGCCCCGTCGTAACCCCTCCGGCGTCAAACGATATCGACAGGTACTCGGCCGGTGCTAACGTCGCGAGCACCATAACGAGGAGGTACCCGACGAGATAGACGGCCCTTAGGGAGAAGCCCAGAAAGACGCGCAGCATTGCCAGCGCCACAGAGATACTGACCCCAATGCCGATGCTCAGGACCAGCATCGCCTGCGAGATGTGGCCACCCGACACCGCCTCCGCCTGCTGGGCGAGGATCCTCACGTCAGGCTCCGCGACGGTAATCGTGAGGCCGATGACCGCGCCCGCAAGGAGCAAACGCCAGAGAGCTCCCATCCGCGGTAATGCTGAGCCGATGGACTGCCCAACGTCGAGCAGATCGGTTTCCACGGCGAACAGAAAGAACGTCAGCCCTCCCACCACAAGAGCCAGGCCGCCGAGAAACGACCCGAGGACCGGCGTGAACGCTCTGGTCACGGCCAACTCAAGCAAAATAACGAGAAGGGCGATCGGAACCACCGACACAAGCACTTGCCGAAAGGTTCGAACTAGCTGAGTCATTGCTCACCTCGCGTAGAACACCCCGACATTCAGTCTTCGTCTTCGGCCGCACTTTGGCCTTCCATCAGCGCCGTTCTGTACTGATGAGAAAAGGAGCAGGCTTGTCCGCCGCTTCCACCCCACTCGCTCGCTCAACTCCCATCGCCGTCCCCCCGATGCCTTGGCAAAGCACGCGGCGGGCTCGCGACGGCGGGCCTCAAAGGAGGGACCGGGGCACATAATCCCCACGACAATGCAGATCAGCGGCTCTCAGATCACTATGTCAACGGCCCATACCCTGCGCAAACAGCACACGGAGAGGGAAACCCTTCACCTCCGCCGCGGGACTGCGCCGGCCATGGGACCGACTGTCGTTACGTTGTCCTTTGACCGTGGCTTGGACACCGTCCGGGTTTCGGCAGAAGCCCGCCGCCTGGCCGCAGCCGCGAAATCTCAGTCGTCAAACAAGGCTGACCCGGCCCGCGAGGCCACATGTCGGCTGTCATGCGAAGAAGCCAGGCTCCAGGTGGTCGTACTGACGATCGAGAAGCTGACCGGGCGGAAGGTGAAGACAATCAGCCTTCGCGAGTTGGCGGACCGGGTGGCAGCCCGGGATTCTGCATCACCCCAGGACGCAACTGCCGCCGGCAGGCCTATTGCGCAATCCGGCTCCTCTCCGGGAGCAGCGTCTTTTGCCTACGAGCGTACGCAAACCCTTCGCGAACAGGAGCGTCTTGAGTTCCGGGCCGCCGGGCGGGTGACGACAGCGGACGGTGTGGAGATCGAGTTCCAGATCGAAATATCCATGGAGCGCGAGGTGCTGCTCCAGCAGAGCGTCCTGTTCCTGGGTGAGCGTCAGACGCAGGATCCGCTGGTGGTCAACTTCGCCGGGCAGAGTGTTGCTCTGACGCCCGACGCCGCCGCGGTCGATATCGACCAGGACGGCACAGCAGATCAACTGCATAAGCTTGCGTACGGTTCCGGCTACCTCGTCCTTGACAGCGATGGCGACGGCCGGATCACCTCGGGCGAGGAGCTGTTCGGACCGGTTTCGGGAGATGGATTTGCCGAACTGGCCTCTCACGATGCCGACAACAACGGGTGGATCGACGCGGGCGATGCCATCTACGCCCGGCTCCGCCTTTGGCACTTTGATGATCGCGGAGACGGGCATCTCAGTACGCTTGCCGAATGCGGCGTAGGGGCGATCTATCTGCAGAGCCTGGTGACCCCGTTTGAACTGCACGCCGCCGGTGATCCCGGGCAAGCTGCAGGGCAGCTTCGCTCAACCGGCGTGTTTGTCGGACTGGACAAGCGTGTCGGGACCGTGCAGCAGTTCGACGTGCTGATCTGAGGCGGACGGCTATCGCCTGCTGTAATGATCTGGACTCCCGCGCCGGCTGCGGCGCGAAGGAGGTCGTCCCGGGTTTCCCGAAGCACGGTGAGTATGATCGCATCGCGCCGATCGCCGCCCCCGCCTCTGTCGACGTCCTGGGCGCCTTGTACTGAGGCAATCCGGGGGCGTCAAGTATGAGCGCTTCGCTCCGGGAGTACTTCTCAGACTTCGAGACACGTAGCTTTCTGCTCTTCTACCTGCTCTCCAAATACCGGTTTAAATATTACTCGATAGGCCAGATTCAGCGATACCAGCAGCGCAGAATGGCGGGCGTCGTGCGGTACGCGGTGAACCGCTCCCGCTTCTTCAAAGACCACTACGAGGGCTTTGACCTGCGCTTCCCGTTGCTGTTGCCCACCGTTAACAAGAAGATCATGATGGACAACCTGACGGACTACAACACCGCGGGCCTTACCAAGGAACAGATCCTTGGCTTTTGCCTTGACGTCGAGAAGAGCAGGGACTTCTCGCGGCGCCTCAGCGGACTCAATGTTGGCATGTCCTCCGGCACGAGCGGCAACAAGGGCGTGGAGATCGTCTCGCGGCGCGAGGAGAGCTACATGAAGGCAGCCTTGCTGGCCCGCTTCGACTTCCCGCGGGGAGAGAAGATCAACCTTGCGTTTATCCTCAGGGTCAGCTCTCCCGCGTTCAACCTCGATATCCTCGGGCACCGGCTGACTTACATTAGTCAGCTGGGGTCGATCGTTGACATTCGCAGGCAACTGGCCGAACTGCATCCCAACGTGCTCTCCGGGCCCCCCTCGATGCTCAGGATCATCGCCGGGGAGGTCGCGGAGGGGCGGCTACGCATCGCGCCCAAGCGGGTGGTTTCCTATGCGGAAGTCCTCTACCCCGATGTCAAGGCTTACCTGGCCAGCGTCTTTCAGTGTCCAATCCACGAAATCTATAAGTGCACCGAGGGCCCGATCGCGATCACCTGCAGCCATGGAAGTCTACACATCAACGAGGACCTTGTTCTTGTGGAAACCCTCAATGACGATGGCACCCCGACGCGACCCGGCGAACCGTGCCGGAAGCTGATCGTGACCGACCTGCACCGGCAGGTCCAGCCAATCATCCGCTACGAGTTGAACGACATCATCACCATCAGCCCTCACCGGTGCCCCTGCGGTTCTCCGTTCAGGGTCATCGAGCGGATCCAGGGGCGGTCCGACGACCTGTTCTGGGCCAGGAGCGCTGCGACCGGGGAGTGGCAGTTCATCTTCCCCGACTACATCAGCAGGGCGATCATCACCTCGTCGGAGATGATTGACGAATACCAGGCCATCCAGACGTCTCCGTCCTCCGTTCTGGTGCGCATCAAACTGAAGGAACCCGCACGGGAGAACGCGTTCGAGAGCGAGGCGCTGGTGGCCGGCGTGGCTGGGGTCTTCGGCGGCTACCGCTGCGAGATACCGACGGTGGATGTGCGTTTCGAAGCGCCCGAGGCCAACCTGCGCTCAGGCAAGCTAACCAGAATCCGGAGGGACTTTGATCTGGAGGATCACCGTTGACCGAGAACCGCCGGATCCGCTCGCTGGACCTTCTCAGGGGTATCGCGATGGTGTTCGTGATCCTCTTTCATTCGGCGATCTACAACTTCGCCAACATCCACAAGATCGACTTCAGCGATCCGCCGCCGCTGATTGTGCTGATGAGCTTCATGGCTCTCTGGGGCGGGGTCTTTATCGTCTACTCCATGACCGTCAACGCCCATATGCTGGCAACGCGAATCGAAGAGGGTGGCGGCCCCGCGGCGGTCCGGCACCTCGCCTATGGCGCCGCCGCCTATCTCGGCCTGCACTATCTGCTGAACATCTTTCTCGGCCGCTGGAACGTGGATTTCGTCAACAACCGGCCGGACATGACCTTGGTGGCGAGCGCCCTGCGCCGCACCGGAGCCGGCCTGCCGCCAGTCAGGGAGCTGTTTGAGGGCTCGTCGCTCTCGACGGTCGGGCTGAACCTGATCTTGGATTCCGTGCTCCTCTATGCGCTCCTCCGCGGTCGGAGGGAGATGAAGCGCATTTACTGGATTCTCGGGTCCTCGGGGATGGCCGTTACGCTGGTTTCATTTGTCAGGGTGGGGGCCTACGATATGTTCGTCAGGGCTCAGGAGGCCGGCAACTTCCTCCTGTCGTTGGCAGGCAGCTTTGTCCTCGCCAACCCCTACCCGCTCCTGCCGTACCTGGGATATGGCCTGTTTGGTGCGCTGATTGGGTTGATGATCCACAACCGGCGCGCCGATCTCCTCAAGAAGGTGATCTTGCCGCTCGGGTGCTTCTTCCTGTTGGCCGGGGTCATTGGCATGACCAGGTTCGACAAGACCATATCCACGCCGGACTACTTCTGGCAGTTCAAGACGGTTCTTGAGCTTGGAATATTCCTGCTGCTGGTCCCCGGCGCCTATTTGCTGTTTGAGCGCAGCGAGCGCTTGCTTGCCGGGGCGCAGGTCGTGATGCTGTTCAGCAGGGTCAGCCTGACGGTTTACATGCTCGAAACCACCTTGTCAGAGGTCTTGCGTATCTGCGCCGGCCGGGTCGTCCCCGGGTGGGATCAGTCGATCAGTGGCTGCCTTGGTTTCGGCGCGCTTAATGTCCTGGTTTGGGCCGTTATCCTCGGGCTGTGGCACCACAGTGGTTTCCGGTACAGCCTGGAATACCTCTGGGTCAAAGGGTTCGCGCGAGCGGGCAAGCGGTCGACAAAGCTCCGATAGCGGCCCCCCAAGGGCATCGTCAGGCCCAATCCACAGTCCATCGGGCTCCGTTCGTCCTCGTCCCCCGATATGCGGGGCTTGCCACATCCGCCGTTCTCTCAGCTACCCCGGCCGAATAAGGTATGTCCGCGGACATACCACAGGGGCCGTCCGTTCTCCGGCCGAGGGAGGTGGTGACCGGCAACCAACCCGCCAACTACCCTGCTTCATCCTGGTCCGTACTGACGGCAACAGCGCCTTCCGTCACCAGAGTCCCAGGTTACTAAAGTGCGGAGGAGGGAGACAAGTTGTTCTACACCGCAAAAACCCTGAGCCTGCTGATCCTGGCGGCATTTTGCGGCGTGATCTACTACCAGATCCGCCGGCAGCAGGGTGGGGCGCCGATACCCTGGACCAAGAACATCCCTGGATTGGCCGCGATCGATGAGGCAATCGGCCGAGCGACCGAAATGGGCAGGCCGATCCATTTCTCACCCGGTATCGGCGGGATTACCGACGAAGAGGCCGGCCAGGTGCTGGCAGGTCTCCAATACCTGAGTTACCTGGCAGAACAGTCCGGCAAGTACAACGTCAAGCTCATTGCCACGATGCGTAATCCCTCGGTCTACACAATGGCCGAGGAAATCGCCAAAGAGGGCTTTGCCCGGGCGAACGCGATGGACCAATACACACCTGAGACAGTGCGGTTCATCTCCGACGCGCAGATGGCCTATGCGGCAGGGGTGCTCGGCATCTTCAACCGCGAGAAGCCCGCCGCGAACGTGATGATCGGAGCATGGTACGCCGAAACCATGATGCTCGCGGAGGCCGCTGCCGACGCCGGAGCCATCTCGATCGGTGGGACGGCGCGGCTCTTCCAGATCCCTTACCTCGTTGTCAGCTGCGACTATGTCCTGATCGGCGAAGAGATCTATGCCGGCGGGGCTTACCTCGCGAAGGACCGGGTCCAACTCGGGACGCTCGTAGGCCAGGACATCTGCAAGACTTTCTCCGCAGTTGCCCTTGTGATCGGCGTCCTGCTGGCTACCGCCGGGGTCAAAGCATTCTCCGATCTCCTCGGCAACTACGGCAAGTGAGAGGGGTGGGGACAGATGAGTAGGACTGCACCATTCGTGATTGTCGCAGCCGTAGGGGTGTTGATGATCATCGAAGGCTTTTTCAACGTGCCGGCGGTCAATTCGCTGGCCAGCCAGGTTCGACAATGGGCGATCATCGTCGCCGCCTTTGCTCTCGGATTGGCCGCGGTGAACCTGATCCGGTTCCACACCATCCGCCTGGTGCGAAGGCAAAAAGGGTGGTACCACAACGCTGCCTGTCTGGCCGTATTGTTGGCCTTTGCCGTTGGCGGCATATTGCACGGGACAAAGCACCCTGTCTACACCTTCTACTACAACAACCTGTACTCGCCGCTGGCGACGGCAACGATGGGGCTGACCATCTTCTTCATCGCCACGGCAGCGTACCGGGCGATCGTGATCCGCAACATCGAAGCCGGCATCCTGTTGGTTGCGGCGACGTTCATTATGCTGGCGAACGTTCCGATCGGTGAAGCCATCTGGTCCAAGATCCCGGCGATCGCCAACTACATCAACACCATCCCCAACATGGCGGGGCAGCGCGGCATCCTTATAACCAGTGCCATCGGGTCGATCGCCTTTGGCCTCCGTGTCCTCCTCGGCCTCGAGCGCACGCAGTTCGGCGCCGGTGCCGGAGGCTCGTGAGCCATGGGATGCAAGGGGGAGGCTGAGTAGCTATGGCTTTCGCGGATTTCATGGCAAAGGTGCAGCGCGTCGACAACCGGGTGATCCGGATCCTGGTCTTGATCCGCATTGTCGTCCCCTTGGTCAACCCGGTGGCCGTGCCCATGCGGGTTACGCCCGGCCCCCAGAAACTCTACGACTTCATCGAGCAGATGCAGCCCGGCCAGGTCGTGCTGATGGACCTGTACATGAGTGCGTCGTACCGGGCCAACCTCTACCCGATGATCGAGGCGGGCTTCACTCATCTGGTGAGCAAGGGGTGCAAGGTCATCTTCACGGCGACGGCCGTGGAGGGGCCGATGTTCGCCGAAGAGGTCATCCAGAAGGTCGCGGAGCCGGCCGGCCTGGTCTACGGCATCGACTACGTTCACCTCGGCTATCGCGCCGGAGGCGAAGCCTCTGTCGCGGAGTTCCTGCGCAACTTTCATGAGACGTTCCAGACCGACTACCGCGGCAACCCGATCGGGGAACTTGAGCTCATGCAGGGAGTGCACTCGGCCGTGGATCTCTCGCTCGTGCTGATGACCTCGACAGGCGGGTACGCCGGTGGCGGCTGGGTGCGTCAACTGGTCCAACCCTACGGCGTACCGCTCGCGGTCAACGTCACCGGCAACATGGCCCCGTCTCACTACACCTACACGGACTCCGGCCAGATCATGGCGATGGTTGCCGACACCAAGGGAGGAGCCGAGTACGAGACCCTCCTCAAGAGGCCCGGCAGCGGCCTAGCCATCATGGGCGCCCAAACCTACGCCCACATCCTAGTCCTGCTGTTCATGGTGATCGCCAACGTTGCTTACTTCACCCGGAAGGGAAGGGGTGAGAAGAAATGAGCCCAATCTGGGGCATCTGGCTTGCAGCGATCGCCTCCGCGGCAATCTACTCGTACCTGCTCGGCGACAACGACATTTACAAACTGGCTGAGCACGTGTTCGTGGGAGCAGGCGCGGGACACTCGATCACGGCCGGTTTCGCCAACATCCGGGACTCGGCCTGGAAACCACTCACTCAGGGCGGCAGTTTCGCCCTCATCATCCCGGTGATCCTCGGGATCATGCTCTATGCGAGATTCACGAAGAAGTACGCCTATCTATCGCGCTGGGCACTGGCGTTGATGGTCGGCGTGGGGACCGGGGTGTTGATGCGCGGCCTGCCCTCATCGCAGATCATCCAGCAGCTCCGTTCGACCATGCTGCCGCTCAACTCCATCGACAACGTAATCATCATCCTGGGCACCTTGGGATCGATCACCTACTTCCTCTTTACGCTCAAGGCCCCCGCGCCCGTCCGGGCCCTAAACGCCCTCGGCCGGTGGGCGATGATGGTGTGCTTCGGCGCATCGTTTGGTGCCGCGGTATCCCAGCGTACCAGCCAGGCGGCCGCAACTGTGGAGACCATCATCAAGGCGTTCCGACGGTAGTTCAGTGGGAGCGGAGGGGAGGGGCGGGCCAGGGGGCCGGCCCGCCCCTCCCGACGTCACGGGCCATCGGCCCGGGAGTGTGGCACCGACCGCGATTGACAGCCAAAAGACCGAGATTGGAGGAAGAGCGTTGTATTTCCACGCACAGAGACGCAATCTTGAGGTGGCCGTAACCGGAGACAGCCTCATTACCAGGCGCCTTTCGCCCTACACCGAACCGGACTTCCTTGCCCTGCGCGACCTGATCCGGCAGGCCGATGTACGGTTTACGAACCTTGAAGTTGTCCTCGGGGAGGGACTTCATTACCCCGCGGAATACTGCGGTGGCAACTGGCTCGGCGTGCCGCCGGGCATGGCGGATGAACTGAGCTGGATGGGCTTCAACCTCTTCTCTACCGCGAACAACCACGGGGGAGATTTCGGCCCTCTCGGCGTGCTATCGACAATCAAGGAACTGGCGGCGCGGGGCCTCGCGCACGCCGGCGCAGGGGAGAGCCTTACCAAGGCCCGCCAACCGGTGTACATGGACCTCGATCCCGGGCGGATCGCGATGGTCGCTGCGACCGCCAGCATTCCGCACGGCCACGCAGCGGGCGAGCAGCGCCAGGACATGATCGGGAGGCCGGGCGTGAGCCCCCTGCGCAACGAGTTGACCTACAACATCAGCCCTTCCAGTATGAAGGCGCTCAAGGCAGTAGCTCAGGAGTCCGGAATCGCCGCCGCAGCTACTGAGCGCTCCCAATACCGCGTCGAAAAACCCTTGCCCGAGGACGAGTTTAAGCTCCTCGAGGCCAAGTTCAGGGTATCGGACCAGCCCGGCATCACCAGCGAACCGAATGCCAGAGACCTTGAAGAGATCCTCAAATGGGTCAGGGACTCGAGGCGGCAGGCAGACTTCTGCTTTGTCAGCCTCCACGCCCACGACGCCCAGATCCAGATCGTCCGCCCCGCCCAATACGTGGAGAAGTTCTGTCGGGCCTGCGTCGACGCAGGAGCCGACGCGGTATTCGGCCACGGCCCGCACATCCTCAGGGCGATCGAGATCTATAGGGGCAAGCCCATCTTCTATAGCCTCGGCAACTTCATGATGCAGTCGAGCACCCTACAGCATGTTCCGCCGGAGATGTACCACAAGTACGACCTTGACGGATTCGACGCGACGCTTGCCGATGTGTGGGATGCGCGCCTGCAGCGTGAACTGATCCGTCAGAAACGCATTTACTACGAATCCGCGCTCGCCCGCGTCAGTATTGAGGGTGGATCTCTCAAAGCCATCAAGCTATACCCGCTTCACCTTGGCACGGAGACCTCGCGTCCGCAGCAGGGACGGCCGATCCTCGCCCGCGGCGAAATGGCGGAGAAGATTCTCGGGGATCTGCAGACCCTCTCGGCTCCGTACGGCACCGAGATCACGATTGACGGCGGGGTAGGGATCGTCCGTCTCGGTTGAGGGCGGCACACACCAGCACGAGTTGAGGGAGGCAGTTGGTTTGGAACCCAAGGCAAGAACCGCGATATCGTACATCGACGACAACCGCTCACGCATCACCGGGCTATCCGATGCCATATGGCGATTTGCCGAGGTCGCGCTCCATGAAGAGCGTTCCGCAGAGGCGCTGGCAAATGCGCTCAGGGAGGAGGGTTTCGCGGTTGAGACCGGGGCCGGTGGCATGCCCACCGCGTTCGTGGCTTCGTGGGGGCAGGGCCGGCCGGTCGTCGGTTTCCTTGGTGAGTACGACGCCCTGGCGGGGCTTTCCCAGAAGGCGGTGCCGCACAAAGAAGCTCTCGTCCCTGGGGCGGCCGGACACGGGTGCGGTCACAACCTGCACGGGGTGGCGGCTTTCGCCGCTGCGGCGGGGCTCAAGCAGGAGATGGTCCAACGCGGCCTCTGCGGGACGATCAAATACTTCGGCTGCCCTGCCGAGGAGAACCTCAGCGGCAAAGCATTCATGGCAAGGGACGGTGTGTTCGACGGGTGTGACGTCTGCTTTGAATGGCACGCCGGCCCTTTCAACAGGCCGGGAACAGGCACATCGCTTGCCAATAACGCTGCTAACTTCACTTTCTACGGCCGGTCGGCGCACGCGGCCGGCGACCCCTACAACGGTCGGAGCGCGCTCGATGCCGTGCAGTTGATGAACCTTGGCGTGGAGTTCCTGCGCGAACACATGCCGCCACGCACACGCGTCCATTACGTGATTACCAACGGCGGCGGGCAGCCCAACGTGGTGCCGCCGGTCGCCACAGTCTGGTATCTGGTGCGCGCCGAACGCCGGCAAGACGTCGACGACCTCTGGGGGCGGATCATCAAGTGCGCCAACGGTGCGGCGGAGATGACCGAGACCACCTATCAGATGGAATTGCTCAAGGCTATCTGGAACGTGCTTCCCAACACCCCGTTGACCGACCTTCTCTTTGAGTGCTTCGAGCGCGTCGGGCCGCCGAAGCTGTCCGCCGCGGATTTGGAGTTTGCCAACGAGATCGCCAAGTCCATCTCGCCGGCGGTCAAGGAATCGTCGTTGCGAAGACACCAGATTCCCGAGGAGTACCGGGACAGGGTGTACTGCGACGTGGAAGCTGCCTAGGCCGCCTGCGGAAGACGAACCCGGCGGGTCGACCGATGTCGGCGACGTAAGCTGGTGTTGTCCCACCGCCCGGCTCCGTGCCGCGAGCCAGGTCTTTGGGTCCCCCGGCCACTCCTGGCAGAACGTAGCCCAATCCGGTATGGGCATCGGCCATGCCGGTATGCTCGCCGGGGCCAAAGTGATGGCGGAGGCGGCTACGGAGTTCCTTACCGATCCTTCGCTCCGCGAATGCGTGAGAGCTGACTTTGACCGCCGGCGCGGCGGCATGACGTACTTCAGTGCTATGCCGCCCGGGCAGAAGCCCGCGTTCCATCAGTTTGCGGTCAAGGATTGATGCCGCTGCAGTGCGGGGAACCTGGCTCCCGGACCTGGAATTCAGGTTCCCCACATTGAAACCCTCCGGACACCGCCCGCATTGCCGCAGCGGCGTGAGCAGGGCGCCGCCCTCGTCCGCAGAAAGAAAGAGACATCTGCCCTAAGGCCTGGTCGCCCGCCGGGATGGAGGATGGTTTTGTGAATTCGATGGTCATCGGCGTCAACAAGGAAGAGCTTGATACACCCGCCCTGCTCATCGACCTTGACCGCCTGGAGCGCAACATCAAGTCCACGGCGGCGTTCTTCAAGGCGCGCGGGGTCAACTGGCGGCCCCATTCCACGGGTCACAAGCTGCCGCCCGTCGCGCACCTCGAGCTTGCCGCGGGCGCGATCGGCATCATCTGCGCCAAGCTTGGCGAGGCCGAGGTCATGGCCGATGCCGGCGTGACCGGCATCATGGTCGGCAACCAGGTCGTCGGGCCGCTCAAGACGCGCCGGCTGGCGTTGCTCTGCCGCCGGTCGCCCGTAATCGTCGCGGCGGACGACGCCGGCAACGTACGCCAACTCGCCGCGGCCGCTGGCGAGGCCGGTACGACCATACCGGTTGTCGTGGAGGTTGACGTGAGCGGCGGCACCGGCAGGGCAGGGGTGCAGCCGGGAGAGCCTGCCCTCAAGCTTGCCCGCGAAATTGCGGCGCAGCAAAACCTCAGGTTCGCGGGCGTCATGGGCTGGGAGGGGCATACCCGCAGGATCAAGGATCTCGGCGAACGCAGGGCGGCGATCGAGAAGGCCGTCGGTTCTCTTGTGCAAACCGCCGAACTGTGCCGCCGGCACGGGCTCCCCGTGGAGATCGTCAGCTGCGGTGGCAGCGGCACGCAGGACTTCAGTTCGCTCGTCCCCGGCGTCACGGAAATCCAGGCCGGCGGCATGGTCTTCAACGACACGTGGTACGCCAGCCTCGGGGTTACCACCGAGCACGCCTTGACCGTCCTGAGCACGGTGACCAGCCGCCCGGCGTCGACTACGGTCACGACAGACGCCGGCAAGAAGGCCATGAGTATCGATGTGTCCCCGCCGCAGCCGGTCGGGTTGGAGGCGGTTTCCGTGGGGTTGTCCGCCGAGCACGGCACGGCTCGCCTTAAGGAACCTTCCGCGCTGCGTGTGGGCGACAAACTGGAGTGGATCGTCGGCTACGGCGACACGACGGTGCACATGCATGACGAAGTATACGGCATTCGTAACGGCAGGGTGGAAACCGTCTGGGCCGTGGTGGGGCGGGGCAAGATCCGCTAGGGAGAGCCCTCGACTGCCTCGCCGTGAGGGGTCCGGCGGTGTCGCCGGACCCCGGCAAGAAAGCCCCCCACGCAAAGCTCCCCCTCACGTGGGCTCCGGATGATATGCTGAGAGCGTATTCCCGCGCACGCCCAATGGCATGCGGAGATGCGTGCAGTCCCTAGGAGGCTGACCTTGCGGTGCCCCTGAACCCAAAGCGGCTCCTCGCCGATATGGACCGGTTTGCAGCAATCGGCGCGACCCCGGCCGGCGGCGTTTCCCGCCTGGCCTTTTCCGAGGCGGACCACAAAGCCAGGTTGTTGTTGATCGAACAGCTGCGAGAAGCCGGCATGGCCGTCCGGATCGACAGGTTCGGCAACATCTGGGGGCGCGCGGGGACGGAATGGGACGTTCCCGCCGTCATCGCAGGCTCGCACCTCGACAGCGTACCGGACGGCGGCCGGTTCGACGGCGCGCTGGGGGTTCTGGCTGCCCTGGAGGTTGTGCGAGCTCTCGCCGAAGACGAACGCCTCCCCGGGGGCGTCCCGCTCGGAGTCGTCGACTTCGCCGCCGAGGAGTCCAGCCGGTACGGTATATCGACCATCGGGTCAAAGGGCTTGGCCGGGATTCTCGGCGACGACGAGATCGCCTCCCTGCGTGACCGGGAAGGGGTGGCCTTCCCTGACGCCGTCAGGCTCCGCGCGGGCTTTGAACTCGTGCCGGAGGGTCCGCAGGAGCCGGGTTCGCTAGGCTGCTTTCTTGAACTGCACATCGAGCAAGGCCGGGAGCTTGAACTTGCAGGCTCGCACCTTGGGGTGGTCATGGCAATCGCCGCGCCGACCAGATTCCGCGTGACGGTGAACGGCGAGGCGGCACACTCCGGAGCAACGCTGATGACATGGCGCAAGGACGGCCTGGTGGCGGCGTCCGAGCTAATCCTGGCCCTCGAACGCATCGCCGAAGTCGAGGAGAACTACGGCACCGTCGCAACAGCCACCATCTTCGCGCTTCACCCCGTGAGCATCAACGTCGTGCCGGGCCGCGTTGAACTGGGGGTCGACATCCGCGGCATCGACGGTGCGAGCAAGCGTCGAGCAGTCAACCGATTCCACCAGACGATCCGGCGGGTTTCCGCGCAGCGCGGGATCGCGATCGAGGTCGAGCAGTTGGCCGACGAAGAGCCCGTGATCCTCCACCCCGGCGCCGTCGGGTGTGTGCGCGCGGGCTGCGATCGGTCGGGGTTTCCATACATGATCATGCAGAGCAGGGCGGGCCACGACACGATGAATATGTCGCGCATCTGCCCGGCGGGCATGTTGTTCGTGCCGAGCCGGGGCGGCATCAGCCACCATCCGGCGGAGTACACCGATCCCCAGCTGCTCTTGGAAGGCGCGACTGCGCTCATGGAGGGCGTCCTCGCGGCCGCTGCGATGGTCCGGGGCAGGCAGGAAGAGACACAAAGGGGCGGGGAGTGACGATGGCTGTCGACGCCGACCGCGTAATCCGAATGTTCGAGGCGGCGGGTGGTTTCCTGCGCGGCCACTTTGCTTTGACGTCAGGGGCCCATAGTTCGGGCTACGTGCAGAGCAGCCAGATCCTCGGGCGGCCGGAATTCACCGAGCCGCTCGCGTTTGAACTCGCGGCTCGTTTCCGGAACGATAACGTCACCTGTGTCGTCGGCCCGGCCCTCGGAGGCGCAATCCTTGCCTACGCCGTCGGGCGCCAACTGGGCGTCCGCGTGGTCTACGCCGAGCGCATCCAGGGTATCCTCAGCCTGGCCCGTGGCTATCAGATTGACGCTCACGACCGCGTGCTGGTCATCGAGGATGTCATCATCACAGGGCGGACGATCGAGGAAACCATCGAAATCGTGCGGCTGGCCGGAGCCAACGTGGTCGGCGTCGGCGTCATCCTGGACCGGTCCCGGGGGACGGTCTCGTTTGGCGTACGTGCCGAATACCTCGCCTCCTACGACTTCGAGGTCTACCCGGCGGACGACTGCCCGCTGTGCCGCGCCAACATCCCCATCCGGCGGCCGCGGTTCGGGCGCCTGTAGCTCTCTCTGGGCCCTGGGGCGGCAGACCGGCCGACTGGGGCCGGCCAGCCGACCTACCGGCCAGCCGACCTACCCGGCCGACCTACCGGCGTGCCCGGCCGACCTACCGACCTACCCGGCCGACCTACCGGCGTGCCCGGCCGACCCGGAGGTGGGGCCGGTGGGGTGGTATGGTGGGGGATGTGAGCCGAGGGGCGCAGTTCTTGGGGCGATGTGAGCTCGGGGGTGCAACCTCCAGCGCGACATGAGCCTAGGAGCACAACCAGCCCGCGGACATGAGTCGCGGGGCGCATCACGTCAGATATTGAGCCTGTCGGCACCGTTGCTACGGCTACTTGTGCTCCTGGGCACAGGTCCACACCGCGACCTGTGCCCAGGAGCACAAGTCCTCCCTCGCCGGTCGGCCGCCAAGGTTTTCCCGGTGAGGAGGCAGAAAGCCCTCCCCTTGGGGGGATGAGCCATCAGCGAATTCGTCTTCTGCTCCACTGTGGCCAAGGAAGTCCCTCTGCCGGAGGCCGCCACGCTCCTCAGACCAGGTAGTATCGCGGAGCAGCATCTGCGGCTGACGCGGGACTACCTCGCGGCCAGGCAGGGCCGCCAGACGGTGACCCAGGCGGATTAGCCATGACGAAGCGAGTGGCGGACCTGCAGCTCCAATCTGCCGGCGGCCAGGACTACTCGGTCAGGGTCAGCCCCCGGGCCAAGCGCGTCAACCTGACGATGTCGGCGACAGACGGCCTGGTCGTCGTCGTGCCCAAGGGCTACGACCTGCGTCGCATCCCTGCCTTGCTAGATCTGGAAGCCAACCGCCGCTGGATCGAGCGAGCATCCGCTCGCGTGTCCGCCGCCCGCCCGCTCCCGCTCCCCGGGGTCGATACGGGCGGCCCGGAGACTATCCTCCTGCCGAGCATCGGCGAGGTCTGGGTTGTCGAGTACCATCGCGGCGACGACCGGGGGGGCCGCGGCGACGACCGGGAGGGCCGCGGCGACGACCGGGAGGGCCGCAGCGACGACCGGGAGAACCGCAGCGACGGCGGTCGAAGCTCCGCACGGGTGGTCCGGCTTCGCCAGGCCTCCACCGGCAACCGCCTCGTGCTCTCCGGCGAGACGAACCACCGGGCTGCGTGCCTTGCCCTCCTGCGCAGATGGCTGCGACTCAAAGCCCGCCGGCATTTGGTGCGGTGGCTTGAGGACCTTGCGGTGGAGTTGGGCATGACCTTCACGCGGGCGGCGGTGCGGGCCCAGCGGACCCGCTGGGGCAGTTGCTCGCTGCGTAAGTCGATTAATCTTAACGTCAAGTTGCTGTTTCTGCCGCCGGAACTGGTCCGTTACGTGCTGGTTCATGAGCTGTGCCATACCGTGCATCCCAACCACTCGCCCGAGTTCTGGCGATTGGTTTCGCGGCATGAGCCGGGTTTCCGTGAACGGCGCAGGGTCTTGCGGCTGGCCGCACGCTACGTGCCCGATTGGGTCGCCCCCAACTAGAGTGAGGAGGTCTTGAAGACGAGGTTTGCGGGTGCCTTGTCTACGTCCTATCTGGCTAACATATACCTAGCCTGACATCGGGCACGACCGAAGCAACCGGAGGACTGCTCCATTGCGCAAACGGAAGATCACTGTATCCCGAAGCAGTAGGCACCTCAATCGCCGTCGCAGGTATCTCGGCATACTGGTGGCAGGGATACTGCTCGCCGTCGTTGCCGGGATGGCCACGCTTGCCTACCAACGCCGGGGCGCTCTTGATTCGGTCTCGACGTTCATCGCCGCCCTCGCCGAAGGCGATATGGAAGCGGCCAGAACGTATCTCACCCCAGACGCGGCAGGACAACGCGACGCCCTCGAGTCGCTGGCTATCCTCGCCTGTAATGTCGAAGCGGCTCCCCGCATCGACCCTGGGGTTCGCATCGACTGGCCTGCGTACCTCATCCGCCGCGAGGTCGCGATACCGATTGTCCAGCCCGAAGAAACGGACTGGGTCAACATCGGTCTGCGGCGCACTTCCGCCGGTTGGCTCGTCTCGCGCCTCCCTGACCTGCTGGCGCACCCAGCCGCGGTCATGGTCCGGACGGAATCAGCGGGCCCGATTGGTCAGGCCGGCCTGCTGATTCGAGGGCGCGAGATCGCTGTTGACGAGGCTGGCGCGGGGCCACCCGGGCATGAAGTGGGGTTCGCCGTGGTCCTGAGCGGCCGGCTGCTTTCATTCCAGCCGGCCGGGCAGCCGATAGAGCTCTCCAAGCTGGTCCTATTCAACGCTACGGGGCCCGTTGTCGAAACGGAGACCGAGGGAATCGTCCAGACCGCCCCGGGGCTGGCCCTCTACGACTTTAGCGGGTCCCGGCCCGCCCACCTCGGGCACCTTATCCCCGGCTCGACAGGACTCCAGGCATATGCGTGGCTGGGCAACGTCTATGCGGTCGCGCAGGTCGAGCCCTTTTCCCCGGCGCGCATCAGGGTCGCCCTGAACACGACTGACTTCCTCGGCCTCGAGCACACCCGGGTTGCGGCCAGGTCCGGCGGCAGGCTGACCGTCACCGACCGGCTCACCGGCCGCAAGGTCAACATCAACGCCGGCACGACCGTCGTCCTCCGCCGCTCCGGAAGCGGTGTCATCGCCGAGACCACCGGCGGCTATCCGCTGCTGTCAAGCGACCTCCGCCTCTTCGTCACGGCCGCCCAGGGTGAGCGGATCACGATCACCACCATCGGCCGCGGGACCGGCGCTAGCGGGTTCGCGCCTAGCTACCGCGGGCACATCGAGGTGGCCCCGGGCAGGGGCAGCGGCGTGAACGTGATCAACGACGTGCCGCTCAACGAATACCTCTACTCCGTCGTCCCCAGCGAGATGCCCGTCGGCTACGGCCTGGAGGCCCTCAAGGTCCAGGCCGTGGCGGCCCGCGCCTATGCCGTCGCGGCAATGCTCGGCGGCGGATACGTGTCCTACGGCGCTCATGCCGAGGATAGCGTGATGTCCCAGGTGTACAACAACGTGCCGGAGGTGCCGGTGAGCAGCCAGGCCGTCGAGGCAACCAGCCTGGAGGTACCCGTGTACCAGGGCGAAATCGTCGATGCCCGTTTCTACTCGACCTCCTGTGGCTTCACTGCCAACGCGCACGAGGTCTGGGCGACGAACGGCGAGTTTCCCGGCCAGGTCATACCCTACCTGCGGGCGGTTCCTCAGACCTCGCTCGTGGAAACCTTACCTGACGAGCAGGCAATGACCGGTTTCCTTAACCGCACCGACCTTGATGCGCCCGAAGCTGCCGCTCCGTTCTTCCGGTGGTCGGTCACCATGACCCGCGAGGAAATGGAGGCCAGCATCCGCTCAAACCTGCGCCCACGATACGAAGCCGACCCGGGATTTGTCCTCACCCTGGACCAGCACGGCCGCTTCGTCTCAAAGGCGGTCCCCTCCGGCGACCCGATCGGCCGCCTGAAGGACATCCGGGTCATCAACCGCGGCCAGGGCGGCAACATCATGGTCCTTGAGATCGTCGGCACCAACGGGACGTACCGCATCGTCAAGGAGTACAATATACGCTTCACGCTCCGCCCGGTGCAGTACCTTGCGGGCAGGCCCCCTCTGGCCCTGCGGCTCCAGAACGGCTCGACGCGCAACAACTACTCCATCCTGCCGAGCGCGTTCACGGTGTTCGAGCTGACGCGGGACGAGGCGGACGAGGTCACGCAGATCAGAATCGTGGGCGGCGGGAACGGGCACGGGGCCGGGATGAGCCAGACCGGCGCTGGAGCTCTGGCCGCCCGGGGCTGGAGCTACCGGGAGATCCTGCTCCACTACTACCCGGGCGCGGAGGTCATTGACCTGGCGGCAGAGGAGGGGCCCCCGGCTTCTCCGTAACCCCGGCGGGGTTGATGAAACTTCACGCCTCCCCCTCCCTTTGCAGCTACGTACCTTAGTACCACGGCCCCTTTGACTCCCCGCTCGGTTGCGGCAATGGCCTGCCCACGTGCGGTTCGGTGTAGATGCGGCCTTCCTTGACGATCACGTGCCCGTCGCGGATCACGAGATTGACTCTTGCGAGATCGTTGAGGTCGGCATCCGGACGGCCCGCGACGACCAGCACGTCCGCCAGCTTGCCCGGCTCAAGCGTGCCCAGCAGATGGTCCACGTCGAGGATTGCTGCGTTGATCCGTGTTGCAGCCTCAAGAGCCTCAACCGTTGTCGCGCCCGCTTCGGCGAGAAACTGCAGTTCGCGGATATACGCCTGCGGCATGAAGCGGAACCAATCCATGACGATGTCGGTGCCGACCCCGATGGTGACGCCGGCCTGCATCATCCGCCGCAGGACCTTCAGATTGGCTTCCTTGGAGAAGGTGAACCGCCGCGAAGTCGACCCGAAGTACCCGCCCCACAGGTCGAAGATGATCGTGTACGGGATTAACGTCGGTACGGCCTGTGTGCCTCGTTCCGCCATCATCCCGATTGTGGCGTCGGTGCGCGGCAGCGGGTGCTCGATTGTGTCGCAGCCCGCTTCGACGGCCCACTGGATGTAGAAGGTTTCGGCGTCGCACATTACCTTCAGACCGAGGGTGTGCGCCTCATCCACCGCCGCGTTGATCTCCTCACGCGAAAAGTGGCTCGCCACCTTGATTACGTCCGCCCCGGCCTTGAACTGCTGGCGCACCGCATTCCGCCAATCGTCCGGCCCCGAGGCCTCGCGGATCGTTCCGTAGCCGGCGGCTGTCGGTGACAGCCCCTCGGCGGCGTGACCCCCCGTGCCCGTGATCAGGGCGCCACACGCAAAAACCCGCGGCAGCGGCAGGCGGTTCTGCGCGACCCACGCCTTGAGCCTGAACGGCACGTCACCGTGTGACCCCGCGTCCCGCACGCTGGTGACGCCGCTCTCGGCCCAAAACCGCAGCCGTTCGATCGCCCGCAGCGTGCAGTCGCTCAGGCTCTGAGCCTGGTCCATCGGGACGCCGGGCTCCGTGTACGTTAGGTGGGTGTGCGCGTCGATCAGTCCAGGCATGACGGTATGCCCGGATACATCCAGGATCAGTGCATCGTCCGGCCAGCCGGCGCCGTCCGCCGGCAGGATCCTCTCGATCCGGTTGCCCCTGATCACCACGGAGCCGGGCGCAGCCGGCGAACCGGTCGCCGTCCAAACCCGGCCTCCCTGAGCACAGTCGTCTTGTCGGTGCTCCGGTCCCGCGTGGGTACCGGGACTCGGCGCGGATCATCGGAAACCGGTGTCTTCGCATCGAGCCATCTGCGCCGCTCGGTGTAACAAATGCTCTCGTTTGCCATATCAATTCCTCCCAGGGCCGGCTGTCGTGCGCGGCCACAGAGGGCGTGCTTCGGGGCACAGAGCCCGTCCTCCTTCGGGCGGATTGCGACCCCGGAGCGCGTGCAGGCGCGACGGCCCGTGCCGGTGAACCCGTTGGCAATCCGACCGTAGGGGAGGAAGCGGTATGAAGCTGTTGGTGTTGGGGGGCACGCGTTTTCTTGGGCTCCATCTGGTTGAGGCCGCCAGGGCAGCGGGACATGAGGTGGCCGTGTTTAACCGCGGGCTGTCCCGCCCCGAGGCGCTGCCCGGGATCGAGAACCTGCGCGGCGACCGCGACGGCGGCCTCGATGCCCTGGCCGGACGAGAGTGGGATGCGGTGATTGACACTTCGGGCTACTTTCCCCGCGTGGTCGGCCTGGCCGCCCGGTTCTTCGCCGACCGCGCGGAGCGCTACGTGTTCATCTCGACGATCTCGGTGTACGCCGACTTTTCCCGCCCTGGACTGACCGAGCAGGCCGAACTGGCGACCACCGACGCCCCGGCCTCCGAGTCGCGGGACGGCCGGACGTACGGCGCGCTCAAAGCCCTGTGTGAGGCCGAAGTGCTGCGGGCCGTGCCGGAACGCTCGCTGATCATCCGGCCCGGCCTGATCGTCGGCCCCCATGACCCGACGGACAGGTTCACCTACTGGCCGCTGCGCGCCGCAAGGGGCGGGACCGTCCTCGCACCCGATGGGCCGGGCTGCCCGACGCAGTTCATCGATGCCCGGGATCTGGCCGCCTGGACTGTCCGTATGGCCTGCAGGGGCGGGACTGGTATCTACCACGCCACGAGCCGTGCCGGTCAGTTCACCCTCGGCGATGTCCTGCAGGTGTGCCGAAGTGCGGTTTCCGCCGCGTCGGATCTCGAGTGGGTTTCCGAGGAGTTCCTGCTCAGGGCGGGGGTGACGCCGTGGATGGACCTTCCCCTCTGGGTTCCCGAGGCCCAGTCCGGGATGCTCATAGTCTATTGTCGCAAGGCTTTCGGGGCCGGACTCAGTATCCGTCCTATTACGGAAACCGTTACGGACCTGCTCGCGTGGGCTGCGACAAGGAGTGCCGCGCAATTGCGTGCAGGTCTGAGTCCCGAGCGCGAGGCCGCTCTGCTCGAGCAATGGAGGAGCCGCTAAACCATTAAGTGCCATATCGGCCGCTGCTGGCTGGCGTGTTTTGCTAGGGCAGAATATGCCCAAAGGAGGTGAGACGATGGAGCGTTACGACGACAAGAACAAAGAGGACAGGGACAACTTCAAGGATTGGGACAACAAGAACAACGACGACAAGAACCTCGATAAGAATATCAACAAGGACAACCTCAACAAGGATAAGGATAACCTCAACAAAGACAACTTTGGCGAGGGCAACCTCAACAAGGACAACGACAATCGCTCCGAGTTCTCGGAGGATCTTGCGCCACGCCGGAGGCGCCGCTAGCCCTCCTTATACTTGCCTGCTGACCTGTATGTTCCCGGGGGCGCACCATACCAGGTGCGCCCTCTTGGCGCCGGTTCGCCTCCAGCCCCCCGTTTGGAGTCGGCCACCCGGCGGAGATTCCGCGCCATGACCAACACTTTTTCCGGAACTCGCCCGTGGTCGAATCGTCAAATGCCGTGGAAACTGGAGGAGGTGAAATTCAGATGAGAAACAGGGGTCTTGTCGCAGCAATCGCCCTCGTCGTAGTCCTTGCGGTAGGCTTTGTGGTGGTGGCTCACTTCCGCAGCGCAGAGGCTCTTTCCGAGGGGAAGGAGCGGGTGATCAACCTCAAGGTTGGCGACACATACACGGTGGTTCTCGACTCGAATCAGTCAACGGGCTATTCATGGGCGCCCACCTTTGACTCCGCCTTGCTTGAACTGGTAGACCAGGAGTTCACGGCGTCGACAACGATGCTCGGCGCAGCCGGCCAAGAGCACATCCGATTCAGGGCTCTTGCCAAGGGGACCACGGAGGTGCGGTTCGCCTACCAGCGGGCCTGGGAAGGCAACGCTGAACGGGTCGCAACCTACCAGTTCAACATCAAGTAAGGGTTTCGTCAAAGCGTGCGGCGAAGGTGGTCCGGGCCACCTTCGTTTGCCGCATCTGTCCTCTCCTGGTCTCCTGTCGCACGTACGCGACCTGTGTACCTGTCAACGTGCTGCACCGCTCCGCACGAATCGCACACGAACTGCTCCAGCTCGCGCCGCACCTCGTTGACCGTACCACACTCGGTGCAGGTCAGTGGCCAGAAGTCCCCCTCATTGGTGCCGATCATCGCGAGGGTGGTAAAAGACAGCAGTGTAACGACCCAGGCCGGGGGAAAGACGAACCCCAGCCCGAGAGTAGCCAGAACGACTGCGGCAGCGGTCAGCCTGGCTTGCCTTGCCGAGGCTTTCTTAGTCGTTGGGTCTCTCATATGCGCTCAGTAAGAGAATCGGCAGAGTCAAACACTACTTGAGGTTTCCAGTAGCGAATCTTGCACCTGTTTGCGCTGACCGCAGGAACCGCGTCATCGGGCCGTCGTGAAGGGGAGGCTACCCATGCCATTGCGGTTATGTCAAATCTGCTGCATCCGCAAAGAGAGGCCCGGGTGTCCTGACGGATACCCGGGCGCACGTTCGCCGCGCGTTATGACTACCTACTGCGGGGTTGGCTCTGGGAGCCCTGCGTCAACTGGTTGCCGATCTTGTAGACGTTGTCCACCTGGTGCTCGTCCTTCTCCTGTTTGCTGATGAACGTCTTGCAGCACGTCGCCTCACATCGCCCGACCGGGGTGTCAACCTGGCTGATCATGGAGGCGTCCATTCCGTGGAAGGACTGGGCGCCGACCTGGTCGCCGGTGATGACGATCGACGAAGCCTCGCAGTAGTTGCCCGTCATCCAGTAGTGGCAGTTGCTGACGCTACAGCGGATCCGTTCCTTGTCCGGGCTCATTTGGTCCCCTCCTTTGGTGGTCTAGGTACGCTGACAGAGCGTCACCAAATCGCAAAATGTAGCTTGCCCAGGATGCCGCCTGGCGCCCGCGTGGCGGCGCCGCGATAGGAAACCGCAGTTCGATGCTGAAACTTGCTGGACGAGAGGGGGCGTTAACCCTGCATACTGCAACTTACGCCCAACGTGCCGCATCGCTCCAGACCCTTCTGGGCCGTGTGCCGCGTGTCGAACTGGGCATCTGGCCGACACCCGTGCAGCACCTACCGAGGCTCGGCCGTGCGCACGGGGCTCGCAACCTGCTGGTCAAGAGAGACGACATGTCCGGCCTTGGCCTCGGCGGCAACAAGGTTCGCTCACTCGAATTCCTGCTCGGGGCGGCGCTTGCAGAGGGAGCCGACACGGTGATTGCAGGAGGCGGGCTGCAGTCCAACCTCTGTCGCCTCGCGGCGGCGGCCGCGGCAAAGCTCGGGCTGGAGTGCGTGCTGGTGCACAACGATGAGCGCCCCGGTTTCTACCAGGGGAACATGTTGCTCAACCACCTCGCCGGGGCGCGCCAGGTGTTCGCAGGGCCCGTCGGCGAAGACGAGCGCGAGGCCCTCTGCGATTCGATCGCAGCGCAGGTCAGGCGCGACGGCGGCCGTCCGTATGTCATCCGCAACGGGGCATCAACCTCGCTGGGAGCTCTCGGGTACGTTCGCGCCGCGCTTGAGCTGTATGGGCAGTCGGTTTCCATGGGTCTCGACCTGGCCAACGTCGTGATCGTCGGCGCGATGGGCGGCACTGCTGGTGGGCTGGTGCTTGGACTTGCCCTGTTGGGTGCGCCGTTCCGCGCCCACGTGATCAGTGTTGAGTACCCGAAGGACGAATTGGCCCGGCGTCTTTTGGAGCTCGCCGCAGGCGCCCTTGACGTTCTGGAGAGATGCAGGCTGCCGCATGAGCCGCATCTGGCGCCTGCGTCGTTCGATACGGCAGCAGTGGTATGGGAGGAATACCTCGGGCCCGGCTATGCCCTCGACTCGGACGACTCCCGGGCTGCTCTCTTTGCCGCGGCCAGGCTTGAAGGGCTCTATCTTGAGCCCGTCTACACCGCAAAGACCCTCGCCGGATGTCTTGACCTCCTTGAGTGCAACCGCATCGAACGGGACCGGGGTTGCTGCTTCTTTCACACTGGGGGAAGCGGTGCGCTGTTCGGGCTGGCCGGCAGATTGCAGCCGCAAGATCCGGGCCACAAGGTCAATTCAGCACAGAAAAGGGCCGATAACGAAGGTATCAAGGAAGGGTGACAGCATTGGGCCCACCTCTTCACGGTCTGCCGGGAGATTAAGATGGATGCCGCGCCGGATCGCCGTACGGCAGGTTTCGGACCATCCGGGCCGCATCTCGACGTTGAGGCGGTCACTGACCCAGCGTTGCTTGAAACCCTCAGAGTCCTTAAGCCGGACCACTACTATGATCTCCTGCAGGTCGTCGGTTCCGCCGCGGCAGGCCTCGACCTTGTCGCCCCCGGCCAAGTTCTGGCCCGATTCACGCTGCCCGATGCCGGCGACGCTACGGACACCGCCTCAGAAGATGGGCATTCAGGCGTCGGCCAGGATTACGACGGCGGCACCCGTGTGCTCGCCCGCACCGCCGGCCATGGCACGGAGTTCGATGCCGAGAGCCTCACGGTTGTCGCCCGCGCCGCCGGGATCGTCCTGTACGACGGAGAGCAGGTCGGTGTGATGCCGCTGGCGCGCGACGGCCGAGTCGAGGTCGCCGTAAACGCCGACGCGAGTGAAGCACACGCAACCCTCACCCCGCCGGGGCCGGAAAGCAAGCCGGTCTCGGTCGCCGACGTCGCCCAAGGACTGGCTTCCTCTGGAGTCCGGTTGGGCGTGGATCAGGCAGCTATTGAGCAGGCCGTAAGCGAGCTTGAGGCGACGGGCCAACGCGTGTGCGCGAAGGTGGCGTCGGGGCGCCGGCCGCAGCCCGGGACCGATGGCGCCATCGAGTACCTGGTCGACATCGGAAACCTGCCCGTCGCGGCGGACAGCGGCGACAGGATTGATTTCAAGAACCTCAACATTATCTGCGGCGTCGAGCGCAACCAGGCTCTCGTCAGGCGAATTCCGGCGACTAAGGGCGTACCTGGGTATACCGTGACCGGGAGGATCCTGCCGGCCAAGGACGGCCGCGAGGCGCAGCTACCACTGGGTTCAAACGTTCAGGTCGATCCAGGAGACCCGAACGTCCTCCGTTCGGCCATCGACGGCAATCTCAGGGTGGTCCAGGGCAAGATCGAGGTCAACAAGAGCTTCACTGTCCCAGGGAACGTGGATTACTCCACCGGGCACATCAAGTACGATCATTCGGTGGTCATCCGCGGCGACGTCAAGGGCGGCTTCAACGTCGAATGTGGTGGGGACCTCGAAGTCAAGGGAGCCGTTGAGGACTGCGGCGTGCGCGCCGGAGGCGGCGTGCTGATCCGCGGCGGGTTCATGGGCCAGGGGGCGGGGATGATCCGGGCCGGCGGAGCGGTGCGACTTGGCTTCGGCCGCAACCAGACCGTGCAGTGCTCGGGCCCGTTGATCGTTGAGCGCGAGGCGATCAACATGACCCTCCGGTCGGACGACTCCGTCTCTGTCGCCGGGCTTCTCGTCGGCGGCGAGGTCATGGCGCGCAACCGCATCGAGTGCCGTATCGCGGGCAACCCCAGCGGTTCGCGAACAAGGCTTGAGGTCGGCGTGGTGTGTGAGCTGGTTCAGGCCGCTGCCGGCCTGGCCAGGGAGATTGAGGTGATGCGCCGCCGCCACCAGCCCGAACAAGAGGTCGCCGTGCTGGAGCAGCGGCATAAAGCATTGCTCGAGCAAGCCTACGCGATCGGTTCGGCGACCATCGTCGTCAAGGAACGAATCAACCCCGGTGTGCTGGTCAAGATCGGAGCGGCCCCGGTTATCAGATTTGCCGAAGAAACCCGCGGCCCCGTCGTATTCACCCTTCGTGACGGCGAGGTCAAGATTTCCTAGCCCCGCAAACCCCACAATGGAAGGAATTGGCATACACTCCCCCGAATGATCCTCTGAGGGATGCGGCGCAGGTCTTCCGACGGGGCTGCGTCCCATGGAGAGCAAGTGCCCACACGCAGGTTGTTGCTGTTCTTTCTAGTCGCTGCGCTGGCCGTTGGCGCACCTGGATGCCGGGGCACACCGGACCGCCGGACCAACGTCGTCGCCGCCGGCGGAGGGGCGGTTGAGCCTGGCACTTCGTCCCAGGGAGAAGGTCCGGGAGAGCAGCCGCTGATCGTCGAGCCCGAGCCGTCACCGCTGTACGTGTATGTCAGCGGAGCCGTCGCACATCCGGGAGTGTACCAACTGCCGCCCGGCGCCCGCGGCTGCGACGCGCTTGCAGCCGCAGGCGGGTCAGCCAAGGATGCCCGGCTTGAGCTGGTCAACCTTGCGGCGCCGTTGTCGGACGGTCAACAACTGCATATCCCTTCGCGGGCAGAGGCTGCGGCGTCAACGCAGCCGGGTGTGGATACGGTGGCACGCGGCCCCCTTAACGTCAACCGGGCGACTGCCGGGCAGTTGGTGGAGTTGCCGGGCATCGGCGTCGTACTTGCGGGGCGGATCATCGCTTACCGGGCCGAGCACGGCCCGTTCGCCAACGCCGACGAGTTGCTGGCCGTGCCAGGCATCGGAGAGAGCAGGCTCAAGGACATCAGGCCGCTGATATCCTTCGGGCCCTAGGCCGGAGCCGCGTCGGGGGCGGCCCGCTGCTTTAGACGCTCAGCGCAAACAACACTCCCGAGGTCGCCGCCACCGCCAGGAGGAACGGCCAGTAGACCCGGTAGATCGCAAGGATCCGGCACCTGAAGTGCTCAAGCGTCAGGACCTGGCACATGTGTAATGGGGACCCGAAGTAGGCCAGAAAGGTCGCGGTGAACATCAGGGATGTGTATGGCACAATTGGGTCCCCCGCCTTGAGCATGGGCATGAGCAGGGGGAAACATATCGCAACGCTCGTCGACTGCGAGGCCGACACCAAGCCGACCAGCACCGGCACGATGATGAAGAAGACGGCGGGATGCCAGCCGTTTCCCGCAAGAGCGAGCACAATACGTTCAACGGTGCCGCCGGCCTGCATCAGCCCGCGGAAGACCATTACGCCGACCATCGCCGCTACGAGCTTGCGGTCAATGCCCCTGTAGAAGATGGCCGGCTCAAGCCTGCCGTGTCTATAGCCGAGCGCTGTCGCAAGAGCAATGCCCCCCAGGAGAGACAGGTAAAGCGGCCAGTTCAGCACCAAAGCGAGAGCCAAGCTCAGCAGCAACGGCCCACCGGTCAACAAGAACCGTGGCAGATCCCGCCAGGGGTTCCAGGTCTCGGCCTGTGCGGTTTCACGCGGGCCGTCCCGCAACAGCAGCAGGTATCCTGCCACCCCGCCGACGAGGGTGATCGGCCACTGGTAGGCAGCGATCCTTTGAATTGACACGTTGGTCAGTTGGGATGCAAGAATCAGGCTCGGGCCGAACGGATAGATGAAGAACCATATATGTCTAAAGACCAGGTTGATGGCTGCCTTGCGTTCGCGGGTGTAGTCCAAGCGTTCGGCAAGCCGGTCGACGAGCGGCGCCGATATGACCGCGCCGCCGAGCACGGGCATCAGTCCGATCAGCCCGGGTATCGCGACCAGCGCCGCGCGCGTGCTGCGCAGCAGCCTGACCAGCGCGTCCACCATTTGACCGAGCAGGTCGAACTCCTGCATGAGCCGCGCGAGCAAGCCGATCAGGGCTACGGTCAGGGCAAACTCGATGGTCTGCCACGCTACCGCCGACTGCCACGCGACCTGCGCCGCACGCACTGGGCCGACCCTGGAAGTCAGGCCGAGGGCAAGTGACGCAGCCGCCATCGCGTACATCAGGTGGACCTTGCGGTTGACCAGATAGAGGATCAGTCCAAATGCCACTATGACGCCTGCGATTTCGAGCAATAAGGTCACCTGATTGCGAAGAGAGTGAGCAGCAATACGGCGAGGAGTTGGACGGCGGCAGTAAAATTCCTGCTAGGTGTGTTGCATGCCTAGGTAATCTCTCGGCGGCCGCGGATGAAGCCGCGCAGTTCGGACCAGTGCTTGGCAATCACCGCGACGGCCAGGCCCAGGCCCACAAGGCCATGCAGCGGACTACCGCCGCCGATCACGTACATCGCAACCGGGAGCGCCGTGAACCCCAGCACCACAGACGCGTAGCTGTCCTTCAGTAAGGCCAGGCCGACAACGTACGCCACGACGGCGGGAGCGATCGCCCACGGCATGAGCACGCTGAGGGCGCCGGCCGACGCTCCGATGCCTTTTCCGCCCCTCAACCCGAGCCACGGCATCCAATTGTGGCCCACGACAGCGGCAACTGCTGCCGCGCCCATGACCGCCGGGTCGCCCATGTACAGCCGCCCGGCGAGCCAGACAGCCAGAGCGCCTTTACCGAGGTCGGTCAGGCCGGTTAGGACGCCGGCTGCGGCGCCGACGTTGCGGAACGCATTCATTCCTCCAACGTTACCGCTGCCGACCACGCGGATGTCCTTACCTCCGCCGAGCAGGCGGGTGTAGAGGTATGCGGACGGAAAGGAGCCGATCAAGTACGCCAGACCTAGATAGCACGCAGGATGCACGATTGGTCACCTCCCCGGGACCTGATTCCAGTCCGGCCAGGCAGCGCCTTCCCGGCCTCGTCGTCGGGGCAGGGTTGGCGATAGGCGCCCTGAGCGCTGAAGCGGCATGTGCCCCGCTGTGGTCGAACCGGCCTTGCCCGGTTGTCACCCCTTGGTTACGATATGCTGTTAGCGGCGTCGCAGTATGCCTGGTGTGGTTCCGGGTCCGCCCACGAAGCGCAAACGTCCGTTACACACCGGTGGCCGCGGCCGCCGCCGCGGCCCTCTGCGGCCTGGTCCTTGCCCTCGGGACGGCAGAGGCCATCTCGGCATCGCCGTACCGCGCCCTTGCGCTGGCCGGCGATCGTGAAGCCCGCGTCGACTGCTGGGTAACGGGCGCCGCGCGGCGCGTGGGCGATAGGTGGCTGATTCCGATCCAGGCGGTCGGCCTAGACGGAGCGCCGGCAGCCGGGCGCCTTGAGGCGGCGATCCCACGTGAGGTGGCGCAGGCGGGCCCGCCGCAGCCGGGCGCCCCCTTGACCCTTCAAGGCCGGCTGTACTTGCCCGGAGAGCAACTCAATCCGTACGAATCCGACTATCGCCGGGACCTTGCGCGCGAGGGCGTGTGCGCGCGGTGCGACGTCCGTGCGCTAACGCAGCGATCTGTTGGCCCGGCCACACGGCTGTGGCAACTCGTCCGCCTTCTCCCGGCACGCCTCGCGGGATGGTGCTCGCTCCGGCTCGGCCGCCTTGTCGAGGCCCATCTTCATGGTGACGAACAGGCCCTGGCGCTGGCGTTTTTGCTTGGCGACCGCACGCAGCTGCGGGAAGCGCCGCTCCAGTCCGACCTTGAGGCGGCCGGCGGCCTGCACCTCGCGGCGGTCAGCGGGCTTCACGTCGGACTCGTTGCGGGGGCGGTCGCGGCGGCTGCATCGCTCTTGCGGATGCCGAGGGGCACACGCACCGCAGCCGTTCTGGGCACTGCGTCCTTGTACGCGCTCGTCTCTGGAGCAACGCCCTCGGTCCTGCGGGCCCTGGTGATGGTCGGATGCGTGACCTTGTGCCCCAGAAGGCGCCGGGCGGTGGGCCTCAATAGCCTTGGCTGCGCCGCGCTATTGCTGATTGTTCGCAGGCCGCTGATCGCCGGGGACGCGGGGTTTCAATTGTCGTTTATGGCAACGCTCGGTATCCTTGCGGCAGCCGCGGGTCCTGTCGCCAAAACGGGCCCGGCTTCCGCGGGTGCCGGGGTGCGCAAGTTGCGGGGTGTCCTCACGGCTGCGCGGGCGAGCCTGTATGCACAACTTGCGACGATGCCCGTGATGAGCCACTGCTTCTATCGCCTTGCTCCCTGGGCGCCCATCAACAACCTGGTGCTGCTGCCGCTCGGCGGGGCCTGCATCACGATCACCTTTGCTGCGGCCTGCCTCGGGCTGATCTGGCAGCCGCTGTTCGGCGTATTCGCCCCCTTGCTCGCCGCTGCGTTACGGATCCTCGCCGCGACCGCTCACTATATGGGGAGGTTCCCCGGGAGCATGTACGTCACAGGGCATCCCGGCATTCCAGCATGCGCTCTCAGCGCAGGATTGATGCTTTGGTACCTGCTGTCGGCGGGCGTAACCGGCGGTACGGTGCAGCCGCGCTGGAAACCGGCAGCCGCCGTTGCGGCGTCGATCTTACTTGTTGTGGTCTATCCGGCGGTCGTGCACCGTCCTCCTGGTGGGCTCGCCGTGTCGTTCTTCGCCGTGGGGAGACTGCGCGCTGGTGAGGACGGGTCGGACGGCGTCCTCGTCGACTTCGGTCCCCCCGGCGCCGGAGGCGCGCCGGGCCTGGTCGCGCTTTTCCCGCAGCGTGCTGCCTTACTCCGCGCGACCAGGTGCTTTCCGCAGTTGGCGGTACCTGCTACACACCCTCACGCTGGGATCATCCCGGCGGGCTCGCGGACGCCATGCGGGCGTACCCGGGCATGCGGGTCGTGACCCGCACAAGGTTCCTCGCGGAGACCGTCACCTCGGCGGAGGGCCTGGAGCCTTCGCCGCTCCCGGCCGCGCGGATCGTCGCCCTCGACAGGCCCGTCGCCGTCACGCTTCCGGCGGCGGCCGGCGCCGCCGACCGTGGCTCGCCGGGTGGGGCAGGGGCCGCCCAATGCCTTTTGCGGCTCGAGCTATTCTGGGCGGAGGGTCTTTCCGATGAACTCGACGCCAATGAGCACTGCATCCTGTGTCGGACATATCTCGTCTCCGCCGGTGACAACCAACCAATCTCGCAGACGCTATCCGCGCTGTTGGCAGCCGACGCGGGTCTGGAGGCCGAAGCGGCGCTGCTCGCGGCGTCGCCGGGGGTAGCCCTCAAGGCCGCCTTGCTAAAGGCGGGTCATCACGGGAGCAGCGGATCGAGCGGCGCCGGCTTCCTGGAGCGGGTCGCACCGCTGCTGGCGGTGGTCAGTGTGGGACCCAACCGATTCGGGCATCCCGGCCACGATGCCCTCGCACGGCTGCACAGCGGCGGCCGTATTGTCCTCCGCACCGACAGCGATGGCTGGGTCGAGGTCCGCCTCGGCGGGGCGGAGCTCACATGGCGGGCATTTCACGGGCGTCCGTAGGGACAAGCACCGGATCGGGCGAAGAACAACTGCGGAGGTGGGCACAGTGGCCAAGCCCAGGTACTTGAGCTATAAGGGAGCGCGATCGGCCATTGACGCCGGCCGCCTTCACCGGCTGTACGTGATGTGGGGCGACCCGTACCTCGTCGGCAAGCTGGTGGACATGCTCCGGGCACGGCTCATCTCCCCCGGCGCTGAGGACTTCGATTTCGCGCGTCTTGACGCCGCCGCGACGGCTCCGCTCGAGGTCATGGCGGCCGTGCGCGCGGCCCCCTTTGTCTCACCACGGCGGTTGGTGGTCCTTGAGAGGGTCAGGTGCCTCAAGGGGCGTACGCGGGCGCAGCCAACACCCGAGGACGAACAGGCGGACGAGGGGCAACCCGCCCCGGGCGGCGATTCCGACTGGGAGCTTGCCCTTGCCGACCCGCCGTCGACGACGTGCCTGGTGGCTGTCACCGAGGGACAGCCCGACGCCCGGCTGCGCCTGACCAAGGCGCTCGAGCCGCGAAGCCAGTTCGTCGAGTGCCAGGCGACGGGCCGGGACGCACAGGCGCTCGCGGCGGACATCGTGCGCGAGACGGTCAACCAGTTGGGCATGCGTATGGACTGGCGCGCGCAGAACCTGCTGGTTTCCACGGTCGGCACGGATTGCGGGCAACTGGTGAGGGAGTTGGAGAAGATCAGGTTATGGGCCCGTGGACGCCAGGTTGGCGAGCGCGACGTGTTGTTGTTGTGTCCCCGCACGGCGCAGGCGGACATCTGGCAGTTGCTTGATGCGGTGGAGGCCGGGGACGCGGGCGAGGCCCACCGGGTCGTGCGCGCATCGCTTGCGCGCGGGGAGAGTCCCGTGGCGCTGGTTGCTTCGCTTGCCAGCCAGATCCGGATCATGGCCAGGGCCAAGGAACGGGCTGATTCGGGGGTGCCGCCGCGGGCACTGCCGGGGGTTCTCGGGGCAAACAAGTTCTGGGTGGAGCAGTCGCTCCGGCGGGCGCGCCTGTTCTCGCAGGCCGCGTTGTACAAATCGCTGCGTGAGCTCGCGCGTATCGATCTGGGGATTAAGACAGGGTCGCTTGACCCGGAAACCGCAGTCGAGGCATTCGTCCTCGCCCTCTGTGTCGCCAGGGGCGCGGGGCAAAGCAAAAGGGCCCGGGATTGACCCGGGCCCACGTTAGCGGCAGACCTACCTACGCCTGAGGCGCCTCGTTGTTAACCGCCTGTTTGGAAGCCAAAAGCTTTGCCAGCCTCGACTTGCGGCGGGATGCGGTGTTGCGGTGCAGGACGCCCTTGCTGACTGCCTTGTCCAGCAACCGGGATGCGCTGCGGAGGTGCTCAGCCGCGGCTGCCAGATCGTCTGCCTCGCAAGCCGTACGGACCTCACGGACAGCGCCCTTGACTGTGGATTTGATCTGAAGGTTGCGTGCCTGGCGGATCCGGTCCTTCTTGGCTGACTTGATGGCAGACTTGATGTTGGCCACTGAAATCCCTCCATAGACATAAAACGGGCCGGTCGGAGGACCGACGGTCAGATAATACCATGCAGGCGCGGTGCGAGCAACACCGCCCGCCACATAGCCCGCCATATCGTTGTTGCATAGGCCTTGCCAAGCGTGGAAAGCATATGCGAGCAACTGATTCGCAAAGTGGAGGTTGGACCATGAGAGGCTGGTTTGGCACGATCATCCGGTTCATCGTTTCTGCGTTGGTGCTTCTGTTTGTGGGCTTTTTAGTCCCCGGGTTCGAGGTCGCAGGGTTCTGGAACGCCCTTCTCGCCGCCGTGGTCATCGCTATCGTCGGGTATCTCGTGGAGCTGGCCTTGGGGCACCGGGTTTCACCGCAGAGCCGGGGCGTGGTCGGTTTCATAACGGCGGCCGTCGTCATCTGGTTGGCCCAGTTCGTTGTGCCGGCGATGAGCGTCACTCTGATCGGCGCCCTTCTGGCGTCCTTCATTATCGGTCTCGTGGATGCAATTGTCCCAACCGAGTTACGCTAAGCACAGCCCGCTTCGGCGGGTGTGAACCTTACTCCCTCCCCCTCTTGTCCCGGCCGGCAAAACGGCCGGGAACTTTTTTGCTCAACTGGCATAGGCTTGCTACTGTCAGTCCTTCGTTTTCCGGAGGTGCGCCTTGGCACAGCTATCTATCGGCGGGCCGAAGCCGCGGCGGGCGGTGCTGCTTGTTGCCTACGTCGTACTCCTTTCGCTCGCGGCGCTCGCGGTATTGGACATCGGTTCGCTGTTCATGCCGGGCTCGATCCCGGCGTCCTCGTCCGGCAGCAGTGGTTCCGACCGGCCGGACGTGGTCGACCCGCGGTCGCCGGCAGCCGGAATCGTCAGGCGTTGGATGGACATCTTCGGCAGGGACGGCCTGAAGATAATCCTCGAACTGGTGATTCCCGGCCTGCGGCCGGCCGTGCCGGTGCAGGGCCCGGGAGGCATGGTATGGCAGGGCAGGCAAGGGCCCGACCTGTTTGGCTATGCCCTTCGCACCTTCACATCGATCACCCCGGGCGATCCCGGGTCGCTGCTCGCGGCCCAGATTACGGGCCTGCGCACAGTGGCGATGGCGGCGAGGGGCACCGTCGAGATCACACCGGACGCACCCGGCGAGGGCGAGTCTTGGACACCGCCTGCGTCCGGCGAGGGATGGCAGGGTGACGCCTCCTCCGGGGGCAACTCAACGAGCGGCATACCGGAGATGCCGGCCGGCGGCGGATCGGAGACGGGCGCCGGCGGCTTAGGAATCATCGACTGGGGTCCGGCAACCGCCCCTGTCGTGGCGGTGTACCACAGCCACGCGATGGAGTCTTATCTGCCATGCGTTAAGATGGTCGGCGCCGGCACAACCGGCAAGATGGACGCCGAGGAGGCCTTCTCCGACGACCCGGAGATCACGGTCGTCCGCGCGGGCCAGGAACTGGCGGAGGTCCTGGCCAAGCAGTTCGGGATACCGACCATCCATTCGCGGCGGTTTCACGATTCGGGCGGCAGGCTCGGGGCGTACGTTCAGTCTGCCGAAACCGTCGAGCGCTTGCTCAATCAATATCCCTCCCTGCGCGTATTGATCGACGTGCACCGTGACGCGCCGCGCCGCGAACGCACAACGGCGGTCGTCAACGGGCAGAGCGTGGCGCGCATTCTACTCCTGGTCGGGTCCGACGTTAAGCTTGCTCACCCCAACTGGGAGAGCAACTACGGCTTTGCGCTGGCCCTCCACCAGGCGATGGAAAACCTCTATCCCGGCCTGTCGCTCGGGATCATGGTCAAGGAGTCCAGGTACAACCAGCACTACCTGCCGCACGCTATGCTCGTGGAGATGGGCGGTGTGGACAATTCGATGGAGGAGGTGCTGCGGTCGACGAGGATGTTCGCCACCGCCCTGGTGGCGGTGATGCGTGCTGACCCGACGCTCGTGATTCCCCGTACCGGTGGCGTGACCTGCGGTAGCTGGAAACCTCTCCGGCAGGCCCCCTTCCTTGGATATCAATGGCTGCCGGTGCTATGGTGGGCTTGATTAGCACTCCGCATCCCCGAGTGCCAGCCGCGTCGAGCTGACCCGGTTGGCTCATCGCCATCACAACGCTCTTCTGTGGAGGGAGATCCGTGCCGCTCAACCGGCGGAGGAGCTTGATTCTCAAAGCCGTCGTCGAAGAGCACGTTCGCAGCGGGCAGCCCGTCGGCAGCAGCCAGATCGTCAGGCACTATGGCCTTCAGGTCTCGCCTGCGACAGTCCGCAACGAGTTGGTTAAGCTCGAAGACGACGGATACCTCACCCAACCGCACACCTCTGCGGGCAGGACGCCGTCCGACCTGGGCTATCGCTTTTACGTCGATAACCTCCTTCCGTCGTCCGAGCCGCTCGCCGCCGATGAGCAACTGTTTCGCGGATATCTCGCCAACTGCGGCCACGACGTCCGCAACGCCGTGCGGTCAACCGCACGGTTTCTGGCGGATGTGACCTCATACATCGCAGTAGTGCTTGCGCCTGACGTAGGCATGACGCAGATCCGCCAACTGCACATGCTTCCGGTTTCACCGGGGCAGGCCCTGATGGTTGTCGTCCTCGAGAACGGAGTCGTCCAGCATCGCCTGATGGATCTGCCGAGCGGGCTCGCCCGGTCGGACCTCGAACACCTCTCCCGCGAGTTGCAGACCGCTCTGGCGGGGTGCACAGCGGATGACCTGCCCGGAGCGGTGGGCCGCCTCTGGCGCTCGAGTCTGGCGCGCTACGGCGACGCGCTGGAGCGGGCGACCGTCGCGCTGATCGATGTGCTCAAAGCCGGCGGGCCCAATGGCGACAGGTTGTACCTCGGCGGCACATCCAACATACTTAACCTGCCGGAGTTCCGCGATGTGGAGAGGCTGCGCCGGGTGCTCAGCCTCCTGGAGCGCGAGGCGTCGATGTTCGATCTGCTCGTCGAGCGGGCTGCGGAAGGCGGCGTGACGGTGACGATCGGTGCGGAGAACCGCGCGGCGGAGATCCAGGCCTGTTCACTGGTCACCACGACCTACGTTCTGCCCGGCGGCGGCAGGGGGATCGTCGGCCTGCTCGGGCCAACCCGAATGGACTACGGTCGGGTCGTTGCACTGCTGGGGTTGGCTGGCTGCCACCTCGACCAGGTCTTCTTGGAATGACGGCGGCTCCGGCGGCCTTCTCCCGGTGGGAGAAGGCCGGCATTGTTTTGTCTAAGGGGTGTGTCAATGAGCGTTAAGCAGGCGGCACACGGCAGCGAAGTAGATGAGCGGCTGGCCGCGCTGAGCACCAATGTCAACGCGGTGCGGGCAATCGCTTCGGCTGTTGAGGGCACGATCGGCCCCAAAGGTCTTAACACGATGCTCGTCGACCGGTTCGGCGACGTGACCATCACCAACGACGGCATCACGATCCTTGAGAAGATGGAAGCCTCACACCCGGCGGCGCGCCTCGTGATCAACACCGCCAAGGCCCAGGAAGACGAAGTCGGCGATGGAACCACTACGGCAACGATTATGGCCGGGGCGCTACTTGCCGCGGGGTTCAACCAGGTGGTCAAAGGAGTGCCTGTGACGAGGGTTATCGAGGGCGTCAAGCTCGGCGTGGAACGGGCGGTCGAGGCCATCTCCTCGCGCGCCCAGCAGGTGACCGGACTCGACGATCCCCGGTTGTACCAGGTCGCCCTGATCGCCGGGCGCGGCAACCGCGACATCGCCCAACTGGTTGTGGAGGCCGCCCGGCTGACGGGCAAGGACAAGCTGACCGAAAACGGCTTCAAGCTTGCCGATACCGTGATTGCGGAGGAACGGGCCGGCAATGAGGTGTTCCTCGGGACGATCGTCGATAAGGAACCGCTTAACGATCAGATGCCCAAAACCCTGTCCGACGTCAAGCTGCTCGTGATCGACGATGCCCTCGAGCCGGACGAAGTCGAGGACGAGGCGCTCGCGACGGAGGCCGGTTTCCGCAAGCTGATGGAGAACCGCGAGCAATTCCGTACAAACCTCGGCAAGTTAGTCGACCTTGGCGTCAAGTGCATCGTCGTGGACCGCAGTGTGGACGACGTTGCGGAGGAGGTCCTGACGGACGCAGGTGTGATGGTGCTGCGCCGGGTGACGTCCCGCGAGTGGCGGCGTGTCGCGGAGCACTGCGGCGCGAGGCCCGTCAAGCGTCCGGCGCTGCGGCGCGAGCCCGGCGACCTCGAACGCTTTCTCGGGCGCGCGGCGCGGGTGTGGCAGGACGAGAAGCTCGAGCACGTGAGGGTCGAAGGTGGTACCGCCAAGCCCATGGCGACTATCCTGGTTGGTGCGGCGACCCGCGAGGTGGTCGCGGAGCGGGAACGGATCGCCAAGGACGCCGCGGGCGCAGTGCAGGCCGCGGTTACCGGTGGGTTGGTTGCCGGCGGCGGCGTCGCGGAGCTTGCGGCTATCCCGGCTCTGCGGGCTGCCCGCGGCGGGGTCCGCGGGATGGCCGCCTACGGCCTCGACTGCGTCGAGGAAGCCTTGCGGCGGCCGCTTGCCCAGATCGTGCAGAACGCCGGTTTCAATGCACTGGAAAAGGTCGGCGAGGTCGAGGCCATCCACGCCCGCGACGGCCGGGCAACGGTGGGTATCGATTGCGATACCGGCGAGACCGCGGATATGCTCGAGCTTGGGGTCGTCGACCCCGTGGCCGTTAAGATCCATGCGCTGCGCGCGGCCGGGGAAATCGCCGAGGCGATCCTGCGGATCGACACAATCATCCGCAAGCGCGAGGAATCGCCGGATGGAGCAGGCGCGGCCGCAGGATTGCCCGACCTTCATCGCGACTAGTCACAGGGCTCGGGTTATGTGAGGTTTGAGATGGCCAACGACCAGGATTACTACGAGTTGCTCGGCGTAAGCCGCGACGCGTCGGAGGATGAGATCAAGCGCGCCTTCAGGCATCTGGCGAGGCGTTACCACCCGGACGCCAACCCCGGTGACCCCACCGCCGAGGAGCGGTTCAAGAAGATCAACGAGGCGTACGAGGTCTTGTCCGACCCGCAGAAGCGTGCTACGTACGACCGTTTCGGCAGGGCTGGGCTTGGCGGCCCGGGCGGTGCGCCAGGGCCCGGTGGAGGGTTTGCGGGCTTCGAGGACATCTTCGACATGTTCTTCAGCGGCTTCGGCGGCGGCAGGCCCCAGGCCAGGCCGACCGGGCCGATGCGCGGCCCCGACCTGGAGATGGCCCTGGAGATCGAGCTTGAGGAAGCCGCTGTGGGACTGGAGCGGGAGATCGAGATCAGCCGCATTGAGTCCTGCAATATCTGCGGCGGCAACGGCGTCCGGCCGGGCTCGCGTCCCGAGCGGTGTACTGTCTGCCGCGGCACGGGGCAGGTGACAGCCTCACAGAGCACCATTTTCGGCCGGATCATGACGACGCACACGTGCGAGGCATGCGGCGGGCGCGGTTTCGTCGTCACGGACCCGTGCCCGGAGTGCGGCGGGCGAGGGATGGTCCGGCGGGTGCGTAAGGTCACGGTCAGCATCCCGGCGGGGGTTTCCGACGCCGGCAGGCTTCGCCTGCCCGGCCAGGGACAGGGCGGCATCAACGGTGGGCCGGCCGGCGACCTGTACGTGGACGTCCGGGTCAAACCGCATCCCGTCTTCACCAGGCGCGGGCTCGACATCGTCGCCGAAGCGCCTGTCAGCTACATCCGCGCAGCCCTCGGCGGCACGATCGAGGTTGAAACCCTGTTCGGCCGCGAGCAGTTGGCCCTCCCGCCCGGCACGCAGCCCGGCGACGTCTTCGCCATCCGCGGCAAGGGGATGCCCGAGGTGCGCGGGCGCAAGCGCGGCGACCACCACGTCTTGGTCAAGGTGCAGATCCCCGACAGGCTCACCCCGCGGCAGCGCGAGTTGCTGACCGAACTTGCCCGCGAGAGCGGCGAACCGCTTCCCGGCGAGAAGCCCCCCTTGGCGGCGACCAAGCCCGGTGGCAGGCGTCCCGGCGTTGCCCGCGCCGCCCGTCCCGGCAAGCGCAAGGGCGGCAAGAAGGGCCTGTTCGACCGTGTCAAGGAGGCCCTAACGGGAGAGCCCGATGACCAACTTGACTAGCCCCGGCCCCGATCCCGCGCCGGAGGACGACCGGGTCTGGTGGGAGATCACCGTCAGGGGGGGGCCCGCCTCGCTTGACCTCTCAGGCGAAGCCCTGCGGGATATCGTGCCGGCAGGATTCATTGAAACCGCCGACGGCATCACCGCATACCTACCTGACAGGGAGACCGCCGAGAAGGCCGCTGCGGCCGTCACGGCGGCAGGCGCCGTATCCGCTCAGCTGCGGCCTGTGGCGGAGGCGGAGTGGGGCGTCTGGCGCAGGGCGTTTCGGCCCGTCGCAGTCGGTGAACGGCTGCGGATCGTGCCGGTTTGGGACGCCGCGGTCCCCGCGGTCTCCGCGGGGCTGGTCGCCCACGACGCACCGGGCGACGTCACAGTCGTCATTGAGCCCGGGCTGGCCTTCGGCACGGGCGACCACCCCACTACGGCGGCCTGCCTGCAGCTTCTTGAACGACTGGTGCGTGAAGGAGCTGAGGTGCTCGACGCTGGTACGGGATCGGGCATCCTCGCGATCGCTGCCGCGCTTCTGGGTGCCGGCCGCGTGGTCGCGGTAGATATCGACCCGGTCGCGTGCCGGTCCGCAACGGCCAACATCGCGCTCAATCCGGGTGCGCGGGAGAAGGTTTCCGTGTGCTGTCGGGACATCGCGGAACTTGCGGAGGCGGAGGGTGGACCGGTCTTCGACATTATCGTCGCCAATCTCACCAGCGATGTCGTCATCGCCCTGCTTCCGACGCTGCTCCAGAGCCTCGTCGCTGGCGGCCGGATGGTGTTGTCGGGTATCAGCGTCGAGCGCGAAGGCGACGTTATGCTCGCGCTGGACGCGGCAGGACTCGCCCCCGTCGACCTGGCGAGGGAACGCGGTTGGCTGACGGTATGCTGTGAACGGGGGGGAGGACTGTGAGCGCCGGGCCCAACGGGGTACACCGGATCGTCCTCACGGCAGAGGAGATCAGGGGAAACCGTGTTCTCCTGACCCGGGAAAACACCCACCATGTCCGCGAGGTTCTGCGCCTCCGGCATGGCGCCGTCCTGCGCGGGCTGGTGCCGCTCACCAGCGAGCCGGCGAGCGGCGGATACGACCTTATCCTGCGCATCGACGAGATGCGCTCAGGGCGGCAGGCCTGTGAAGTTGGGGGCCATATCGAGCTGGGTACGGAGCCGCCGCTGGCCGTCACGGTCTGCCAGGGGCTTACGCGCTCGGAAAGGTTTGAGTATTCGCTCCAAAAGTGCACCGAGATCGGCGCGCGGGGCTTCCGGCCGGTCCTGACGGCACGCAGCATCGTCCGCCTGGATGCGTTACGCCACCTCCAGCGGCTGGGCCGCTGGCGCCGGATCGCAGAGGAAGCAGCCCTCCAGTCGGGGCGGGCGCGCATCCCGGAGGTGAGCGAGGTGGTCAGGCTCGGTGAGTTGTGCGATCTTGCCACGGCCTCGCCCGCCCAGCTGATGCTCGTCGCCTACGAGCAGGAGACCACCCCGCTTCGCGACGTGCTCCGCCGCGCCACCACGAACGGCAGGCCGCAGACGGCTCCCGTGGTTGTCGGCCACGAGGAGACGACCTCGAACGCGGGGAAGTGGGGCTACGCTGGCTGCGGCCGGTTTCATCCCGGTGAGCCTTGGCCCGCGCATCCCTGCGGACGGAAACCGCCGGTCCCGTGATCCTTTCGTTACTGCTCTACGAGCTGGCCGACCTGGGTGGCGGCTGCTGGGTGGCAGTCCCGGTGACTGAGCAGGGTGCGGCCGACCGATCCACGCGCCGCGGCACGCGGGCAGGCCTTCCTGACCCTCGGCTGCAAGGTCAACCAGTACGATTCGGAGGCGATGGCCGGGGCCCATCCGGGCGCTAGGGTGGGAAGTGATCGAGCGGCCCGAGGACCTGCTCGGCGGACCGGACGTAATCGTCGTCAACAGCTGCGCGGTGACGGCGCGCGCCGCAGCCAAGAGCCGCCAGGCCGCGCGCGCGGCAGCGCGAAAGCACCCGGGCAGCCGCGTCGCGTTGGTGGGCTGCTACCCCCAGGTCTTCCGCGATGAAGCCCGTCAGGTCGAAGGCGTTGCGGGCATCGCCGGCACGGGCAGGCATTGCGCGCTAAGCCTGTTCGAGTCCATCCTGCGCGGGCCCAGGCCTGCGGGCAATCCGGACGTAACGCGGCAGGAGCCCCAGGAGGCTCCCCTCGACTTCCCGGCGACATTCGAGAACCTTCCGGCAGCGCCGGCGGCGGGCAGGGTCCGCGCGTTTCTCAAGGTGCAGGAAGGCTGCCAGATGAACTGCGCCTACTGTCTGGTGCCGCAGGCGCGCGGTCCGCAACGGTCGTGCCTGCCGGAAGCCGCTCTGGCCGCGGCCCGCTCGCTGTTGCGACACGGGGCGCGTGAGCTCGTGTTGACAGGTATCCACCTCGGCGCTTACGGGCGCGACCTCGCCGCCGGGGAGCGGCCCGCCGCCACGGAACGGCCCGCCGCCGCAGAGCGGCACATCGCCGGCGAATCGCTCGCCTGCCTGGTCACGGCCTGCCTAGGCCTGCCCGGCCTGGTGCGCCTCCGTCTCTCCTCGATTGAACCCACCGACATCGACGAAGGCCTGTTGAGGGTATTGGCGTCGGACCCGCGGGTCTGCCGTCACCTGCATATCCCGCTTCAGAGCGGTTGCGACAGGACGCTCGCAGCGATGCGGCGCCATTACGACACCGCCGGCTATGCGGCGGTCGTCAGGCGGGCGCGTTCCGCCCTGCCCGGTCTCGCCGTGAGCACCGACGTTATGGCGGGGTTTCCAGGAGAAACCCGTGCCGACTTCGACGCCACCGATGCATTCATCCGGGAGATGGGCTTTATGCGGCTTCATGTCTTTCCGTATTCGCCCCGGCCTAACACGGTTGCGGCGACGTTCGGCGGGCAGGTGCCGGGAAAGGAGCGCGAGAGGCGGGCCCGGCAGTTGATTGCGACCGGCAGGGAACTGGCGGCATCCTATAACCGTCAGTTGCTAGGCAGGGAGACGGGAGTGCTTCTGGAAAAAAACCCTGTACCTGCGGATATAGCGGGGTTTCCGGGCTATGCAAACGAAGGCCTGACACCGGATTACGTCCGCGCCGCAGTGTCTTCCACGCAACCGTATCCGGCGGGCACGCTCGTGATGATCCGTGTGACGGGGGCCGACGCCGACGGCGTGACCGGTCAGGTGAGCGCACAACCGTCCTGACTAGACCATACGCTGTGATACGCATGGGACGACCGGACCGTTGCGGCTTTTGGGCTAGAGAAGGACCGGGCAATCGACAGGGAGTGGGCGAATGGGCGAAGGCAAGCGAGGACGGCTGCGCGTTGGCGTGGTGTTTGGGGGGCGTTCGGGTGAGCACGAGGTGTCGCTGCTCTCGGCGGCCTCGGTGATGGCGGCGCTCGACCCGGCGCAGTACGAGGTCGTCCCGATCGGCATTACCAAAGAGGGCAGTTGGCTAGCCGGGCCGGCCGCGCTCGAACGGCTGCGTGCGGCAGCGATGCTGCCGGCCAGCGGAGCGATGAAGGCCCTGGCTGCGGCCAACCCAAGGTTCGATCCCGCAGATGCGCACGAAGTCGGACTGCTGCCCGACCCGAGCAGGCGTGGGCAGCTGGAACGCCTCACACCAGGAGCGGTGCGCGAGGCCGGCGGCGGTGAGGCCGGCGGCGGCACGGTGACGCTGGCCACGGTGGACGTCGTGTTCCCGGTGTTGCACGGGCCGTTCGGCGAGGACGGCACGATCCAGGGGCTGCTTGAGTTGGCAGGGCTGCCGTACGTCGGCGCCGGCGTCTTGGGATCGGCCCTCGGTATGGACAAGATCGCGATGAAGGACGTCTTCCGCGCCCGCGGGCTGCCGGTTGTGCGGTACATCGGGCTCACGCGCGCGGCAATCGAAGCCGACCCGCCGGCGGCTGAACGGCCGGTGCTGGACCAGCTCAGGCTGCCGGTCTTTGTCAAGCCCGCCAATCTCGGCTCAAGCGTCGGTATCACCAAAGTCCGCGCGCCAGACGAACTCGGCAAGGCCCTTCGCATCGCGGCCAGGTACGACCGGCGCGTCATCGTCGAGGAGGGCGCCCCTAACGCCCGCGAGATCGAGTGTAGCGTTCTCGGCAACGACTTTCCCGAGGCCTCTGTGCCCGGCGAGGTCATTCCCAGCCGCGAGTTTTACGACTATTGCGCCAAGTACATCGACGACGATTCGAGCCTGGTCATCCCGGCCGAGCTTCCGGCGGAGGTAGCGCAGGAAGTGCGCCGGATCGCCGTCGCGGCCTTTCTGGCGCTGGACTGCGCAGGGATGGCGAGGGTTGACTTCTTCGTCGGCCGCGACGACAACCGCATCACACTCAACGAGCTCAATACCATCCCCGGCTTTACCACGATCAGCATGTACCCCAAGCTCTGGCAGGCCAGCGGCATCAGCTACGAGGAGCTACTCAAACGGCTGATCGCGTTGGCGATCGAGCGGCACCGCGACCGGCAGCGCAGCAAGACAACATATTCGCCGTTCGAGGAACCCGGCGGGCGGTATGACGGCTGAGGTAGCGCGCGCAGACCACGATACCGAGCCGGCGTACCGCTTCGACTTGCCCCTCAGTCCTGGCGTCTTCATCAGGCGTGCCGGCCGCTTCACAATGGAAGCCCGTCTCTCCGACGGCACTCCCGGCCTGCTGCATCTCCCCAACGGCGGCCGTCTCCAGACCGTCCTTCTTCCCGGCGCCCGGGTCCTCTACCGGCCGCGCAACCGCGGACCACGCAAGGGAGAAGGTCCTGCTCGCGTCACAGACGGCAGGGCCACGCTCGTCGAGGTCGCCGGGGATGTCGGCTGGGTCACGGTGGACGCAACGCTCCCCGCAAGAGCCCTGTCGCACATCCTGCGGGCGGCCGCCGGGGCCGGCCTGAAGGTCGTGGCATATCACCTCGAGGCGTCGCCGGATCGAATCCGCCTCGCGCGGCGGCCGCCGGTGGAGTTGTCCTGACCTTACCTGTGCCGCGTGTAGGAGCCGTGCGGAAGATTCGCTGCCCGAGCCGACACGGTCCTGGAGGATTGGCGGTATTTTGTGCCAAACTGATGGAGGCGGGTGCGGCGGCAATGCCGTGCGCGGGGCGCGACCAGAGATGAACGGAGGGGTTAGCGGTGAAAGTCAAAGTGACCGAGGAGTGCATCGCTTGCGGAGCTTGCGTGGATATCTGCCCGGAGGTCTTCTACCTTGGCGACGACGGGTTTGCCCATGTCAAGGAAGAAGAGGCTAAAAAGCCGGAGAACGCCGAGAAGATCCGCGAGGCGGCCGACGGCTGCCCGACCGAGGCTATCGAGATCGAGGAGTAGCTTCCCGGCCCGGCACATGACCGGCCGTCGTTCAAAGTGATTACGCACCAGGCAGGCGGCGTTGTGCCGCCTGCCTTCGCTCGCATTGCCCCGTTGCCGCCCGGCCGGTCGCCGGCCGGGCCTTCCCGGCTTCACACGCGGCTGCAATGCTGCTTTAGCGTGGGAGGATTGGCACGTTTTGGACACGAATAGTAACAGGCCTCAAATGACTCTACCTTGCACTTGATGTGCACTGAGGGGCCTGATATCTTTGATGGAGGTGCGGCGGCAGTTGGACTGCATCTTCTGCGCGATTGCGGCCGGCAGGATCAAGAGCGATATCGTTTACAGCGACGATCATGTGGTTGCGTTTCGCGACATCAACCCGGTGGCACCGGTGCACGTGCTGGTCAGCCCACGCAGGCATATCGGCTCACTGATGGACTTGGGCCCGGACGACGGCGAGATGCTGTCAGCTATTCACCAGGCCATTCAGAAGATAGCTGAAGAGCAGGGGATTGTGACAGCGGGTTTCCGGGTCGTGGTCAACATCGGTGAGGGTGCCGGCCAGACGGTCGGCCATCTCCACTACCATGTCTTGGGTGGCAGAGCCCTCGACTGGCCCCCGGCTAGGAGAGGCCTTCCCCGTGCTGAGACGGTGGAGGGAGGGATATGCAAGATGTCCGAGGTCAAGGTAGGCAAGGATGAGACGCTTGAGAGCGCACTAAGGCGCTTCAAGCGGCAGACTCAGCGCTCGGGCGTTCTCAAGGAGGTCCGCAAGCGCGAACACTATGAAGCCCAGCGTCAAGCGCAAGAAGAAATCTATCGCCGCGCAGAGGCGCAAGCGGCGTTAGCCGGCGCGCCCGCGGGGCGTAAGGTCGGTTGATCGGAGCTATGCCAAACCTCAAGGATCGCCTGCAACAGGATATGAATGAGGCGCTGCGCGCCCGCGAAGCGGGCCGCAAGCGCCTCTCTGTTATCCGCCTCCTTCGGGCCGCCGTGCTCAACGCCGAGAAGGAGCGCCCCGGCGGGCTCGATGACAGCGCGGTGTTGGCCGTGCTCTCCCGGGAGGGCAAGCGGCTGCAGGGAGACATCGACGAGTTCCGCCGCCTCGGCCAGAAGGAGCGGGCCGACGAGCTGGCTGGCGAACTTGAGATCGTCAAGGAATACCTCCCGCAGCCACTCAGCGCCGAGGAAGTCGAGGAGTTGGCACGCCGGGCCGTTGCCGAGGCTGGCGCAACCAGGCCGCAGGAGATGGGCAAGGTGATGAAGGTGCTCATGCCTATGCTTCAGGGCAGGGCAGACGGCAGGCTTGCCAGCGACATTGTCAAGCGCCTGTTGGTAGGTGGAGCCTAGGCAGCACCTCTCAGCCGGCCCCCAACATGCCCGCACCAAGACCGCGGTTCCAGTCCAGATTGTTCTTACCAGACTTCGTGCGCCCCTTTTTCGTTGCCAGGGAGTGCAGGTCACGGCGTATCCTTCGGGCCGGTGGGGAGCCTAGAAGCCCGTGGGAGAAGGGGTAGTGCTTCTGCAATCAAAGCTATATACTAGTAATAGCAGATCGGCATTACCGGTCCGGCGCATCCAGGTGACCGGAGAGTCAGGACCGATCAGGAGGAGGCATATCCGTGTATCAAAAGCTCATGGGCAGCCTCCAGGCCCGCAAGCCGTTGACTTCGGTGATCTTCCTTGCGGCAATGCTCGCGCTTCTCTTCGCCCAAGGCGTGGCCGTCGCTGCCCCAGGTGTGGGTTCCTTAGTTGCGCAAACCACGCCAACCCCCGCTACGGAAGGCGAGGCGGCTCTATCCGTGCTCCTGCCCATTCCCACGGACAAAGTCCATGTCTGTCGGGTCACGGGCACGGTCGACCCCGGGATGGCGCGCTACATAGGCAGGGTCATCCGCGATGCCTCTACCGAGGGCGCATCGGTGCTACTCGTGGTCGATAGCCTTGGCGGGAGGGTTGACTCCGCTCTGGAGATCCGCGACCATCTGCTGCGCGCGGATATCCCCACGATCGCTTATGTAGAGGGACGCGCTTGGAGCGCCGCCGCCCTTATCGCAATGGCTGCGGAGCGGCTGATTATGCAGCCCGGCAGCAGTATCGGAGCGGCCGAGCCGAGCCCGTTGACTGTTAAGACGTTGGCGGCGGTGCAGTCGGAGTTCGAGGCCACCGCCGAGGCTCGTGGCCGCGATTCGATGCTTGCCGCGGCTATGGTCGACTCTGATGTCTCAATCCCCGGCCTGGTCGAACGCGGCAGGCTGCTGAGCATGACCGCGGGTACCGCCGTCGAACGCGGGTTCGCGGACTCGACTGCTCCTACACTGAGGGAGGCCCTCAATCTGGTCGGGCTCGGAGCGGCGGCCCAGACCGATGTGCCGATGAGCGCGGCTGAGAAGCTCGCGCAGCTTGTCACGCACCCGGCCGTGGCCCCCGTCCTGCTGACCATCGCCCTCGTCGCACTGGTGGTGGAGGTCTTCACGGCGGGATTCGGGGCGGCGGGGGTTGTGGGCCTGGTTTCTCTAGCGCTCTATTTCGGCGGCCATCTGATTGCCGGTTTCGGCGGGTGGGAAGTAACCGCCCTGTTTGTCCTGGGGCTGATCCTACTGATGATTGAGACATTCGTGCCAGGGTTCGGCATCTTCGGGATCGGCGGTATCGCCTCAATGATCGGCAGCTTCTACCTTGCCTCGCGCAGCAGCGCCGATGCCCTGCGCTCCCTGGTCATCGCGGTCATTGCCAGCCTGCTGCTGTCGGTCTTCCTGCTGCGCATAGGAATGCGCCGCGGCTGGTTCAGCAGGCTGATGCTCGGCCAGTCGTTGGCAGCCGACCAGGGTTTCATCGCCCGCGAACAGCGCACCGACCTGATCGGGCAGCGCGGCGTAGCCACGACGATGCTGCGTCCGGCGGGCACGGCCAGATTCGGCGAGGTTCTCGTCGATGTGGTCAGTGAAGGCATGTTCGTGCCCGCGGGAACCTCCGTCACCGTTGTTCGGGTCGAGGGGCCGCGGGTGGTGGTTTCGGAAACCAAAGACGCACAATAAAGCCTGAACGGAGGAATGCGTGTTGTTCTACCAGCAGCCGGTTCTGTTTCTCGTGCTCCTGGGCCTTGGGTTCATCGTCCTGACGGTCATCCTCAGCTTCATACCGGTCGGACTGTGGATATCGGCCAGGGCGGCAGGGGTGCGCGTCGCGTTCGGTACGCTGATCGGTATGCGGCTCCGTCGCGTGCCGCCGGGGATTATGATCGGCGCCCTGATCAAGGCGACCAAGGCGGGCATCGAGGTCAACATCAACAAGCTCGAGGCCCACTTCCTTGCCGGCGGCAACGTTGACAGGGTAGTCAACGCGCTCATCGCTGCCCAGCGTGCGGCCATTCCGCTGGAGTTCGAGCGGGCGGCTGCGATCGACCTCGCCGGACGCGAAGTGCTGCAGGCAGTACAGATGAGCGTCAACCCCAAGGTCATCGAAACGCCTGTCATCGCCGCCGTGGCGAAGGACGGCATCGAGCTTAAGGCCAAGGCCCGCGTGACCGTGCGCGCCAACATCGAGCGTCTGGTCGGCGGCGCAGGCGAGGAGACCATCATCGCCCGTGTCGGCGAGGGCATCGTCACAACGATCGGTTCGTCGAGCACCCACAAGGAAGTCCTTGAAAACCCCGACTCGATTTCCCGCACGGTCCTCTCTAAGGGCCTTGATGCGGGTACGGCGTTTGAGATCCTGTCGATCGACATCGCCGACGTCGACGTCGGCAAGAACATCGGGGCCCAACTCGAGACCGACCGGGCCGAGGCCGACAAGCGGATCGCCCAGGCCAAAGCCGAGGAGCGGCGGGCCATGGCGATCGCACGCGAGACGGAGATGCGCGCTACGGTCCAAGAGATGCGGGCCAAGGTCGTAGAGGCCGAAGCCGAGGTACCCAAGGCCATGGCCGACGCCCTGCGTGAGGGCAAGCTCGGTGTATTTGACTACTACAACATGCAGAACATCCTTGCGGACACAGCGATGCGCGAGGGCATTTCCCGCGGCGCGGGCGGCGCCGGCACAAGCCAGTCCACCACGGCGTCACAGCAGCCCGGTCCGGAGCGCAAGTGACCTCCGCAGGAGGTGAAGACCAGTGCAATACGCGGCGCTGATCGTCTTCATCGTCATCGCCATCATTGAGAACCTGGGCAAGGCCCAGCGGCGGGCGACTCAGGCGCGCGAACGCGAAGAGCGCGCACGCCGGGCGGGCGGCGGAGGTGTCCCGCAGCCAACCCCCGCGCCGCAACTGAGCAGTGCGCGCACGGCAAGGCCTGCGGGCCGGACGCGCCAGGCGGCGCGACGCGCTCCTGTCACCTGGCGCGAACCCGGGCCGACGTGGCCTTCCAGGAGGGATGCCGGCGGGATCTCGAGCAGGACCCCGGTGACGGTGCCAGTGTTCCCGGAGGCCATCGACACCGCGCTCGAAGAGCAGTACACGGGAAGCATGGGCCACATCTCCGGCGAAGGGATTAGTGCTGAGTGGGACATCCCTGCGGACCATCCGGAGTGGGAGCTGGGCGATGCGGACCCGTTCCTGCCCGTTCGGGTGCCGGCCTTGATCGCCGGCCCTGCAGCCGACGGCGTGCGCATGCTCACAGGGCAAAGCGAGGGCGGTTCGGGGGCCGCGACCGCGATCGTTTTGTCGGAGGTGCTCGGAGGGCCGCGTGCGTACCGGCCATGGCGTGGCCGCACGGGGCGCCGCCACCCGATGACATAACCTCACCTTGGGGGCATGATTGACGCCCGGCCCACCATAGATTCTAGAGGCGGGCCGGGCCTTGCTCTTCCGGTTGCCCGTGCTGTGCGGAGGGGTGGGGACGTTGCCGAGGGAACGGGGCATGCGGCCGGTTGGCCACCGGATCAGCGATATGCTCGAACTGCCCAAAGAGGTGTTCTTCGACCTGTCGCGGGTGGTGATCATCGGCAACCTGCAGGTCAGCGTCGAGAACCATCACGGCCTTGTCGCCTATGACGGCACCAGTCTGACACTCAACCTGCGGACCGGACAGATGGCCATCGAAGGCGAGAACCTGGTGCTGGGTCTCGTCGGCGCCAACGAGATCACTGTCACGGGCCGGATCAAGGCCGTCCGTTTCCCTCCACCCGAGGAGCGAAACCCGGCATTGCCGGCGGGCGGCGCTCCCGCCGGCCACAGTTAAGCGCATGGCGATGCCGCGTCTTTCCCGGACCGTCCGTGGTTACCTCCGGCTGTCGCTGCGCGGCAGGGCCGTGATGGCTTTCATCCAGGCGGTGGCCGAACAGGGCATCGACCTCTGGAACCTGAGGGAGGTCGGCGGGGGATACGAGGTTTGCGTTCTGGCGAGCGACTTCCGTCATCTGAGGGGTCCGGCCTGGGAAACGCGGACCAGAGTGCGCATCCTGCGTAGGCAGGGTTGGCCGTTCCGGCTGCGGGGCCCCACGAGCAGCGCCCTGGTCTACGGGCTGATCAGCTTCATCGGCGTGCTTTACATTCTAGGCTCGTTTGTGTGGCGCATCGAGATCAGCGGCCTTGAGCTCATGTCCGCCGGGGAGCTATTGGAGGGCCTGGAACGGGCCGGCCTGCGCGTCGGGGTGCCCAAGCGCCTGCTGGATACCACAGCCGTCGAGGACCGGCTGTTGCTGGCGATGCCTCGTCTCTCGTGGGTTTCCGTTGAACTGCGCGGCACGACTGCCAGGGTCACCGTGCTGGAGAAAACCACACACGACGAGATCCTCCGGGACATGCTGCCGGCGGATATCGTAGCGGGGAAGGACGGGCGGCTCGTAACGTTGATCGCGCTGGAGGGGATCCCAAAGGCGAGAGAGGGCGATTGGGTCGAGGCGGGGCAGGTTCTGATCGCCGGAGACCCTAACGCCTGGGAGTACTTCGGCCGGACGCAGCCGACCGACCCATGGCCGCCGCCCAACCTCCGCGCGCGAGGCATCGCGGAGGCAAGCGTCGTGTACGACCTGCAAATCGAAATGCCCTACGTGCTCGAATCGAAGCGGCGCACGGGCGCAACATGGCGTAGGACTGTGCTCAGAATCGGCGTGCGCCAGGCCATCCTGACGGGGACCGGTGACATGCCGTACGAGCACCATGAACTGGAACGCCACACGCTGACCTGGCGGGGAGGCCAGGGCGAAATCCTTGCAGAACTGTCGTCTCTAACCTATTATGAGGTCGAACGTACCCGCGAGGATCTGGGCCTCTCGGGGGCTCGTGCCGAGGCGGAGGCGTGCCTGCGGCGGGATTTTGGACAGATGATTCCCCCGGGAGCCGTTATCGTCTCGGAGCAAGTTACGGCAGAGCAGTTGCCGCACGCGGTGGCCGTGCGTCTCATGGTCGAGGTGATCGAGGACATCGGGCAGGTGCGCACAAGGAGTTCCTCGGCCCCCTGAGATGCAGCCGGCAGCGTGCCGGCTGTTTGGTATTTCGGGGGCGTGAGTCCCCGGCCAGCGAGGGGGTCCCAAAGCCTGGTGCAGGACGACCGTGAGCTTCACCGGGAAATCCATTCGGTTGAGATCAGCAGTGTTGGCGAGGCCCTAAACGTCTTCGGCCGAAACGATCAGAATCTCAAGCTTATTGAGCGCAGTTTCGGCGTCCGGCTGGTGCCGCGGGGCGACGCCATCAGCATCGAGGGCGCGGACGAGGATATCGCCCGCGCGGGCGATCTGCTCCGGCGGATCATCGACCTGCACCGTGCCGGGCATTACGTGACGGGGCAGGAGCTGCGCTATGCGATATCGCAGGCCAGGTCGGGCAACGTCGACGTGCTGACAGACCTCTATTCGGACGTCATCATCACCACCAGCCGCGGCAAGCAGATCCGCCCCAAGACCATCGGCCAGAAGAACTACGCCCAGGCGATGCGGCGGGATTCCCTGGTTTTTGGAATCGGGCCGGCCGGCACGGGCAAGACCTATCTGGCGATGGCGATGGCCATCGCGGCGTTTAAGAACAAAGACGTGGCCCGGATCGTGTTGACGCGGCCGGCTGTGGAGGCAGGCGAGAAGCTCGGGTTTCTACCCGGCGACCTGCAGGACAAGGTCGACCCGTACCTCAGGCCGCTGTACGACGCCCTCTATGACATCATGGGGATCGACGCTTTCCGACGCAACATGGAGCGCGGCCTGATCGAGGTCGCCCCGCTCGCGTACATGCGCGGGCGAACCCTCGATGATTCGTTCGTCATCCTTGATGAAGCGCAGATCACGACCCACGAGCAGATGAAGATGTTCCTGACGCGCCTCGGGTTCGGCTCCCGGGCGGTCGTCACCGGCGACGTCACGCAGATCGACCTGCCCAAAGGCACCGAATCCGGCCTGCTCGAGGCCCGCAGGGTGCTGGCGGACACCGCGGGGATCAGCATCGTCCACCTCACCGACCAAGACGTCGTGCGGCACGAACTGGTCCAGCGGATCATCCGCGCCTACGAGAAGTATGAACAGCAGCGCGACGAGCTGATCGGCGCCGCGTCGCCGACGGAAGCCGACCGGGAACGGGAATCAAGGGAGGAAAGGTAATGGCCACGCCGCAGCCGCAGACCGTCAACGGTGCGCCGCGTCCGGGTGCGCCGCCGCCCCGAGAGCCGCGCCGCGGGGCTCTGGGCCACTTTTCGCGGCTGATCGTCGGTTTTGTGATCCTGGCGATCCTGGCGGCCATCCTCGTGGTCAACAACATGCCCAAGGGGATTGCGCTGGTGGTTGGCTCGGTGGCGCCGCAGGATTTCCTGGCTCCGCGCACCGCTGCGGACTCCTATGCCACGGAGCAGGCCCGCGAGCGGGCCGCCGCCACGGTCCCGGACTATTACCGGTTTGATGCCACACTTGCCGCGAGCGCGGGAGCAAGGATCGACAAGCTCGCCTCGGACATCAACGCGCTCTTGGGGGACAGTTCGCTTTCGGGGAGCGCGTTGGAGACTGCCATCGCAGCTCACTTCGCCGGCGACACGGCTTTTGACATAGCCGCCGCCATCGTCGATATGGGAGTGCAAGGTTGGAGCCAGGTGGCGACCCAGGTCCGCGAAGTGGTGGTCAGCCGGATGGGTGTCGAGGTCGACGATCAAGCCGTATCCGAGGCGCGGAAGTCGGCTGCGACGGAGATCAGGCGCATGGGCCTCTCCGGCCCGCTTACTGACGCGTTGGTCGCCATCTCCACCAAGGAGATCCAGCCGACCGTCGTCCTCGATGTCGAGGAAACCAACCGCCGCCGGTCGGCCGCCATGGACGCGGTCGAGCCGGTGATGATCCTGCAAGATCAGATCATCGCCCGCCGGGGCGACGTCCTAGATGGCCATCAAATCAGCCTTATGCAGGACTTCGGTATGCTGCGGGCGCAGCTTGATCCCATGATCATCGCCGGCAGCCTGCTGCTGGCAGTCATCCTGGTGGCCGGCATGAGCGTATACCTATACCTCTATGAGCGTGACACCTTTGACAACGCCTCACGCCTGTTGCTGGTGGCGGTAGTCGTCGCGCTGGTTCTGGTCGCGACGCAGTTGTCGCGCGGCCTCTCGGGCTACCTCGCGCCGGTCGCCGCCGGCACGATGTTGATCGCTTCACTGCTCGCGCCGCGCCTGGCCCTCTTCGTTGGGCCGATGCTATCGATCGCCGTGGGGCTGATCCTGGGCGGCGAGGTCAGGTTTCTGGTGGTGGCCCTGGCGGGCGGCCTGATCGGCGTCTTCAGCCTGACCTTGGTCGGCCAACGCTCGGACCTGACGCGGGCGGGGCTCTTGGTGGGTTTCGGCAATGTCGTTGTGGTGCTCGCCTTTGCGCTGATCCGCGGTGAGCCGTTGTCCACACTCGGCGCATGGCGGGACATGGGCTTCGCGTTCGTCAACGGCATCATCTCCGCGGTCCTGACAATAGGCACGCTGCCGTTCTTCGAGTCGACGTTCGGCATCCTCACGGCGGTGCGGCTGCTCGAACTCGCCAACCCCAACCAACCGCTGTTGCGGCGGCTCCTGGTCGAGGCGCCGGGCACCTACCACCACAGCATCGTCGTCGGAAACCTGGCCGAAGCCGCTGCCGACGTGGTCGGCGCGAACCCGCTGCTAGCCAGGGTCGGTGCCTACTACCACGACATCGGCAAGGTGGTGCGCCCCTACTTCTTCATTGAGAACCAGATCGGCCAGGAAAACCCCCACGACAAGATATCGCCGAGCCTCAGCGCGTTGATCATTACATCGCACGTCAAGGACGGCGTCACCCTGGCCGAGGAAGCCCATCTTCCGCCGCGGATCGTCAACTTCATCCGGAGCCACCACGGTCGTACGCTGGTTTCGTTCTTCTACCGGCGGGCGGCTGAGGACGGCAAAACCGAGCAGCTTGACGAAGAGGATTACCGCTATGACGGGCCGCTGCCGCAGACGCCCGAAGAAGCCATCGTTATGCTGGCCGACGCCGTCGAGGCTGCGGTACGCGCCATGCCGGAGCCGACGCCGCCCCGGATCGAGGCCCTCGTCAAGCAGCTGATCCGCGAGCGTCTGGTCGACGGGCAATTGGCCAAGTGCGACCTGACTCTGCGCGACCTGGACCGCATCGGCGAAACCTTTCTCCGGGTCCTGATGGGCATCTTCCATGCCCGCATTGAATACCCGCAGAACAAGGATGATCTGATCCGCCAGATCCACGAGAGCGGCATCGATGAGGATTCCCCAAAGCCGCCCGAACCCGAGGTGGAGTAGTGGCGGCGTTGCTGATGATCACCAACGAGACGGGCACGGCCATCGACGGGAAGACCGAGGCCTTGCTGGAAGCCGTTGCGCGCGCCGCAGTCACCGCCGGCGGCGGCGGCCGCCCCGAGCGATGGCGTGTCGATCTGACGCTGGTTTGCGATGAACGGTTGCGCGAACTAAGTCGCGAGTACCTTGGTGCGGATCACTACACCGACGTAATGTCCTTTTCGCAGTTGGAGGACGGCAAGGCGGATGCCGAGCCGCCCGTCCGCGGCGGGCCGAGGGTCCGGCTGTTGGGGGATGTCGTGGTTTCAGTGGATCGTGCCGCCGAACAGGCGGCCGCACACGGTCACGGGCTGCCGGCGGAGCTTGCCCTGCTGGTGGTGCATGGGGTGCTTCACTTGCTGGGTCACGGCGACGAGACCCCGGATGATGCCGCCGAAATGCGCCGTCTGGAGAACACTGCCATGGCTGCGGCCGGCGTCGCCGTCCGAGGGCCCGGCTAGCCGCCCGGCCCAGACCGGACTTCGCCGAATAGGGGATCGAGAGTGCTCAAACGTCTTCGCAACTACCTCATCACCGGCGCCGTCGTCCTTGTTCCGGTGGTCCTGACTTGGTACGTGCTGCTTTCTCTGTTCCGTTTCCTCGACGGGATGACAGCGCGGTGGGTCGTGGTCTTTCTGGGCCGGCCCGTGCCGGGCCTCGGGATGCTGGTGACGATCGGAATCGTCCTGATCACCGGTATCCTGACGCGCAGCTTCCTCGGCCGCGAGTTGATCCTGCTCGGCCAATCGATCCTGCAGGGTACCCCCATCGTTCGGAGCGTGTACAACACAATCCGGCAAATCGTCGACGCCTTCGCGGTCACGGACCAGACTGCGTTCAAGCGGGTCTGCCTGATCGAATACCCCCGCAAAGGGGCCTACTCGATCGCCTTCGTCACATCGACCTCCGGGCCCGCGCCGGCGGCGCCCGGCGCCGAGGACGCTCAGGACCTGGTGTCCGTGTTCCTGCCGACCACACCTAATCCAACCTCGGGTTTTCTGCTCTACCTGCCGCGTACCGACATTACGCCCCTCGACATGTCCGTAGAAGAGGGTCTTAAGCTGGTTATTTCGGGTGGCGTGATCACGCCTGCGGCCGGCGCACATGCAGGGGTGCAGGCGGCCATGCGCGGGAGGGCGGAAGCGCGGGGGGAGACGCCGCGGGAGACCGCCGCGGCACAGCGCCGGACGCGCAACCAGCCGCGCAGGCGCCGCTAGAGCCCGGCGTTCCCCGCCGGTCGAAACTCCCTGCTGCAATTACCGCAGGGCAGGACCATCCGCCCTTGTGCTGAATAGCAGGTCCTGGAGGGATTGCCATTTGTCCTGGTCACTGCTGCGCGCGTTGAAGTTGCCGTCGGCAAGGTTGCCGTCGGCAAGGTTGCGGTCATCAAGGTTGAGGTCAGCGGGGTTGATGCCGGCGAGGCGGCTTTTGCTGCTGCTCATCGCGGCCTGCTTGCTGCCGTTGGCGGGCGGCTGTGACGAGCCGGTTTCCGAGAACGATCCGCCGCCCCCCCCGCCGCCCGTCAACTGCCCGTTTTGCGGCGAAGAGCTTCCGGCCGGCACGGACCTCAGGCACCGCCCCCTGATGGTCATGATCGACAACCATCCCGCGGCGCGCCCGCAGACGGGGCTCACGCATGCCTGTATGGTGTTCGAAGTGCTTGCCGAGGGTGGAATCACGCGGATCGTGCCGGTTTTCGTTCACGGCCTGCCGGAACGGGTGGGGCCGGTGCGTAGCGCGAGGCACTACTTCCTGGACCTTGCCGTCGGGCTGGATGCCTTGTATACGCACGCCGGCCAGAGCCCTCAGGCGATCGTCGACCTTGTCAAGCTGCGCGTGGCGGACCTCAACGAGTTTGAGTTGGAGCAGGCATTCTGGCGGGATTCGGTGCGGAAGTCGCCACACAACCTCTACACCTCGATCCCCCTGCTGCGCAGCGCGGCGGCGAGCAGGAAGGGCTACCGGGTGACGCGCGAGGAGACCGGGAGCCGTTGGCCGTACCGATGCGGTGTGGCAGGCGAGCAGTGGGAGGGCGAGGCGGGGACAGGTTTCGAGGTAACGTGGCCATATAGCTCCGGGCGCAACGTGGTGAGCTTTGAGTGGCACGCCCCGGCTGCTCCGGCCGGCGAAGGGACGGATTCCGGCTCAGGCAGCGACCCCGGCTACTACGAGCGAAGCGTCAACGGCCAGCCGCATATCGATGAGGAAACCGGCGAACCACTTCGCGCGACGAACGTTATCGTCGCTTACGCGAAGTTCTGGCGCATCGCTGGGGACACTGAAGGACGGTTGGACGCCGATTTGACCGGGACGGGCAGGGCCGTTGCGTACAGCAGCGGGCGGGCGCTCGAGGTGACATGGCGCAAGGCCGGCCGGCAGTCGCCTCTGGTGTTCGTCGACGCCGCGGGCGAGTTGCTTTGGCTCCCGGCCGGCCAGACCTGGATCCTGATCGTGCCCAGAGAAACGCAAGTCAAGGAGCTTGAGCCGGCCGGCTAACGCCGCGCGAAGGGCGGAGGAAGATGGAGGAGTTGGCGGATCCCAGAGGGCTCGTTCAGAGCGCAACGCATGCCCGGGGGCTGGCGTACTGTCCTTATTCGGGATTTGCCGTCGGCGCCGCGGTGTTGACGGGGCAAGGGCGGGTGTTCACCGGCTGCAACATCGAGAACGCCGCCTACTCCAACACAGTCTGCGCGGAGCGGGTCGCGCTGTACAAAGCCGTGAGCGAGGGGTGCACCGATATCGTGGCAGTCGCCGTTGTTGCCGAGGGGCCGGCCGGGCCGCGGCCGTGCGGTTCGTGTCTTCAGGTCCTGGCCGAGCTCGCGCCCCGGGCGGAAATCTTCCTCGCCACTCCGGACGGCTGCTTGGAACGCACGACCCTGCCGGAGTTGTTGCCGCAGCCGTTCAGATATCGGGCCCGGAACGAGGGCCCGCGATGAGCGGCCAGTCCGCCCCGCCCGGCGGCGCCTCCGGCTTCCGCAGCGGATTCGCGGTTCTGCTGGGGAGGCCCAACGTCGGTAAGTCCACCCTGACCAACGCCCTCGTCGGCCGCAAGATCGCAATCGTGGCCGATAAGCCCCAGACCACCCGCAACCGGATCCTCGGCGTCGTGCCGGGGCCAGGATACCAACTGGTCATCGTCGACACCCCGGGTATCCACCGCCCACACCACCTGCTCGGCGAGAGCATGGTCGAAACAGCGGTCGACGCGCTCGAGGCAACCGAGGCCATCCTGATGGTCGTGGAGGCCAACGAGCCGCCCGGGCCCGGCGACCGGTACGTCGCGTCTTACCTCGGCAGGACCAGCACTCCGGCGTTTTGTGTCGTCAACAAGATGGACCTGGTCGGGGCGGAGGGTCTGGCCGGCGCGATGGATGCATATGCGCGGCTGGCGCGGTTCAGGGCGGTGATCGCGGTTTCCGGGCTGACGGGGGACGGCATTGAGCGGCTGCGTGAGACCGTTGCAGAGGTCCTGCCGCCGGGGCCCATGTACTTTCCGGAGGGAACGGTGACCGACCAGCCGGAGCGGTTTGTGGTCGCCGAAACCGTCCGCGAGAAGCTGATCGCCCTGACCGAAGAGGAAGTCCCACATTCGATTGCCGTCGAAGTCCAGGAGATGCTTCGGCGGGACAACGGGATGCTGTTCATCCGGTGCCAGATCTACGTCGAGCGGGCGAGCCAGCGCGGCATTGTCCTCGGCGCGGGCGGCAGCAAACTCAAGGAAGCAGGCCGCCTGGCCCGGGAAGAACTTGAGCGGCTGTTCTCCGACCGCATTTACCTTGAGCTGTGGGTCAAGGTCAAACCAGATTGGCGAAACCGGCAAAGAGACTTGCGTGAACTCGGCTATCGGTGAAACAACCCGCCTCTTCGAGTGGTATAATGGCTCGGACTGAAATCCACCCCTTCTTTTCCGGGAGGTGAGACACTGGAATCCCAGAGTACCGACGGCCTCGATTGCCTAACGTACCGGGCGTCAGGCCTGGAGATGCGGCTAATCAGCTTGGTGCAACAATAACAGGGCAGGGTTTCGTGTTCTGACCTCCTGCGCGTTGGTTCTTCAGTAGCGCGGCCAAGACACGGCTGCCTGCCCGAGCGAACAGGCGAGGTCTCGTGGACCGCGAACTGCTTAAGCTCGTCACTGACATCCAGGAGCTCTTGGCCCTGGATGATGCCAAGGCCCAAAAGCCTATCTCGACAAACTCCACCCGTCCGACCTCGCCGAGGTCATCGAGGAACTGCCGCCGGACGACGGCGCGCGCCTTCTGGCCCTCACCGACGAGGAGGACGCGGCCGAGGCGCTCGACGAGATGGACGGGCAGACCCAGCGTGAGGTTATCGCCGAGCTGGAGTCCCCCGAGATCGCCGGGATCCTCGAGCAAATGGCGGACGACGATTTGGCCGACCTCATGGCCGAGCTGGGCACCGAAGAGGCCGAGCGGGTACTCGGCATGCTGGACAAGGAAGACGCGGCCGATGTAAAGCAACTCCTCGGCTACCCGGAGGATACCGCCGGCGGTATCATGACCACGGATTTCTTCTGGGTCCCGGAGATGTACACCGCGGCCAAGGCCATCGACCACCTCCGCCACCAGGCGCGCGAGGTTGAGACCGTCAACTACATCTATGTGCTGGGACCGGCCGGCAGGCTGCGCGGGGTGCTCAGCCTGCGCGAACTGCTGGTTTCCGATCCCAGCGTTCCGGTCCGCGATGTAATGGAGAGGGAACTGGTCACCGTGGCCGTGACCGAAGACCAGGAGGAAGTCGCCCGCGCCGCAATGCACTACGACCTGCTGGCTGTGCCGGTGATCGGTGACGACGGCAGGATGCTCGGCATTGTCACTATCGACGACATCATCGATGTCCTAGACGAAGAGGCCGCCGAGGACATGCACGGTGTGGCTCACGGCGGCAAGGTGTTGGAGGAGGCTGAAGCAGCCAGGCACGGCGTGTGGGCGCGCGTACGGCTGCGCCTGCCCTGGCTGATCTTGTTGATGTTCGGCGATTTTCTCTCAGCCAACGTCATCAGCAGATTCGAGGGCGTCCTCTCGACTTTCGTCGCCCTTGCCTTCTTTATCCCGGTCCTGATGGACATGGGCGGCAACGTCGGGACGCAGTCGCTCGCCATGACGGTGCGCGGCCTTGCGACGGGCGAGATCGACCGGAGCGACCTGCCGCGCCTGCTGTGGCGGGAGAGCGGAATAGGCATCACGCTCGGCATCGTGTGCGGCACCTTGATCGGCCTCGTCGCAATGGTCTGGCAGGGCACTCCGGTCCTGGGTATCGTAGTCGGCTCGGCCATGGCCGTCACAATGGGCCTGGCCGCGATCCTTGGTACAGTTGTGCCGATGATCTTCGACCGCCTTGGAGTCGACTCGGCGGTGGCGTCGAGCCCGTTTATCACTTCGTCTGTCGACGTATTCGGCCTTCTTACCTACTTCGCAGTCGCGACGAGGGTGCTCCACCTTCTGACGTAGCTGCGCCAAAGAGGAGCTGCTGCAGTGGCTTCGTACACGACCGAGGCCGTGATTTTGCGGGCCAGGGACTTCGGGGAGGCGGACCGCCTGCTGACCCTGTTCACCCTGACCAATGGCAAGGTCACGGCCAAGGTCCGCGGCGCCCGCAAACCCAAGAGCCGCCTCGCCGGAGCCACCCTGCCGCTCACTCACGCCGAGGTTATGCTTTGGCAAGGCCGCTCCAACATCCATACCCTCACCCAGGCGGTCAGCCGCGACGCCTACGCCCCCCTGCGCGACGACCTGCGGCGCCTGGCCCTGGCCAATCTGGCGGCAGAGATGGTCGACCTGCTGACCGAGGAGGGCTCCCCCTCATCGGAGACGTACGTCGCCCTTCTTCAAACCATGGCCTTGATCGCCTACGGCGAAGCCCCGGCCCTCGCGGCCTACTCCCTAGCCTTCCGGATGCTGCGGGCAGCCGGCCTGCTTGCGCCCCTGCGGCGATGCGCCGATTGCGGCCGGGCGCTGGATGCCGGGCGCGCGATTGCCTGGTCGGCCGCCAGGGCGGCGTTCGTCTGCGGCGAGTGCCGGCCCGGTGACGAACCCGTTGCGAGGGTGCGGCCGGACACGCTGGGGGTGCTCGGGGTCCTCCTGGAGGGCTCGCCGCGCGTGCTCCGGGCCCTGCGGGTGGATGATGCGGTCGCCCGGCAACTCCGGGTGGTGCTCTGGGATTCGCTTAACGTCCACCTCGACAGAAGGCCGCGGAGCCTTGATTTTCTGGATGCGTTGCGGGCGAGGCCCTGAACCCGATGTGGACCCGCGGAGACCGTGTTACCAGTTTACTTGGTCTCTCTGAGCACCAATTCTGCAGGACCTGGTCACAGAACGACCGCGATAGACCTTCATGGTCGTTTTGGGCCCCCATCTCACCGAATGAGGGCCCCGCGAGTACGCATTGCCGGCGCACGTGGATCCTTTGAGACCAGATCGCCAGCCGCAGCGCCAGCATGTCCATTTGCCTTGACACCCGGGGCTCGGCCTTGTTAGAGTCTCGGTGAAGCCGGGCATTCACCGCCCGGCCGAACGCCCCCGGCCGTGCGCCAGGGCGCGCAGGATGGGACAACATAATACCGCCCCGACGATGGAGAGGATTAACCTCGGCGGGCCCGTTAAGAGAGCCGGCGGTTGGTGCGAGCCGGACGAGTCACGAGGCCAAGGCGCTCCGGAGGGGAGCCAAATGAGGTGGGCCGGCCGTTTCGGCCGGTCAAGCAGGGTGGAACCGCGGCGCAAAACCCGTCCCTGCCCGTACCGGGCAAGGGCGGGTTTTCGGTTTGGATGGGCCAGCCGTACCGCCGTCGCCCAGGCAGCGCAGTGCCAAACGTATGACGCCGACGATGGAGGTGGTCATCCTGTACCTGCAAGACCTGCTGATGCGCCTGGAGTCCTACTGGACCCGGCAGGGGTGCGCGATCTGGTTTCCGTACGATGTCGAGAAAGGCGCAGGCACGATGAACCCGGCGACTTTCTTCCGCGCCCTTGGCCCCGAGCCGTGGCGGATCGCCTACCTCGAACCGTCGCGCCGCCCCGTCGACGCGCGGTACGGCGAGAACCCCAATCGGCTTTACCAGCACCTTCAGTATCAGGTGCTGCTCAAGCCCTCGCCGGACGACGTTCAAGAGGTATACCTCGCCAGCCTTGCCGACCTCGGGATCGACGCCCGGGCGCACGACATCCGGTTTGTCGAGGACAACTGGGAGGCGCCGACGCTCGGCGCCTGGGGCACGGGCTGGGAAGTCTGGCTTGACGGCCAGGAGATCACGCAGTTCACCTATTTCCAGCAGGTCGGCGGCATCGATGTGCGGCCGGTTGCCGCGGAGATTACCTACGGCCTTGAGCGGATCGCGTCGTACGTCCAGAGGGTGTCGTCGGTGTACGAAATCCAGTACTCCGCCGGCCTGTCCTACGGAGACATCTTCCATCGTGCCGAGGTGGAGCATTCGGTCTACAGCTTTGAGCTGGCCGACACCGACATGCTGATGCGGGCGTTTGAGATGTACGAGGGCGAAGCGCGCCGCGCGCTCGACGGGGGGCTCCTGCTGCCGGCCTACGACTACGTTCTCAAATGCTCCCACTCGTTCAACATCCTCGAAGCGCGCGGAGCAGTGAGTGTGGCGCAACGCACAGCCATGCTCGGGCGCTGCCGGCAGCTCTCGCGGGCATGCGCCCGGACCTACCTGGCACAACGGGAGGGCATGGGGTTTCCGCTGCTCGGAGCCACTAGCAGAGGGACGGTGACCGCGTGATGGCCGCGACTTCCCCGGAAACCAGAGACCTGTTGTTCGAGCTGGGGTTGGCCGAGGTGCCGGCCCGGTTCATGCCGGACGTGGTTTCTCAGTTGGCCGAACGGCTGGGCGAGGCCCTTGGGGAGGCCGGCCTCGGCCACGGTGACGTCCGCACCTATGGCACGCCGCGCCGTGCCGCCGTCGTGGTATGTGGCCTCTGGACCAGGCAGCCCGATCGCACGCAGGAGATCCGGGGACCGTCCGTCAAGGCCGGGATTGGCGCCGACGGCGAGCCGACCAAGGCAGCGCTGGGCTTCGCGCGCTCCCAGGGGCTCGGCGTGGACCGGCTGGTGCGCCGCGACGCAGGCGGGGGCGTGGAGTACCTGTATGCTCTGAAGGTCGAACCAGGACGGCTGACCGCTGAGTTGCTGCCGGAGATGTTGCCTCGCGTGGTGCTTGGGATGCAGTTTCCGCGCAACATGCGGTGGGGGCCGTACGAAGTCAGCTTCGTCCGCCCGATCCGCTGGCTGTTGTGCTTGTTCGGTAACCGCCCGTTGCGGATCGAGCTTCCGGGACTGCCGCCGGGGCTGAGCGAGCCGCCGGGGTCGAGCCGCGGGCATCGTTTCCTCGCCCCGGGGCCCGTCCACATCCAGAGCCCGGCGGGTTATGTTGATTCGTTGCGCACCGCCGGGGTCATCGTCGATCCGGCCGAGCGGCGAGAGACCATCGTCCGCGGGGCACAGAAGCTGGCCGCTGACGCCGGTGGGGCCGTCGATCTACGGGAAGACCTGCTCTCTGAGCTAACCTGGCTCAGCGAACACCCCACGCCGGTTCTCGGCGGCTTCGACGCCGAGAACCTGGTGCTCCCCGAACCGGTCCTGGTTACCGTAATGCAGCACCACCAGCGCTTCCTGTCAGTCCGCCGCGCCGATGGGCCGGGCCTCGGGCCGTGGTTTGTGGGCGTCCGCGACGGCGGCCGCGAACACCTTCCGACCGTCCGCTCCGGCTACGAGACCGTGCTCCGTGCACGCCTGGCCGATGCGCGCTTTTTCTTTGCCGAGGACCGCAAGTGGCTGCTGTCCGACCGGGAGGCCGAGCTTGAGGATCTCGTCTACCAGGAGAAACTCGGCACGATGGGCGATAAGGTTCGCCGCCTCAAACCGCTGGTGCTGGCCATCGCCGAGCTTTTTGAGTTGGACGCCGGCAGCCAGATCAGAGCCGTCCGCGCCGCTCAACTAGCCAAATGCGACCTGGTTACGCAGATGGTCCGCGAACTGCCGGAGTTGCAGGGTGTGATGGGCCGCGAGTACGCCCTCCTCGACGGTGAGCCGGCCGAGGTCGCGGCCGCCATCGGTGAGCAGTACCTTCCCGCCGGCGAAGGATCCACACCGCCGTCGACACCCACCGGGCTCGTCCTATCGGTTGCGGACAGGCTCGACGCCCTTCTGGGCCACTACTGGGCCGGCGTTCGCCCAACGGGGTCTCAGGACCCCTACGGCATGCGCCGCGCGGCGCAGGGTATTGTGGCAGGGCTCTTGGCGCAGGGACGCCACCTCGACCTCAACCTGGCCCTCGACGCGGCCGCTGAGGTCTACCGTGCCGCCGGGTTCGCCGAGCAGGCGCTCGAAACAGCGCTGCCAGAGGTGCGTACGTTGCTCCAAGCCCGCGTCTCCGCCGCCCTTGACGAGGCCGGCGTGGCGTACGACGAGATCAGCTGCGTGCTCGGGGCGACGGGGCTGCCGTGCGACCCGGTGGCGCTGATGGCGGCCGGCAAGGCCCTCGCGCAGGCACGAAGCGAAGCCTGGTTCCGGGACGTGAGCGCCGCCGCCGTGCGCGCAAGTGGCCTCGGCGGCCGCGCAGCGACCGAGAGCGGTGCGGCACAGCCGGATCCTGTTTTGTTTGAGAGCGACTTTGAGCGCGAGCTTCATTCGGCGCATGCCGCGGTGGCGGCCGGGGCGGCCGAACACCTGGCAGCGGGGCAGTTCCATAGACTACTGGCGCGGGCTCGGTGACCTTGTTGGTCCCGTGAACCGCTTCTTTGACGGAGTCTTGGTGATGGCCCAGCAGGAGAACCTTCGCCGCAACCGCTTGGCTCTGTGCCATCAGGTCCGCGTCGCTTTCGCCGGTGCCGCGACCCCAGCCGTCGTCTGGCCGGGCGAAGGCAATCCTAGATTGTCGGCGGGTAGGGAGAAGTCGATGAAACAGAGGCGCAGACGCAAGCCGCCCGGGGTCGGACCTCTTCTCCGACCGCCCGGTTGTGTACGTCGTTTCAGACTCGATCGGCGAAACCGCCGAACTGGTCACCCGCGCCGCCCTGAGCCAGTTCAACAGCGGGCGCGTCGAGATCTTCCGCATTCCCTATGTGGAGGATGAGGAGGGCATCGGCGATGTCCTCGACCAGGCGCAGGGACATCGGTGCATCATCGTCTACACGCTCGTTCTGCCGGAGATGCGAGAGAAACTCCGGGCCCGGGCGGAGGAGGCGGGAATCCCGGCCGTCGACATTATGGGGCCGATGATGGATGCCCTTGCGAGCATCGTCAGCACGCAACCCAAGCTGCAGCCGGGCCTGGTGCACAAGCTCGACGAGGAGTACTTCCGCCGCGTCGAGGCCGTCGAGTTCGCCGTCAAGTACGACGACGGGCGTGACCCGCGCGGCCTGCTCAAGGCCGATGTGGTGCTTATCGGCGTGTCGCGCACCTCCAAGACGCCGGTCAGCCTGTACCTCGCCAACCGCGGCATCAAGGTCGCCAACGTTCCGCTGGTCCCGGAGTTGCCGGCTCCTGAGGAGTTGACCCTGCTACCGCGCGGCCGGGTGATCGGACTGACCATCGATCAGGTTTCCCTGCAGGGCATCCGCAATGAGCGGCTTCGCACGCTCGGTCTCGCCGTTGGCGCCGATTACGCCGAACCCCTGCGTATCGAGCGGGAGTTGGAGCACGCAAACGAGGTCTTCCGCAGGCTTAACTGCCCCATCGTCGAGGTGACCGGTCGTGCCGTGGAGGAGACTGCAAGCAAGGTGCTCGAACTCGTCCAAAGGTACGGCTCGCAACAAATCTAGCAAGGAGGTCCTGGGGATGAAGTCGGGAGCTAAGTGGGTGTACCGGTTCGCGGAGGGCGACGCTTCGATGCGCGCCATCCTGGGAGGCAAGGGAGCAGGGCTCGCGGAGATGACCCGCATCGGCCTCCCTGTGCCGCCGGGCTTTACGATCAGCACGCGGGCCTGCATCTCCTATAGCGCCGACCCTGGCCACAGGCTGCCCGTGGGGCTGGATGAGCAGGTCGAGACCGCGCTCACCGCCCTTGAGGCGGAGATGAACAAGCGATTCGGCGACCCCGCCAACCCGTTGCTGGTGTCGGTGCGTTCCGGCGCAGCGGTTTCGATGCCCGGGATGATGGACACTATCCTCAACCTCGGCCTCAACGACGAAACCACAGCGGGGCTGGCCCGGCAGACCGGCGACGAACGCTTCGCCTGGGACTGCTACCGGCGTCTTCTGGCCATGTTCGGCGAGGTCGTCATGAAGTGCAGCGCGGGCGCTTTCGAGGCCATCCTCGAGGACGCACGCGAACGAGCCGGGGTCCGGCACGATCACGAGCTTCCGCCCGAGGACCTCAAGGATATCGCGGCACGCTTTCAGGCGACGATCAGCAGGTCCGCCGGATGCCCGTTTCCGCAGAACCCCCGCGAGCAGTTGACGCTCGCCGTCCAGGCCGTGTTCGAGTCCTGGAACAACGACCGCGCGCGGGTGTATCGCGACCTGAACAAGATTCCCCACGACCTCGGCACGGCAGTCAACGTCCAGGCGATGGCTTTCGGCAATCTCGACCTCGAGTCGGGCTCGGGCGTCCTCTTCACCCGCAACCCTTCCACCGGCGAGCCGACGATCCTCGGCGAGTACCTCCCCAAGGCGCAGGGCGAGGATGTCGTCGCCGGCATCCGGACGCCGCTGCCAGTCGAACGGATGCGCGAGACGCAGCCCGGCGTGTACGCCGAGCTGGAGCGGGTTTCCAGGTTGCTCGAGCAGCACTACCGCGAAGTCCAGGACATCGAGTTCACAGTCGAGCGTGGCCGCCTCTTCTTGCTTCAGACGCGTTCCGCCAAGCTCACCGCCGAGGCCGCCGTCCGGCGCGCCGTCGACTTCGTGGCGGAAGGCCTGATCGACAAGAACGAGGCGGTTCGCCGCGTCCCCCCGGAGGCGGTCGAGCGGCTGCTGCACAGGCGTATCGACCCAGCCTCCAAGGTCGAAGTCGTTGCGCGCGGGCTCCCAGCTTCGCCGGGGGCGGCCACCGGGGCTGTCGTGTTCGACGCCACCCGCGCCGAGAGGCTTGCCTCGCGCGGCCAGCGGGTCCTTCTGGTCCGGCCCGAGACCACTCCCGACGACATCCACGGCATGGTTGCCGCCCAGGGGGTCCTGACCAGCCGGGGCGGGATGACCTGCCACGCCGCTATCGTCGCCCGCCACATGGGCAAGCCGTGTGTCGTCGGGTGCGACGAGTTGCGGATCGACCTTGGCACGGCGGTCGTGGCGGTGCGGGGCAGGCAGTACGCAGAGGGTGACGTCTTGTCCATCGACGGCGCGACGGGCGAGGTCGTCGCGGGCGAGGTTCGGATGATTGAGCCTGAGCTGTCGGACGCGTTGCTGCAGATTCTGGCGTGGGCGGACGATGCACGCAAGCTCGGCGTGCGTGCCAACGCCGATACCCCGCCCGAGCTGCGCGGGCGCGGGGATTCGGGGCGGAGGGAATCGGGCTCTGCCGGACCGAGCACATGTTCATGGCCCAGGACCGGCTGCCGGTGGTTCAGGAGATGATCATGGCGGAAACCGCCGAGATGCGCGCGGTCGCCCTCGCCAGGCTCCTGCCGATGCAGCGCGGTGATTTCTACGGCATCCTGGCGGCCATGGATGGGCTTCCGGTCACCATCCGGCTGCTCGACCCGCCGTTGCATGAGTTCTTGCCGAACATCCCGGACCTCGAACACGAGGCCCGCCGCCTCAAGCGGCGCGCGCGGAAGTACAGCAGGGAGGCCAACGTCAACGGCGGCGGGGCCCAAGCCGTGGCGGCCGTGACGCAGGCCCAGGCCAAGGTCGACGCCGCTTTGGAGCGACTGGACCGGGTGCAGCGGATGATCCGCCGTGCCCGTGCCCTGGCCGAGGCCAACCCCATGCTCGGTCTACGCGGCTGCCGACTGGGCATTGTCTTCCCGGACATTTACGAGATGCAGGCGAGGGCGATCTTCGAAGCAACGGCCCGCCTCGTCGCCGAGGGCAGGGATCCGCGGCCCGAAGTGATGATCCCGCTCGTCGGGCATGTCAAGGAGTTGGCTGCTACGCGTGCGGCCGTTGAGGCCGTGGCGGCCGCGATCGTCGCGGAGACGGGCCGGCGCCTGCCGGTCGTGATCGGGACGATGATCGAGCTCCCGCGCGCCGCCTTGACGGCCGGGGAGATCGCGACGGAAGCCGAGTTCTTTTCCTTCGGCACCAACGACCTGACGCAGACTGCCTTCGGCTATTCGCGCGACGACGCCGAGGGCAAGTTCCTGCACCACTACATCCAGACGGGCATCCTCAAGGAGAACCCGTTCGCTGTCCTGGATCGCGAAGGTGTCGGCCAACTGGTGAGGTACGGGGTCGACCGGGGCCGCGCCGTCAGGCCGGGGCTCAAGATCGGTATTTGCGGCGAACACGGCGGCGAGCCCTCGTCCATCGCTTTCTGCCACGAAGCCGGGCTTGATTACGTGAGTTGCTCGCCGTACCGTGTGCCGATAGCGCGTCTGGCTGCGGCGCAAGCAGCGTTGGCCGAGAGCTAGCGCACATAGCCGCGGCCGGGACAACAGGCTTTGCCCCTGTTCCCGGCGAACCTACCCCCAGGGGTGTCCCCCTGGGGGTGGTTTCTTCGTGAGCGGCGATATCGCCGTCCAAACCTTGGTACGCGAGCGGCTGGAACGGCAAGAAGACCTTCTGCTGGCGCCGGAGGCGACGCGCAGCGCGCTGTCGCGCGGGCGGCAGAGGCCGGAGGAGCCTTGCCCGACGCGTACGGCATTCCAGCGGGACCGCGACCGGATCGTCCACAGTAAGGCGTTCCGGCGGCTCAAGCACAAGACCCAGGTGTTCATCGCGCCCGCCGGCGACCACTACCGCACGCGGCTGACGCACACGCTCGAGGTTTCCCAGATTGCGCGGTCGATCGCCCGGGCCATCGCCCTCAACGAGGATCTCGCCGAAGCCATCGCCCTTGGCCACGATTTGGGGCACACGCCTTTCGGGCACCTCGGCGAGGACGTGCTCGACGAATGCCTACGCGCCCTGAAGGGGGACGGCGGACCGCCGGGGAGCGGTTTCAGGCACGCTCAGCAGAGCCTGCGTGTTGTCGAAGTGCTCGAGGGCATGGGCCGCGGGCTCAATTTGACCTGGGAGGTGCGCGACGGCATTCTCCAGCACTCCGGGGACGGCACCCCGGGGACGAGCGAGGGCTGCGTCGTGCAGCTGGCCGACAGCATCGCCTACCTCAACCACGACATTGACGACGCGGTTCGCGCGGGTATCCTCCTGCCGGAGCGGATCCCGCCGGTGGTCACGCGCGTCCTCGGCGACCACCACTCGCAGCGGATCAATACCATGGTAGTGGACGTAATCCGGCGCTATGCGAGCGACGGCCGCGTCGGTTTCAGCCCGGCGGTTAAGGAAGCGCACGATGAGCTGGAACGATTTATGTTCGAACACGTCTACCTCGGGGAGTACACCGCCGTTGAGCGCGAGAAGGCGGCCCGCCTGCTGAAGCTGCTGTTCGAGTGGTACGTCCGCGATCCGGGCGAGCTTGCCGGCCAGGATGCGTGTTCGGGCGACCGCGGCGGCGGCGAGCCCGGCGCGGCTCCTCTTGCCGCGGGCGACGTTCCCCGGGCAGTCGCCGACTATATCGCGGGCATGACCGACCGTTTTGCCATCGAGCAGTTCGAGACGCACTACGTGCCGTCTCCGTTGCGGCCCGACGACCTTCGTTCATCGCTCCGGAAGGATATGTCCTAACGGTGTCGAACTCAGGCAGGTCTTTTTTTGATAGCGGCTTTATCGACGAGGTGCGGGCAGCCGTGGACATCGCCGAAGTCGTCGGCGAGACCGTTGCCCTCAAGCGGCAGGGGCGCAACTACCTTGGCTTATGTCCGTTTCACTCGGAGAAGACGCCGTCATTCACTGTTTCCCCCGAGAAGCAGATTTTTCACTGCTTTGGCTGCGGCACCGGGGGAGACGTCTTTAGTTTTGTGGCGAAGCGGGACGGCCTGTCATTTCCGGAAGCCGTGCGTAAGCTTGCCGAGCGGGCAGGTATTCGCGTGCCTGAGCCTGATCTCACGCCGGGCGAGGCCAAGCGGCGCTCTGAACTGGACCAGTTGCGCAACGTGCTTGAGATGGCGTCGGCCCAGTACCGGCGTTGGCTGTGGTCGGATGCGGGGGCGCAGGCACAGCAGTTCTCGAGCGGCGCGGGATTCGAGCCGGGAGACGCTGGTGCAGTTCGCGATCGGCTGGGCGCCGCCGGGCTGGGACGGCCTGGTCAACGCTCTGGGCAAGCGGGGCGTTACTGCGGAGTGGCTCGTGCGGGCCGGGCTCGCGAGCGAGGCCGAGGACAGGCGGCGGGTGTACGATCGCTTTCGGTCGAGGGTTATGTTCCCGATCTGGGACCAGCGCGGCAGGACGGTGGCCTTTGGTGGCCGGATCCTGCCCGGCTCGGCCGATGAGGACAGGGCGCCCAAGTACCTCAACTCACCGGAAACCGAGATTTTCGTCAAGGGGCGCCAGCTTTACGGCTACCATCTGGCCCGCGCGGCGATCCGTGAGATGGGACGGGCGGTTATCGTCGAGGGTTATGTGGATGCGATGACGTGTCACCGTGCCGGTTTCCGTAACACAGTCGCGTCCCTTGGTACGGCCTTGACCGTTGCGCAGGGGCGGATGCTGATGGCCCAGACGCGCCAGGTGCTGGTGGCTTACGACGCGGACGCGGCAGGGCAGGGCGCGACCGTGCGGGGGCTTGACGTGCTGACCAATCTCGGCGCCGATGTGCGGGTGGTAAGGCTGCCCGAGGGCAAGGATCCCGACGAGTGCATCAGCCGCGGCGGCCCGGAAGCGTTCGCGCATGCAGTGGACGGAGCGCAGGATTACGTTGTGTACCGGTTCGACCTCGCGGCGAGGGAGGCGGCGGCCCGTTTTGGCACCGGCAGCGCGCGCGCCTCGGCGGCCATCGCCGCCGCGATTGCGCCAACGCTTACCTCGTTGGACAGTGCGGTTGCGAGGGAAGCATATGTCCAGCAGTTTGCCCGCTCCCTCGATGTAAGCGAGGCGAGTCTTTGGGCCGAGTTGCGCCGGGCGGTACAGGCGGAGCGAGCGGGCAGGCGGCGCGTCCAGGTGGTACGCCCGGGCGACCGCGGCGGGGCGGCGGCCGAGGAGTCCAGGACGCCCGCCCGCCAAGGGCATAACCCCAGCTTGGGCAGGGATAATAAAGGAAATACTGGGACAGCGTTACTTGGGGGGCCGGCGTACCGCAAGGCCCAGGAGCAGTTGATTGGGCTGATGCTGGTCGATCCTGAACACATGGCGCAGGTGCAGGCCAAGCTAAAGCCGGATGAATTCCCCGACGAGGCGTGTCGCGGGATCGCGCGGGCCCTTTTCCAGATGGCGGCGACCGGGACCTTGGCGGGATCAGCCGGCGCGGCGGGCGGCACGGGCGGGGCGAACGAAGCCGGCGGGGCGAACGGAGCGGGCGACACCGCTCGCCACCAGCTTCTCCGGGTGCTGGAGTTGAGTGGCCAGGCGGAGGCGGCGGCCCTGTTGACCAGGCTGCTGATGGCCGAGGGCGTACCGGCGCCCGAGATCCGTGGCCGCGTATGCAGTGACTGCATACGGTTTCTGCAGGAATATAGCAGGAGTAATAGAATTAGCGAAATCCGACAGGAAGTACAACGAGCCGAACGGGAAGGGAGAGCAGTACCGACTCGCCAGCTTGAGGAACTCTCAAGACTGATCCGCGAGAGCAAGGGGAACTCTTCGCCGACCGTCTGACGTATAGAGTACCATCCCGGTCCGACCGTGGTGGACGGCCCACTGGATCACGGAAGCGCTGAAGGGGAACTTCATCTGATGGATTCGAAGGTCTTGAGTGCGGAGGGCGTAAAGGAGCTGCTTTTGCGCGGCAAAAAGCGTGGCGTCCTGACCTATCAGGAGATCATGGACGTCCTGCAGGCCGAAGACCTATCGCCCGAGCAGATAGAGGAAATCTACGATAAGCTCGCCCAGATGAACGTCGAGGTTGTCAACGACCTCGCCGAATCTGAGCGTTTGCGCAAGGATGACGGACAGACGGACGGCGAGACCGCCGAGGAAGAGGAAGAAGAGGACGCGGCCGGCGAGATAGCGGTGCCGGAAGGCATCTCGACCGACGACCCCGTTCGGATGTACCTCAAGGAAATCGGGCGCGTGCCGTTGCTGACCGCCGAAGACGAAGTCAGTCTGGCCAAACGCATCGAGGCGGGCGACGAAGAGGCAAAGCGCCAGCTCACTGAGGCCAACCTGCGTCTCGTCGTGAGCATCGCCAAGCGCTATGTCGGACGCGGCATGCTCTTCCTGGACCTGATCCAGGAGGGCAATCTAGGCCTGCTCAAAGCGGTCGAGAAGTTCGACTTCCGCAAGGGCTTTAAGTTCAGCACCTATGCGACCTGGTGGATTCGCCAGGCTATCACGCGGGCTATCGCTGACCAGGCGCGGACGATCCGTATCCCCGTGCACATGGTCGAGACGATTAACAAGCTGATCCGTATCTCGCGCCAGTTGCTGCAGCGGCTCGGCCGCGAGCCGTCCGCGGAGGAGATCGCGACGGAGATGGGGATTACCGAGGACCGCGTCCGCGAAATTATGAAGATCGCGCAGGAGCCGGTTTCCCTGGAAACCCCGATCGGCGAGGAAGAGGACAGCCACCTCGGCGACTTCATCGAGGATCAGGATGCCCCGGCGCCTGCCGAGGCTGCGTCGTTTTCGCTGCTCAAGGAGCAGCTTGAGGAAGTGCTGGGCACGCTCTCGGACCGCGAGGAGAGGGTGCTGCGGTTGCGCTTCGGACTCGACTACGGCCGGCAGCGGACGCTAGAGGAAGTCGGCTACGTATTCGGTGTGACGCGCGAGCGGATCCGTCAGATTGAGGCCAAAGCGCTGCGCAAGCTGCGCCATCCGACGCGGAGCAAGAAGCTCAAGGACTATCTGGACTAAAGACGGCGACGCAGGTCGGTTGATAGCCTTCGGTTTCGGTGCAGAGGTAAAGCTCAAAGTGCCCCCCCGCGGACGGCTCGGGGGGCTTTTTGATGAGGGGGGCGGCGGATGTGGGGACGCATCGGCGGCCGGGCGAGGACCGGCAGCGCTTGTTTTACGGCTACTGGATAGTCGCGGCAACCTTTGTCATCCAGATGCTCGTCAACGGTTGCGGGATGTACGCGTTCAGCCTGTTCGTCAGGCCCCTTGAAGTCGCCTTTGGCTGGACGCGTGCCGGGATAATGCTCTCGCTCGTCGTTTACAACGTTGTAACGGCGGCCGCGTCACCGGTCATCGGGCGGATCGTTGATCGCTACGGGCCGCGGCGTGTGATGGCCGTCGGAGCGCTGACCATGGGCGGCGGGCTGGCGGCCCTCAGCATGGCCACACAGCTATGGCACTACAACATTGTTTGGGGCTTGGTCGGCTGCGGTGTGTGCGCGACGGGATTCATCCCGACGACCGCGCTCCTGTTCAAGTGGTTCAACCGGCGCCGCGGCCTTGCGGTCGGGATCATGGGCGCGGGCATCGGGACGGGCGGGTTCGTGATGTCACCGCTGATCGGCGGGCTGCTCATCCCGCGCCTCGGCTGGCAGGGAGCCTTCCTAGCCCTCGGCGCGGTTGTAGCCGGAGTGTGCGCTCCGCTGGCCCTGCTGGTGGTGCGTTCCGAACCGGCCGAAGTCGGGCAGTTCGTCGACGGCATCGCCCCGGAGGACTCCGAATCGCCGGCGGCCAGTACCCGGGAGCGTGCGGGGGCAGGAGGAGCCACGCTCCCGGAGGCCCTCCGTACGCCGTCCTTCTGGCTGATGGCCGGCTCATTCACCCTCTTTAGTTTTGCGATGAACGCTATCTTCCAAAACCAGGTGCCGCACCTGCAAGATATCGGTTTCCCGGTTGCCGCTGCCGCGTCTGCCCTGTCCGCGGTCGGCATTGGCAGCGCAGTCGGCAAGCTGGCGTTCGGTTGGGTGTGCGACTGGCTGCGACCGCGGTACGTCTTCACCTTCGGGGTGCTTGTCCAGTTGGTGTCCGCCGTCATCTTGATCAGCATCCGGGCCCAGTCTTCGTTGGCCCTGATCTGGACGTATGCCGTGCTCTACGGCATCGGCATCGGGTGCTGGCCGATCATGAGCATGGTCGTCAGCGACACGTTCGGGCTGAGGCACTACGGGGCCGTCTACGGGGTGCTTAACTTGATCCACCTGCTCGGCGGTTCCGCGGGCGCTCCGTTCGCGGGCTATGTGCACGACACGACGGGCAGCTATCAGCTGGCCTTCGCGGTCTTCGTCGCAGCGTTCGCGCTCGCGGTGCCGATGATCGTGATGAGCGGGCGGACGCGGGCCGGGGTGGCAGGGCGGTCGGCGCGCGAAGGACAGGTCATCGGCGGGCGATAGGTGGGCGTTTCCATCAGGGCCGACGTTTCCACTGCCGTTTTGTGCCGGCGTGGCTATGCCATGTGGGTAGGGAGACCATCTTTTCGCCCGCAAACCACTGGCGGGCTGCCCACAGCCGTTGCTCGCGCTCCGGCTATCGACAGCCCGCCTACAACACCCGCCGGCGGCGGCGGTTGCCCGTCGGCCCGCCCCGCAGTGTTACAGTCCTTAGGGCAGATCCGGTTCGGTCAAGTCTACTTCAGGATGTGAATCCACTCGCCGAACAGGAACTGCAGCCGCCCGATGAACAGGCTGATCCGGGCCATGACCGTGGTCCCGAAAGACGCCCCGAACCCGATCATCATCGCCCATTTGCCGACTTCGCTTGTGGCCATCAGGACGCGCTTTAAGCCCTGAACAATGCCCGGGTCCGTCGGATTGATCCGCGCGGTCACGGTGAAGAAAAAGTACGTCAACGTGCTCGCGACGCACACCACGAAGATCACGTTGTTGACGCTCGTCAGAGGGAGCATCGTCGCACGGACCTGGCGCATGAAGTTGGCGTCAAGCTGGCCGGTGATGGTGACGGCGCCAGCGACAGATCATGAACGACAGCGGATCCGGCTGGTCCAGGCGATCTTCGGAAACCAGCGCGCCAACAACAGAAGGCCGCCGCCAAGGGAAAAATCGGCCATAGCTTGGAGCCGCTGAGAAGTTGCACCGCCATCTCCTGGATGTTTGTAAAGCCCATGACCGGAAAGGTGCGCGCCGTCAGGCCAATCAGCAAGTGCTCGGTGATCCTAAAGAACGCGTTCTCCTTATAGAGGTAGCTGTACGCTCCTATGGTCGCCAGGGCCGCAACCCATACGCCTACGCTCTGGCTCATGCGGTAGCCCTCCCTGTCCTGGCGCCTTGCACCACGAAGAATAGGACGTTGCTGATGATCATCAGGACAACAAAGTAAAGGTGGCCGATCGATTGAGCGTCCATCGCCGCTATGCCTTACCCGGCGTCTTGGCCAGGTATTCGTACTCTGCTGCACCGGCCATGCCTCCGAGAAGACCCTTGAGCTGGCCGGAGGACAGGAATACGAGGTGGCCGACAATGCCCGGGCCGACCGTGCCGACGATGGTCGGTGTGCCGAATTTGGCCTCGATCTGGCGGATGAACCACCATCCTGCGTCGCCGGAGGTGAACGCGGCGCAGAGATCGATGTCCTGGATCCCGCTGATGCCATCCATCAACGGCAAGTCCTCTATCGGCGTGTTGTAGTAGTCGGTGTCATACATGCCGCGTAGGTCCTCGCCCAAGGCCTGGACGGCGGTCTCCTGCCCGGCGCGGTAGGGCATCAGCACGATGTCGGAGCCGTAGACGTACCCGTAGTCGGGAGCGACCTGTTTGACCAGCCGGTCGCCGTACATGACGCCCTCGGGCACCAGGGTGACAATGATGATCTTGTGGCTGTTGGCCATCAGGTGCTTTGCGATGGCAAGGGTCTGGGGCCAGTTTTCAGCTTCGCTCGCCGGAGCCACGTCGGCGCAGATGATCGCGGTCGAACCGGCCGGCAGTGAGTCCACGAACTCATAGGCCATGCGGGCAGGGTCGCCAACGCGCAGCGGGAGGCCCAGCGGTTTATACAGCGGCAGCATGATGCTCACCACCAGGATCACGTAAAGGAAACGAACGTCAAGGTGCAGCAGCCTATTCATTCACCGACACCCCCCAGGTGCCCGCGCTCGAGGCCGAGGATCACGCGCATGCTCAAGGCGGTCATGCCCAGCGCCGCGCCAATCGTGATTCCGCGGAGGGCTGCGGTGTTCGGTATGTCGAGCAGCCACGCGGAGATCACGGGGATTTCTGACCACATCGCGTAACCGACGCCCACGCTGCCGAGCATAACGATCATGCCCGACGCCAGAAGAACCGCCGACTGCGCGTTGCGCACACGGAACGCCCGCCAGGTTGCACTGGTCATGTAAAAGACGGTCGTCGAGTACCACGTCGCGCTCAACGGCTGGTAAAGGTTGTTCCAGAAGAACTGGTACGCCGGGTGCTTGGGCGATGCCAGAAGGCCAAGCCCAAGGTAACCGTATAGGGTAACCAACAGCAGCAAGCTGTACGGCCAGTACGCCCGCCGTTCGCGCGTCCTGGTCAGGTGGATGCGGGTTAGATTGCCCATCCCGAGGGCCAGCGCGAAGGCCGCCAGGATGATCCGCCAGCTGACAAGCTCCCTGCTGATGGTGCCTAGCGCGGGTACATTGAAAAAATAGTCAACGAGTACGATGCCGCCGGCGACCATGCCGATCCATACCGGCAGCTCTTTTCTCAGCATGTTCTAACCCTCCCATGTGCCTTCGGAACTCGCCGGGCGGTCATTTCTTGATCAGATCAACCAGCAGGTTGCTCTTTGCCGTGACCAGGATCGAGCCAAGCACGATCAGGCCCACCGCCAGGTACTTGCCCATCTCCTGGCCGACCAGGAAACCTACCTGCGCCGGGTTCTTGGATAGATAAGCGCCCGCGGCAAAGATCTCCTCGCCGATCAGCGAGTAGTCACAGCACGCGACAAAGAACGGAAGCTGGTGGGTGTTGGCTGTGCCCGAGATCTGCAGGGCGCCGACGACGTTGCCGGCCTCGGCGAAGATTAGCGATTCGTGGTAGTAGTTGCCGAACATGAACGTGGCTGCGACCCTCTCGCGCTGCAGGATGCCGAGCACGGCTGCGCGCAGCGAGGTGTCTGCCAGGTATCTTACGTCATCGGGGTTGTAGGATTCCTCGCGTCCCACCTGACGGTAGGCGCCGCGGATGATTTCCTCGGAGATCGGTTGGGTTTCCGGTAAAGCGTTACAGACGATCATCCTGGCTTCGTGTTTGGCAACCTGCTCTGCGCAGTAGCGCATGACCTCGAACGCCGCGAAGGTCTGAGCATCAAGGGCGCCGGTGGGCTGGATGAATGCCGCGGGGCGGCCCATTTCAGTAATGCGTCCTACGGCCTCGTCAATAGCATCAAGACCTGGTAGACGACGGATGGGAAGATTGCCGGTGCGGCGGAACTTATGAATGGCTTGCCAGGCGACAGCCAGGAGCAGAACGAAGACAACGAGTACGGAGAGCCGTCCGTCTCTGATGATCAAGGGGTTTCCTCCTTCGTGCGGGCAAGAGCCGCCGAATAATGATTGTCCGGTCTCAACTGGGTAATCACAGCGTCGGCCACGACGTGCACGACACTGACCACCGCGCTGCTCGTCCCCCCTGGGCTTGGCAACGGCAATATAGTCAGGATCATCCCGGCTAAGGTGATCGGGCCCGTCCTGGTAAAATGTGGTCAGGCCCATCCCGGCTAATGAAGGCGACTCACCCCCCAAGGAAACCGATTGGTATCTGCGTGCGCTTTGCCGGGCTAGCTCCTTCCCGGGCGCATGAGGGTAATAGAAAACCCCAGCGGCACATCCCTCGCACACAGGCCGCCTAGCCCTGTGGCTGGAAACCCTCCCGCTGGGGTTTTTTATGCCCACGGTGTGGCGGGTTGGATCCTGGCCGGCCCAATCTATCGATCGGGCCGCGAACCGCTGCCATTCTCTCCGGCAGCCTGCCTCGCCTGGCGCCGCTCGGACCTGTCGCTCAACGCTGCATCGCGCCTTTGCACTTCGGTGCGATGCCCGGCCGCCGAACCCAAGGCGCCCTTCCAACCAGTGAAACCTACCCTCTACCCGCCCCTGCGCAGCTGGTCCGCGAACGGGCAGGTATTAGTCCCAAATCTACAGTCAGGACCAGCTACTGTCGCTTCCGAGGGCAAAAAGCACGAAACCGTGTGTGTTCGTCAATTGCGGGGCGGGGTGGTGGGGGTGTCTGGAAAATTCAACCATGTCACCAAGCTCCAGTGTTGCGCCGTCAACACCCCCGATGTGGGGGTGTCTGAAACTTCAACCATGTCATCAAGTGCAGATTGTGTGCGATTATGCTCAGGAGGCCAGGTTTGTGGAAACCGTGATCTCGAACGACCACAAAGGCGCTTTGAGGTCGTTTGGGAGCACACGTCTTGCGAAATGAGGATCGGGAAGGTACAGGTTTCCAAGAAAGTGTGCTCTGCGCGACCATATCACATCAGCGAAGCACACGCTGGCCTTGTGGTAGATTCGCGGTTCGGCATATAATGTTTGGTGTTGATGTTCGGTGTTAGGTTGCCTTAGCGGCACGAAGTGGTTTACAATCGGTTTGCGTGTTTGATTCCTCGCTAGCTCAATGGTAGAGCATCCGGCTGTTAACTGGAGTGGTTGACGTTCGAGTCGTCCGCGAGGAGCCAGTATACCAGGGCTTTGGTGAGGGAAACCCGCCAAAGGCCCTTATTATTGTCCAAGCGCGCACCGTATCCCGAGCCTGTCTATCCACTGTGGGCCTGGCAGGCCAATGTAGTCATGCTTGGGCAATCCATTTACCTTCTGGAAGCAAGCCCCTAGACACAATGGAAGGGCCGCCCCTTCGCTATGACGTAGGTTATCGGGGTTCGCGAGAGCGGAACTCGACAACTGGCCGCAGACTAGCCCACTCAACTAGGCAAGTCGAGCCGCACCGGGAACCGGCGGGCGCGGACACGGTTAGGGAGAAACTCTCGTGGTTCCTATGATAAGGCGTCAAGCCCGGAACTCACGCACACTTAGACCGAGGCAGAAAGCTCCCCGACGGATCAGAGTCATGCGTTACCCAACACGCGAATATCAGGCTGATCCACCGTCGTAACGCCCCGCCCGCCTGCCGTTGCTGGCGCGGTGCGGAACAAAGAATAGGCGTAGTCACGTGCCTCTTGACACGGCCCTTCCATATCAGGAGCCTGTCTCCTTTCGAGAAGGAGGTTCGGTACCGTGAGCCCAGGACCGGGCGCGGCTTCGGTGGCCTCTTCCTTGAGGGCTGCGGTGCTCCCTTGCGCGCTATCTGTAAGAATATGTCGAGCAATAGTGTCTCCCGCCCCTTCACTGCTATATGGCATATGATATGCAGAGTTGGGCCAACTTCTCCAGGAAACGTATTGGTGCGTCCAGGGCTTGCCAATAGGTGTAACTGCCAGCGGGGGATGTCTCTCCCACGGGCGAAACGCAGAATGGGTTGCTCCTCAAAACAGCCCCAGCCCTGCGGGACGCTATCATGGACGGTTGTGTGCCATTCTCCCTGACTGTTTGTCATCACGGAGTATTGGAGGAAAGCCCTGGAGGAAAACGAGTTGCATGCCCTGCAGGCACGGCATGGCCTACGCGTATACCAGATCACCGGGCGAGCGATTGAGAGGATGTCTGGCGTGAGAGCCACATTCGGGCGTTACTCCAGATAGCCGCAATGATCTCTTCGACAGTGCCAAGCTTGATGAGATGCTGAGCGCAATGGTGTTGACTTCAGGGGCGTCTATCGAGGCTCGGGTCTTCGTTCCAACAGAAGCTTGAGCGCCCTGCGTCTGACGGACTGGTGTTTCTGGCCGACCCGTCGCAGATGAACATCTCGTCTCCAATCCGAACCATGACTTCATGCCGGGGGTGTATTGAAGCTAGAGAACCTCGGGCTCGTGCCTCGGTAAGTCCGGGTCGCTTACCATAGGACGGCTGACGCGGGGTAGTTGACCCAATGCAGAGTTCGCCAGCACGGTTCTGGAGTTGCTCCTGTTTTCGTGGACAGTCTGACGCTATGTAGCGACTGCCCTTTGATTGCACCGATTCTTGCCTTTGCTGCGAGTTCGCCATTATCCTCTCGTAGTCATCTGGACTCACATACCCGAGGGCGGAATGACGCCGCTTCCGGGTTGTAGAACCCCTCAAGGTACCCGAAGATCGCCGTTGCCAGGGCCTTGCCTGGTTGGCCAGTGGTCTCGGTCTGGGCAGCCCGTTTGCAGACTGGCGAAGAAGCTCGGCCATCGCGTTATCCAAGGCGTCGCCCACTGTGCCCATTGAGCCCAGGATGCCCGCCTGCTCAAGCCGATTGCGGAAAGTGACGGCGGTATATTGCGAACCGTGATCTGAATGGTGATCAGGCTCTGGGTCGGCTGCCGCGCTGCCAGACGGCCATGTTCACGGCCCTCAACACGAGATCCGTCTTGGCTCGAGCATCCATCGCCCACCCGACAACTCCTCGGTGGAGTACGCATCTAGCACTGTCGCTAGGTATAACCAACCCTCGCCGGTGGAGTGCTGGAGTAAGATCGGCGACCCACAACTGGTTTGGCCTAGACTGCGTAATCCAGTGAATTCGACCACTCAGTCCAGACGAAAGTGACCACCGATTCCAATCCATTCCTCGACCAGTGAATCCAGCCCATTGCGACCACCTGTCGGAGCGAAGAGCGACGCACGGCGTGTTCAACTCTTGCTCTTGAGTGGTTTGGTGTTCAACCCTGGGTTGGTCCTTCCGCATGGATTCCCCTTCATCTCGATTTTGTGAGCGTAGTGCACGAGCCGGTCGAGGATGGCGTCGGCCAGTGAGATCGGGCACCACGCTATGCCAGTGTTCGAGCGGAGCCCGGCTGGCGACGACGGTGGAGAATCGCCGGCTGCGTCCGCTGATGACCTCAAGGAGATCGCGACCCTCAGATGGAGTAACCGGGCGCAAGGCCCCAGTCGTCGAGGATGAGGCGAGTTGTGTCCAGCCAACTGGTTCATGCGCTTGGGATATGAGCGCCGTCGCCTTTGGCTAGCGCAACATCCTCGAGGATCTGTGGCACCCGGGATTATGCGGAACAGTCTGCCGGCAGGCGGCGTTGCCGAGGGCGCACGCAATGAAGGTCTTGCCGGCGCCAGTGGGGCCGGTGATCACCACGTTCTGCCCACGGGCCAGCCAGTCGCCGGTCGATAGGTGCCTCAGCAGGCTGCGGTCGAGGCCGCGGGGTGCGTAATCGATGTCCTCAAGACAGGCGCTGAGGCGGAGCCGGGCCGCGGGAGCAGTCGCTTGAGCCGCCGGTTGTGCCTGAAGCTCTCTTCGCGATCCACAAGCATTCCGCTGGAGGCGTTCCTCAAAGCCTGGCATCCCCCAGGTCAGGCTGGGCAGGATGCTCGGCAAGCCCTCAGCCATGCCGTCCAGCCCCATTTCGCGGAGCTTCCACGGCCTCGTTGAGGAGTGCGTCGATCACTCCTTTTTGCGCTGCGTAGTACCAGCCCGCGGACGTTGGCGTGAGCGCCCGCGGTGACCTCGGCGGACTCGACCAAGGGCTGGCGGTCCAGGCCTTTCTCCAAGATTGACTTTACGTGGCGGTAGGCGTAGGCCTTTGTGTTCATGGCGCGCCGGCAAGCGGCCTCGTCGTCGGGCCGCCCGGCGGGCAAGCCTCATTAGGCCTAGAGCATGAGCGCAGGGGATAGCCTTCGTTCAGGATGTCGTTGTCGGCGATCTGCTGGACAAGTTCGCCGCTTGCGGGTCAATTCGGCCGAGGTCCTTACCCAGTTGATCACCGTCCCGGCGACCACTCGGCATGTTTGCGGGTGGGCCGCGTCGGGCAGGCTGTAGCTGTGTTCCTTGCGTTGGCGAGCATGGCTGGCCACCCTGCGGCCTTTGTATAACGCCTCCACCGTGGTGGCGGTCAACCTGACGTCGACCTGTTCCCCGGCCAACTGGTAGGGAACGCTGTACCAGCTCTTTCGACCCTCGTAGAAGGGTCGATATTCACTTGGCGTTGGCGCCGGCCCGGCGTATGGATAGCGCCCTCAGGGGCCTGAGGGCTGGGCGGTCGAGGCCTCGTAGAGCTGCCGCCGCGTGCCTGCCAGCGCCTGAAACGGCCGGTCGTTGAGTACCATGGTTGCCTCGCGGATCGCCTCGTTGGCCTCCTGGACGCTGGAAAAGGTGCGGTTGCGGTGCGGGGCCAGACCCACCTCTACCTGCAGTACTCCCGACCTCGACCTTCGCTTTGTCGCGGGCTTCGCGGGTCGGGCCGGGATACCACCGTCCCGTAGTGTTCGGCCCATTCCTGGTAAGTGGGATTTAGCTCCGGTTCGTAGTAGCAGGGTTCCTTGACTCCGGTCCGTGGCTGGTCGGGCACGACAACCTCGGGCACGCCGGCGAACTGCTCGACGGCCCGGGTGTGGGCGCTGATCCAGCAAGGGAGGGTCTGGTCCATATACGCCTCTGCGTAGGCGTAGCTGCTGGCGCCCAGCACGGCAACGAAGCTCGGTGGTCGGATTCCGTCGTAATGGGTGGTCGCTTTGAATCGTAATGAGTGGTCGGTTTCAATCGTAACAGGTGGTCGGAATGGATCGTAACGGGTGGTCGTTTTGGCCGGAATACGCAGTAGATCACGCTCATATGAGTCAAAGACATAGGCCTGTAGACCCAACTGCTCGCGCCATTCTCGGCTGGCGTTGTATTCGTGTACCGCCAAAAGTAGCTTATGTAGGGCTTGGATAAACCTTCGACATGTCTCCTCACTCCGGTCTGGCCGTTCAGCCACGAACTGTGCCTCATCTTGATTATCACCAAAGACCCCGGCCCCGCCCCGACGCAGAAAAGCCGCAGCATAGATCAGGCCGCTCACGGGTTCGCGTTGGAGAGTCAGCAGGAGCACAATATCCTCATGGACAGGCATTGCGATAGCGGTTGAGCCATAAGCCATGGCCGAGGTGTTCTGAAGACTTGCTACTTCTAGCTGAAGACGGGCCCGACGTCCCGCAAGAGATGCGCTAGCTGCTAACATGCTTTCGACCCCGGGTTGTTCCAGCAAGGTGGCCAGGTCGTCCAAAGCATCTACGCCGTTTGCGCGAAGGTGCCTTCGAGCCGGGGTGCTCAGATACGGGAGAAGCGACACGGACTTGGTCTTGAGTGCTTCTTCAAAGCAGTAGTCGAAGTACTCGCACCATTCGCAGCGGTAGTTCAGGTGCCATTCAGCGTGGTCTGGCGGGGCACCGAGGACTCGGGGCAGATCATCCTCCAGCAAGGCTTTAAGATACGGCAGCACCAGCTGAAGCCTGAATGTCTCAGGGCTATCCTGGCCGTGCAGCCACACGCCCCCTTCCTCCAGATCGGCGGTAACATCGGCGGCAAGCCCACGTACGACATGGTCAAGAATCATCGTGTACAGACTGACCTGGATGCGGTGAGACAGCTTGACTCCGGTAGATGCCTTCACGTCGTGTACCCGCATCCTCCGTTGCCCGTCCGGTCCGACAATGCATTGGAGCAGGTCCGGTCGGCACGAGGCAAGTCGAACCAACTGGGGATCCAACCTGTACTCCTGGTACAGCGAGGGAGGTGCCACCAGCGTCGCCTGGTAGAGATATTCTCCGTCGGACATTCCCTGGAGTTGTTCAATGGTCTCGTCGGCTTCAAATACACGCTCGCGCAATCTCTTGGCCGGCTGGCTTCTGTTGACCCGGACGCGTTGGCGCGCCCGGCGCTCCACGACTTCCGTCTCCCAGACGTAACCGCCCTCCAGAATCGCTCGCGTCACCGGGCTGGCGTCGTACGGGGGCTCAGGCACCCCATCGACTATCCGCCTGGACTTGGGTGTAGAGAAGAAACGAAGGTGTCGCTCGCATTGGTGAAAGAAGTACCGAGCAACCCGTGATGGAGAGATGATGTACGGCTGGGAGTCGATCAAAGCAGTATCCCTCCCCAGGTCTCCTTTGTGAGGTTGACTGTTTGGCTAAGTTGGAGTAGGCCCTGAACCAATCCGAAGCGACTTTGGAGGCGCCAAGCTTACCTGGCGGCCCAGTGCCTTTTCTGGATCAAGCCCGCGTTCCATCAGGTGAGCCAACAAGTCCTCTTGCCGTGGTTGCCCAAAGACGAGTCGGTAGAGAGCCAGCCCACGGAGAAGCCCTTCCAACCGCTGCTTTCTCGCGGCTCAGTGGCAGCATCGGCACGCGGCGTTCGATTCTCGCCGACCCCTGCTCGTAGACCCAGTAGGGTATGAGGTCGGAGCTTCCGGCCGGCCGATCGGAGCTTGCCCGGTCGAACAGATACTGCCACGGGTCGCCGACTCCACCCCAATCCGTGAGTCCGGCAAGCCCATACTTCTCGGCAATGTTCTTGCGGATCGCGTGGCCCTTGTAGCGGTGAACTCGCCCTTCGCGTTGCTCCAGGTCAACTGGGTTGGAAGGAAGGTTCCAGTGCACGACTGCATGGCACCACGTGTGGAAGTCGAGGCCTTCTTGGCCAATCGAGGTCGTGGCGAGCACAAAAGGGCGAAACGGCGAGTTGAATGCGTCGCGGACTTGATCAGTCCTCACAATCGTGCTGTCTCTGTCGTCACGAATCTCACCGAACCGGAGAGCGAAGCGGCTGCGGATGCTGAAATCACTCTTGAGTATCGCGCCTCCATCGACCGAGAACTCGCTTGCTTGAACCCTCGCTGATCTGATTGATAAGGAGGAAGCGATGTGATCCGCGAGGCTGGCTGCTCTTTCGGCCGGGTCGTGCCCGGCAAGACCAAGCGAGTCGACCAGCACGTGGCATTGCTCATCTAGCAGAGCTTGGAGGTTTCCCTCGAGGCAATATTGGAGAGACAGACGCCAATAGTCCAGACCCTCTCCTTGGGTTCTCAAGAGCGCGATGGTTTCCGGTAGGTTGAACAAGGTCCTGAACCCTTCTGCGATCTTCGCTGAAGCAGATAGGAGTGCAGGGTCATCCGCTGGCAGCTCGGGAGTGACGCGGCAGAGAGCTCGCAGAGCGCACGTTCCTGGTCCGGCGAGTGCAAGGAGGGCCAAAACGTCGGGCAGGTCAATTGGTTGTGACTCCAGATCAGCTAAGCCGTCTGTAACCACTGAACCCAACAGGGCGACGTGATCTGCGAAACGTGAGCCCTGGTCACGGTCCTGAGTCGACCTTATCCAACCCTCTGGATCGTTTGCCCATGAAGCGAACTGGCCATCTCGTTCAAGCATGGCTGGGAGTGCCCAGTACCATCTTTCGTCCGCCCGTGAGCTCAAGGTCGCGTGGCGCAGCTTTGACGCCAGTTGCAGACACTTCCGTCGCGTGGATTCCAACATCTTGTCTATGGGTAGCAGTCCGCCCCGCCCTAAGTCAAGGGCGATCCGCAGCGGGTCAATTGCTTTTGCCAAGGTCGGCGACGGCATCAACCACATCAGAGTAGGCATGCCGGTCAGCCGGTCGTCTGCAGTATCTATCGCAAAGCGCAGCAAGGGCCTGACTCTGTCATAGAGCTCTCCATACCTCAAATCGCGGTCAGAGCCGGACAACATGCGTTTCTCGGCTTCATAGGAGCAAATCGAGGCAACAGCCTCAGGGACCATATTCCATGACGAGAAGACGAGCGCTTTGGTCAACCCGTCAGCTCCTGCGTAAGCGCCGCCAGGAGTGGTGTAGGGCAGGGAGGGAGGCATCCACAATAGGCGCCACATGCCCTGGTCGATGGTTTCCGCGAACAGTGCCCGCATCCGGCCGTTGCCAGGGTCAATCGTTCCATATTGCTCCACGCTTGCCTCAGGAATCATGCAATCTGACGCATCGGATACTGCTTGGAGCACGTCAGGATTGGGCGCGCGGGACTCGGCGTCAAGCTTGCGGCCAAGCTGGTAGTCCCGTAGGAAACTGAGCAGATAGGGGCTCGACTTCCAGTACTCCACCAGCTCTGGACTGCCCAGAGCTCGGGCCACCGAGTCGGCAGTTGCCGCTTGGTGCAGGTCACCCTTACGTAGGCTGCATGCTACCTGAACATGAGTCAGCATGGCATCCAGGCGGCTAGTGATGCCCACTCGTTCCGTCCGGCACATGACACGGAGAAGCAACTCCTGAAGCTGCTCGCGTGAGCCCGCGGAGCCATTCCTGGAGTCAACGGCCGCTCCAAGGTCAAACAGCTCAGCACGATAGTCGCGGATCAGAGACCTCAGTTCGCCCGCGTCTTCGTTCTGCATGAGGAACTTCACTGTGCGAGTGAAATCTTGATAGTGATCGTCGGCGACCTCACTGTCCAGGGTCAGCATGCGATAGGGAGTAGCGGATAGAAGCAGCGTCCTCACCTCAGGGTACTCAAACAACGATCGAGCCAGTTGGGCGGTCTCATCGTCGCCATCAAGCAGGTCCTTGAACCTCTGGAACTCGTCAAGGATGACCAGATCTGGCTCAAGGGCGTTAACGCATACCTTGGCGAGTAGCTGCCTCAGACATCCTGTCACAGCAAAGGCGAGGTTCCTTTGCGACCACGGCCGGCGTTGGCGGCGGTAGCGCTTGTATACCTCGCAGCACTCCTCAAGTTGCCGACCCAACTGCTGATCAGCTTCGAGGGAACGAACGAATGCTTCGCTGAGGGCCGGGTCAAGCCCCACCTTCCACTTTCGGGCATACCATCGCCAGCTACTGACATTCTGGACATCCCCCTGAAGCAGGTTAAGGAGCCCGGTACCCTGATCCCAACGAGAGCCCTTCAGCATCTGATAGATGATGGCGCGCTCTCTCATCACTCCGTTGCGGCTTCGCAGATCAAAGGTGGTCCCCGGTGTGAAGCTGATGAAGTTGATCCTGTTGCCGGAGATCTCATTGATCTGCATAGGCAAGAAGGTCATGCGGGTGGCGAAGGTGAGCTTCCTGTCGCCAGAGATGTTGAGGCGGTTGATGTTCTGGCTGGCGATGGCGGCGTTTGAGCACACGTAGATCACATCAAAACGATCGACTTTGTCCTGCATGTGCTCATATGCCCGGGCGATGACACCTTTGGCGACAAGAGTCTTGCCGAGGCCGACCTCGTCCGCCACCAGGAACCGATCGGTCGGGTCATCGCCATAGAAGCGCTCGAACACATAGTCGACCGTCCGGCGCTGGAAGTCCTTGAGCCGGGCCATTACTGGTGCTGCTGAAAACCTGTCACTCTCCATCGTCGGCCTCCATTGCGGCGACAAAGGTACGCCAAACCTTGAGGAATTCGTCCGGCACTACTTGCCTGGCATCATCCGATTCCATCAGGCGACTGACTATCTTCTGCACCTCTACGAGGCGCTTTGGCTCGCGGCAGTAGGCCCGGACCATTTCCTCAAGCAGCCCCTGGGTTCCCAGGCCCTTGCCCCAACTGCCGAAAGAGCCACCGTCTCCCCGGGTGAATTCAAGTGATCCCTCGATGTCCCCAAGCAGAAGCAGCAGGTAGCGTAGGAAACCCTCTTGGTTCTCTACGACCAACCGGAAGATTGCCCCCTCTCGCTCTGCCGGCAGGCCGTCCACAGGAAGGTTGAGGACGAAGCTCAGGGACTGGATGCTGCCCTCGGCGATTAGTTCGAATGCGATCAACCCCGTCAGCGATTCGCAGGCACAGGGTGCGAGGCGCACGGCTCCCCCGGTGAGCAGCGGAGCCAAATCTACGGCGTTCTCGGGCTTCATGGTGACGAGCCAAGTGCGCACTGAGGAAATACCCTTGGGGATCTGTACGGTACCGGTAAGCACCGGTATCCAAGTTCCCTCTGCGCCAGCTGGAGCACATCTAATACGGAGGGCCGCGGTGACCAGCGAGGAGCGAGCGGACTCACGGACTCGTTCCGCGGCCACTTCCTCCGGCCGCTCAGGTTCTGCGACCTGACTAGAGCCATATGACACCAGCACCGGCCCCAAGCCATCTGGTCCCATGAGACGGTCAATATCACCAACCTTGCTCCGCTTGCCGACCAGCTCGGCCAAGACTTCGACGTTGGTCGGTTTGAGCAAAGCTGGATTGGTGGCGTTGGCAGACCCCATTATCAGGTGGGTGTCCCATCCCCGCTCAAGGATATACGCCTTGGCGTGTAGGCCCAGCGAATCGCGGACGGAGGCCTGGTCCGGAGAATCCCCGTCGTCGGTTTCGGCGGCTTCGTCGAGGCACAGGCGTTGAGGGAACGCGGTCATGCGGTCCAGCGGCAGGCTCTCCAGTTGTTCCGACCTGGAAACTAGGACGGCAGGCTCGCGCGTACTCCTCGCCAACCAGTCAAGGGCCTCCTCGGAACAGAACGGAGATATGACTGCCATCTTCTTGGAGGGTAGGGGCTCCCAGTAGCGGCGGTGTGTCCCGTTCACGTGGAAGCGGACCGACGTGAAACCGATCGGCATCTGCCATGGTGTGCATCGGACTTCGCGGCCTAGCCGTTCGGCCTGTTCAATCCGGAACTCATCTGGTTGCCGTGTTGCGTACCGCGGCAGGGCGGCGATCAGTTCGCCGAGTTCCCTGCTCTCTGCCCGGTAACGTTGCGTGGGTGTGCCCTCAAGTGTTAGCGCCAGGTCCCACGAACGGTCGGCGGTGAGGTTTCGGGATAGGATCATGAGCCTAAGCAGAGGCGAGCCCTCGCCACCAGGGTCGACGAACCTCAGGACCCACACCTTGGCGTGAAAGGCTCCCTTGCGTGGTGCTTGGACTTCGACTATCACCGACTCAAGGAGGCCATATAGCGGGTGAGGAGGTGCCGGCACCTGCATCCGGCCTCGATCAGCATAGACGGTCATACGGTTGGATAGCCTGCGTATCGCCTCCAAAGCCGCAATGCTGTCCCGAAGTCTGTCGCTGCCCACGCCCAGGAAAGCCAGGTGCACCGGAATCGATAGAAGAACCGCGGGATCCAGCGAATATGTCGTGGCGATGGCCTCATCGAAGACCATTCCTGGTGGGGGCGTCAGCGCTGCGGTATATAGGCTGCGGTCGTTGGGGTTCAGCATCACTCCGCCTC
>JAXGPL010000012.1:0-91430 GCA_040766985.1 Bacillota bacterium
TTGAGCCGAGCATGTCGGGAGGGCAGGGCCGAGGCGTGGCAAAGGTTTCAGAGAAGTATTCCGCAGCCCATACCGCCAGTTCGTGGTTGCGCGCCATGAACGCGCGCGGGCCTTCAGGGTAGAGGGTTTCCATGAACTCGATGCACCGCGGGATCACCAGATACGGCGTCGGGTCCCCCGTGCCGGTCCAGTCGAACTCAAGCTTGAGGAAAGAGCGGTCCTGACGTGTGGAGTTGGCCCCGTGGCTGATGACGAGGGGACGGACCTTGGGCCGGGCGTCCTTCCGGATGTAGAGGAATGCCGAACCCTTGGGCGCGCACAGCCACTTGTGGCAGTTGCCGGTGTAGTAGGAGGCCCCGAGCGCCACGAGGTCGAGCGGCAGCATGCCGGGGGCGTGGGCGCCGTCAACCAGCACCTCGACGCCGCGTGGCGCAAGGACCCGCACGAGTTCGGCGACCGGGATGACCAGCGCCGTGGGGCTCGTGACATGGTCGATCAGGAGAAGACGGGTACGGGGCGTGACCCCTGCCAGGACGATGTCGACGATGCGCCCGGGCGGTGGCGCCGGAAACGGAATATGGACCGTGACTACTTTAGCGCCGGCTTTGGCCGCTACGAACTCTGCTGCATTCTTGCAGGCATTATAGATATGATCCGTGGTCAGGATCTCGTCGCTGGCCGTGAATTCGAGTGACCGCAGGACGGTGTTGACCCCGGTCGTGGCATTCGGGACGAACACCAGCCCCTCCGGGTCGGCGCGCAGGAACTCCGCGAGCGCGGTCCGAGCGTGGTCGGTGTACGACTCCATCTCGCGCGAGTAGAACCTGACGGGTTGGCTTTCGATGTGGCGCAACAGCCTCAGCCGCTCGTCTATGACCGGCCTGGGAGTTGCCCCGAAGGAACCGTGGTTGAGGAACGTGAAGGAGCGGTCCAGCCCCCATAGGTCCTGGATCTGTTGCTGCGTCAGCGGCCCCTGCATAGCTACGCTTCTCCCCCTCGGGCTGAGCTCTAGCCCGCTGTGAACTTGACTTCCGCGAAACCCGCCGACTGCCCGAGCGCGGCCAGCGTTGCCTCCGCGGCCACCCGCGCGTCGCCCTCAAGCTGGCCTGCGAGCTGCTCGGCTTCCGCGCGCGCCTTGACCCGCGCCGCCTCCATGATCGCCTGCCGCGTGCGGTCGTCCATGTCGCTGCGGAAGACATTCAGCACCCGAGGTAAAAGCCAATCGAGCAACTGACCCTGAACGGTGTGGTAGAACTGGATTTCCGAGAGCGCGATCTCGTGCGCGGGCCGCCCGAGGCTGACCTCCAGCACATCCGGGCTTAGGCGCGAGAGATCGACGGACGATGGATCGCTCAGGTTGTATTTGAAGCGATCTCGAACCGGAAGATCATGATGGTCTTTGTTCTCTGACCAGAGCCACCTCAAAAAGCGCCTTCCTACCTCCCCGAAGATGGCCCTCTCCCGGTTGCCGGGATGGTCCAGTAGGCCCGCAGGACGACGAGTTCGCCGACCCTCCGGATGCCCTCGAGGCCGCCCCTACCCGCTTCGATGGCCGAGGGTGCCCGGCGTGCGTTGAGGTGAAGCATCAAGGCCACGGTGGCCGCCACCAGCAGTCCGATCAGAAGGCCCGTCGTGAAGTCCATAGCCAGTCCCCGTCCCCTATTCGTCGAACAGACTTATCTGCCGCGGCCCTTTGGCCTGCAGCGACCGTGCCACGTCACGCATCCGGTGCAGGATGCCCAGCCGATCGCACACCCGGCCGAGGGCCTCGTACAGCGCCGCCGCGCCCGGGGACTCACACTCGTACCCGCCGCCGAAAGCGGCCATGTACTTGCCGGAGACTCCCGGAAACATCCTGTCCAACTCCCGGTAGAAGTGCTCCCGCTGGCGGTCCCGCAACGTGACGCCGAACCACGGCACCACAAAACTTCCTCCCGCGGCCGCCGTTGCCCTTGCCACTGCCGCCGCATTCTCGTCCGTGTCGTTGATGAACGGCAAGACAGGCATCATGGCAGTGCCGGTCTTGATCCCGGCCGCCGCGAGCTCGCTCATTGCCGCCAAGCGGCGCGACGGCGGCGGGGCGTGGGGCTCGATCTTGGCGGCGAGTTCGTCGTCGACCGTCGTGATGGTGAATACCACAGACGCGCGGACGGGCACGAGCCGTTGGAGGAGGTCGATGTCCCTGACGACGAGGTCGCTCTTGGTCTGCAGGTTGATGCCCAGGCCGCGGCGGACCGCGATCTCGAGCGCCTTGCGGGTAAGTCCATAGCGGAGTTCGACCGGGGTGTAGGGATCGCTCATCGCCCCTGCGCTGAGCGTCGTCGGGGCGTGCTTACGTGCGGTTTGCCGTTCGAGCAACTCCGGGGCATTGATCTTGACGTGGACGACGCTGTCGAAATCGTCGATGCCGTAGCACTCGCTGCGCGAATCGCAGTAGACGCACCGGTGCTGGCAACCGCGGTAAACATTAAACGTGTAATCGCCGCCGAACCATTCTCCCGTGCCGTTGGTCCGGATCAAGAGCCCTTTGGCCTCGACCTCGCGCACCCCCGGATGCTGCGGCGAAACCATGCCTATGCTCGGACCTCCCCGCCTGTGCCGCGCTGACCCGTCTGCTGCGTCCCGAAGTATGCCTGGCCCGCCTGGGGCGGCCCGGCGGGCGCCGCCAGGCTACTCCCCCGGGGCGGTCGAGGCCAGCAGCGCCGCCGGGTCGGCTTCGAACCACGGCCACGGGTTGGTCGCGACTTCCCCAACCCACATCGTATAGTGCAGGTGTGGCCCGGTCGAGACCCCGGTGCTTCCCGTCAACCCGACGATCTGGCCCTGTTCGACCACGTCCCCGGCGCTCACGTTGATCGCCGAAAGGTGGTTATAGGAGGTGAATATCCCGAGGCCGTGGTCGAGCATCACCGAATTGCCGTTGGTGTAGAGCGCATCGGCCAGAACGACCCGCCCGCGCGCCGCCGCCGCGACCGGTGTGCCCACGCCGACTCCGCCCCAATCGATGCCCGAGTGCCGTCCGACAAACGCGCCGTTGATATACCTTGTGTGGCCGAACTCGGTCGTCACCCGCCCCTGGACCGGCTGGACGAACGGCCCCGACCACAGCGGCTCGGGAGAAGGATTGGCCTTCGCGGCAGCCTGTTTGGCTGCGTCTTCGGCACGTTTCTGCTCCGTCCGCAGGTCGTTGATCTCATCGCCGAACTGAAGGTACTGCGAGGATGACGGGAACGTGCGCGTCTGCACTGTGACCTCAACGGTTTCCGTATGGACCTTGCCGCGGTGATCGGTGATCGTCATCACCACCGGGTACACGCCCGGTTGGTTGTTGTACGAAACCGGCACCAGCGCGACCCAAGCCTCCCCGACCCTGCCGAACCTCAGTTCCACAATGCCGCGAAGCCCCGCCGGCGCCCCGGAAACCCCCTGAATGTCGCGCCTGATCGTCGGCATAACGCGGATACAGCCCAGTTCGCCCTGGCCGATCGTTGCAGCGGACGCCATGTCGATCGCGTACGGAATCTTGGGGGGCAGCCATGGCACGGCATATCCTTCGTCCTGCAACCACGGCCCCGCGAGATTGAGGCCTGCCGCCGCCGTCAGGGCAAGCAGGAACAACACGACCAGAAGGAGCCTGCCCGAATTCCTCCTGCTGCGGGTGTGACGCGACGCTCGCGGGGGTCTGACCAGAGCCATTCCGTGCCTCCTCGGCGTGTACTCAGTGTAGTTGTGCTCCTGGCCCTCTCCCTCTCTCAGTGCGGTTGTGCTCCTGGGCTCAGGTTGGCGGCGTGGCTTGCGACTCTGGGCTCAGGGCGCTCGGCGAACCTGCGCTCCTGGACACAAGATACGCTGACCGGTGCTTCTGGAATCAGCCTTGGAGCAAATCTGTGCTTCTCGGCTCCGGGCGTAGGGCGGATTTGTGCGCCTCGACTCAGGTCGGCGGGTGCACTTGCGCTCCTCGGCTCAGATAGCGTCGCGTAACGTCGCGCTGCAGCGCCCACCTGCATTCGCTCCGCCCGGACGCTTATCTCACTCCCGGGGCTCATCTCACTTCAGTTCGCCCAGCGTGTCGATGATATAGGCGCTGGTGACGATGCCGCTGTAGAAGTCCTCAAGGCCCAAGTTCTCGTTCGGCGAGTGGTTGTTCTCGTCCGGGTTGGCGTACGGCACGCCGATCGAAGGCAGGCCCATCACCTTGGTGAAGATGTAGTCCGGCATCGACCCGCCCAAGGCCGGCAGCACGACCGGCGCGGTCCCTGCGGCGCGCCCCACAGCCCTTACGACGGCCTTGCAGACAGGCAGTTCCGGCGAGGTCTTGCTCGGCGGGCAGCCGCCGGCCATGCGCCGCACGACGACGCCGGGCGCGTGTTTTGCGACATGGGTGACGAATTTTCGGTAAATGTCATCCGGGTCCTGGTCGGCGACGAGCCGCATGTCCATCTTCATGATCGCCTTGGACGGGATAATCGTCTTGCTGCCTGGCCCTCCATAGCCGCTATGGAAACCGGCAATATTCACCGTCGGCTCGAACATCAGCTTCTCCAGGTGGCTCAGGTCGCCGACACGCGCCAACTCGCCCAGCCCCAAATCCCGCTTGACCTCCGCCTCGTCGAACGGGATGCGGCTCAGTATCTCGCGCTCGTACGGGGTGGGGCCGCGGACGTCATCATAGAAACCGGCTATCGCCGCCGTCCCGTCCGGGTTCTTCATGGAGGCGGCCAACTGCGCCATCTGCATCGCCGGGTTCGGGGCGATGCCGCCCTTGTTGCCGCTGTGCAGGTCGCGGTTGGCCCCGGTCGCCTCAAGCTCGACGTAGAGGAGACCACGTACGCCGAAGAAGACCTGCGGAAGCCCGCTCTCGTGTTTCGGGCCGTCAGAGGTGATCACGGCGTCGGCCTTGAGCATATCAAGGTTGGCCTTGGCCCACTCGACAAGGTTGGGACTGCCGCTTTCCTCTTCGCCCTCAAACAAAAACTTGACGTTGACCGGCAGCTGCGCGCCCGTCGCGAGATAGGCCTGCACCGCGAAGACGTGTGCAAGCAACTGGCCTTTGTTGTCGCCCGCCCCTCGCGCGTAGATCCTGCCGTCACGCACCGTCGGCTCGAACGGCGGACTTAGCCATGCTTCCAGCGGGTCGGGCGGCTGCACGTCGTAATGGCCGTAGAACATGATCGTCGTGGTTGCGCCGGGGCGGCCGGGCACGTCCGCGAACACCACGGGCTGTCCGCGCGTGGGCAGGACCCTGGCGTCGATGCCGCCGTCGCGCATCAGCTTGCAGAGCAGATCGGCGCACTCGCGGACGCCTGTGCCGTGCGCACTGACCGACGGGTGGCTGATGAGGTCAAAGAGAAGGTCAAGATGGTGTTGACGCTGGCGCCGAAGGTGGTCAAGAACTGCGTTCATCGTCTGCTCGCTCCTTCTCTGGCCGGGACGGTGTTGGTGTCCCTAAACGTACCCTATCTTTCCCGCCGCATCCTAATCTACCTGCTAGAGCCAAAATGTCCCTCCGTCGAGAGGAGACCGCCACGTCCGCAGCAAAGAAGGGGAAACCAACGATTATTCGTCCGGGGAGGGCCCGAGCGTGTCGGAGATGAGCAGGTTTGCGGACAACTACACCGATCTCAGCGTGGAGAGCGGGCTGAATGCTGGGTTCCAGTTTGAGTTTAGCTGCGAGGTGTGCGGCGACGCGTATCGCACGGAGTTCGTGCCCTACCGGGGCGCACGGGCCTCAGGCTGGCTGAACCGGGCTTCGGGGCTTCTCGGCGGTGTGCTCGACAAGGTCACCGACGCCGCGGACACCCTGGCAGAGAGCGGTTGGGGTAAGGCCCATGACGCGGCCTTCAGTGAAGCTGTCGAGCAGGCAAAGAAGCACTTCCACCGTTGCCCGCGCTGCCGCCAGTACGTCTGCGACCAGTGCTGGAACCGCGACGCAGGGCTGTGTGTTTCTTGTGCGCCCAGCGCCGAGATCGAAATCGAAGCCGCCCGGGCTGCGGGGGCGGTGTACGCAGCGGGCGAGAAGGCCGCCCTCGAAGGCATCCGCGAGGGCAAGCAGATGGACGTCAAGCGGCGGCGCCAGTTGGTATGCCCGGAGTGCGGTGCGGAGACCAAGGGCGGCAAGTTCTGTCCCGAATGCGGCGCCAAGCTGGGATCCAAGGCGTTTTGCACGGAGTGCGGGACTGAACCGAGCCCCGGCACCAAGTTCTGCCCGAGTGTGGCGCAAAGCAGCCGGAGAAGTTGCGCGGCCTTGCCACGGTATTTCCGCATCGGGCGACACCCTTACGTTCGGTGAAGAGCACAATTCATACCAACTCGTCAGGCGTGGCGAAGATCAACGGCCTTTGGGCCGGCGACTACACTGCCAACGCATTGAGGGCAAAGCTTCCAGGGGAATACAATGTGCGCGGTACCCTCGATGGCTATGAGGCAGATACCGAAGTAGCCGTAGTGGTCAACGATACGACTACAGAGGTTGCCCTTGAGTTGGCGACCACGATCGCGGTCCCGCCGGCGCCTCCGGCGACAGAGCCGAACGAGACTTCCCCCGACCTTCCAAAGATGGGGGCAGGCCTTGTCGGCTGGCTGATAATCGGTGGGATTGTGGCTGGCTCGGGGCTGTTCGGCAAACGCAAGGGTTAGTACAAACCTTAGGTCTAGCAGCATTGATTGGGGCCCGGTCGAGAGCCGGGCCCCGTCTTCATACGGAGTCAATATCGCTAAGTGGTCAGAGTCCCAAGAGGGTTTCCATGTAAGGGTCACCAGAATCGCCCCGGTCGAGGATTGCTCAACCCCGGCCGGGGCGGGTTTGCGTTGCAGGAGATGATGACTGGGACACGGGACGGGTCTGCCGCCCTACGGCGACCAGGCTAGTCGCTGATCCGGAACTTCAGCCCAGCCACCGCCCCAAACGCCGCTCCGAACAGCAGTAGAGCCGCAATCTCGCCAACCACCGACGAAGCCGGCGCCGCGAAATAGAGCAGTTTGGCGTACGCCGCGTTGGCCCAGGCGTGTGGGACGATCTTGGCCGCGTTCTGCATCCAGTGCGGCATGATCCACAGCGGCCACCAGCATCCGCCGAGCGGGGCCATGATCAGCGACGCGAAGACGGCAATCGTGTTGGCCGATGCCTTTGTCCGAGCAATGGTTGCATACGCCAGCCCCAATGCGGCTGCGCACAGCACAATCGCAATCGTCACGGCAAACGTTGCCCACGGGGCGTATCCCAGGTCAACCTTGAACAGCAGCTTGCCGGCCCCGAGGAGGATTACGGCCTGGATCAGGCCACGCCCCACGTTGCCGAGGTACTTGCCGAGCAGGATGCTTCCGCGGGTCGCGCGGCTCGCGATAAGGCGGTCGAGGGTCTGGTTTTCGCGCTCGCCGACCAGCGCCTCGGCCGAAAGGGCGAGGCCGAAGAAGACGAACATCGTCACATACCCCGGTAGGAGGAAAGTCGTTGCCGACTTGCTCACCGCGGGGCCGACCTGGGTGAAGGCGACGTTCATGGCGCCGGTATCCGCCCGGCCCTCCACTGCGCGGGCGAGAACTTCGCCCAGTCGCGCGCCGATCTCTGGTCCGCCGAACTGGATCGCGAGGTCTGTCGTCGATCTGACCCTGACCCAGTGTGCGTCGAATTCGCCGGCGATCGCAGCGGCGACGCTATCGAGCATGGCCTTGGTGTTCTGTCCGTCGGGGTGGACGAATACACGCAATGTGGCCGGCCGGCCCGCTAGCACCGCCGACGTGAAGCCGTCCGGGAACTCGATGTAACCGTCAAGCTTGCCATCCTGGACGAGTTGGTGGGCCTCCGCGAGGGCCATTTGCTTGACCCTGACCTTGGCATCCGTCTCGGCCATGCCCGAGATGATCTGCTGGCTGATGCTCCCTGAGCCTTCGCCTGTGACCATGGCGATCTCCATCTGGTAATCCTGGGACACAAACCCCGGCCCCATGATGTTGGCGAAGGCCGCGACCATAATCAACGGAAACGCGATCATGAACAGGATCGCCATACGGTCCGCAAACAGAATGCGTACGTCCTTGCCCGCGATCAACAGCGATTGGCGCCACATGCTCTGCGACATCAACCGTCCCTCCTCAGCTTGAACGCTGGAACGGCCAGCAGGAGCAGCCCCGCCGCGACTGCCAGCAACACCAGGAAATTGTTCATAACGGCCGGCGAACTGAAGTCAAGGCCGCCCCCGATCATGCCGCGGAAGCCGGCATTGGCATAGTGATTGAGGGTGAACCGGCCGATCTTGGCGACTATTGAGTTGGGATCCACGGCCATGAAGCTGCCGCCGATCATCGCGGCCAGGTTGCTGTAAATGACCGATCCCCAGATGGCCTGCTCCTTGGTGCGGGCAATCGAAGCGATCAGCAGCCCGAGCGCAGCTCCAGCCGCAGCGACGGCCAGCGAAAAGAGGATGATCTGGAAAAAGCTCGACGGGCTGAAGAGCTTGAACCACGCCCAGCCGATCACAAACAGGATCACCAACTGCACGAACGTCCGGGACGCGAACGCCAGGAACTTGCCCAGCAGCAGTTGCGACTTCGTGAGCCGGGTTGTCATCAGCCGTTCAAGCGTGCCGTTCTTGCGTTCATCGACGATGTTCTCCGAGGCGAGTGCAATCGTGAACAGCGCGAACATCGATACGATGCCCGGCAGGAAGAATGAAGCCCCCTCCGGCTGTTTGCCGACCGACTCAGTGGCTACCGCAACACGCGGCTCAGCGACGGCCTGCGCGCGGTAATCCGCCAGGACGGTCTCCACTCTCGCCGGGTCATAGGTCAGGCCGAGCGTTACGAGGTCGGCCAACACCGCCCGGTGCTGGCGCGCTAGAGCGGCCATGTCCGAAGCCTCGGAGACGGCGTAAGATGAGAAGATCTGCCCCTCGACTCCGCCATTGCCCCGCCGCCGGACTTCGAAGTTGACATCCCCGGCAAGGATCGCCTCGCCGAAACCCTTGGGGATAACGAGGTAGCTGCCGATGTCGGACCGGTCGAGCCGCGCGGCTGCCTCCTCCTCGTTCATGGTGCGCACAGCGATGCCCTCGACATCCTCCAGGCGGGCCATCAGGTCGGCCGACTGGGTTGTGGCGTCGAGGTCAACGACGTATCCCGTGATGTTGAGCATCTGTCCGCCGCCGAACGCGCCGACCATCATCGCGATAATCGCCAGGGGCATCAAGAAGGAAAAGAACAACTGCTGCGGATCGGATGCAAACGACCGCATTTCCTTGCCGATAATAGCCGCAACCCGGTTCACGATTATTCGTCCCGTAGCCTGCGGCCGGTGAGATTGAGGAAGACGTCCTCGAGCGTAGCGGTTTCCGAATCGCCGTGCCTTGCCCTAAGCTCGACCGGCGAGCCGATGGCGACGATCTGCCCGCCGTCCATGATGCCGACGCGGTCGCACAGCCGGTCGGCCTCTTCCATGTAATGGGTTGTGTAGAGCAGAGTCATGCCCTGGTCCCGGAGGCCCAGGATGGCTTCGAAGATGCGGTTGCGCGACTGCGGGTCGACGCCCACCGTCGGCTCGTCCAGGAACAGGAGCGCGGGGCGGTTCATCAGGGCGGCCGCGAGGTTGACGCGGCGTTTCATGCCCCCCGAAAACTTGCTCACGCGGCTGTTGGCCCGGTCGGTGAGGCCGACCAGTTCGAGGTTGGCCAAGGCCTGCTGCCGCGCCTCGGCCTTGCCGAGTCCTTCCATGCGGCCAAAGAACATCAGATTGTCAATGGCCGTCAGTTCCATGTACAGCGCGATGTCCTGCGGGCAGACCCCGATCAGTTGCCGGACGGCGTCCGCCTGCGAGGAAACCTTATGCCCCCCGATTGTGACCTCGCCCGAGGTCGGGCGGAGGGACGTCGCCATCATGCGGATCGTCGTGGTCTTGCCCGCGCCGTTGGGACCGAGCAGCCCGAATATCTCGCCGCGCCTGATGGTGAACGAGACACCCTGCACCGCGGCTGTGCCGTTGAAGTTCTTCCTGAGGTCGTCGACCTGTACAAAGGTCGGCGCTCCATTAAGCCGGTCTGGGTTCACTGCCAAGGTTGATCATTCCTTTCGCTGCGCCGGCGAATATTGACCATTCACTCGACGGCGCGCGCTCAATTCCACGGGTGAGACTGACTGCTATCAACGCAGGGTTTTTGGACCAAGGAAGCTTTACGGAACCACTCCAGAGATTGTTTCGGCAGATCGCCACATGCCCAATGTCTTGCCGAGTCGTTTGCGGAACAGGTGCGGTTTCTATAGAATTGATGTGCCGCCATCAAGATGCGGCGGTCAATGGGCCCATAGCTCAGCGGTTAGAGCAGCCGGCTCAAGGTGCGAGCGCTATGTCTCGCGCTAGGGCTGCCTGGGGAGCAATCTCCAGGTGACACCCGCCAAATTCGGGGAAGCCTACGCCGATGGGGTACGGTAATCCCGAGCCAAGCCTCCGTGACGGGGGAAGGTGTAGAGACTAGACGGCGGGCACCCTTCGGGGTGAAGGGATAGTCCAGACCACAAACCTGTTCAGGGCAGCGAAAGCTGTAGTGGGATGCATAACCGGCTGGTCCCTGGTTCGAATCCAGGTGGGCCCACCAGCAAGACAAAGCAGCCTCCGCAGAGAACGATCCGCGCGGAGGTTTTTTGTCGGCCGAGGAGGAGTTGTCGCCCCCATGATGCAGCTCAAGCACCTGCTCGATGACCGCGAGCTGGCCCATTGCATCCTCTCGCGTTGGGACTACGACGAGGAGCATCTGGGCCTGCTTGACAGGTTCCGGATTTCGGCCAACGCCGTGTACCCGTTCCGCTTAGGCGGCAGCCTCTGTTTTCTGCGGTTTGGGCCCGACGATGAAACCTCGTACGGCAAGATAGCCGCTGAGCTGGCATTTATCAACTACCTCCGCACTGCCGGGTACCCCGCCAACAAGCCGGTTGCTTCGCGCGATGGCCGGGAGGTCGAGTGCGTCGATACGCAAAAGGGCCGCTACTACGCGGTTGTCTTTGAGGGTGTGCCGGGCCGTCAACTGGATCCGGAGGCAATGACGCCCGGCGGTTTCTCCGGTTGGGGCCGCGCCCTCGGCCGGCTCCATCGCTTGAGCATGGACTACACCCCGCCGGAGGGTCTGCGGCGCCATGATTGGCGCGCCGATCTGGACTGGGCGGAGCTGACGTTGCGGGGTTTCCCGGGCGAAGAGGCCGCGCTCGGCGAAATCGCGCTGATCAGGGAGGCGCTCGCCTCACTCCCGGCCTCGCGCGACAGCTACGGCCTGATCCACTACGACTTTGAAACCGACAACGTCTTCTTCGACCCGGCCACGGGGACGTTCAGCGCAATCGATTTCGACGACGCCGTCTATCATTGGTTTGCCATGGACGTTCACCAGGCGCTCGACAGCGCGGAGGACATCGACGGCGAATGCCGGGACGCCTTCCTGGCCGGTTACCGGAGCGAGTCGGAGCTGGACGAGGCTCTTATCGCGCGGCCGACGCTCTTTGGGCGCTATTCGCGGGTCTGGGGCTACGCGCGGCTCCTGCGGAGCATGGCCAACGGTCCGGAGGGGCAGGAGCCGGAGTGGATGACCGGGCTTCGCGTCAGGATGGCGGAAGTCGCGGCTCGGCGGGCTGCGGATTTCGGCAAGCCCCTATAGCCGCGCCGCCGCCTAACGCGCCGCCGCTTTGCAGCAACCGCATCGCCGCGCATAGCCGCTTCGCTGCGATTGACGGCGTGCGCGCCGTATTATAGACTCCGAGAGTACGACGAAAGTCATGCTATACTTGATATTGTTGATTGCGGCATTGCGGCGCCATGGTCAAGTGGTTAAGACTCCGCCCTTTCAAGGCGGCAACACGGGTTCGAGTCCCGTTGGCGCTACCAGGCTTGCAGGGTGCCCGCGAGGGCACCCTTTTTGTTGTCCTGGCACGTCCGTCTATAGAGCACGCACGCAACTGAGCCGAGGGGGGGGTAACCGGTGGCGGTACAGGACATGCGCTCTCTGCCGTCGAAAACGCGCGTATGAGCGCGGCGAAGCCGACCATTCGCCTCCAGGCCGCGGCGGACCTTGCGCCGCTCGGGCCGGACGTGGTCGTCGCCGACATCGCCACAGGCCGGGCTGAGCTAGCATTGTACCTGGCAGCTTCTCACCGTTGCGCTCGCGTTATCGCAGTCGACCGCAGCCCGCGTGCTATCGTTGTTGCCACGGAGGTAGTCGGAGGCGCCCGTCTCGACGTACCGGTCGAGCTTCGGGTTGGCGATGGGTTGGATGCGCTGGCTCCCGGAGAGGCGGGCGTGATTTTCATTTCCGGGGTAGGCGGCCGGCTGGTAGTGCGGATTCTGGCCGGAGACGGGGCTTCGCCGGCAGGTGGCTTGGCGCGGTTGCTCGCCGGTGGCGGGCAACCGGCGCTCGTCCTGCAGCCGATGTCCGAGCCCAAGATCGTCCGCAGGTGGGCGGAGTCCAAAGGGCGCGCGCATGGATACCGTGTCGCCGTAGAGCGCCTGGTAAGGGATGCGGGCCGCTTTTACCACACGTTTTTGCTTGTGGCGGCGGGTGAGGGCCGGGAACGACCGGCTGACCTGCGCGGCGAGACGGACGGTCGGGCTGAAGGCGGTGGCGATACTGAAGGCGGTCCTTCGCCGGCACTCACTGCGGCTGCCGGTACTATCGCGTGGGAGGAAATCGGCCCTTACCTGCTGGCGGGCCCAGACCCGCTGCTGTGCGACTACCTTGTGTGGCGACAGTCACAGCTCGAGAGCCTTGCCCGGAAGGCAGTGGCCGGCGGGTCCGAGGCAGGTTCGAGGCGAGCCGGTGCCGCTTTGACCGTTCTTGCCGCCCTTGCCAGGCTGGAGGTCGCTTTGAGACAGGCTCAAGGTCAACCTCGGGGCTCTTGAGTCGGGCTTCTCCCTGCAGGCGTATGGAGGTGCTGTGAATGGCCGATTACTCCGTCGAGCAGCTTCGCGGGCTATTGCGACTGCAAACGCTCGACAGCCGGATCGACAGCGCGAAGGAAGGGCTAAAGCGTGCGCAGGACGGCACGGAACTGGCCCCGCTTCGCGATGAACTGGCCGCGGCCGAGGAGGACGCCTCACGGCAGGAAGATGGGCTTGCCAGGCTCCGCCGCGACCTCAAGTACCAGGAGCAGGAAGTTGCGGCGGTTAGGGCGGAGATCGCGGCGCAGGAACGCAAGCTCTACGGCGGACTGGTACGCAATCCCAAGGAGGCGGCCCAGATGCAGCAGCACGTCGCTTCGCTGCGCAGGCGGATGGGCGACCTTGACGACCATGCGCTGTCGCTGATGCTGGAGATTGAGAGCGTCGAGCCAGGCGCGGCCGCGGCCCGCGAACGCGTGGCGGCCCTCAGAATGCAATTGGCGCAGGGTGAGGAGCGGCTGGCAGGCGAGGTAGGCAGGTTGGCCGCCGAACTGCCAGTGCTCTGTGACGAGCGCGCAGGCGCGGCCGCAAAGCTGCCCGCCGGGCTGGTCAAGCAATACGAAGCCTTGCGTCCGAGGCGGGCGGGCACTGCGGTGGCCGCCCTGGTCGACGGCAAGTGCGGCGGTTGTCGTATGGTCATCCCATACATCATGGTCAGGGACATCAGGTCAGGCCTTTTGCGGACCTGCGACACCTGCGGAAGGATCGTGGTGGAACCCGAATGAGCAACCGGCTGTTGTGCTATATCGACGGCGCAGCGCGCGGCAACCCGGGTCCAGCGGCAATCGGCGTCGTCTTCTATGCCGGAGCCAGGCCGGAGGGCGACCCGGTTCTCGAATGGGGAGCAGGACTCGGCTGCGCGACCAACAACATGGCCGAGTACCAGGCCCTGCTGTCAGCGCTCGGCAAGGCCCTCGACCTCGGTGCCAAAGACCTGACTATTCGGTCCGACAGCGAGCTGCTCGTGCGCCAGATGAACGGCAAGTACCGTGTCAGGCAGCCCCACCTCAAAGTCCTCTATGGTCAGGCCAAGCAGCTGGAGTCGGGGTTTGAACGGGTCTGCTATGAGCATATTCGCCGAACCGAAAATCGCCGCGCCGATAAGCTTGCGAATCAGGCGCTCGACGCGCGCGCGGTGTGACATTCGGAGCCGCGCCGATTGCCGTCGATCCGCATTGCCGTCGACTCGTTTTGCTTGGATGGCGTGATTTGATATAATCAGTGAGCAGCAAACCTAGATTGCGTCGCCGCCCGCATCCCGGGCGGCGATCTAGTCTGCGAGCAGGCTGGACGGTCGCGGTCGCGGCGTATGTCGCCGTAATCGAGGAAAGTCCGAGCTCCACAGGGCAGGGTGCTGGGTAACGCCCAGTCGGGGCAACCCGCAGGACAGTGCCACAGAGACATACCGCCCCGGTCTCAGCCGGGGTAAGGGTGAAAAGGCGAGGTAAGAGCTCGCCAGCGGCCGGGCGACCGGCCGGCTAGGCAAACCCCACCTGGAGCAAGGCCAAATAGGAGGGGCGTGACGCTGCCCGCCGACCCCTCGGGTTGGCCGCTGGAGGCCCCTGGTAACAGAGGGCCCTAGATAGATGGCCGTCTCCGGGAAGCCTCGCGAAGGCGCGTGTGCAGAACTCGGCTTACAGGCAGGCTCGCAGACTTACGAAGGCCGGGCTCAAGCACGGTCGGCAGCAATATCCGTACCATCGGCTTGGCAGGCTTCAACGGTTCGATCTGCCTTGGCCGTTGTGTCCGATCACAAGGACAAACCCGCTGTTGGCAGTCGCCCCAGGCTGCGCGCTCGGGCCGACCTCCGAGGTTTCCCGCCCTACTCCACCAGTCTGTTGGCTAGAACGCCGTGTCTGTCTCAAGCTCCAGCCGGGCGCGACCCGAGCCCTGGCAGAATCGATAACATGGGCACGCAGGCCGAGGCTGGCTGGAGGCCCCGAGGCCGAGGTACATAGGAGGAAGTGCGCATGCGCACTCGGAGCATCTCGATTTTCTGGCTCGGCTGGTGCTCGCGTTGTCGGCGCCGGCGTGGGCCGCCACAAGGCCATCAGTACGCGAGCGGTGGATATCGAGATCATCCGGGATGAAGGCGGACGACCTGATCATCGGGATCGACCCGCTGAAGATATTCCGCGAGAAGCACCCCGATGTCCAGACATACTGGAAAACGGTTCACGATGACGAGCGCATCAAGATCGAGATCGACCCGATCTTCGTGGTAGGTGTAGCTGGACTTCCACGAATCACGAAGGATGGCCTGGCAAAACGATCGGCTGACAAGTGGGGGCCTCCAGCCAGCCGATGAAACAGACGGGCTGACGATCTTTCCGCCTGATAGGTGGATCGACCGGGTCGGCGCACCACGGGTTGCGTCCCAGACCGCCCAGGCCAGCGGCCAGCCGGGCAATACGCCAGACTGTCCGCGGGGGCGCTGTTCGGGCTCTCCCCGGCGGACAGCGGAGAGGTCGTTCCACCTGACGATCCTCAGCGGGGAATGCGCCCTTCAGGGGCCCGACGGCGAAGAGAGGTCCCGTCTCGGAACGGTATCCGCATCACACGCGCACAACACCAAGTCAAACGTCTACTTCAAGCGCCCATGACAGGAGTTGCAGTTGCTCTATGTCTCGACCCAGCCAGTGTTCAGTTACGTCAGCGAGCAGATCGGCGGGCTTGTTCGCCTCGTCGGTCGAGCAAGACCACCCAGACTGCGGAACACCTACGCGTGAAATACCGCACTCTTGTCGGCGAACGGCTTGAGTTGCCTCCGCATCGGATGGAGCATCTGATCCACGCCAGCGTCCTACATGATGTGGGCAAGCGGCGGTCCCCATGGACATCCTCGGCAAGCCAGGGCCGCCAGGCCGGACAGTTGGCGGTCTGCGCCCGGCACCCGATGACCGGCGCGGGTATGGCCGAACTACCTCAAAGACACGGCCAGATCATCCTGCAACACCGCGAGCGCTACGCCCGGCGGTTGGCTACCCTCGGTGTCGCCTTTCCGGGCTTCACGCTGGGAAGCCGCGATGCCGTGCGTCGGCCTGCATGACGCCGCGGCCTGGACCGGCTTCACCGAGCGCGGTGAGCGATCGAACAACGCGTTCGCTGCTGCCGTCGGGACTGGACTACCACCTGGTCGTGGATATCTTCCTCGACGTGCTCCGGCGAGACAATACCCTGCGGCGGGCAAGGGCGGGATTGGTTTCCAGGCGGATGAGGAGACCCGCAAGAACGCCAGGCGCTGAGGGCGCCCCGCCCCGCGCGCCTATGGTTCGGACGCCTGCGGCAGGCTGGTCGCGCACCAGTTGTTGCCAGCAGTTGGCTCGATCGTGCCGCGGCGAAACCATTGAGAGGAATTGCGATTCCCGCCGCCTCTGCCAGGTCCATTCTTCGCCATCGGTGCCGATCCGTGATACCGACCTCGAAACCGGCTGCAGCGCAGCTACCACCAGGTCGGCCGAAATCGCGTCCGTGCCGGGAGGCCACCGCCCGCGCGGAATGTCCTGTATAGGCACCATCCGACGATTTGTCGACCGTGTTGGCCCGCCTTCGATCCTCGCGTACGACGAGCAACTCGGTTCGCTCCGCCCTCGGTGTCCATCAGCGCTGAGCATGTACGCCCCAGTGGCCGAGCTCCAGGCCTGCGGATCAGCAGGCCATCCGGCTGAACAGGGGAAACAGTGCGGCGCGGCTGCCGGCCGTCCCTTGTGCAGGCTCGCTGCAGGCGCCCACAGCCCGACGCAAAGCGCGTCTCCGCCAGCGGCGCGCACCGGCTGCGTCTGTTCGGGTGACATAAATCGAGCGCCACCAGATCCCGTCGGCGTCCTCGACCTCGACGTCTGACCGACGCAACTCCCGTGATCGCCTGGTGGGTGAAGATCCCAGGACGAGTTCTTCGAGTGCTCCGGAGAGCATGCCAGCACCTTGACGGTCCGAATAATCTCTTTAATCCAGGAGATGGGGATTCGACACGACCAGGTCAACGGCGAACCGCCAGCTCCACCACGTGCTCTACCGACGATCCAGCGCCTGGCGGTAGCGGACGGTCGGCGCCCTTGCCGCCAGCGCGTATCTTGGGTGTCTTCCAGGGCCCCAGTTCGCACGGCGGCGTTCGCCGAGCAATCGCCGCTCGGCGAAGCTGGTGGATGCACCAGCATGCCGTGGCGAGGCCTTCGAGCAGATCTGCGGCCGGGTCTCCCCGTCCCCAATCGTAGGTCGCCCGCTTGAACTCCTCACCTGCAGCTAAGGTAGAGCCGGTGCGCGGTCTCGTTGGATACGTCCACGCCGATTGTGATCGTGTCGAAACCGATTCCAGCCCTTGCCGTCGTTCGGCTGCTCTGCCCATCGTCGCGGTCCGCGCTGGCGAAAGGCGGGGCAGACCCGCAACGCGGTGATCGGCCGCGATGACGCAGTCCCGTCGGCAAGGGTCGGGTGTTGTGAAACCACCAGACGCTGCGCGACCGGATACCCGCCGATACGCGACCGTCGAGCCCGGCCCCGGCTGCCATCGCCAGGTAATAGCGCAGGCGCCGGTAGACGGGCGTATCGCGACTCGGGCCAGGTTTCCAGGTAGCATGTCGCGTCCTGCGCGGCAGGCAGTGGTCACACCGACCAGGACCTCGAACTTGTCGAGCGGCTCTTTGGGCGGTTCGTCCCTGTGGCGTCCCCTGCTTCGCCAGCGCATGCGCATTCCAGACACTAAAAAGCTCCTCCCTCCTGCCACCGGGGGGTGATATGTCTATGGAAGCCCGGCGGCATCCTGCAAAACGATACACCTCAAGTATTCGCCCTCAGGATGACCGAGCAGAACCGGATGATCCGGTGGTTGGCCGGTGGCCGTTACGAGCCTCATTCTGCGGCGGGCATCGGCGGCCGCGGCGACGAGTACATCCTGGAACAGGTCCCGGCCGATGTGGTGCGAACACGCGCATGTAACAAGGAAACCCCCGGGGCGCAGGAGCTTGATCGCCCGCAGGTTGATCTCCTTATACCCGCGGACGGCGCCGGGGATCATCCTCTTCTCGCGGGCAAACGGAGGCGGATCCAGGATGATCAGATCGAACCCCCCGCCCAAACCTGCCTCCTGACTGCGGCTCCGCAGGTAGTCAAACGCATTTGCGCAGACTAGTTCCGGGTCGGACGGCCCGCCGTTTAGCGAAAGGTTTTCCGCGGCGAGGCGGAGAGCGGGCTCGGAGCTATCGACGCACACCAGACGGCCGATTCCGCCGCGGCCGGCGGCTCCGTGGCACGCCGCCACCGCAAATCCGCCCGTATAGCTGAAGCAATCCAGGACGTCTAAGCCACGCCCCTCGGCAGCGGTCCGCAGGGCCAGATCCGCGGCGAGCGCCGCGACCATAGCGCGGTTGTCGCGCTGGTCCAGGTAGTGCCCCGTCTTTTGGCCACTGAGCGGACTGACCAGAAAACGCATCGCTCCCTCCCGGACCTCAACGGGGTCGGGGGGCGGATGCGAGGTAGGCGGCCAAGGTCCCTTGGCTTCGGCGAGGCCTTCGAGGAGCCGCACCGGAGCGTCGTTGCGTTCGACGATGTGCTCGATCCCCAGTCCGGGGTCGGCTTCGATCGCCCGAAGGACAGCATCCCTGCACACCTCCGCCGCGAAAGCGAGGCTCTGGAACACTGCCACAGGGCCGAACTTGTCGACGATCAGGCCCGGCAGCCCGTCGCCTTCGGCGAATATGAGCCGGCAGGCGGAGTTTTCTGTTTTCCCGCCGTCCACGCCGTCCAGAATCGCCCGCCGTGTGGCAAGGGCTTTCTGCGCACGTGCCGCAACGAGATCATCGTCAAGCGCCTCGTCCGGGTTCCTCGTGAACAACCGGACCGCAATCACCGAGCGTGGGTTGCGTACCCCGCGGCCGATGAAGCGGCCGCGGGAGGTGCGGACATCGCACACCGAGGCCGTATCGGGGGCGCCCCCCGTTACCCGCTCGATGTCCGTGCGGTAGACCCAGGGGTGTCCCGAGGCAAGGCGGGCTGCCGCACGCTCGGTGATCGTGGCAACCGCCTTTGGGAGCGCTGCCAACGATGGTGGGGTTTGGGTGATCGGTGGTCGTTGGTTCTCCATATCGACAGTATTTGCGTCGGGGAGGCAGTTTGACCTTCACAAGGCAACATCGGGCAGCAATACAGGATTAACCCGGCGTTCCGCCGAATAGCGACACCGAATGGCATGCGACTATTCATTCATCGCCCTCTCCGCAGCCGCAGTCGCAGGTTTCGAGCCGCCGCAACAGATTCCTAAGCACTTCAAAGGGGGTGGTGGTGGGATTCACGTTCTGGGCGACTGATTGGACAGCAGGGTCCCAACTGTAAGCGAAGGAGGTATCGCCCTTGGAGTTTTTCGCAGGTAAGGTTGGCGCTGTGTTCTTGGTCGCATTCACCGCTGTCTTCTTCTATTTCGTCAACCGCACGGGCCTAAGGCGCCAAGCTCCAAATCAGGCGCATCGCGGGCTTTGACTCGCTGGATGAGGCCATCGGTCGCTGCACCGAGATGGGCCGCCCCGTTCACTACACATTCGGCATCGGCGAGTTGGACGCGAACGTTCTGGCATCGTTCGACGTGCTTAGTTACGTAGCGGGGCAATGCGCCAAGATGGATACTGACCTCATCGTCACCAACGCCCTCGGCGAGGTCCAGATGATGACCGAGGAAATCGTCAAGGCTGCATATGTCAACGTCGGCAAACCCGACAGCTACAAACCTGATAATGTCCGTTTTGTGAGTAACGTCCAGACTGCATACATGTCGGCCATCCTTGGCATCTTCCAGCGTGAGCGCCCCGGGGCCAATCTGATGATGGGTCCCTTCTACGCGGAGTCGATGATGCTGGCTGAGGCCGGCGCGCAGATCGGAGCCATTCAGGTCGGCGGCACCGGTCGTGTTATCCAGGTCCCCTTCTTCATCGCTGCATGTGACTACACTCTCGTTGGTGACGAGCTGTTCGTCGCCGGAGCCTACATCGGCCGCAAGCCGAACCAGGTTGGAGCCATCTATGCCCAGGACTTCGGCAAGTGGCTCACGTTGGCCCTGATCGTCGTGGGGACGCTCATGGCCACTGCCGGCAGCACCGCCATCACCGACATGATGAAGAAGTAGGGGAGGTGCTGAGTAGATGAAGATCATGCGTACTAGCCTTCCGATCTGGCTCGGTGTGTTGGGCGGCCTCACCGTGCTGTTCGCCTACTTCCTCAAGCAGCCGGCCGGGCTAGGCTCGACGGCCCAGTGGTTCATGGAGTGGCGCGTCATTCTCGCCAACTTCGCGCTGACACTCGGCGCCGGCAACGTGTTGCGCATCCACTCCAACCGTGTCCGCATGAAGAGCGGGCAGTGGATGTACAGCGTAGTCACAGTTGCCGCCGTCGTCGGCTATACCGCCCTCGGCATTCTGTTCGGTCGCACTCACGCGGTCTATTCCTGGATCTTTGACAACGCCTACAACCCGTTGAGCGCGACGGTGTTCTCTATCAACGCTTTCTATCTTTCATCGGCATGTTATCGCGCGTTCCGTGCCCGTAACGCCCAAGCTGCGTTGCTGCTGATCTCCGGCGTAATCGTTATGCTCGGCAGCGTCGGTATCGGGTACGCGATTTGGCCGGGCTTCAACACCATGACGCAGTGGATCATGAACTTCCCCAACTCCGCTGCTATGCGCGGCATGAACATTGGCGCCGCACTGGGCATCATGGGCGTCAGCCTGCGTGTAGTCCTGGGCCTTGAACGCGGCCACTTGGGGGGTGAATAACCATGGAGGGCGGAATCCTCACAAAACTCCAGAACATTGACCGGCGCATCATCTATACGGTCGTGTTCGCTGTCCTGGCGTTTCCGATGTTCAAACCCATCGGCCTTCCGCTGAAGGTCTCCCAGGTTACCCAGTCCGCCTATGACACGGTTGAGAACCTGCCGGACGGCTCGATTGTGATGTTGACCACAGCCAATGCTCCGGGCACCGCCGCGGAGCTCGAGCCGCAGTCAATCGCGCTTCTCAAGCACTGGATGAAGAAGAACTTCAAGATCATCATGTGGCCGTCGGCGGCAGAATCGCCGCGCTACATCGACGGTTACGAGGAGTTGCTCAAGGAGAACGGTTACGTCGAGGGCGTCGATTTCATCACCCTGCCGTACCAGGCCGGTGGCGAAACCATGTTCGGTTCGATGGCAGCCGATCTCAAGGGCACGTTCAATATGATCAACCCCGGCGACTCAGCCCTGTGGGATTCCATTGACAGCGCGGCCGATCTCGACTTGCTGGCCGACTGCGGTGGCGGCGAGTCTCAGCTGTGGGCGATCGCGACGATTGAAGCAGCCCATCGTACGCCGACGATCTGCCTGATCACTGCGGTAATCCTCGCCGTTCGGCAGCCGTACTACACCTCGGGGCAGTTCAGGGGCATCATCTCCGGCCTCAACGGCGCGGCTGAGTATGAGTTCCTGGCAAAGGTCCCCGGGCAAGGTGCGGCAGGCATGGACGCGCAGTCCATGGGCCATGTCTGGGTGATCTTCACGATCCTGGCGGGGAACGTCGCGTACTTCATCAGCAGAGCCAAGAAATCGCCGGGAGGTGCTCAGTAGATGTCAACTAATCCTGGCGTATGGGTAGCTGCTTTCTTCACTCTGGCAATCTACAGCTTCCTGTATGGCGATAACCCGATCTACAAGTTCTCGGAGCACCTGTTCGTCGGCCTGGGCGCAGCACACGCCGCAGTTATGGGCTGGGAGGCTGTGATCAGGCAGGCGTGGACCCCCCTTACCACCAAGGGCGAGCTTTGGTTGCTCGGAGCCATCATCGGTGGTCTTATGCTTCTGACCAGATGGTTCCGGCCGATCGCGTGGCTCTCCCGTATCCCGCTGGGCTTTATGGCGGGCGTGGCCGGCGGTCTATCGGCGCGTAGCGCGGTTGACACGCAGTTCTGGCGCCAGATCGCGTCCACTGTGAGCATGAAGCTAACCGAAGTCAACAACATCATATATGTGCTGATCGTGGTCACGACCCTTACGTACTTCCTGTTCGCGTTCAACGACAGGTCCGGCTTCGGCCGCGGCATCAAGGGCATTGGCCTGATCGGCCAGTACATGATGATGATTGCGTTCGGCGCGTCCCTTGGATCGACGATCATGGCGCGTCTATCGCTGGTTATCGCACGTCTGGACTTCCTGTTCCGCAACTGGCTGGGAGTGCTCAAGTAACAGCCGGAAAGGCGACCGTCAAGGCGGCCGCCAAGGTTCGTCTGAGACTGGAGAGGCCGGCCCCTGGTGGGCCGGCCTCCTGCTATATGCACGTTTTGCGTTCCCCGGTTTGCATCTGCCGCTCCGCGGCGCTCTAGTCTCTCCGTATCCCGTCGGCCAAGGCCTTGCAGTGGCTATAGATTGGCGTGGGGTTGATGCAGATATACTGCAGGCCTAATGCCACCTGCTTGCGGCCGTGTTCGATGTCCGCCGTTAGCGTGCCACACGCCTTCCCGGCGGCCTTGCTCGCCAGGAACACCCGGTCGCTCGCCTCGAGCACAGCAGGGTGATATCGCTGCCCGGGGAAACCGAGGGACTGCGACAGGTCGACCGGGCCCACGAATACGACGTCGACCCCGTCGACGGAAGCGATCTCCTCGCACTTCGCAACCGCCGCCGCCGTCTCGATCTGGACGACGACCATGGTCTCCCGGTTGGCGGCCTTGACGTATTCACCCAGGTCGACCGCACCGTACTTCGCCGCCCGGACCCCGGCCAGGCCGCGCCGGCCGCGCGGGAAGTACTTGGCCGCCTGCACGACCCGCTCTGCAACCTCGCGCGACTGCACCATCGGCACCTGGACGCCCTGGGCGCCGAGGTCCAGAACGCGCAGGATCAGCATCGGGTCCTCGACCCAGCGAACCCGGACGATCGGCGTGATGTCTGCAGCCTCGGCCGCCCGGATCATCTCCGCGACCCGGAGGTTGTCGGCCGGGCCGTGCTCCGTGTCGATGATCACGAAATCCAGGCCGGCGTAGCCCATTTGTTCCACAACCTCGGGGCTCGGGATCATCAGGAACCCGCCGATTGCGGGTTTGCCGGCGGCGATCAGCCGCTTGGTCTTGTTCTCGCGAATTGCCACTGCATCTGGCCTCCGTTCTCTACCGTGCGTCGCCCGCGATGTTCCGGGCGTCGAGGTCCGCCAGGTAACTCAGGTAGCCACCGGCGAGGTTTCTCACGTTGCGGAAACCCCGTTGCTCCAGCAGGCGCGCCGCGACGTACGAGCGCTGGCCGCTACGGCAATGCATTACGGTGAGGCCGTTCGGGTCGAAACCCTCAAGCTCCTGCAGCCGGCCGCGCAGTTGGTCCAGTGGCATAAGCACAGCCCCAGGGATCGAGCCCCTGGCATGCTCTTCGGGCGTCCGCACGTCGATGATGCGCAGCTGCCGGTCACCCGCAGCCTGGAGTTCTCGCAGTTCTGCCGGCGTAATCGCCTCGACCGCTCCGGCATTGAGATTGGCGGCGACCATCCCGGCCATCTGGGCGGGGTCCCGGGCCGACGAAAACGGCGGTGCGTACGCCAGGTCGAGTTCGCCGAGTTGGTCGACCGTCATTTTGGCGGCGATCGCGGTAGCGAACACGTCCAGCCGTTTGTCCACGCCGGCGCCGCCGGCCACCTGTGCACCGAGCAGCCGCCCGGAACCCCTCTCGACGACGAGCTTGACGGCCATCATGGTGCCGCCCGGGAAGTACGTCGCATGGTCAGGCGAGTGGGTAAGGCTGACGAAGAAGTCGAGCCCTTCGCTCAGAGCTTCCCGCTCGCTAAGGCCCGTCTTCCCGGCCACGGCATCGCCCGCCCGGACGATGAACGTTCCGAGCGCGCCCGCAAAGCGCATGTCCCCTCCGGCCGCGTTGGCGCCGGCGATGCGTCCCTGGCGGTTGGCAGGCCCGGCAAGGCGGTACGCGCATCATCCTGCCCGTCACGATATGCCTGCTGCCCTGGCGATGTCGCCGCGGCATAGATATCGGGATCGCTGGTCTGCATCGGTCGTTTACCGTAGGCTCCTCCGGCCATTGCCGATCGCCGTTGCGGCCGAGCAGGGCAGGTCAGGTTCGGACGGACGCCGATGCTGAGCACCGCGAGGTCGAACGGGATGGTCGGCCCGACCCAGGCCTGGCGACGAACGGCAGAGGTTCGTGGAAGCCGACGATCATCGCCCAGGACGAGGCGCGCGCCCTTCGCAGCGAGATAGGTGGCGTCCGGCGCAGCCATTCGGGTCGAGGGCAGGAGGACCTGGGCATCATGTCGACGAGCGTGACGTCGTCCCCCGCCTCAAGAGCGCCTCGGCAACCTCGAGGCCGGTAGCGCCGAGGCCGATGACCGCCGCGCGCCGCGGGCCAGGCCCGTCGATCACCCGGCGGATCTCCTCCGCGTCGGGAATGGTGGTAAGGGTGTGGATGCCCGGACCATCGATTCCGGGCAGATCGGGCCGGATCGGCGACGATCCTGTTGCCAGGACCAGCTTGTCGTAGGGCTGCTCCGAATTCGCGTCCGTCAGGTCCCCGGACCGTCACTACCTTGCGCTTTGCGTCGACCGCACGGACATCGTGATCGGTCCGGACGTCCGAGCCGAAACGCCGGAGTACGCTCGGGGTTACCACGAGCAGCGAGTCGCCAGTCGGCGATGTCCCTTGACGAGATAATAGGGCAGGCCGCAGTTGGCGAAGGATATGGGCAGACACGCTCGCCATACCGTGATCTTAAACATTTTCGTTTGTTCGCCAGACGTAGCCTGCTGGCGCCTGCGGCCACGACGACGACGATCGTGGCGCGTCTGGCATGAGTTCCGCCTCCGTTAACGCTTGTTGTTTTCGCTAATTATTAGTGACAGCGAAAGCCCCTCCGGAGTACAATATAACTCAAAGGAGGTGATTTGGGCCATGGCTGTCAGCTTCTCTCGGGAGGCACTGGATATGCTCAAACGCACCGGCGCGGTGACTGTCACGTTGTTGGAGCAGCGTGGGTGAGCCGGCTGCACCATCAGCCCCGCCGTGTTTGCGGGCACGCCAGATGAGCGTTACCGGACTAGGTTTCACCATGAGACCAGCGAGGGCCTTGACGTATACATCCACCCGTCGCTCGAGGTCGATCCAAAAGGCATGGAGATCGGGCTTGACAAGTGGACGTTCATGAAGCGTCTTCGGGTCAAAGGTGTGAAGATAAAGGACTAAATGCAGCAGCTACCGAGGCACCCGCGAGGGCTGCCTCGGTTTCATATTGTGTTCCGGATGCTACACATTGAGCGTCTGCGCGCGCGACGCCGCAGCCACCTGCGTCTTTCGCTCTCTGGCCTCCATCACGTCGATGACCAGGAAGGCTAAGCTGCCGGTAATGCGGAGGGCGGCGGACGCAAGGAAGGCCCACATGAAGCCGACCGTGTTGAGCAGTGCGACGCCGGCCATCGGCGCAACGATGGCCGAGACGTTCACGAGCGTCTGGTAGTAGGCGATATAGCTGGTCCGATGCCGCTCAGGGGTCGTGTCGAGGAGCGCATTGAAGAGCGACAGGTTGACGCCCGAAAAGATGGCGCCCATCACCAGGTTGAAGATGGCGACGGTGTAAAGGCTGTGCGAGAACGCGTACACGGCCGGCACGATGAAAATGCCCGCGCTTGACGCGAACAGCGTCCGCAGATTCCCGTTGCGGGTGGCGTACCGTGCCCAGAAACCGTAACCGACCAACGCGCCGCCTGTGTTGGTCAGATTGAGGATGCTCACCCAGAGGTTGTTGGCGCCGAGGACGCGTACCTGGTACAGGGTGAACAGCGGCCAGGCTGTCTGCCAGGCGAAGTAGAAGTAGATCGAGGCGGCGGTATATCGCACGTAGGAGCGGTGGGAGAGCACCTCCCTGATGGTCCCGGCGAGGGTCGCAAACAAACCCCGTCCCGTACGCTGTGGGAGGCTACCGGCTACCACGTCGGGCCCACCGGCCTCTTTTGTCGCGATCGTCCCCGTCTCTGCGGCCGCCCTGACCGCTCCTGCCGTCCCCGCCGCGGTCCTTGCCGAGTCCACCAGCGCAAGGCCGCCTTCCTCGTCTACCTGGGCGAGCACCCACATCTCCGCCAACGCGAAGAGGAATGCGAACACGAACACGATCTGATAGCTCAGCGGGTACGAGATCAGGTCCAGAAGGCGCCCGGCGACCAGGACGACACAGGTGCCGACCAGGTTCATCAAGCGGTTGCGGTGGGCGAACGCCTGTGGCCGCATCTGAGCAGGGATGATGCCGGAGATGAACGACTGCCAGGCGACGTGGCCGATGGCGCCTGGGAAGTTCATCAGGGCGACGAGCGCAACGAGGACAGCCGCGCGGCGGTCCGCAACGAAAAACGGCAGGCAGGCAAGCCCCAGAAAGAAGGCACGGTGGGCGAGCAGAAAGCCCATTGTTACGCGTTTTTTGCGCGGAAACCGGTCGATAAAGCGTGCCCCCGGAATCATCGCCAAGAGGCTCACAACTGCAGGCGCCGACGACAGGAGGGCGATCTGGTAGTTCGTGGCCCCGAGCTTGACCGCGAAGATGCCGAGGAACGGCTGGACCATGTTAAGGGTCAGAACCTGCGCAACACCGTGGTAGGTGTTGACGCGCATATTAGATTCGAGCGAAGACGCGCCACCCGGTGCGTCTGCTTGGCTACGGCCGATCAGATGCATAAACCAATTGCGGACGGACGCCACAATGACCACCCTCTGATTGCCCTGCAGACATCGCGCCGCTCTTCCTTGATCGCAACCGGGGCATCCTCTCGACTTCTATTACATGCCGCAGGCTGTGTCAAGGGCAGGTCGTACCGTTTGCCGCGTCTTGTGCGCCCCCGCTAGCGTTGCATCAACTCGATGTCTGCGCCGTCGGGATCCTTGACGAAAGCGATCAGCGAACCGGGTTGGCCCGGCTCGGGCGGCCGGCGGGTGACAGCCCAGCCGAGGGTTTGCAGTTCGGCGACTGTCTTGCGCACGTCGTCGACCCAGAAGGCGACGTGGCGGTGGCCGGCGCCGGGCGAAGGCACGGCCGCGGGGCCGCCCGCCCCGACCGGACTGGTCAGACCGGGTGTCCAGTAAAGCTCGATGACCTCATCACCGCTCGGGCACCCGAGCAGCACCAGCACCGTGCCGTTGGGCATTTCAGTCCGCCCGCGGACCGTCAGGCCAAGGCCGTCCTGGTAGAAGGACATAGCCCTGCCAAGGTCACTGACTCCGATGCATGTGTGGGCGATGGTGGCGACTCTTGACATCAGGGAAACCTCCGTTTGTGGGCCAGAGCATCATCCAACTGCCTGCGGCCCAAGGGTTCTAGTTGGCCGGAGGATGGCGCCCTCCTGCCGCGAACGGTATTCCGTCCCGCTGTTTTGGGCTGACGGCTGCCGCATACCACAGCACAGGGAGGGATCGGAGTTGAACAGGCCCGCAGTGGAAGGCGGCGAGTACTCCCTCCGCTTACTCGTAGAAGGCCGGTCCGGACTTGCCTTCGGCATACAACAGGCGGCGTCCGTGCAGCCATCCAGCCTGGATGGCTTGTTGTTCGTCGCGCCCGCGGCAGGTATCTACGCTGGCAAAGTGCTTACCCCGGCCGCTCTGACGGCCGCCGGCAGGACCGTTGACCGTATCGCCAGACAGCGGCTGTGGCCGGCGCGGGGGCTGTACGTGGACAACGCCCAGGCGGCAGGGGCGCCCGCCGCAGGCGCCGCCGGGCCCGCTGGCCTCCGCTGGATGCAGGCGGGCCGCGGCAGCGATATCGGGTACACTCCACCGTCCGCGGTCGCCGTGGCGGCCGCTGAATCGTTCGGGCACATCGCGTCGTCCCTCGGGGCGTCGGCCTCCACCAGCGGCACCGGCTGCGCCATTGGGCTGCTCGGGCGGATGCATGCTGCGATTCGCCGTTTGGGTTGTGCGGCGGCCGCCGGCCCTCCGGACGCTGGCGAGCCCCGGTGGACGACCGAGCTGAGGTGCGTGGCCGACCGGTGCGGTTCGGTCGAAGCCGCGGTATTGGGGAGATTTCGCGTATCGCGTGGCCTTTGGCGGCAGGTCCTGCGCCAGGGATACCTGATCCGCAACGGTAGGCCGGCTCACGGCAGGGACTTAGTTGCCCCCGGTGACGTGGTCGAGGTGCTCACTCCTGCGGCCGCGGTTTCCGCTGTGGTTGAGCAACGGGGCCCGCTGGCGGTCCGTTACGAGGACGACGACCTCTTGGTCATCGACAAACCGACGGGTATGTTGGTGCACCCCGCACGGGGGGAGGCAACGGGCACACTGGCCAACCGCGTGGCAGCCTACCTTGCGGCGCGCCGTGGTGACCCGACGCCGCGGCCCGTCGGGAGGCTGGACCGGGGAACTTCGGGCCTGATTGTTTTCGCCAAAACCCGTTTTGCCCAACAGGCGTTACTTGACCAGCACCGGTCTGGCTGCTACCATCGGACCTACCTCGCCGTTACCGGCCCCGGGTCTCCTCCCGGCGCCGGGGTGCCGTCCAGACCGGGAGACGGGCCCGTTGAGCTGATTGCGGATGTGGTATCGCCGCCGTACGATCCGGAGCGGTATCCCTCCCCTCGCCGGGCACTAACACGGGTCAGGATGCTGGCGGCGTATCCCGGCGGGTCGCTGGTGCAGGCGCAGCCCGCAACCGGGCGAACTCATCAAATCAGGCAGCACCTGTCCGGCGCCGGCCTTGCGCTGTGGGGCGACCGCGAATACGGCGGTCCTCCCGGCCCGATCGGCCGCCCGGCCCTGCACGCGTGGCGGCTTGAGTTCTCCCAGCCGGTCTCGGGTGTAAGGGTTGCCGTGCGTTCACCGCTTCCATACGACATGCGCAAGTTGCTCAGTCAGCTACGTGCCGGGAGGTTGGTCCGTTGAGCACCCACTCCGATTCGCTTTTCGGCAAGCGGCGCACCAAGATCGTTGCCACGCTTGGGCCCGCGAGTTCTACGCCCGCTGTACTGGCGCAGATGATCGCGGCGGGCATGGACGTGGCGCGCTTCAACCTATCGCACGGGTCCCACCAGGAGCACCGTGAGCGCGTCGACGCCCTGCGCCTGGCGATGGCCGATGCCGGCCGCGAGGTTGCCGTTCTAGTGGACCTCCGTGGCCCCGAGGTGCGGTTGCTGTTGCCCGGCGGAAAGCCGGTTTCCGTGAAGCCGGACGACTCCATGCCGCTCCCCCGGACGACGTGGGACGGCTTTGCGGAGGCGGTGGAGCCGGGCGACCGCGTATTGCTGGCCGACGGGACAGTAGAAGCCCAGGTCGCCGAAATCCCCGGCTCGGGCGGGACCGGAGGTCTGGGCCTGAGTTTCACATCGGCGGGTGTCTTGCGGGAGCGCAGCAAGGTTGTGGTGCCCGGGCTGCGTCCCGACCTGCCGCCGCTGTCGGCGCAGGACCTTGACGACATCGCCTTTGGGGTCGCCGTGAACGCGGACGTGTTCGCGATGTCCTTCGTACACGAAGCCCGCGAACTGCTGGAGCTGCGGGACCACCTGCGGCGGCTGGGAAGTGACGCAGCGACAATCGCCAAGATCGAGACTCGCGCGGCATATACCAATCTCCACTCCATCCTCTCCGTGTGCGACGGGGCCATGGTCGCCCGCGGCGACCTCGGCGTTGAATGCTCGTTTGAAGAGATCCCGATGATGCAGAAGCAAATCCTCGCCCTCTGCAACCGCCTGGGCAAGCCGGGTATCACGGCGACGGAAATGCTCGAGTCGATGACGCGGCAACCCCGTCCGACCCGCGCCGAGGCCAGCGATGTATTCAACGCCGTGCTCGATGGGACCGACGCGCTGATGCTGTCGGGCGAGACCGCGGTCGGCTCCTACCCCTGGGAAACCGTCGCCGCCATGAGCCGCATCGCACTCCAGGCCGAGCGCATTTGGGGGCAGAAACGGTCGTGGGCGGCGGGCAGGGAGGCCCGGTTGGACGAAACGCTCGGCGACCAGGCAGGCCCCGGCGGCGCTGCAAAATCTGTCTCCGGGGGCCCTGGCAGCGGGAGGGAAGGGGGGCCGCCGGCGGTGGCCATCGCTGGCGCCGCCGTCGCTGCCGCAGATGAAGTAAGGGCCACGGCGATTATCACCCCGACGCGCTCGGGCTACACGGCGCGAATGGTTTCCCGGCTGCGCCCGCGCGCGCCGATCATCGCCGTGAGCTCACACCCGCGCACTGTCAGCGTCCTGCGGATGAGTTGGGGCGTTCACCCGATCGGCAGCGAGGCGGTTAAGCGCGGCGATGACCCCGTGGAAACCGCCCTTGCCGCCGCCCAGGAAGCAGGCCTGATCGGCGGCGGCGACCTCGTTGTGGTCACCGCCGGCGTACCGGCTGACGTTCCCGGGACGACCAAGATGCTTCAGCTGCGGACGATCGGCGAGGTCCTCGCCAGGGGTTCCGGCATCATGGCCGCGTCGCCGCGCACGGCGGAGGCAAGGCCGGCCGTCAGCGGGCCGGTGGTTGTGGTGAGCGACAAACGCGACCTGGCCGGCAAGTTCGCAGATGGGTGTGTTCTGGCGGCATACGAGACCAACGCTTCGTTTGTGCCGTTTATGCAGCGGGCGGCAGCCGTGCTTACGGTCGAGGGCGGGCTGAGTTCACACGCTGCCGTGGTCTGCCTCAGCCTCGGCAAACCCGTGATCGTCGGCGTCAGGGATGCGCTGCGCCTGCCGGACGGCGAGGTCGTGACCGTCGATGCCGCACGTGGAGTCGTCTACCGGGGACGGGTACGGCCGGTGTAGGCGGCAGGCTGCGTAATCGATGTGCCCGTGTCTGGGGGGTCTAGGTGCCTATCGCTAGACCCCCCAGACGAATATCAACGCGAGGCTCGCCACACCCATCAGCACCGACGCTACCAGGCCGATCACCAGTGGCTTCAGCCCGGTTTTCCGGAAGACCTCAAGCGAGCTGGAGAGGCCGACGCCGGCCATGGCAGTGACGATCAGCAGCTTAGCTGCGTAGTTGACCCAGTGTTTGGTGAAGCTCCAGGCCGACGCCACCTGTGGCGCCGCCGCCCCGCCGAACGCGGAGTCGCCCACCGAACGCACGATGGCCATTGCCAGGAAGCCCCCGATGAACCACGGGAACATCGCCTTGATGTCGAGTTTGCTGCCGCCGTGCGCCCTCCGCCGCCCATAGCGCGCCGCAAGGAAGACAACCAGTGGCGCCAGCAGCGACGTCCGCGTAAGCTTGACGACGGTCGCGAATTTGCCCGCCGCATCGCTGTAGGCAAAGCCGGCGGCGACGACCTGTGCGGTTTCGTGCACTGCTACCCCCGCCCACGTACCGAACTGCCGGTCGGTCAGCGCCAGCAGCGAGCCGACGACCGGGTAGAGGAAGATGGCGAGGATGCCGAAGACCGTGATCACCGCAATGGAGTAAGAGATGTCGTCCTCATCCGCGTCGATGGCGGGCGCCGCGGCGACGATAGCGGACGCGCCGCAGATTCCGGTGCCCACGGCGATCAGCGTAGCGAGGCGTTCGCGTACGCCCATGACCCTGCCGAGCCATGCCGTGACCAGCAGCGAGAGGCTCACACAGATTGCGATGATCGCGAGCGAGTTTGCCCCCGCCTGGATCACGGCAGCCAGCGACAGCCCCAGGCCGAGCAACACGATACCGATACGAAGCAGGCGTTTGAGGGCGAACGTGGCCCCCGGCCCGTACGCCGGCCGGAAGGACGGCAGGCACATGTTGACTGCGAGGCCGAGCAGAATCGCGAGGATCACTTCGCTCACCGGGTGCGAACCTCTGATGACGATCGCTCCGCTCAAGGCCCGGCTGACAAGCCCGATGCCTGCTGCAAGTACCAGGCCCGGGACGACACGGCTCACGTGGCAGACCTCCCAGCCTATAGGGATCATAGAACTGCCACTACTTAGATGCCCGCGCCGCCAATCCTGCGTGGCGCTAAGGCACATATGCCGTCGAGGGAGCGTGCTTGGCCCGAGGGGGCCTCTCAGATATGATTATGACTTGGCGCAGCGGTCGCCCGCGCGCCCGGAGGTGCGGAGTGAGCCAACTCAACCGGCCGGCGAAGGTGTTTTTCGCCGTCAACCTGGCCTTCAGCCTCGGCATGGGGCTGTACACATTCGTGATGCCCGCGTACGCCCGGCAGCTGGGCGCCTCGCCGGCGCAGTTCGGCGCAATCCTCAGCCTCGCGAGCGCCCTCAGCGTGGTCGTTGTCATCCCGGGCGGGGTTTGGGCAGATCGTCATGACCAGCGCCTTCTGATGATCGTCAGTTGGGGAATGTGCCTGCCGATTCCCCTCATCTTCGCGTATGCGCCCCATTGGACCTGGCTCATTCCAGGCTATGCTCTGCTCTTCCTGAGCTACTTCTGCAACCCTGCGATCAGTGCGTACATCTCCCGATGCGCCAGCCCGGACAGCCTCGGGGCGGTGTGGGGACGGATCAACTCCGCTTTCCCCCTCGGCTTTATCGCCGGTCCGGCCCTCGGCTCGCTGATCATCCGGAGTTACGGCATGCGGGCCGTGTTCTTCTGCACCTTTGCGTTCTTTGTGGCCAGCTTTGGCTGCTTGTTCTTGCTTCCGCGCGACCCTGAAGCGGCGGTGGCCGCAGCCGGCGCCCAGGCGCAACCTAGCGGGTCCGCGCAGCCCGCTCGGAGGCCGGCGCAGCCCACCCGGGCACCGGTCGTATCGCCTCCGCCGCGGGCGCTCCGAGCCCCCGTCCCGGCTGGGAGACTGGCGGCGCGCCCCATTTGGCACGTCTTCTTGGTCTTCGCGGTGTTTCAGGTTATCGCCACGATGGGGCAGAACTACGTTTCGCTATTTCTTCAGGATAAGTCGGGGCTGGACCTCGGCTCGCTGAGCTGGTTTGGGTCGGCGGGTTCGATCGGCGGGTTCTTTCTTGCCCCGGTGCTCGGCCGGCTGCGTGACCGGCGCGGCGGGGCATTCGCCTTGCCCGTCTCGCTCCTTTTGGCGGCCGCGGCCTATGGCGCGCTGATCGTCCTCCGCCAGCCCGCGCTGCTGTTCGCCGCCCTGATCCTCCGTGGCGGCGAGAGCGCGGCGTTCGCTCTGAGCGGCCCGGAGGTGTCATCCCGCGCACCCCGGGAGAACCTCGGCCGGGTCTTCGGCTCCTTCCAGGTGCTCACCGGGATCGGCGGCACGATCGGCCCTTACCTCGGCGGCGTGATGTATGGCCTTGACAACCGGCTGCCCTTTGTAGGCGTCGTTCTTGGCTGTGTTGCCCTGTCCGTCGCCGGCAGGCTCGTTCTGCGCGCCCCCTCCGCGCCGGCGGGCGCCGCGGCACCGGTTTCCAGGGGACATCTCCCAGGGTAAACGGCTTGGACCGGAGAGCTGCACTGTGAGGCGTCCGGTGCCGTGAGCCATCCCGGCTGGCCCCGGTTAACGGATGGGGATATATTAGAAACCAAACCAGCTAACGCATCACGGGGGTGGCATAATGGCCGACGACCCGGTCCGCGGCACGGTGCGCGTTCGTATGGCACCCAGCCCGACAGGCCCGATCCACATCGGAAACGTTCATACCGCAATGTTCAACTGGTTGTTCGCGCGACAGCGCGGCGGTGTGTTCATCCTCCGATTTGAGGATACCGACCGAGCCCGCTCGGAGGCCCGCTGGGAGGACGTCATCTACAGCGAGCTCCAGTGGCTGGGGATGGACTGGGATGAAGCCCCCGACAGGGGCGGCCCCCACGGTCCCTACCGGCAGACGGAGCGCCTTGACACCTACCGGCAGTGGGCCCGGCGGCTGCTTGACGTCGGAGCGGCCTACGAGTGCTATTGCACGGTCGAGGAGCTTGAGTCCGAGCGCCAGGCCGCACAGCAGGAAGGCCGGGCCTACCAATACACCCGCAAGTGCCGCGATCTCACCCCGGAGCAGCGCGAGCGCCGCAGGGCGGAGGGACGGGTCCCCGCGATCCGCTTCGCCATCCCCAACGACCACGTCGTTATAGTCGACGACATGGTCCGCGGTCGCATCGAGTATCCCACCTCGGCCATCGGCGACCCGATCATCGTCAGGCCCAACGGAATGCCCCTCTACAACTTCGCGGTGGTCGTCGACGATCTGACGATGCACGTCACCCATGTCCTCCGCGGTGAGGGACACATCAGCAACACGCCGCTACAGGTACTGATCTACGAGGCTCTTGGCGAGCCCACCCCGTCGTTCGGCCACTTCGGCCACGTGACGTGCGGCTCCGGGGCCAAGTTCAGCAAGCGGCACGGCGAGGGATATATCGGTTTCTACCGCGAGATGGGCATCCTGCCTGAGGCCATGTTCAACTACCTCGCGCTGTTGGCCTGGACCCCGGGCGACGACCGGGAGATCCTCACCCGCGAGGAGATCCTGGCCGAGTTCGACATCAATCGCGTCACTGCGGCGCCGTCGCAGTTCGACCTGCAGAAACTGCTTTGGATCAACGGACACCACATCCGCCGCCTGCCGCACGCCGAGCTCGTCACACGGTGCCTGCCGTACCTGCAGAAGGCGGGCCTGGTGGCGGCCGACCCGGACGAGGCGGCGATGGGCCTTGTCAAGGGCGTCGTTGCCCTCGAGCGGCCGAGGATCGAGACCTTGGAACAGATCACGGGCGCAACGGAGTACTTCTTTCGCGACGAAATCGGGTATACGCCCAAGGCGGAGAAACTGCTCTTCGGGCCCGGCGTCATTGACGGGCTGCGTGAGGTCAGAAGGCGCCTGGCTGCGTTACCGGAGTGGAGCATTGTCGCCCTCGAGCGGGCCGGGCAGCAATTGCTGGACGACACCGGATTGCAGGCAAAGGCAGCTTACCAGCCCATCCGGGCGGCCGTAACGGGGCGCGTGGCCAGCCCGCCACTGTTCGACACGCTCTTTTGGATCGGGCGGGACCGCGCCATAAGCCGCCTGGACCTGGTTGTCAGCGGCCGGGAACTGCCCAAGGCGGCCGGTGCGGGTCCCAGATAGGCTCCCCGTCGCCGGCCTACGGGCAGAGGAAACCGATCAAGGCCAGGAACAGCAGGAACAACACGACGAGCAGACCGCGCGTCGGATAGAACAGGATCATCAGCCAGAACAACAGCAAGATTGCCGCAGCGAGCAGGAGAACGGCGACGCCGTTGAGCCAGATGGTGATGAACGCAAGGGAAAAGCGGATCTTCCTGCCAAACAGCATGAGCCGGAATTTGTCGCCGAACTTAGATCTTGCCATGGTTTCACCTCCGGGGAGAGGTCCCTCCGAAGTCAACTTATGAGGGAGGGACACTCAGGGTGAGCCCGCTGTCACCCCAATGGCCTGCTACAGCCATAGATTGCGGGACGACCAGATGTGATGGCGGGCAAGAAGTTCGTGACGGCCCCTAAAGTCCGAAAAAAGCAAGACGAATATCGAAAAAACCTTCCTCAAAATGAAGGAGTTGCTACTAACTCGTCGAATGACTGCAATCACCGTCGAAGAGGGCGGGCTTCGTTTCGACAACTAAATACCGTTTGTCGGGGGTTATCCCGATAAAGGCAAACCCATCGCGAGGTGGGGACGCAAAACCACGGGTCTGGCCAAGAGCCAGATAGCCGGGCTGCCGAAGGAGACTCTTTGTTTTTCCGGAGTCATCTATTCCTGTCTTCCGCCGCCGTCGGCAGCCCGTCAAAGACAGAATTTTGGTTTCCGGGCGGCTTTATCTATGAGCGCAGCGGTAGTTGACGGCAGAGATGCCTTACCAAGGGGTCTGCAGGGTACAAACTGACCCGGATTCGCGGGGCCTGACCGGGCCGCTGATCACCAAATACGCTCCACTCGTCAAGTACGTTGCCGGCCGGCTGGCCATGTGGCCTGCCGCCGCAGATCGATGTTGACGATCTGGTCAGTTGCTATGCGTTCGGTTTGATGGACGCCATCAGTTCGATCCCTCGCGGCAGGTCAAGTTCGAGACCTACGCGATCAGCGCATTCGCGGCGCGATGTTGGACAGCCTCAGAGCTTACGACTGATTCCCTATTCCGTGCGGCAGAAGCCGCCAAGGACCTGAGCGGCCACGCCAAGGTCATCGAGGCCAAGTCGCGGTCAGCGTCCGACACGGAGGTTGCCGAGGAGATGGGTGCATCACAATCACGCAGCTCGACAAGATGCTGTGCACGTGCGCGGGATGGCAGTGGTCTCGCTCGACGAGGTCTGGACGACTGCGGATGAAATGGGCAACGGCTTCGTCCGATCGAAGTGATCGAGGACTCCGGCGCCGACGGACCCCTGATGCACGCCGAGTTCGAGGACCGTATGTATCCTGGCCGTAGCCACCGCCAAGTTGCCCGAGAAGGAGAGAACGGTCGCTCTCTACTACTACGAGGGCCTGACTTCAAAAGAGATCAGCCAGATCCTCGGCGTCTCGCAATCACGGATATCACAGCTTCACAAGGCGGTTATGCGTCTTAAGGGCCAGCTGCAAGGCACTTCGCCGCTTAGCGACGGATCGGTACTCACGCCGGTCGCCCGCCGCGGGGAGGGGCGACCGGTCAGCCGGATTGTTCCCCTGGGCCCAGGTTTTTCCTTCGCCTGCCCGCGTCCCTTGGCATAAACATGCTCCAACGGAGGATGGCAAGGCGACGACTTCGTGATCGTCGGTATCGTCATGGCCCTGACCCAGCGGATTGCCTGGATGCGCAAGCGGATGGACCTCGTGTTGGCTCTCGCGCTTACCCCTTGGTCGTTCTCGTTCTGGCCGCAGGGCTTAACGTGATCAACGCGGCGGTTCTCGGGATGCAGGGCCACCATCGAGCGGCTCGGCGGCCTCAAGCTAGGGGCGATCGCCGGCGGTATTCACTCGATGGGCGTCGGGCGTTCGACGTAGCGGACGGGAGCGGTGACTCTCGTGAACCGCAGAAATGGGTGCCCGTTGTCGTGTTGCTCGCGGTGCTCGTCGTCGCCCTCGCCGGGGCTGACGGCCAGTGGTGGCAGGACGTGTACTACGGGCGCCCGCTTCCGCTCGACGTTTTTGCCATCGCACAGCCGTTCTTGCCCTTGATTGAAGCCTACGGCACGAACCGCTGGAGTTATATGCCGACGTACTGTGGGACGCCGAATCAGGCTTGCATTGTCCTCGTTCGCTGGGGCCAAAGCTGACCGGCGGTTACTGCGTTGAGCCCTTGGCGGCAGCCCTCGCGCCGCAGGCCGGGCGGATGGACGGTCGTGGTGACGTCCAACTACGTGACCCCCGCACCCGGCCATCCCGTCATTGAGGTCGTGACGTTCCCACGCAGGCGCCAGAATCAAGCTTCGAGCAGCCGCCGGCCAGTTCAGGGTCGCCGCCGATCAGCGTGGCAGAGCCCAGAGCCTGCTGGCCTCGCCGCAGCGGCGCTCGGCAACAGGTCGGCGGTGGAGGTAGCTGCCGCAACTGTTGGCGCCGTTGTCCGCGGACGGGAACTGCATCGGTCCGTCCTGCGCTTCGGCCTGCTATTTGCGTTTGAGCTTGGGCCCTCGGCCGTATCCTCGACTGCGTAGCCCATCTCGGCGAGCGCGCTCCGGGAGGAATCGGCTTCAGCCCAATTGCGCGCCGCTCCGGCACGTTCGCGGCGGTCCAGGATTTCCTCGCCTCCGCGGGATATGCTCCACATCTGTACGGCCGCTCCGTCCTCCGCCGCGGGCAGCTTTGGCGAGGCTCAACGGGCACCCTGTCAAAGTCCAGCAACAACGCAAGGCTGGCAGCCGGGTTGGCATCATTGCGGGCAACTTCCCAGAGGACCGACATCGCCTTTCGGGGTAGGGGGGGGGGGGGGGGGGGGGGGCGTGCCGAGGTCGTCGCTTGGATGGCCGCAGGGCGCATGGCCTCCGGGGCTCGGCCACGGGCCAGTTCCCCGCCGTGATCCGGCCCAAGCTCGGCGTCGGGAGGGCCCGCGGCCAGTTCGTAGGCCCGCTGCCAGAGCTGCTCAAGAGCCGTCTGGGCGCCCCTCACAGTCTCCCACGTGGCTGAGCTTGGACCGGCAATGCGCGTTGGAGGGCGGAAGTAGCAGAAAGGGTGATGACCCCGCTTGACGAGGTCGTCATGGGTGTAGAAGTTGCCCAGGCTCTACCCATCCGTCCGCCGTCCACCAGGAGAAACTGTGCATCCAACGGTCGACGACACGGGGTGCCTGCATGCCGCGCGTCGTTCTGGGCGATCTCGCCTCGTGGTGCACTGGGACGTGATCGATCCCGCCCGTGTGGATGTCGATCCGTCGCCGAGGTACTTGCGGCCCATCGCCGAGCACTCGATGTGCCACCTGGATACCCGCGACCCCACGGGCTATCCCACTGCATAATGTGCTCCGGGCAGCTTTGCGCCATAGTGCGAAGTCAGCCGGGTGGCGTTTTTCCGGGTTGACTTCCACCCGCAGGCCGGCGATCTGGCCTTCCAGGTCCACAAGCCGATAGCTGGCCATACTCCGGGAACTTGCTGATGTCGAAGTACACTCCGTCGCTGATCTCATATGTGTAGCCGAGTTCTTCGAGGCGCCTGACGAACTCGATCATCTCCGGGATATGCTCCGTGGCCCTGGCGACGACCGTGGGCCGGAGGATATTGAGGGCGGCGGCGTGATCGAAAAACACCTTGGCGTAATAGTCGGCGATTTCCCACGGGGTCTTGCGCTCGCGCCTCATTCCGAGCAGCATCTTGTCCTCGCCTTCGTCAGCGTCGGATTCAAGGTGGCCCACGTCAGTGATGTTCATGACGTGAATGACCTGCAGTCCGAAGTACTCAAGCGCGGCGCAGGACGTCGGCGAAGACATATGCCCGCATATTGCCGATCGTGGCGGAGTCGTAGACAGTCGGCCCGCATGTATACACACGCACTTTGGGAGGATTTATCGGGGTTAAACGGCTCGACCCGCCGGGTCAGGCCATTCCATAGTTTCAAACCAAGCCATCGGGCATCGCTCGCGGTGCGCTTTTTTTCAGCCCAGTATACCACGGTGCCAGGGGAGGTGCTCCGGGGCATGTCGAGCCAAACCACACGGTCGCCGGCCTTCGGGCGTCTGTTGACCCTCAGCCCAGCCTTCACTTATGCTTGGCCCCAGGGGCAGGGCGGACCCGCACCGCACGCCGGGTGACGCAGCGCCGTCCCTCCGTAGCCACCGCCGTGCGCCTCCTTGAGGGACCGGCACAGAGCCCTCAGCCACAACGGCCGGCTCCCGATTGGCTTCACCATGGCCCACCAGCTCTACCGCCCTCGTGGGCGGCCTGGGTCAACCCTACCTACGTGAACTCGGCATGAGCACGGTCTTCATTGGAAGACACTTCGTCGCGGCCGGCGTGCAGGCGGCCGCGAGCTTCGGTGGGGGATTCCTGGCCGACGCCTTCGGCCGCCGCAGGATCTGGCTGGCCGGCAAGGGGATGCACATCGCGGCGTTTGCAGTGCTGGCCTGCGGCGTGACCGGCCCCGCACTGTTCGCAGCCCCGGTGCTGTCCGGACTGTCCCAAATCGGCGTTGGAGTGTATTCGGCGACGACCGCGGACGCGACGGACGGCTCAGGGAGGGCGACTTTCTTCGCGATTCTCCGCACAGTGGACTCGACGGTCGCTGTTCTTGCCCCGTTGGCAGGTGGCCTGATCGCCGACTGCTGGGGCGTGCGCACCGCCTTTGTGCTGGCTATACCGATGCTTATCGGCGTCGCGCTGATCATCCGCCGGCTGCACGAGCCGCCGCGCTGCCCGGGCGGCTTATCGGCGTCGCGGTCCCCGGCCGCAAAGGGATTGGCTTCCGGCCTCGCCGCCCGGCTCGTCGACGGTGTGGTCCACGGCCCGTATCCGCGCACCGCATATGTTATGACGGGCTTTCAGTTGCTTAACGGCCTGGGCAACGGCTTGATCGGCCTTGCGATACCACTGATCCTCAAAGACGTGTTTGGCATGGGGTACACGGGGATCAACGCGGCTCAGACAACCGCGGCGCTCGGCTCCGCACTGACCATGGTCGTCGGCGGCCGCATAGCCGACCGGCGCGGACGCCGGACGATGATGCTGGCCTCAAGCCTGGCGGGCACGGCCGCCTTTGCCTTCATGCCGGTTGTTAACGCCGGGTGGCAGTTCTACGTGCTGCTTTTCGCGCTTTGCCTGCTGGACAACGCGGCCGCCGGGGCCTTCAGCGCGACCACGATGGAGTGCGTGAAGCCCGCCGTCAGAGCCACATTCGGCGGGATCACGCAGGGAATCTGGTCGGGCGGATATGCTCTGGGCAACCTTGCCGGCGGCCTGCTCTACACGGCCGGTGCGGATGCGCCGGCAATCGCCGTCATCGCCGTCAACGCATTGACCACGGCTCTGCTATGGGCGTTCGTCGAGGAAACCGGCCGTACGCGGCGGCCGCGGGGACCAACCGCGGAGGAGGGGACCGGCGGATGACGGGTGCGACGGGCTGAGGGGGATGCTGTCCCTGGAGGTTCCCCCCGCCCAGCCGCGAAAACCTGCCCTCAAGTGGTCATCATGGTGAGGGGGCTCGGCAATGCGTTTGGACAAAGACCTGCTGCAGACAATCGCCAGGGACATGCTCAACAGGGATGTACCCGCCGACGTCGCCTCGGACACCGTTGACAGGCTGGAGACCGTTCTCGCCTGGGTCAACGGCATGGACGAGGGGCGTCTCGGCGCTGCCGGACCGGCCGGACTGCTGGATCTGACCAGGCCCGGGTGGCGCGTCGATGCGCCGGCTAACCCGGCCTACGCAACGGTGCGCCCGACCGGCCGCGGAAGCGGCTACGGCGCGCCGCCGGGGATCCCGGCCCAGGGAGCCGAGGCTCCCGCCGGTACGCAGGCCGCCGGGCACGCCGACCGGGCCCCGGCCGGCGTGCCGCTGCCGGACGGTCCGCTCGGTGTAGAAGCCACGACCCTGGCCGCGATGATCAGGCGGGGCGAGGTTTCCTCACGCGAGGTTGTGAAGGCGACCCTGGAGCGCATCGCAGAGCTCAATCCCGTCCTCAACGCTTACCTGACGGTGATCGGGCCGCAAGCATTGGGTCAGGCTGAAGAAGCCGACCGGGCCACGGCCCGGGGTGACCTGAGCGGGCCGCTGCACGGCGTGCCTGTGGCAGTCAAAGACATCATCGAGACCGCCGGCGTGCGCACCACCTGCGGGTCAAAGATCCTTGCGGACTACGTTCCCGAGAGGGATGCCACGGTTGTACGCAAGCTCCGCGAGGCGGGGGCGATTGTCGTGGGCAAGACCAACACCCACGAATTCGCATTCGGTCCAACCACAGTCAACCCACACTACGGCGCCTGTCGCAATCCCCACAATCCGGCCTGCGTGAGCGGTGGTTCAAGCGGAGGCTCGGCCGTCGCCGTCGCGACCGGCCAGGCACACCTGGCGCTCGGCCCCGATACGGGCGGGTCGATCCGCATCCCCGCCGCATGCTGCGGCGTCATCGGTATCAAGCCGACCTACGGCAGGGTGAGTAAAGCCGGCATCTTCCCGCTGAGCTGGTCGCTCGATCACCCGGGCCGCTGGCCCGGACCGTCGCTGACGTCGCCCTGGCGCTTTCGGTGCTGGCCGGTCACGACCCCGGAGACCCTCCACGGTCGCGGAAAGGCCTGGCAGGCGACTGGGCCGGCGCGCGCGCAATCCCGGTAATCTCGCCGGATGCAAGGGGATTCCGAAGGATGGACTCGTACCGGGCTTCGGCAGGTGGCGGCCGGTTTCCGACGGGCGGTGGCCGCCCTTGGCGATCTGGGGGTAGAGGTACGCGAGGTTGAGTTCCCTCCGGCCGACGCGATGCTCCTCGCCAACCGCCTGCTCATCCTCGCCGAAGCCGCTGCCTACCACCTGCCGACGCTGCGCGCCAGGCCCGACGACTACGGGCCCGACGTACGCGTGCGCCTGGAACTGGGGCAAGGTACCTACAGCCATGCACTACATCACCGGGCAGCGGCTTCGCGGGGAGATATGCCGGCGCAGCGTCGACAATGACCGGCGCCGACGTGTTGTTGACTCCGTCGCTGCCGGTGGCCGCGCCCTACATCGGGCAGGACCGCCTGGAGTGGGCGGACGGCGAGGAAACCGTGCCCGATGCGCTGATCCGGTTCCCCGCTCCGTTCAACATCACAGGCCAGCCGGCCCTGTCGCTGCCGTGCGGATTTGATGCGGGGCGCCCGGTCGGCATCCAGATCATCGGCAGGCCTTCGACGAAACCACGGTCTTCAGGGTGGGAGCAGCGCTCGAACAGGTTTCCGGCACCGCCGCGGATTCAGCGCCGCGAAGCCGGGTAGATTAGCCGTGCGGGGCGGCCGCCTGCACCGTGCAGTCAGCAGCCGGCGGCCTCGTGCGGTCGACCCGGCTGCCGACCATGGGAGGTGCGCAGATGACCGAATCCGGGCAGAGCCAGCCAAGCCGCAGGGATATGGAGCAGGTCCTCGCCCAGCGCTTTGGCTATTCCGACTACGATAGCTTTCGAGCGGGAGTCGTCCAGAGCATTGGCAAGGGCGGTCTTAAAAAGCTCGAAAAAGAACTGGACAAGTACGGGCCCGCCGAACCGCCGGTGGAATAGCCTTCCCCGCGGCCTCGCCGGCGGGCCGAAGGGCCCCGTGGCTACTGCAGTTCAACGCGCGTGATCCAGCCGGGTGCAGCCTCGTAAGCCAGCGACTCGGCCCTGCCGAGATCCCTCCACCGGAGCAGGCGTTCGGGGGTGCCCCGCAGGTCGATGTGTCCCGGGTCGGCATCCGTCAGGGCGACCTGCGGCGCTACGCCGTATGAGCGCGCGATGTGGGGGAAGGCCCGGTAGTCGAAGCCCATCACCGTCGCCGCGACTGTATCGACGCATACCGGGTCGGTCCCCGCGAGCAGCAGCCCGTCCCTGCGCCGGCGCCCGTTGGTGGGCCCGGCCCCTTCACTGCCCTCGATCCCGTCCACGACGCTGAGGTACTTGCGCCCGGGTGCGGCCCCGAGCGTTCCGTCCGGCCTGCCGTAACGGAGGATCTTGTTCAGATCGATGATTGTGCGCCAGAGGGTGTCGTTGCCGAACCAGTTCGCATCCTGCGCCTTCATCACTCCCTGCAGGTTGGCGAGCAGCCGGCGGTCGATTCCCGCCAGGTCGCCGGACGCAGGCCATTCGTCTCCGCCTTCGCTCGTCGGCCCTCTCTTGCGGTGGGGGATCAGGCCCTTTCTGGCGTTGATGCCGATGAGGTTCTTCAGGCTGAAGGTCACCCCGGCCTTGACGTGGGTCTTGAACTTCGGCACGCAGATGAAGGTGTCGCTCGTCAACACCGTGCGCGGGATCAGGTACTGGTGCCTGCCGGGGCGATGGTGCCGCGAGGTTTCCGCAGCCTGCGCACCCTTCATCACCGCCGAAAAGGTGTGGTCGGTGACCCGCAGCAGGCCGGCCAGTTCGTCTCGCGACGCGTGCTCGCTCAGCCGGCCTAGGTCGACCAGCACATAGCCCTCAGGATCGCCGAACGGGAAATCTCCCGCACCCAGGCCCGGCGCCTCACGCAGGCCTTCGACAAGGCCGTCGGGGCCGATCCGGGCGATCTGTGAGCGCAGGTCGAGCATCTTTATCGGCCGGCCGTGTCTCGCCGCCAGCGGCCCGGCAGCCGCCCACATCCCGGAAACCACCGCTTCGCGCCGGAAATCCGCCTCCTGCGTCGTGACCTCGCCGATGACCACACTGCCATCCGGCCCGCTCCGGGCTAGTGCCATATCCGCGAGCGCAGCCAGCACCGCTCCGTGCGTGATGTTGCCGAATAGGTGCCCGTCGCCCTGGGGGTGGTAGTGCGATACCCAATTGGGCTTGATCAGCACCCTGTCTCCCAGCTCGACGACGCCCGCCAGGCCGGGCGTGCCCGCGGCCGCCAGGACCTCGGCGACTGCCCGGTAGACCGGGGCCCCCGGATCGACGAAGCTCGCCACATCGGTGCCGAATGCGGCAGGGTAACGGAGCGCCGGGTCGAGGTGCACGCCGACCAGACTACTGCGGTTCATGCCGACGCCTCCTTGAGAACGGCGAGCACGCGGTCGACTTCCGCCGCTCGGTTATAGAGGCCCAGCCCGAACCGGATCGCGTCGCGCCGGACCGTGAAGGCGACGCTTCGACGCGGTCGAGGTAGGTCCTTGTCGGGGCCCCTGCGGTGCGCCTCGCGGTGAAAACGCACGAGTTCTTCAAGCACGGGCCGGGGTGTCGGGTTCTGGTTGGCGAGGTCGAAGTAGATCGAGTGCCCAGTGACTGCAAACCGGCGGCGCGCTTGGGAGAGCCTGTCCAAGGAAACCACTCCTTACGATTGCTTACCGATGTGGTTAGATTTGACCTGGAGGCGCGCCGGATGCAGTTTCCGATCCTGCCTGCGCCGTTTCTCCGCTTGGTAGCGCAACCGTCGTCCCGCCTTGCCCCGGTTGTTGCCTCCCCTGTTGCCGTTGTCCCGCGGCCGTGGCACGAGCGTCCATGCGCCTTGCCCATTGCCAGCTACCTACCGAAACGGCCGCCAGGGCAAGCCCCGTCAGCGGAAATGCCCCTTCAAGCCAACCCTGGCTGGCCATCCAGCCGTGCCAGAGCGGGGTGAGCGCCATCGCGATGTTGCCGATCGACCCGACCAGAGCCATTGAGAGCGCCCGATCGCCCGGCCGGACCGCCTCGCCGGCGATCGCCATCTGGACATTGTGCATGGCGCCGCCGCAAAAACCGAACAGCAGCATCGGCAGGACGCCAACTGCGGAAGCGGCCAGAGCCGGGATGAGGGCCATGCCGAGGGCGCCGAGCAGGCCTGAGAGCCCGAGCAGGTCCGCCCGCCGTCCTGGCCGCACGTACGGCCCCGTGACCAGCGAAAACAGCGCTACGGCGGCCATGCGGACGGTCGCCAGGAGGCTGATACTTGCGGCGGACATCCCGTGGCTCTTGAGGAGCACCGGGTAGAAGGACGTCGTCACCGTGAACGGAACTACGGACGCGATGCAGACCAATCCGGCCAGCCATACGCCCGGCGAACGGGCGACCCGGCCGACCTGCGCGCCGGCATCTCTGGTGAAGCTCCTGCCCGGGGTCGCGACGATCTCGGCGGGGCCGTGGCCGAGGCGGGCGGCGGAGCGGTTTCTGCCGACGACCAGGGAGACTCCGCTCACGGCGGTAAGCAAGGCGAGCAGCCAAAACGCGGCCGCGGGTCCGGCCTTGACGATCAGAAGGCCCGCCAGCAGCGGCCCGGTCATCCCGCCGATCGTGACGACGAAATTGTAGATGCCGATGTAACTGCCGATGCGGTCGCCGGCCAACTCGAATAGGTGAGCCTGGTTGGCCGGCCAGAAACACGCCCGTCCAAGGCCCGACAGCACCTGAGCGACGGCCACGAACGTCGCAACCGCCGCCACCGGAGCATTGGCAATGAGCAGTCCGGAAGCCGTCATCAAGGCACACCCGGCGAGCATCGCGGCGATGTTGCCGACTCTCCCCGCCACGAGCCCGGCCGGGATCCTGGCGAAAATCTGGACGACCGAAGGCAGCGCCAGGAGCGAGCCGATGACCAGCGGCGGCACGCCCATGTCGACGAGGTAGAGCGGAAGCGCAAAGCTGAAAACGCTGAGCGCTGCATCATATATCGCCGGCACCAAGTACGTTAGAGCCATAACGCATTTGATTTGACAATGAGCCCGTCGATTCCTCCCGGAGGAGGCGTTGGCGGGGATATCGAACTAGATGGATGATTGTGGCTCTGCTCACATTCTTTAGTGCGCCATAGTCCTAAAGTAAGGCAAAAGGGGAGGTGTGCCCGTTGAAACCTGACGGAGGGACGGATTTGCTTTACGGTAACGAGGCCGTCGCCCGCGGCGCTTGGGAGGCCGGGGTGAGGGTTGCCACCGGCTACCCAGGTACGCCCAGCACCGAGATCATCGAGACCATGGCCGGCTTCGAGGACGTCTACGTGGAGTGGGCGCCCAACGAGAAGGTCGCCTTTGAGGTCGCCATGGGGGCAAGCATCGGGGGCGCCAGAGCCATGGCCTGCATGAAGCACGTCGGGGTCAACGTCGCTGCAGATCCGTACATGAGTTCAGCATACATGGGCGTCAACGCCGGACGGGTCCTGGTTTCCGCGGACGACCCGGGGATGCACTCCTCCCAGAACGAGCAGGACAACAGGTGGTACGGCAAGTTCGCCCGCGTCCCGGTCCTCGAGCCTGCAGACAGCGGCGAGGCGCGCGACTACACCGCCGCGGCGTTCGCGGTCTCCGAGGCCTTCGACACGCCGGTCATCCTCCGCACCGTGACACGTATCTCCCACGCGCGGTCGCCGGTCTTGCTCAAGCCCCGCGTCGAGCACGACCCGCGGCCGTACGTCAAGGACCCCCGTAAGTACGTCATTGTCCCGGCACATGCCCGGCTGCTGAAGCCCAAGGTGCTCGAGCGCGCAAGGCGGCTGGAGGAGTTTGCGGAAACCACCGAGCTCAACCGGCTGGAATGGCCGGCTCAGGCTGAAAGGGCAGACGGAAGGGCACGGCGCGGTTTCGTTACCGGGGGTATGGCCTACAGCTACGTCCGCGAGGCCTTTCCCGATGACCCTGTGTTCAAGCTGGGCTTGAGCTATCCCGTGCCGCCGAGGGCGTTGCGCGAATTCGCGGCACGGGTAACAACGCTCTATGTCGTCGAAGAACTGGACCCCTTCTGGGAAGGCGAATTGCGCTCGCTTGGCCTTGATCCGGTGGGCAAGCAGATCTTCCCCGAAGCCGGCGAGCTGTCGGTCGCGATTGTTGCCGCCGCGGTGGCGGCCCACGAGGCGGCCCGGGACCTGTTGGCCAGGCTCCCGTCGGGCCCGGCCAGGATGGTCGCCGCCACCGCCAGGCCGGCGGAGGGGCTGGGCGAGGATTTGGGCGCGACCGTCAAGGCCAGAGGCCCGGACCCCGCATCCGCGGCCGCGGACCCGCTCCCCGCGCACCCACCGGTGCTCTGCCCCGGGTGCCCGCATCGCGGGGCGTTCTACGTCCTGCGCAAACTCCGGCTCACCGTGGCAGGCGATATCGGGTGCTACACCCTCGGCGTCATGCCGCCGCTTTCTTCCGTAGACACGACAATCTGCATGGGTGCGAGCATCGGCACGGCGATCGGCCTCCGCAGGTCGCTGCCTCCCGAGGCGGCTTCGAAGGTTGTTGCGGTCATCGGCGACTCGACATTCGTCCATTCCGGTATCACGCCGCTCATCGACGCGGTGTATAACCGCACGGACGTGGTCGTGGTGATCATGGACAACCAGACCACGGCTATGACCGGCCACCAGGGCCATCCAGCTTCAGGCCTCAATGTCCACCACGAGGAATCGCCGCGGCTTAGCCTCGAAGGCCTCGCCCGGGCATGCGGGGTGGAGCGGGTCTACACCGTCGACCCCAATGACCTCAAGGCCTTGGAAACCGTCTTGCGCGAGGCGCTCTCCCCTGGCGAGGGGCCGGCAGTCGTGATCTCGCGCCGGACCTGCGCCCTGATCGATCGCTCGCTGCGCGGGCGGGAGCCGGTGCGCTTTGACCCGGAGGCCTGTATCGAATGCGGCGCGTGTTTCCGCCTTGGGTGCCCCGCGCTGGCGCGCGCCGGCAACAGACCGGAGATTCAAGATGGGCTGTGTGTCGGCTGTGACCAGTGCGTCCAGGTGTGTCCCCAGGGTGCCCTAGTCAGTCCGAGGGAGGCGACCGGCAATGAACGGCAAGACTGAGGATTCGCGCGGCTGCCCGGATGGGCCCAGGCCACCCGTTCACAACGATTTTGTGGTTGCCAGCGTTGGCGGCCTCGGCGGCCTCCTTGCGACGCGCATCCTGGCAGATGTCCTGACCAGGGCAGGGGCCGAGGTCAAGACCTCCGAGGTGCATGGCATGGCTCAGCGCGGTGGCAGTGTGATGAGTTTCGTGAGGCGTGGGCGGAGCCCCGGCACGGGTGCGTTCGCGCCGGTGGTCGACAGCCGGGCGGCGGATGCGTTGCTGGGGCTCGAGCTGCTCGAAGCCGTCCGTGCACTGGAGTACTTGAAGCCGGGCGGCCTCGTCGTGGCGAACGCGCAACGGGTCATGCCCGTGCCCGTCATAACCGGCCAGAGCAGGTACCCCGGCGACCTGACGGATCGCCTGCGGGCCTACGCCGGGCGGCTTGTCCTTGTCGCAGCCGGCGATATCGCTGCGGACCTTGGATCGGGCAGGGTAGCCAATGTCGTTTGCCTGGGTGCGCTGGCGGCCTGTCTTGAGCTTGACCTTGATCTGTGGCGCAAGGCGATCGCGGAGGCCGTGCCGCCCCGCACCGTTGACCTTAATATGGCTGCGTTTTCGCGGGGCGTCGGGGCGGCAGAGGGCGAGTAGGGCAGGCTTCAGACCAGAGGGGGCGATTGGTTGGAGACCATCGATGCCATTTTGACCCGGCGCAGTGTCCGGCGGTTCAAGCCCGACCCAATCCCGCACCCGGTGGTGGAGCAGGCGCTCGCCGCCGCGGCGCACGCACCGTCGGCGAAAAACTCACAGAACTGGCTGTTCATTGTACTCGAAGGGGAGCACAAGCAGGCGTTCACGGATGTGATGGCCGCCGCGCTCGCCGCCCTTCCGGAGGCGATGCCCCAAGGTTCGGCGCCAAATTCGCTCCGGATCATGCGGCAGGCGCCGTTAGTTGTCGTGGTATACGACACGAGCGAGGCCCCGGTGCGGATCGCCCGGGCGGAGGCTGACGACGGCGGCGATTTTGTTCAGCGTGCCAAAGCTGCGGGGCTTGAGTACGTCATCGCGGGGATTGACGTACAGAGCGTCGCGGCGGCTATTCAGAATATGCTGCTTGCCGCACATGCCTCGGGGCTCGGGGGACTGTGGATCTGCGACATCGTGTTCGCATACCGTCAGATCGCCGAACACCTCAGGCCCCTGGCCGGCGATGCGCAGTTGCTGGCCGCCGTGGCGCTGGGATACCCGGAGGAAGGCTTCCTGCCGCCCGCAGTAGACCGTGACTGGCGCAAGGTGACGCGCTGGCCGGGCCGCGGGCTGTTCTAGCGCCAAGAGATCCCGGTTCTGTCGCTACCGGTAAAGCCAGGGCGAATCGCTTGAGCTCTTTGCCCTGGCGGCCTCCTTGGCGTCGGCGAGGAGTTGCTGGTATTGCTCGTCGGTGATCGCCCGCGCCATGCGCTCCCTTTCCCATTTCTCGGCCATCCCGTCCGGGTCCGCAATATACCAGTTGGGGACCTTGATCCAGGAAGACGGCACAGATGCACGGTAACTGCCGTCGATGAGTGCCTCGCAGTGCCGGAAATCGCAGGTCCGACACGCGTACGTCCGCTCCAGGATGGGGGCCATCCCGATCCCCGACGTGTGGATCTGGCTCGGCACGGCAACCCTCTCCGTCATTGTCAGAAGGGTCAGATCCCGCGGGCACTTGCGGCCGAAGGTGCGCGGGATACTCACGAAAAAGACGAGATAGGCCACCACGACCACTACCACCAACGTGACGCCCCAGGTGGCGTACCGCTTCGGCTCGGACGCCCCCAGGTATAGATAGGCCTCTCGGACAGACAGCCGACCGCCTTGACGCACCAGCACCACGTTGATCCGCGCCGGGTAGCCCTCCTGCTCAGCCCGGTAGGACAGAATCGTGGTGCCGAACAATCTGGTCTCATTGGCCGGAGGGAAGACAGTATACTCCGGGAATTCCGCGGCGAGATACAGGTCAGCCACGCCGAGCGCTTCCGGCGAAGCAGGTGTCGGGCGCCAGAGCCAGATCAGCACCAGTGCCGCCAGGATCAGGAGGCCGATACGGACAGGCCGCGGCATCGCCGCCCGTGGGATTCGCGGTCGGCTCCCGGCGTGGTCAAAGCCGTTCTCCGGGCGGCGATCGGGCATCAACCACACCTCCATCGAGTTGATTGGTTTGCGGTTTCGTTCCGCTCGAAGCGCACAATCCAGCTATTCCAGCAAGGACTACGAGCGGTAGAGCCAGGGCGAGTCGCGTGAGCTCCTGGCCCGGGCAGCCTCCATGGCTTCTCTCAGCAGCCGGTCGTATTGCTCCTTGGTGATCGCCCCGGCCATGCGCCGCGCATCGCTCTCCTCGGCCAGTTCGTCGATATCCCGCCGCCAAGGGATGTGCGCGGGCGTCCAGGTAATCGACGTCACCAACCGGCCTAACGGAACCGTCTGGCGATGGGTCGGGTCGGGGAAGGCCTCATAGTGCCGGAAATCGCACTTCCGGCACCGGTATACTCGCTCGATGATCGGTTCGAACGCGACTCCGGACGCGTGATGCTGCTCCGGCACCGCTACCCGATCGTCAACCGCAAGCAGGGACTGGTCGCGGGGGCATTTGCGCCCGAAGGTACGCGGCACAGCCCACAGGAGTACAAGGCAGATCAGCGCCCAGGTCCCGATGAGGGGGATCAGGAAAGTGGCGATACGATTGCCGGTCACCTCCCCGATCATCAGCCTCGCGTCCCTAACCACCAGTTCTCCGCCACTACGGACCACGAAGACCACGATCTTCGCGGAGGCGCCCTCGTGGCTGGTCGCGTAGGTGAGCGTGATTGTGCCCAAGAACCGTGTCGCTCTCGCGGCCGGTACGACCTCGTAGCGTGAATACTCCGCCTCAAGGTAGCGTGCGGCTGCCGTAAGCGCCTCCGGCGGGGGCTTGATGGGCAGCAGGATCCAGGCGGTCAGAGCCATAAGCAGGACGGCGACGCCGATGCGCATTGTCAACGGAAGCGGCGATTGCCTCCGTATCCTGCGGTAGGGGTCGCGCACATGCGAGTCCGGAGAAGTGAACTCGCTCACCGCCCGACCTCCGTTCCATGAGCAAATCTATGCCTCTATTACTTATATGCGGATGGCCGCCAATCCTGCCCCCATCCATCGTCAATTCCCTCCAGTCGGGCAGCCGGACAGGCTACGGCAAGCATTGGCTTGCCCGGTCCCGGTGTCACGGCTGACCCGCTTAGGACCAGATTAACGGTACTAATGATCGTCACGCTGCCTGCGACGGAGGAAGAGACGGTCACGTGGGGAGGTCTTCCACATGGACGCCTGTCATTCGCCGCCGGAAGGTCGCAAGAAGAAGGGGAGCCGCGCGTGTGCCCTTTTGCCAGCGATCATCGTGGTACCGCTGTTCGGCTGCGTTCACCTCGAAGCTACGGCCCTGCCGGCCAAGCTGTCCCTCCCGTCGTCGGGCGGTGGCGCGACGCATACGCCATTGCCGCCGGAAGGGCCGCCGCCGGAACGCATTGCGGAGAACATCGGGCCGCCATCCGGGTCGTGGCTCGGACCGGTCAGAGGCTTGACCGAACAGTTCCGCATAGCGTTTGCCGCCAGGGCGGCGGTTTGGCGCAGGGTGGGAGAAGCCGCTTCGACAGCATGGCGCAATCTCAGCAACGCGGCCGGCCGGTTGCCCGGGGCTGTGCGCCAGGCGTTGATTGCGATCGGAAACCGGATCCTGGCGGGCGCCAGATTGCTGATCGGCAGAATCGGCAGGGCGCTCTAGCGATACGGTCGCACGTTTCCAGCAGGAAACTTCGGCGGTCAAAGGAATAAATGTGGATACATCTGATTCGCGATTCTCCGCCAAAGCCGAATCGCTGCAGGGGACGTGAAATATGACCAAACTGATTGGATTGGGTATCGGGTTCGTTCTGATCATCGGATTGGTGATCAAGAAAAAGCCACTCGCGCTGGCCATGTTCTCCGGCGCGCTGGTGACCGGCCTCGGCACGGGACTGGGGCTTACCTGGCTGCTCAAGACGTGGGGCGCCGCTCTGATTCACCGGGACACCCTCGAGCTCGCGGGCATGGTCGGTGCCATCACCCTTCTTAGCTATATCATGGCGACCTCCAGACTTCATGAACGGCTGGTCAACGCGACGATTCGCCTCCTGCGCAGCGCCAAGCTTGCCGTGATGGTGATTCCGCCGCTGATCGGCGCGATGCCGATCCCCGGCGGAGCGATCGTATCGGCTCCGCTGGTCGACCGTCCGGCGGATATGCTTGGGCTGAGCCAGGCGCGCAAGGCCGCCGTCAACCTCGTGTTCAGGCACGCCAACTTCTTCGTCCTGCCGTTCTCCTCGTCTTTGGTGCTGGGCGCCAAGCTGATCGATGTCGACGTCTACCACCTGATCCCGTACCTCGCGCCGCTTGCCCTCGTGATCTGGGTTATCGGCTACTGGACCCTCGTCCGCGACGCCAAACCCGTCGCAGGCGATGCGGCCGGGGCGGTTACGGCGGCCGAGACGGCAGCTGGTGCGGATGGGAGCGGTACCGCGCCCGATGTGAGCCCCGGGCGCGAGTTTCTGTTCACGGCGTCCCCGATCTTGCTGTCGTTGTTCATCGGGTTTGTCTTCCATGTGCCATTCTGGCTGGCGGTAGTATGCGGTATCGTGTGGGCCCTCGCCATTACCTGGCGGAGCTACCCATGGTCGGCAGGCGCTCTGCTGCGCGGGATTGACAAGTGGCTGATCCTGGCGATGTTCGGGATCATGAGCTTCCGGACGATCGTCGTGGAGGGCGACGTGTTGGCGCAGCTGGCGACGATGTTCGAGAACTCGCCGATACCCTTGCCGGTGCTCGGATTTGTCATCGCCGCGCTGATCAGCATCGTGTCGGCCAATCACAACACCACCCTGGGCATCGCATACCCGATGATTCTGCCGCTCGTCGCGCCCGGGGAAGTCATGGCCTACGCCGTCCTGATGTTCGCCGGCAGCTTCATCGCGTATTTCTCCTCGCCGCTGCATCTCTGCCAGATCCTGACCAACGAGCACTGCAAGGTCAATCTGCCGCAGGCGTTCCGCGAATACAGGTGGGTGATCCTTGGCGTCGCGGCGACCGCGTGGGCTTTGTTCTTTCTCTACCTCCCGAGGTAAGAACGGTATGTCGGCGGCGACAAGGGTTGCGGCCGCAGGACGGCCGGGGCGTAGTCCCCGGCCCTTTCGTCTCCCGATACGATCGCTTCAATCTCGCCGTCAAGGTAGCGCCGCGCAAGGTTGCAGTAAGGGCATGCCGGGTCTTCGCACAGCAGCCAGGCCGGATCGGCCCGCAGGCCGCGGACGACCTCGTCCACGAGCTTCCGCACAGCCACCAATCTGGTAAGGGCTCCTCCAAGCAGACCCTGATTCAGTGTAGCGCCATCGAGTGCCGCAGCCGCCGCCGGGAAACCCTCCGCGCATGCCGGCGCTCCCCAGTACCACACCCATCCCTCCGCCGACCTCACACGCCTGCGCGTGGCGCGGACGGCGGAGACGGGGGCGAGGGTTTCGGCGAGATGGAGGACCGTCATCGTCTTGATCCCGGTACCGGCCGCCACGACCACGCCGTCGTGCCGGTAGAGCCATCCGAGCGCTGAGTCCGGCCCCAGCGGGAGGTCGAGCGGCTGGCTGGCCGTAGCCTCGGCGGCGCGGGGGCCAACTGCCAAAAATGAGAGCACCGGGTGCGAACTCCGCTTGGCGCCGGGCAGTCTCCTGACGTGTTCCGGCAGATGGCCGAGGGCGGTATCCACAGGCGTCGTGGCGGGATCGAACGTCGGCGTGGCGGCCTGGCATGCGGCCAGACGGTCCGCCGGGACGGGAGGCGCGAGCCAGGCGGCCGGATCCTCACACGCATAGGTGAAGGCGGGCACGAGGAGGGCGGAGCCGTCGGTTTCAACGTGCCTGAGCACCGCTGAGCACAGCATGCCTGCACCGTCCCTGCCAAGGCCCAGGATGCGCAGAGAGGCGTGCAGCATGACGGGACGGCCGGGAGGCATCCGGAGGAGATCCAACTGGCTTTGGAGTTGCGCCCATGGCCGGCCGGTCATCGTCTGCACAACCCTTCCCCCATACCGCTACACCGCTTTCGTCTGCAAATCCCGACCTATCTGCAGGTGGAGCTGCGCCGAAGGCCAATAAGGCACTGGCAAGGCCACGGGACTTGGCCTTGCCGACCCGAAAGGACGTGCCCCATGCGCAACGACCGGCTCTCGACCGAACAGAACTGGAATTACTGGACCTACACCCTTGAAGGGACCTTCTTCATTACGTCGTCGGCATTCTGGGAACCTGGCACGATCCTGCCGTCGTACCTGAGCGGACTGACCGATTCGCCGGTGCTTCTCGGACTGGGACCGGCGATCAAGAACGCCGGATGGATGATGCCCCAGTTGCTCGTCGCCGGCTTGATCGAAGGCCGCGCGGGCAGCAAGAGAGTGGTTGTCGCGGCGGCGGTCGCCGGCCGACTGGCTTTCCTGCTCATCCCGCTCCTAATCTTGCTCCCCGGAATCGCGCCGGCGAACAAGGTCTGGCTGTTCCTTGCGCTCTACACGCTGTTCTGTTTTGCCGAGGGCGTTACGGCCGTGCCCTGGACCGAAATGATGGGCAGGGCGATCCCGCCTCGCCAGCGCGGACGGCTGCTCGGCAACATGCAGTCGATCGCCGGACTGACCGCCCTTGGCGCTGGGGTTCTTGTGCGTGAGTTGCTGGCGTCCGAGGGCCTCCGCTACCCCGCCAATTACGCCGCGCTATTGGCAGTCGGGGCAGTGCTGCTCTTAGGGTCCGGCACAATGATGGCTCTCGTGCGCGAGCCTAAGGCGGCGGTCACGCGCCCGCGCGTCCGGCTCTCCGATAGCCTCCGCGGCATACCGCAACGCGTCAGGGCCAACCCGGTGTTCGCCCGCCTGCTTGTGACGCGGTTGCTTGCCGCCTCCCCCAGCCTGGCGCTGCCCTTCTACGTGCTTTACGGTAGACAGGTTCTCCAGCTTGCCCCGCTGTGGGTGGGCAACAGCATCACTGCCCAGATGCTCGGCTCGGTGATCTTCGGCCAGGTTTGGGCACGTCTCAGCGTGCGGCGCGGGTATCGCCCGCTGATCAAGGCATGCTGTCTCACCGGGGTGATGATCCCGGCGTGGACGCTGCTGGCCGCGGCCGCCAGGCGCACACAGGGACTCGAACACGTGGCCCCATACCTTTTCCTGCTGACCTACCTGACGATCGGGGCTTACATAAGCTCGATTTGGATCGGGTTTACCAACTACCTGATGGAGATTGTCCCCGAGGCCGAACGCCCGCTCTACATCGGCATCCTGAGCACCGCGGCGGGCCCGATGGCGTTCCTGGCGGCGCCGGGCGGGCTGTTGCTGTCGGCGGTGGGCTTCCTGCCGACCTTTGCGCTGTCGGCCGCCGGATCCGTCCTCGCATTCGGCCTCGCCCGGCGGCTGCCCTCGGAACGGTCGCCGGACTTCACGCACCTCTCGCCGGAGTCGTCGCGGAGGGAGGCTGTAACGGCGGCGGGAAGCGCACCGGCAGCCCGGCCCCAAGGGGTGGGCGAGCGGAGCCGCTCCGCCCACCCCTGACCAAAACCTAGAGATTGTACAGCTCGGTGTACTTGGCCTTGATGTGCTCGAGATACGGTTTGGCTGTGAGGCCCTCGCCCGTTGCCCTTTGGAGCAACTCCGCCGGCGTGAACTTCGCGCCGTGGGTGTGCACGTTATCCTGCATCCAGCGCAGGAGCGACGAGAAGTTGCCGCCGGCCCATTCGCTGTGCATCGACGGGTGCTCGGCAAGGGCCCGCTGGTATAGGGCGACGCTGGTGACGTTGCCGATAGTGTATCCTGGGAATGACGCACCAAAGCCCATCGTCCAGTGGATATCCTGCAGCACGCCGAGGACGTCGTCCGGCGGCGTTATCCCGAGGTACTCGCCAAACTTGGCGTTCCACGCGTCCCGCAGGTCGGCGAGGGCCAATTGGCCCGCAAAAACGGCCTTTTCGAGCTCAAACCGGATCATGATATGCAGGTTGTAGGTGACCTCATCGGCCTCGACACGGATAAACGACGGTTCAACGACATTGGCGGCACGGTAGACGTCCTCCAGGCCCGCCTCGCCGAACTGGGCCGGGAACATCGCTTTGGCCACCGGCAGGAAATACTGCCAGAAGTACCGGGATCTTCCGACGACGTTTTCCCATAGCCTGGACTGTGACTCGTGCAGGCCGGCCGAAGCGCCCTCGTGGAGGATGGTCCTTCGCAGCCGCTCCGGAATGCCCTGCATGTAGGTGCCGTGCCCGGCCTCGTGCAACAGGCCGAAGAAAGACGGTCCCAGGTTGTCTTCCTTGACCCGGGTCGTGATCCGGGTGTCGTCGGGCGAAAAGCTGGTTGAGAATGGGTGCACCGACAAGGCCTGGCGGCCGCGGTCCTTGAGGTCAAAACCGATGGCGCGCACTGCCGCCAGCCCCAGTTCAAGCTGTCGTGACGGCGCGTACCGCTGTCTGAGCAATGCCGCACGCGCGCTCGCGCCGCCCTTGGCGAAGATAGCCTTGGCCAACGGTACCAGCGCGGTCCGGAGCTCTTCAAACAAACGGTCCAGGTCCGCAACCGTCAGGCCCGGCTCGCGCAGGTCCACATAGGCCGCGAGCGGGTCTTCCGGGTAGCCCATCGCAGCGGCGCGTTCGCGGGATAGATCGACCATCCGCCGCAACGCCGGAAGGAAAACGGCGAAGTCCTTCTTCTCGCGTGCCTCCAGCCAAACGTGGTACGCCTCTGAGGAGGCGTTGGACATCGCAATGACCAGGGATTCCGGAACGCGCGTCGCCCGGCCGTACTCCCGCCGTGTGACCCTGATCAGGCTGGCTTCATCGCTGTCATAGGGCAGCGATTGCTCGTACTGCGACAGTTGCTCGAGCAGTTGGCCGACCTCCGGGTCGGTGAAGCATTTGTGACTAATACGCCGCAGAGCGGTTAGTTGCTCGGCCCTGGCCTTTGCTCCACCCGCGGGCATCTGGGTCTGCTGGTCCCAGTACAGCACTGCAGCGGCCATTTCCAGGTCGGCGACCTCCGCGAGAAGCTCCTTGAGCCTGGCGAACGCCGGTTGAGCCGGAAACGATGGCAAGACAGCCACCTCCTGTGATTGGTGTAGGGCTTTGTCCCGATTGGGGTTATGGATTTCGCAGCCTCTGCCTACTTCCTGCGTACATGCCCAGCGCCCGGATACCGATGGCGAGGGCGGCGATTGCCGCGGCCAACGCCCCCGGCCGGTTGCCGACGCGCCAGAAGAGGTATACCAGCAGCGGCAGTCCAAACAGGGATCCGAACGGAAGTGCCGACATCGGCAGCCTGCCGTAGAGCCGGGGGTGCTTATATACCAGGGCAAATAGCAGCGCAACGGTTACGCCGGTCGCCGTCTCACGGAAACCGAAGGCTGCAAGGGCGCCGGTCGCCGTCGCCAGGCCGCCGCCGCCCCGAAAAGCGAACCAAACCGGCCAGTTGTGCCCGGCCACCGCCGCTCCCGCCGCGGCGGCGACGCCCGCGGGGCTTGCCCCGAGCCACCTCGCCAGGTGCACGGCTGCGAAGCCCTTGCCCAAGTCAAGCAGCCCCACCGCCGCCCCTAACGCAGGGCCAAACGTGCGCACCGAGCCCGACGCACCCGGGTTGTCCCGTTCGCGCAGGTCGTGGCCGAATACGAATCTGCCGAGAACGACTCCCCACACGACCGAACCGACCGCGTAGGCTGAAAGAACCGCAGAGAGGTTGGTCACGCGCTTATCCCCCTGAATGCCGCATAGCCTTCTAGTGCCGGTGAAGGGAGGCTTAGCGACCGTGCTCGTATCCTACCACAAGGCCAGACCCGGCGATCCCCTGCGGCGCATCCAGCGTGCCGGCACTTTGCCGGCCCGCCATGTGTTCCTGCTGTTTGACGTTTCCTACGGCCCGGCGAACCTACCCATCCTGACCCGTCTTCTGGATTCGGCCGCAGCAAGGGCTAACTGGTTTTTGACGGGGGAATGGGCGACCAAGCACAGCGGCGCGGCGCGAAGGCTCGCGGCGCGCGGCGACCTGATCGGCAACCATACCTGGAGCCACCGCAACCTGCGCGAGCTTCCGCCGGTCGAGATGCGCCGGGAGATCGCCCGCGGCCGCGACGCAATCGCCAACGCAACCGGGAAGAGCCCATCGTGGCTTCGGCCGCCGTTCGGCGAAAGCAATGACTCGGTTGCTGCCGAGGCGCGTGAACTCGGCCAACGCATCGTCAAGTGCACGGTCGACAGCCTCGATTGGCATAGCTTCGGGCCGCCGGCCTGCATGGAGCACATCGTGCGCTCCGGCCTCGACGGGGCGGCCGTGGCGCTGCACGCCTGCGCGGATCATGCTCCGGCGGTGCTCGAGGCGCTGCTGGAGGAACTGGCGCGACAGGGCTTCCGCACGGCGACTGTTGACCCGGCAGCGGGACTGTAGGCCGGAGGGTTCCATGGAGAGCACGGTCGCCCCGCTATTTCGCCATCAGATCGGAACGGCGGGCGGCTCCAGAGCCACAAACACCAGTTGGTGCTCCGCCGTTAGCTCTTGATCTCCCGGCGGACAGATCCGGACCTTGCCGCCGTGGCGCAAGCCGATCAAGATCCACTCCTGGCCGCGCCGCACCTCCGCCATGGCAGCGTCGAACGTCGACCCGATCAGGGTGTCCGGCACCGCCGCAACATTTCCGCGCCTTCCCCTGCCGAAGCCACGTCGGAGACGGCGTCGATGATGCCGGGGTGTAGGCAGGCCCGTGCCAAAAGACAGCCCACGAGCGAATTGGTCGGTAGGATCTCGTCGGCGCCGGCGCGCTCCAGGTGCTCGACGTTCTGCGGGTCGAGAACCTCGACACAGGTGTAGGTGGCGGGCCGGATGCTCTCAATGGCGAGCACCGTGAGCACCGTCCGGGCGTCTGAGGGCGGCGACTCGGAGTCGTCGGCGAGGCACAATCGCCGACGCAGCGTGGTCGATGTCCGCCCGTTGCAGGCCGGCCTCCGTGCACGGCCTGCCGCGTACGAAGGTGACGTTGGGGCTGTCGATGGGCCGCTCCTGCCGTTCGGCGAGGACGACGATCGGCGCTTTGGTTTCGGTACGGAGTTGCTCCACGATCAGGCAGCCTTTATCGTTCCATCCGCAGATCAGAATGTGGCCATGTGTGTGCACTGGCGACAACCCCCTCCCTTCGCGCAGCATGCGGTCGATAAAAACCGACGCGATACTGGCGGTGAACAGGCCCAGGAATCCGATGCCGAAGATCATCAACGATATCCCGATGGCCCTGCCCGGCAGTGTGACAGGAGTGCGGTCACCGTACCCAACCGTCGTGGCGGTGACGATCGCCCACCAGATCGTGTCTCCGAATGTGGCTAGAAGCGGGTTGACGTGCCGCTCCGCGAGGAGTGTCAGGTACCCGCCCAACGTCACCACGCCCATGGTGACAACTGCCAGTAAGATAATAAAGTTGCGCGTAAGATGACGTCGCAACTTGACCAGAAGGTTGGCGATCTGGGTGGCTAACACGTCCTCAGCCCTCCCTCTGCTGCTCACCTAAGGGTTGGCCAAGCAGGGACGGCCTTCCTGCCTGAGCCGGGGCGCGGAATGCCGGCCCCGGAGTCTGAGCTTGAGGCTGAGTAAAGGACCGTCCGCCGCCCGCCCGGCAGAGTCTCAGGCCGGCCTGCGCGGGAGGGTGAACCCAAAGGTGCTGCCCGCTCCAAAGGTGCTCCGGGCGAACACCCTGCCGCCATGCGACTGGACAACATGCTTGACGATCGCAAGGCCGAGGCCCGAACCCGGCCCCAACCGGGATTCGTCCGCCTTGTAAAAGCGCTCAAAAACCCTTTCCAGCACATCGCTCGGGATTCCGGGTCCCTGGTCCTCGACGACGAACTCGACCTCGCCGGCCAGAGATGCCGTGCGAAGGCTCACCGCCGTGCCCGGCGGCGAGAATTTGATGGCGTTGTCGAGGAGGGCCGTAACCGCGCTCTCCACTCGGCCGGGGTCGCACCGCAACCGGGTGTCGCTTCCCCGGTCCCAGGCGATCCGGATCGACTTGCCCCCGGCGAGCGGCGAAAGGGCATCAACTGCCCTCGCTGTGATATCGCCGAGGTCGGCAGGCGAGAGCGACAGGGAGTCGACCTCGCCTTCCAGCCGGGAAAGGTAGAGCATCTTGTCGATGAGGCCTGCGAGCCGCTCGGTTTCGCGCACGATGCGCCCTAGAAACTCGGCGAGCAGGGCGGGATCGGCCGATGCGTCCGCAGAAAGGGTTTCCGCGAGCACCCTGATCGCCCCGACCGGTGTCTTGAGCTCGTGGGAGACATTGGCGACCAGATTACGGCGCGCCGTCTCAAGGCGCCGGACTTCGCTTACATCATGAAGCACCACGACCAAGTCGCTTGCTTCGGGGAGCCCGACCCAACTCGCGGTAACCTCAAGCCTTGCCGAAGCAGGGCCGCCTATCGAAACCTCCCGGCGGAGCACCTCTCCGCCGGCCAGAGCGGAGGCGACAAACTTGCGCAGTTCAGAGGTGCGGCCGAGCAGGTCGACTGCCGCCCGTGCAACGGCGACTCGCCCCGGCGCCCGGTCCGGTGCCGCAGGCTCGGGCTGGTAATCACCCAGCCATGCCGGGAGGGCGAGCCATTGGCGCGCCCTCCGGTTGGCCAACTGCAGCGAACCCGCCGGTCCAAGCAACAAGACCCCGTCGGGCAGTCCTTCGAGGCTGTCGCGAACGCGGTTGCGTTCGGCCGCGAGGGAGCGCAACTGGCGGTCAAGCGATCCGGCCATGGCATTCAGCGATGAGGCCAGGATCTGCCATTCGTCGCCGGTCTCAAGCTCGATGCGGGTGGCGAGATCTCCGCCCAGCATCCTGCGGGCGCCTTCAACCACTCTCGTCAGTGGTGCGGTGACCATGCGTCCGCCGGCGTATAGCCCAACGCATCCCGCAGCCAACAGCGAGCCGCCGAGGGCGATCAGCAGGCCGTTACGAATGGCTGCGATTCGCGCCCAGATCCATTCGAGGCTGACGGCCAGCCGGACCACTCCGTCAACGTCGGCGCCGGCGGCGGAAAACGGTACTGCGACGTACAGCATGCGTTCTTCGCGGGTCTCGGAGTACCGCCGGCAAACCCCGACTCGCCCCGCCGCGGCTTCGGCGAATTCCGGGCGATCGGCGTGGTTGGCCATCGCCGCCGACGGCCCGCTCGATTCCGCAATGACGGTACCGTCCGTGGCGATAACCGTGACCCGGCTCTCCGCGGCGGCCGCAATGCGAACGGCCGCGGCATCTCCGGCCGCCGCGCTGCCACTCCAGGGCCAGCCCTCGTGCATGACCAGTTCCGAGGCAACCGAGGCGCGGGCGGAGAGATCGCGGGCAGCGGTTTCGATGAACAGGTCGGAAACGTGCCGCAAGAGGTAAATCCCGGCCAGCGACAGGATGGCCAAAATCAGGCCCATGTAGGCCAGACCCAATCTCCTGGGGAGCGGGGTGGACCTCAACTCTCCCGGTCCCCGTCCGCGGGGACAGTCATCTTGTAGCCGACCCCTCGTACCGTCTGAATCGTCTCAGGGCAGCCGCCGGCTGCAACCAGCAACTCGCGGAGCCAGTGGACGTGGACATCGACAGTCCGCGTCTGCCCGGCGTATTCGTAGCCCCAGACGTCGTTGAGCAATTCGTCGCGGGTTAGCACCCGACCTACGTTGCGCGCCAAGTGGAGCAAGAGCCCAAACAACCGCGGGCTGAGGTCGAGCTGGACACCCCTGTAGGTAGCCTCGTACCCCTCCGGGCACACAGTCAGGCCGCCTACCGTAATGCTGTCTTCAGCCTGCGCCTTCTCGCGCGGTCCGTTTGCCGCAGCCTCACGTCGCCGCCGTCGGAGCAGTGCGCGGACCCGGGCGAGAAGGACGTCCAGATTGAACGGCTTGGCGACGTAATCATCGGCCCCGCTCTCAAGTCCCACGACCGCGTCGAGGTCGGTGTCCTTGGCCGTGACCATGATCACGCCGGGTTGAGGTATCGGGGCCGCGCGCAACGCCCGGCAGACCTCCAGGCCGTGCATACCGGGGAGCATCAGGTCGAGCAGGATGACGTCAGGGTGTTCGCGCACCGCCATCTCCAGGGCCGCCGGTCCGTCGTAGGCGGCGAGCGGGCGATAGCCCTCGCGGGAAAGGGCGTGGTTCAAAGACAGCACGAAGCTTTCCTCATCGTCGACCACCAGGATCTTTGGCTGCACGGTCCCCTGCGAGGGCCCGGCCTCCGGCCCGTTACGGGCGGTCACCAGGTTGCTCCTCCTCGGCTTCCTGCATGATGTCCCGGATGCGCACGCGCTTGCCGCTCTGTTGGTAAAAGGCGATTTCCGCGATGTTGGTGGCGTGATCGCCTACCCGTTCGAGGTGACGTGCGACGAACAGAAGCGGAATGGCCCGGCTTGTGGTCCGGGGGTCCTCGGTGATGAACGATACCAACTCCCGGAAGATCTGTATGTTAAGGGCGTCGATCTCGTCGTCGCGGAGGCAGACCTGGCGCGCAAGCTCGACGTCGTCGTCCCGGAGGGCATCGAGGCCGTCGTGGAGCATCTGCTGCGCGATCTGCATCATCCGCGGGATGTCGATAAGCGGTTTGAGCAACGGCTGGCTGCTGAGTTCGGGAACAACCTCGGCGATGTTGACCGCCAAATCGGCGACCCGTTCGAGGTCGATGGTCACCCGGATCGTGCCGATGATCCGGCGCAGGTCCGATCCCACCGGCTGGTGCAGGGCGATTAACCGGATCGCCTGTTCCTCGATGGTGAATGCCAGGTCATCGATCTCGTCGTCGCCGGCCACCACGGCCTTGGCCATGTCCTCGTCGCGGGCCTTGAGGGCCTCGATGGCCCGTCCTAACATCCGCTCGACCAGCCCCTCAAGCTGCAATAGCCTGCTATACAGCTGCGAAAGCGCACCTTGCATGCCGACTCTCATCTCTGTCCAACCTCCTCCGGGGCGCAACCCGGTTGCCGCCGCCTATCCGAACCTACCCGTAATGTACTCGTTGGTCCTGCGGTCCTTCGGCGCAGTGAACACCTGGCTTGTCGGACCGTACTCGATCAACTCGCCGGCGAGCAGAAACGCGGTGTAATCGGAGATGCGCGCCGCCTGTTGCAGGTTGTGCGTAGCGATGACCACCGTGACCTCGGCCTTGAGGTCATCGATCAGGTCCTCGATGCGCTGGGTTGACGCCGGGTCCAGGGCAGACGCCGGTTCGTCCATTAACAGGACCTCCGGATCCACCGCCAGCGACCGGGCAATGCAGAGTCGCTGTTGCTGTCCGCCCGACAGTTCCAGCGCCGGCTGGTACAGCCGATCGGAAACCTCATCCCACAGAGCCGCGCGCGTCAGGCTCCGCACGACGATCTGCGCCAGAAGCCGCCGGCTTCTGATGCCGTGCGCCGAAGGGCCGTAGGCGACGTTCTCGAAGATGCTCTTCGGAAAGGGGTTGGGCCGCTGAAACACCATTCCGATCTTCGTACGCAGGTCGGCCAGATCCGTGCCTTCAGCATAGATATCCCTTCCCGCAAAGAACACCGAGCCCTCGATCGACACCCCGCTGAGGTGATCGTTCATCCTATTGAAACCCCGCAGGAAGGTCGACTTGCCCGATCCCGACGGGCCGATCAGCGCGGTGACCGTATGCCTGTAGAGTGTGATGTCGATCGACTTGAGCACCGGCCTTCCGTCGAACTGCAGGCTGTAACCCTTGGAGACCAGTTCCGGGACCAGCTCGCCGCCCGGGAGAAGATGCGCGTTGTGCGTTGCGTCGGGCACTGGAACGTTGACCCGGGTTGCCATCTACTTCACCCCCCGGTTGGGTCGTTCTCTACGGATCACGCCTGCCCCGATATTGGCAGTAAGGACCAGGATCAGCAGCAAAAGAGCCGCACCCCACATGCGTTCCTGGGGCATGTCGGGGATCTGCGTGGCGAAAACGTAGATCTGATAGGGCAGGGCCATGAACCTGTCCAGCGGCGACGCGGGCAGACGGGGCAAGACAAAGGCCACACCCGTCGCCAGGATCGGCGCGGTCTCCCCGGCCGCACGGCCCAGGCCGAGCACCGCGCCAGTGGTGATGCCGCCCTTCGCCGCGGGCAGGACGACCGAGCGGATCGTCTGCCACCGCGTGGCCCCAAGGGCCCAAGCTGCCTCACGGTATGCCTTGGGGACCGCGAGCAGCGACTCCCGGGTAGCAGCCACGACGACGGGCAGGGTCATGCACGCCAAGGTCAACGCTGCGGAGAGCAGCGACGACCCGAGGTTCAGGAAGAGCACGAAGAAGGCCAGGCCGAACAGGCCGTAGACTATCGACGGGACGCCGGCGAGATTGAGGATTGCGCTGTTGACCAGCGAAAGCAGTCTTCCGGGCCGGGCGTACTCGGTCAGGTAGACGCCGGCCATGATCCCGACCGGCAGGCAGAACAATGCGGTCAACACCAGCAGCAAGAACGTACCGAAGATCGCCGGGAAGACGCCGCCCTCAACGCCACGGTTGACGGGCATGGCGAAGATGAACTCCCACGATAAGGCTCCTGCACCGCGGACGGCTACGATACCCACCAGGCCGACGGCAACGACGGCCGACGTGAGCGCGGCGACGAACACCAGAGCCCTCCACAGCCGCTCAGGGCCCGTCCCACGCTCGCTCCACTCCCTGTTAAACAACCTGCATCACCCCGTCATCCTGCCGCGCGTCCGCTGCGCGACTCCGCCGGCTCCGCCCGGTCCCGGCCCGCCGGCTCCACCCGGTCCCGCTACCCCGCCCCCGCGTGATGCAGGCCCGGCCTGGCCCCGGCTCAATGCGGCGTAGCGTTCGGACGCGAGGCTGAGGGCGAGTGAGGCAAGCAGCAGCACCAGCCCTATGCCGAACAAAGCGCGGTAGTGGTCGCTGCCGAAGGCGGTGTTGTTGACCTCCGCAGCCAGAGTCGCAGTCATGGTCCTCATCGGCGCGGTGATGCTCCCGGGTACCGATACCCGCCCGCCCGCAACCATCAGGACAAGCATGGTTTCGCCGAGGGCCCGGCCGAACGCGAGCAACACCGCGGACTTGATGCCGGAGGCCGCCGCCGGAAGGGTGACCCTGACCAGCGTTTTCCACTGCGTTGTTCCCAGGGCAAGGCTTGCGTCGCGGTAGTCCCGCGGCACCGCGCGAATAGCTTCGTCCGAGAGGCTGGCGATGGTCGGGAGGATCATCACGGCGAGGAGCAGCGACGCCGTCAATCCGGAGAGCCCGCTGTCCAGGCTGAACACCGCGCGAACTACCGGCACGACCACGAGGAGCCCGATCAGCCCATAGATGATCGACGGGATGCCGGCCAGGAGTTCGATAAGCGGCTTGATTTTCGCACGCCAGCCCCGGGGCCATCTCCGCAATGTAGACGGCCGTGGCCAAGCCCAGCGGAAGCGCAGCGAGCATCGCGAAGGCCGTCACCCACAGGCTGGCGACGATGAACGGCAGGATTCCGAACGTCGGCGGGAGGAGACCGGATACCATCTGGTTCCCGTAAGGAAACGCCCGAGGTTCACCCGCCAAAGGAGCGGAAGCGCCTCCTTGGCGACGAAACCGAGGATCAGCGCCACAACGCCGACCAGCATAACCCCCGCCGCCTGAGCGGCAAGCCGGGCATTGCGTTCGGACGCCTGCCGCCGACGCGGCGACAAGGGCGTGGTCAGCAGTTCGCGGAACGACCCTTGCCCCGCTCGGTCACTGGCAGTCAGTCAAGACACCCCCCGTGGCTCTATCGAACCGGCACGAACCCGAGATCCTCCACAATTGCCTGGCCTTCGGGTCCGAGGACGAAGTCGAGATACGTTTTGACCAGGCCTTCCGGCTCGCCGGCGGTGCAATTGTAGAGCGGCCGCGCGATGGGATAGGTCTTATCCTTGACTGTTGCTACGCTGGGCATTACTGCAGGAGCAGCGTCGTCCCGCTTGACCGCCAGCGCCTTGACGGCGCCGTCCAGGTATCCAAGGCCAATGTATCCGATCGCCTGGGGGTTCTGCTTGACTTCGGTGTAGATGGCCTGGTTGGATGTGAGAAACTGGACCTTCGGCCCGTATTCCGCCTCGTTCTCGGCCCCGCGCTCCCACACGATGTGTTCCTTGACGAACACATGGGTGCCGGACGACGTGTCGCGGGCAAGGACGACGATCGACGAATCCGGCCCACCGAACTCATTCCAGTTGGACGCCTCGCCCCGGAAGATCCTTGCCAGTTGCTGTTCGGTCAACTGATCCACGGGATTGCCGGGATGGACGACCACCGCGACGCCGTCATAGGCGACGATGTGCTCCCGGGCTTCCTTTCCGGTTGCGGACTTAAGGTTTGCTTGCTCGGATTCCTTCATCGCGCGTGACATCTGGGCGATATCGCAGTTTCTGTTGATGAGGGCGGTGGCGCCGGTCCCGGAACCGCCGCCCTGGACAGCGACTGTGTACTTTTGGTTCTTGGCCATGAACTTCTCCGCCCACCTCGCGCCAAGGTTGACCATCGTGTCTGATCCTCGGATGTCGAGCGCCGTCTTCGCGCGGCGGCATGCGCCGAGCGCCGGCGCCGACAGCGCAATCGCGGTGACCAGCAGAACTACCGAAACCCATCTGCGCTTCACTTTCGTCGATCTCCTCCTGATTCTGATGCTTTGCTTTCCCAAGCCCCCTCTCTACGATAGCCGTTGCATGGCGTCCAAGCATCATCGATGGGTTAGGCAGGTGTAATGGCCGTGTTAAATGCAGCGATACCTTGCCCCGCCGCCCGCCGGGCATGCGCCCAGGGCAGGCAGGGCGGGCAGCGCTGTCCAGAGAAACGACCGCTGTAGCCGTTCGCGGCCTAAGATGCGGCTGCCGATTGGTTTGGCGGGGGGGCTGGACCGTGGGCGATATCAGAGCAAAGGACAACTTGCCTGAAGAGGACAACTTGCCTGACAAGAGCCGTTTTCCGGCGAGCTTGGAGATGGGCGCGGACGGGTGGTGTATCGTACACTTTCCAGCGGTTCCCGGCGCCGGGTTCAAGGCCCAGGGAGCCTCAGCAGCCATGACCGCTGCAACGGCCCATCTGACGGCGGAGATCGCGTGGCTGGCGGCCCGGCGGCTTGCCCCGCTGGAGCTTGAACCGCCGTGGTCGCACGGCGGAGCTGGTATCCATGCGGAGCCGCAGGTAGCAATCCTGGAAACCGTCCGCACCCGCGCAATCACCGCCGCCGGGGACAGCGAGGGGTACTTTCGTTGGTGCGGTGAGCCCCTCACCACGCAACTCGTCGACCAGGCCATATCGCATCTTCACGCGGGCAGGGAGGCCCTTTGGTCGCTCGTAGCCGAGCGCGGTGACGGCTGGCTCGACGCGCGGCCGAAACCCGGGAAGCGTTCGACGCGCGAAACCCTCCACCACCTTGCGGATGCCGAACTGTTTTACCTGGTGCGGTTGGCCTCGTCACAGGCTGAAGCCCGGGAGAACTGGGCGGCCTGGTCCGGCCGGGGCCAAACGGAGAAGGCGCGCCTTGACGCCATCCGCCAACGGCTCATCGACGCCCTGCGCAGCCTGCCGGGGCGGTCGGCGGCGCGCGTTACGGTTCACGATCCGCATGCGGAGCGCTGGAGCCCCCTCAAGGTCGCCTACCGGGCGATCTGGCACGAGCGGTACACAACCAGGCTGCTCTGAGGCTGCACAAGGCACGAGCGTAGCAGCAGGCAGGCGGGCGGATCAGGGGGTAGGAGGGCGGGTGGCGAGGGCTCGGGCCTCGTTGTGGGCTTGTGGAGTCCAGGTTTCCTAGGAATGTGTACTCAGAGCAACCAGGTTTTTTAGAATGTGGTACCCAAACAACCTTCAAGGGCTCTCAAGGTCGCCGCGAATACCTGTTTTGCAGAATAGGGCCCTGTGGAGTCCATATTCTGCAGCAACCTGTACCCCGCGAGACCAGATGCTCCCCTCACCACCCTCGCTACCCTCGCTACCCCTCGTCACGCTCGATGCTCCTCGCCTCGGCGCCCCGCTGCGGCGCAAAGGCCTGTAGCTGCGCTGGATCGGTCACGGGCAGCTGGCACTGGCCGCCGCTGCAGATGTACGCCAGGGCTCGATGGCCGGGGGCCTCGAGGGCTTGCGTGAACGGCGCCAGCGTGGCCAGGCGCGCGCGCGATGGACCGTGCAGCGGCAGATGAAGCAGCACCTGGCGCGGCCGGAAGCCCCCCTCCAGCGCTTCGAGCAGAGCATGCGTATCCGGAGCCGTAAGGTCTCCGCTGAGCACCACTTCGCTGGCCGGGCCGAGGGCGTAATCCAGCGCAGCGAGGAAGAACGTATGCCCCCAGGCGCTGCGGCGCGCGTGTCCGGCGAGCATTTCGGCGATTTGGGATGCTTGGGTTTCGAGTTCGGTTCGGCCCGTCAGCCGCGCAAGGCGCGTAAGGTTGAACATGCTGACGGAGTTGCCAGAAGGCACTGCGCCGTCGTAGGCCGGCTTGCGTCGGCCCAGGCCCTCTACCGCCGGATCCCTGGCGGTACCGAACCTCAGGCCGGGGCCTTCGTCTCCGGTGTCGTCGCCCCCGAAAAGCTCGAATTGGCGCCCCGCGATCCGGGTCGCGGTTTCCAGGTAGTTGAGGTCGAGCGTCGCAAAGTAGAGCTCAAGCAACCCCCAGACCAAGAAGGCATAGTCATCAAGGAAACCGTCAATCGCCACGTGGCCGTCGCGATATCGGTGGAGCAGGGTGCCATCCTGTCTGGCCAAGCGATTGGTCATGAACCGTGCCGCCCGCTCGGCGGCGCCTGAATAGCGGAGGTCGCCGAACGCCCTCGCAGCCTTGGCCAGCGCGGCGATCATCAACCCGTTCCAGTCCGTCAGGATCTTGTCGTCGCGGGCGGGGCGGACGCGGGCCTCCCGCAGCCCAAATAGCTTGCGGCGGGCCGCGGCCAGCCCAGGTGCTGCGCCCTGAGCGTTCGGTGTGCCCTGCGCGTTCGGCGCCCTCGGCGCCCCCGGCTCCCCGACCGCCGCCGGCTCCAGGAGCGCGTCGTCCGTTAGGTGCAGGACGTTCGTCCCGTTGCGTTCGCCGGTCGCCTCATCGCGCAAGTTGCCTTCCTCCCGCACGCCGTAGGCTTTGATGAAGGCATCGGCCGCGCCGGGGCGGAGGGCCGACCGGATTTCACCCGCCGACCACACGTAGAACTTGCCCTCCACGCCCTCGCTGTCGGCGTCTTCGGAGGAGTAGAAGGCCCCCTCGGGCGAGGTCATGTCCCTGAGGACGTAGTCGGCTATACCCGCCGCCACCCTGCGGTAGAACTCGTTGCCCGTCGCCTGGTAGGCCTCGGTGTAGGCCATGAGAAGAAGCGCTTGATCGTAGAGCATCTTCTCAAAGTGCGGGAGCAGCCAGCGTTCGTCCGTCGAGTAGCGATGGAAGCCGCCGCCCAAGTGGTCGTAGATACCTCCCGCGGCCATCCGGCGCAGGGTCCGCTCTGCCATCGCCAGGGCGCGCGGTTCATCGTATCGCAACCAGTAGCGCAGCAGGAACATCAGGGCGTGCGGCTGCGGGAACTTGGGGCGCGTGCCGAACCCCCCGTGCCGTTCGTCAAATGCGGCGTCGAGTTCACGGAAACCGGCCCGCAACAGCCCCTCATCCGGCGCAGAGCGAAAGCGCAGCATACCGGCGTTACGGACAAGGCGGCTGACCTCCTCCGCGGATTTGACGACTTCGTCGCGCCTTTCCCGCCACACCGCGGCCAGGCGCGGCAGGATCTCGAGCATGCCCGGCCGCCCGAAACGCGACTCCCGCGGGAAGTAGGTGCCCGCGAAGAAGGGCCTGCCTTCGGGGGTCGTCACGACAGTCAACGGCCAGCCGCCGTGTCCCGTGAGCATCTCGCACACCGCCATGTAGGCCTGGTCGATGTCGGGCCGCTCCTCGCGGTCGACCTTTATGGCGACGAAATCGCGGTTGAGCAGCTTGGCTACTTCCTCGTCGGCGAAGGACTCGCGCCCCATGACGTGGCACCAGTGGCAGGTGGAATAGCCGATCGATAAAAACACCGGCACCGACCGCCGCCGGGCCTCGGCAAAGGCCTCGTCGCCCCACGGATACCAGTCGACTGGGTTATTGGCGTGCTGTAGCAGGTACGGACTTTTCTCGTGGGCGAGGCGATTGCTCGGGCGCGTTTGACCATCTGCCGCGGGCATAAGCGTAACCTCCCTCGGGCAAGGATCGGGCAACGGGGCGACTTGGTTCGGGTGTCCGAAGCGCAGGTCGCTTTGGTCACAAAGGTAGCCTGCTTCCCCTGCCAACTCGATAGTCAGGCGTGGCCCAGCAAATCGGCGGTTCGTTACCACGCCGCCGGTTCACGCCGGCGCGCTCTGCCCGCGTATTCCGCGCCGACAGGCTATCGGCAGTCTATCGCCGAAACAAGCTAGAGCCATGGACCAGCCGCAGACTGTGATCATCGATGGTTATAACCTCATCAAGCGGGTGCCCGCGCTCACTGCAAAGCTGAGCGGAGCCTCCGGGTTAGAGAGCGCGCGTTCTTACTTACTTGGCTGGCTCCGGTCTTACCAGGCCAGGCGCGGGCGGCGAGTCGTTCTCGTCCTCGACGGACCCAGGACCGGACGCTCCGACTTCGGGCCTGTGGAGGTGTATTACGCCCCCGAGGCGGACGAAGTGGTCGTCCGCCTCTCTGCAAGCGGCTGCCTCGTCGTTTCGTCCGACCTCGCCGTGCAGCGGAGCGCTCTTGCGCAAGGTGCGGAGGTCCTCGCAAGCGAGGATTTCTGGCAGGCCTTGGTCGCTACAGCCAGCCCCGCCCCAAGGCGGACGCGGGAGAGCCAGGACGCCGGAGACAGCCGCCGCCCCAAGTCGCCGAAGGGCAACCCGCGCCGCAAATCCAAAGCCCAAAAACGTCGCGAACAGGCCCGCATCGACCTGATGCGCAAGGTATAAGGAGAGGGTTTCCGTGACCCGAAGAGGACCGGGCACACAGCACCGGACAGAACCTGCCTCCGGCAGTAAGTCCAGGCGGCCCCCGGAACGCATCCGGCTTCTGGCCCTGGATATCGATGATACGCTGACGGGCTCCGACGGCAGGGTCAGCCCGGCGAACCTTGCGGCGATCAGGCAGGCCATGGCCCGCGGGATCCTGGTGACGGCGGTCACGGGCAGGCGCTATCGCAACTCAGCCGAACGCTTCGCCGACGATATCGGCATCACCGGGCCCATCGCCTGCCATTACGGCCGGGCGCTGGTCGAGCACCCGGCGGGCAGGTTTATAGTGCAGCACTTCGTGCCGCTTGAGATTGCACGGCGGGTGGTCGAATTCGCCGCCCTGAACGGTCTCGTCTCGTCGGTGTGCGCCGATGAGGTCTTCTTTTTCGACCGCTCCAAGCCGGCCGCGTCGGTCGAGGGGAGGCGTTTGTCGCTTATCGAGTGCGTGGACGATTTCGAGGAAGTGTTCGCCGAGCGCGGCTCGCGGATAATGACGATGGCCCTCTCCGGCCCTGGCGCGGAGCGGGTACGCGAGTTCCTTGCGCCGGAGATCGCCGCCGGGGCGGTGGCAGTCAACGCCCAGCGCATGTCCGGCCAGCCCGACTGGCTCGCGGTTGTGATGGCGGGTCGCAGTGACAAGGGGACTGCGCTGCTCGAGCTGTGCGGTTATCTCGGCGTCGACCCCGCGGAAACCGTCGCCCTTGGCGACTCTGAAGCCGACATCCCGATGCTTCGGGCAGCCGGCTACGGGATTGCCATGCCCTGGGCCGAGCCCGAGGTGCGAAGAGCGGCGGATCGGGTCGCCGACGGCCGGCGAGAGGACGCGTCCGGGAAGGAAATCGCCGCTATACTCTCTTCTCGCGGACGCGGGTGATCAGGGCGGCGGCGATCAGCGCGCAAACGCCCACCCCCCATCTCCCGTCGGTTCGCTGTCGGCACGACGGCCAACTAAACTTCGTGCGGCGAAAGGCATTCACGGCGTCGTATTCGTCACCTCCAGAGTCTATCCTGCACAAACCCGGCGTTAAAAGGGCAGCATAGCAGGGTAGTGCGAAGATGCGCGCAAGCCAGCCAGCCGGGAGGTGGCACGACGTGCGGGAAATCCGCCGGGCCGGAGGTCATCGGACGGGACTCATCGCGCGCCCGCGACCCGCCCTGCGCAGGGACAGCGCAGCGCAACTGGACGAGGAAATCGCCGAACTGCAGAGCTATCTCACTCGCCTGCAGGCCGAGATGACCGATGTCAGATTGCGGCTAAGCGAATTGCGGGTGGAGAGGCGCTTTGGCAACCGGGAGGTCATTTCCTGATGGAATGAGGCCGGCCGCCGCTGCGGCGAGGGCCGGAGGAACCTACGCGGAACTCAACTGGGGCGCGGGCTGAGCCTCGCCGGTCCGGGGGCAAGGAAAGCCCCCGGCAAGGCGCGACCTGCCCGCGCCCTCAGCCACGTCTATCCGGGACGTCTATCCGCCCCAGCCGGAAGCCGCCAACACGGTCAGCAACAGGGACTTGAGCCCCGCGATCATCGATTCGAGGTGGACCGTGTCGCGCACGGTGTGGCCGCTCTCGCCCGTCTTGGCGCTGATGGTCGCCGCCGGCAGCCCCATTCCGATCGGGACATTGGAGTCGGTGCTCCCGGACCTCAGCTGCGGCTCAATCCCCATCGTCCGGTAGACTGCCTGGAGCATCCTGATCAGAGGATCGTCCGCCGGAGTGGCACCCGCCGCACGGTCACCGAGAAGCTCCATCTCGTACTCGACCCCTTCTTCAGCCGCTCCGGCGGCGATCAGCTGCTTGACCTTTGACTCGAGCTTGGCGAGTTCCTCCGCGCTCTCCGAACGCATGTCGATCTGCATCCACGCTTCGGCGGCGATCGTGTTCACCGAGGTCCCGCCCCCGATCACTCCCACGTTGTAGGTCGTCTTGGGCCTTTCGGGCACCTCGATGTCGGCGATCTTGGCGATCATCCTGCCGAGGCCGTGAATCGCGCTCGGCACCCCGAACGCGCCATAGCTGTGCCCGCCGCCCGTCTTGACCGTCACCCGAAACCGCCTGCTGCCCACGGCCCGGTGACAGATCGTGCCGTATGCTCCGTCGACGGGCATGATGTAGGAAACCCGGTCCCGGAGGTCGGCCATCGCCCGCTTCATGCCCCGGAGGTCACCGAGGCCCTCCTCGCCCGCCGTCCCGACGAACACGACCTCGCGCGGCAGCTCAAACTGATGCTCCCTGAGCAACCTCGCGATTAGTAGGATCGCCGCGACGTTGGCGGAGTTGTCGCTCACGCCCGGCGCGGTCAGGTTGTTGCCTTCACGGCGTACAGTGCAATCCGTGCCCTCCGGGAACACCGTATCGATGTGTGCGGCGAGCATGACTGCGCCGCCCTTATTGCCCGCTGCTGCCGGGTACACGCCGATGGCGTTGGGGGCCTCGTCGATATGCACCTCAGCCAGCCCTGCCTCGCGCATCAGACCCGCGACAAGTCCGGCGCGCTCGTGCTCCTTGAACGGCGGAGCGGGTACTTCGCAGATACTGACCGTCAGCGCGGCCGCATCCTCAAGCATCCCGTCAATCTGTGCGAACGCCGCCTTGACCTCCGGCCGTCCGGCGATGCCCGCAATAACCTGATCCCAGTTGCCTTTCATATGGTCACCCTCGCCCCTTCCTGCTGCCGGGTCCGGCCGCCCTGGAATGCCCTCGCCGGTGCCTATGGAGCAAGCTTTTCGCGAGGGCGGGGCTTTTCCTCCCGCGCGTGTGCGTCTTGGCCGCCATTGACTGGCAAGTCGCTGGCTGTATCTGCCACAGGGTATTTATGCTCTTAAAGCCCCTATAGCTGCGGTGATGGTGATACAGAGCAACCGTTGCTAAAAGACCCTGCTAAACAGCTATTTTGTGGCCACAAAACGCCGTTTAACAGGCAGTGCGGGAAGGAACTTGCATACATCTGTCGAAACCACTGTTCTGTTGTGCCCGAGATCGGCGCGTGCGCCGATCGCCTCGACGCCGGGGTTTTTTCTTTGTGTTTATCACCTCGGGAGACCAGGACGGGCAGGCATGCTGACCCGGTTCGGCCGGGTCGTTCTCGTGTATTTGGGCAATTCATCCCGAAGGGGAGGTTTGTGCGCGCACGAGGGGTTGCCCGGGATTGCCGAGGGCCACTATTGGGAGGTGACAATGCTTGATCGCTCCGAACCAGATGTGGACCTTGATCATGGAGCTCGCCTTTTGCGCCGGCGTGGTGGTCATGATCTCGCGCGCCCGCAGCGGGCAGAAGGTCCCCGCGATCCGCAAGGTTTCCGGGCTTGAAGCTCTGGACGAAGCCATCGGCCGTGCAACCGAGTTGGGACGCCCAGTGCACTTCTCGCCGGGAATCGGCGACTTCCAGAACGCGCAGACCCTGGCCTCATTCGCCATTCTGGGTTACGTGGCGCGGATGTGCGCCAAGTACGACACGCGGATTATCACCACCAACCGCAACCCTGTTGTTTACTCGGTGACTGAAGAAATCGTCCACCAGGCCTTCGTGGCCGAAGGGCGTTCGGAATCCTTTATTCCCGACGACGTCCGGTATCTGTCCGACGATCAGTTTGCGTACGCATCCGGCGTGCTCGGCATTATTTCCCGCGAACACGTCGCGACCAGCGTCATGATGGGTGCCTTCTGGGCCGAATCGCTGATCTTCGCCGAGGCCGGCGCACTCAGCGGCGCGATCCAGATCGCCGGTACCGCCAACACGCACCAGATTCCGTTCTTCGTAGCGGCGTGCGACTACGCGCTGATCGGCGAGGAGCTATATGCGGCAAGCGCCTACCTGTCAAAGGACCCGGTCTTGATTGGAAACCTCGTCGGCCAGGACTTTGGCAAGATGTTCGCCGCAATCATCATCATTATCGGCACCATCATGGCGACGATGGGCAACGACAGCCTATCGACGCTACTGAAGCAGTAGGGAGGTGATACCGTGCGCAAAGAAGTCCCGATTGTCCTCTGTGCAACAGCAGCTCTGATCTATGTCCTGTCGACGTTCATCGCTCCGGCGAGCCTGCCGTGGCTCGGCACGCTCAAGACCGAACTCGACAGTTGGTACCTGCTTGTATACGCCGTCGCATTCGCGGTCGGCCTGATCAACCTGGCGCAGATTCACCTCAAGAAAGTCGGTCAACAGCGTGAGGGGTGGCCGTACAGCGTGGTCCTGCTCGCCTTCATGGGCGCGACCCTGGTGTTCGGTATCTTCACGACCGGCAAGGGCAAGTGGACGGACTTCCTATATCAGTACTTCTTTGTCCATCCGCGCGCGACCATGTACTCCATCCTGGTCTTTTACATTTCGTCCGCGGCCTACCGCGCTTTCCGCATCAAGACCTTCGAGGCCTCGGTCCTGCTGGTTTCGGCCGTGATCATGATGCTCGGCCGCGCCCCGATCGGCGAGGCGATGTGGGATCAAATCCCGAAGGCGGCCGACTGGATCCTCAACTACCCGAACGCCGCTGGCATGCGCGGCATCACCATCGCAGCCACGCTCGGTGGTGTCGCGACCGCCCTTCGTATCGTCCTGGGCATTGAGCGCGGCCACCTCGGCGGCGCGGGCGAGTAGGAGGTTTCGACTATGGTGAATATGCTGCAAAACGTCGATCGCAGGATTATCTACGTCCTGATGATCGTGGTGTGCGTCTACGCTCTGATCAAGCCGATGGGCCTGCCCATCAGCATCAACGAGACGACGGATATGTGCCACCGGCAGATTCAGAGCCTGCAGCCTGGCGACGTCGTCTGGCTCGGCTTTGAGTTCTCCGCGGGCGGCGTGCCCGAACTCGTCCCGGCGCTGACTTCCACCGCCAAGATGGTCTTCGAGCGAGGCGGGCGGATCGTCACCGGCGCGATGTGGGTTGAGGGCCAGGGCCTCGGCGGTCCCGCCGTCAGGCAGGTAGCCGAGAAGATGGGCAAGCAATACGGCGTCGACTACGTCCAACTCGGGTACCGGCCTGGACAGAAGGTCTTCTTGGAGAAGGCCGTCGTTGACCTCTGGGACGCCGCTGTGGGCGTGGATGAGGATGGCACTGCACTCGAAGATCTGCCGTTGATGGCGGATGTCAAGACGCTGGATGACGTCGACCTGATCTTCTGCTACTGCACCGGCAATCCAGGCGACAAGGAGTACATCTCCATTGTTGGCGACCGGCTGGACGTGCCGATTTGCAGCTCGGTCGTCTCAGTCAGCGTGCCCGAGTCAATGCCTTTCGTGCGGTCCGGCCAGCTCGCAGGCCTCTTGATGGGGATGCGTGGCGCGGCTGAGTTCGAGATTCTCGCGGAGGAGCCCGGCAACGCCGTGGCGGGCATGGATGCCCAGTCGCTCTCGCACGTTCTGATTATCTTCTTTATCGCCATCGGCAACCTGGCCTACCTCCTCGGGGGTAAGAAGGGAGGTCGGGTTTGATGGACCTTAGCCTAGTTGGTATCTGGTGCGCAGCGTTCATGACGCTGTTCCTTTTCAGCTACATTTTCGTTGATAACCCGTTCTACAAGTTCGCCGAGCACGCGTACATCGGTGTCGCTGCGGCGTACGGCATGGTGCTTCAGATCGACCAGATGATCCGCCCGACGATCAAGAACAGCATCGCCCGGGACGGCGAATACGTCCTGATCATCCCGATCATCCTGGGCCTTCTGATCTACGCCCGGTACTTCAAGAACATCAGCTATCTCGCCCGCTACACCGTCGCCTTCATGGTCGGCGTGGGCGCGGGCGTCGTCCTCGCCCGCGAGTTCCGGTCATATTTCGTGCTCCAGATGACCGACACCATGCGTCCGGTTGTCGGCGCCGGCGGTATCGAGAATCTGATTGTGATGATCGGCGTCGTCACGACGTTGACCTACTTCTTCTTCACCCTGCAGCACAGGGGGTTCGTGGGCGCAACCGCGAAGATCGGCCGGTTCACCATGATGGTGGCCCTTGGCGCCGCATTCGGCAATACGGTCATGGCCCGCGTGTCGCTGTTCCTCGGCCGGGTACAGTTCCTGCTCGGCGAGTGGCTGCACATCCTGCAATAGGCGTCCCTCAGCGAGACAGGATGCTTGTGGCTGGCCCAGCGCTGCTGGGCAGAGCCGGACGAAAAACCGGGCGGCATCGTGCCGCCCGGTTCTTTTCCGCCCGCGCCGCGGCGCTTGCCGGTCGAGCCCGCGGGGGCTAAACTTGTCTCACGGCAGATGCCGGGCCGCCGAGATGTCCTATGCGGCACGCGAGAGGAGAGGGCACGGAGATGCACGATGACGGCATTCTCAATATCCTCGGTCCGGTGATGATCGGCCCGTCGAGTTCTCACACCGCGGGAGCCCTTCGCCTTGCGAGGCTCGCCCGCGAGGTGTTCGGCCGTCAGCCCGACCAGGCGGAGATCGGGCTTCACGGTTCGTTCGCGCGGACGGGCCAGGGCCACGGGACGCACCTCGCCCTGGTCGCAGGCCTGCTCGGCATGAGCGCCGATGACGCGCGCATCCCCAGGGCGATGGCCCTCGCCCCAGAGGCGGGACTCAGAGTGGCGATCAAGGATCTCGACCTCGGCGGCGATGCCCATCCCAACACCGCGGTGTTCCTCCTCAGGAGCGCGGACCGTCCCGAAATGCGGATCGTTGGCTCGTCCCTGGGTGGCGGCAGGGTCCGGGTGAGCGAGATCAACGGTTTCGAGGCAGGCATTGACGGAAACCTTGACACAATGGTCGTCGCACATGCCGACTGGCCGGGCGTCGTCGCCCGTCTTGCGTCGGCGATGGCCCTTTACGAGCTGAACATCGCCGGTATGCACGTCAGCCGCAAGGGCAAGGGCGGAGAAGCATTGACAGTGATCGAACTCGACCAGCCCTGTCCGGACGCGCTATGCGCGGCGATCGCGGGATCACCCCAGATCAAGTGGAGCGCGCGGGTTGCCCGCCTGGACCCGCCGGGAGGCGCCGAGTGAAGGGCATTACCTTCGCGGAAGCCGTCGCAGCGGCCACGCAGGGCCAGGTCAGCCTGGCCGACCTGGCGAGGGATCTCGAGCGCGGATCGACAGGACTCGCCGCCGGACAACTGGACGAGGTAATGGCAGCGCGGCTTGAGGTAATGAAGGATTCGGTCCGGCGCGGCACCAGGGAGCCGGTGGTCTCCCGCAGCGGCCTCACAGGCGGCGATGCCCATCGCGTCTGGGAGGCCGTCGAGCAGGGGCGTGCACTCAACCCGACAGCCGCTCGCGCGATTGCCCGCGCCCTCGCGGGCGCCGAGGTCAACGCCGCGATGGGCCGGATCGTCGCTGCCCCGACCGCAGGATCCTGCGGCGTACTTCCCGGCGTGCTGCTGACCGTCGCCGAAACCCTTCAGTACCCCGACACCGGCCCCCGAATCCTGGACGCTCTGTGGGTCGCCGGATTGGTGGGGCAGATCATCCAGGCGCACATAGGCCTGTCCGGCGCCGAGGCCGGATGTCAGGCCGAATGCGGGACGGCCGCCGCAATGGCCGCCGCGGCAGCGTGCCACCTGGCGGGCGGCGACGCCGATGCCTGCGTGCACGCTGCAGCCATGGCGCTTAAGAACATGCTCGGTTTGGTGTGCGACCCTGTTGCGGGACTGGTGGAGGTCCCGTGCGTCAAACGCAACGCCGGGGCCGCCGCCATTGCGTTGGCCGCGGCCGAAATGGCCCTCGCCGGGGTACGCAGCGTTATCCCACCGGACGAGGTCGCGGGAGCGATGGCCGAAGTGGGCCGCGCTCTGCCGGCCGCCCTTCGCGAGACAGGCGAAGGGGGCCTTGCCGCGACTCCCTGCGGCAAGACAATCGCCAGGACGGCCTTGGGAGAGGGCGCGGCCGCCGGACCGTCACATTCGGCTCCGGCCGGCGGGTAACGGCCGGGCCATCCGCGACGGGCGAGCATTAAAGTATTAACATTACCTATCGCCGTCTGACCCATCCCATGCTAGAATAGGTCGCAGAAATGCCTGGAGGTGGTTTGGATGTCTTTGTCGCAGCATATCAGATCCGCTGACTGGAAGTCCGAGAAGCACGCTCCCGCAATCGATTGCCCCGACAAGGTCGTCGCCGGCCGACCGTTTACGGTTTCCCTCGGAGTCGGCAAGGAGATCGGCCATCCCAACACCACAGAGCACCACATCCGCTGGATCGAGTTGCACTACCGGCCGGCGAGCGGCAACTTCTCGTTCGACCTGGGTAGGTTCGACTTCAACGCCCACGGCGAGTCACCAAAGGGCGCTAACGAAGGCCCGGCATACACTGTTCCGGCGGTGACCGTGACGGCGATCCTGAAGGAGGGCGGGACGCTTCACGCGCTTTCCTACTGCAACATCCACGGTCTCTGGGAGAGTAGCAAGCCGATCACGGTGGAGCAGGGGTAAGCCGGAGCCGGAGAATCCTCAGAAGCGAAGAACGTCGACAAAGCGTCAGGGGGTGGGCGTTCCGCGAGCCCCCGCCGGCGCAACCGGGGCGGGCCACCCTTTTGGGTGAGCCCGCCTCTTGCATGGCCGGACCGCAGTGAACGCACGATAGGTTTGAGGTGATCAACTCGTGCTGCCCATCAACTGGTACTGGCCGGTCGGCATATTCCTGCTGCTCCTGGCAGGCGCGGCTTGGGGCTGGTGGGGCATCCACAGCGGCGAAGGGGAGCACGTCCCGAACCCTGACTCAGGACTTGCGGCCGCCCAAGAGGAAAGCGCCCGGAGGCAGAAAGACGCTGCCGCCGGACGCCCTTAGGTTGGGTATAGCTTCGGGCCTAGACATCTCCCGCCGAGGGGCAGGAAGTAAGTCGTCTTGTTGCCCAGTAAGACACAACCAGTTCGCCACCGACTCCGGCCAGCATAGCCAGGGCGCCGATCATCGGGCCCATCTCCGGCGCAACCGCGGCCAGTGCGAGCGAGACCACCGCCATTGCCGCGAGATTGGCCCCTTTGGCCACGCCGATTGCCGCCGTGGTGCCGTTGCGTAACAACCGGCCGACGGAAACCTCCGTGGCGACGAGCGCCAGCGGCAGGACAGACATCACGAAGAGCACGCCGCGTGAGGGGCCGATGAGCTCCTCTGCCGCGCCGACGACCTCGCGCAGGAACCACGTCGCCGCGCCGGATGCCGTCAGTGCGAACAGGAGGGCGCTGACCCCGAGCGCGAGACGGGTCGCGAAGCGTTGCAGGGCGCGCAGCGATGCCTCGTCGTTCCAGAAGACCACGACTACCTGCCGGAAACCGCCCTGAACGTAGGAAATCAGAAGCCAGGCCGCGTTCCAGGCGACCTGATAAACGGCAATGCTCGTCTCGGGGTCCGTCGACCTGGCCATCCCGATGTTGAGGATCGGTTTGCCCAGCGACCACAACACGCTGGTCGCGATGAGCGGCAACAGGAACGGCCAGATCCGCGGCCGCAGGGCAGGGGCTCCAGCCTCGGCGGGCGGCGTCGTCTCGGGCAACTCGCGGTAGAATCGCCGGGCCGCGAGGAAGGCAACGGTCCCTTCCACGCCCATCCCGGTAACCCACAGCAACGCCCCGATGGCGCCCCCATGCAGGGGCAGGACGCGCGGGAAGACGGAAGCGGCCACGAAGACATAGCCGAGGCGGACGATGACGGCAAGCGTCATGTACTGCGTCTTGCGGCGCAGCATCAGAACGGCCTGCGCCGCACCCCGCACCGTGAAGATCACCGGCAGCGGGAGGCAGACCTTGATCGCCTGGGCGATTGCCCCGGAAAGGTGCGGCGGGGCGTTGAACAGGCCTTCATAGAGCCAACGGCCCAGGCTAGTCCACCCGGCCAGGGCGAGCACCACGGTCACGCCGACGATGATCTGGTACATGACGCCGAGGCCGTAACGGAACGACCGCTTGTCGCGCCCCCGGGCGATCAACCACTGCTGGCCCGAACTTGCCGGGACCGATATCAGGTCGGCCATGCTCTGGCCGACCGAGAAGGCCGCCAATGCCGCCGCGGCCTGGGCCGTGTGGGCCATGGCCGAGTTCATGACGTTGAAGATGACCGCGATGAACATCGTCGTCGCCGCAAGCGGGACGAAAAACCTGACGATCTCCACGGTCGTCAGAGTGGTAGGTTTGGTTTGAGCCAAAGCGGCACCGCTGCCGGCCGCGGATGGGGCGGGGGCAGCCAACGGCTGAGCCACCGTTATTCGAACCTCCGGTCTGGTGCACCGTAAATGCCGGACATCGGCGTCCGGATGCACGACATGGAGAAGTATAGCACAGTACGCAATGCGAAGTAATACCTGCTTCGCCTTTCCCCGGAAGGGGAAAGGGGTCGCTGCACCGGGCCGCCGAAGAAGGCATCCGCCCAGGTACCCTTTGAATAATCGGCCTGGAGGATGTATACAGGTAATGGTTGGACATAATGCCATCCGGGATTGGGGTGCGTAAGGCGTGAGCATCAAGGAGTTCAGCCCGGTCATTGTCGTCGACGGCCAGGCCTACGAGCGGACAATGATCAGGACCCACACAATCATGCGGGGCGAGGACGTCGGCGAGCTCCTCTGCCAGTACGCAAAGCCGCTTCTCAAGCCCGGGGACATCATCTTCATGGGCGAAAAGGCCACTGCTGCCAGCCTCGGCCGCGCGATCCCCGCGGACGAGATCAAGCCGGGGCCGCTGGCGCGGTTTCTGGTGAGGTTTGTGTACAAGACGCCCTACGGGGTCGGCCTCAGCGTACCGGAAACCATGGAGATGGCAGTGCGCGAGGTCGGCACGATAAGGATCCTGATCGCTGCCGTTATCGCCGGGATCTTCAAGTTGTTCGGCATCAAGGGCGTATTCTACCGCATTGCGGGCCGCCGCGCGCGCTCGATCGACGGCCCGGGCGACTACGTCCTGCCGCCCTACAATAGATATGTAGTTTTGGCGGTGCTCAACCCCGACGAGGTCTGCCGCAAGGCCAGCGCCAAGGTCGGTGCGCCTGTGGCCATCGTGGACGCCAATGACTTCGGGTTCAACCTGATCGGGGTGTCGGAACCGGCTCTCCGGTCGTTTCCCTGGGCCATGGTCCTTAAGGACAACCCCGCGGGGCAGAGCACCCAGAGCACGCCGTTCGGCATCATCCGGCCGCTCGGGGCAGTTGCCGCCGCCCCCCGTGAGGTCGCCGCGGCGAGGGAGTAGGCGGCAAAGGCAGCCGGCACTGAGTAGGGTGCCGGGTACCGCAACGCCGGTTCCGCCGGAGCACAGGCCTGGCGAGGCCTATGCCCCGGCGTTTGGTCACTAGATGTCGTCCAACGGGAACAGCGGCCGCCGCGCCTTGCGGTAGTCAAAGTGCTTAAGGTTGGGGCTTGCGAAGCCCGGGCAGTCGACCTCCAGGATCTCCGCGGCAAACGGCTCGTACGCCGCCCGGAAGTGCCCGCGCGACTTGACGACGAGGATCTGCCTATCCCTCGGTTCGATGCCGATGTGCCTGAAGACCTCCGGGTCGTTGGGGGCCATGCGGTTGGTGGTGATGATTACTTCGACGCCCTGCACCAATACCTTAGCTGCCGGGCCGACGGTGCTCTGGACCCCCGTGCCCATCGGGCCCTTATTGACGAACGTCCCGTCGGTCAGAGCCTTGACCGTTCCGGCCACGCAAACCGGTAAGCCATGTTTGGGCTCGACCTTACCGCCAAGCTGAAGACTTACGGCCCCGCCCGGGCCAGCCGCGATGCAACGAGCCACAGACTCGGGGTCGACAATCTGCGCAAAGCCGACGTTCGTCGCCCCCGCGTCGAGCAGCGCCCGCAACAGGGCAGTCGTGTCGCCGGAACCGCCGCCGCCCATATTGTCGGCCACGTCGGCCAGGATGACCGGTTTGCGTGTGGCCTGCATTGCATGGCGGACGGCGTCCGCCGGTTGCCACAGCTGTTTGAGGAACTCGCGCCGGATGCCCCAGGCCGTCGCGGCGATTTCCGCCGCGATGCCTTCCGCGGCCTGCGGGTCGCCGTCGGTCATCGCGAGTACCGACAGGCCGCCGAACTCGACGTCCGTATACGGGAAACCCCCGAACACAGACACGTTGCGTACGCGGGGCCCGGCCTCGAACTCCCGGGCACGGGCGAACAGCTGGACCATCGGGCCTTCCGCTGTGCGCATGTTGATCGTCGGGGGCATCATCTGCGTCTTGACAAGCCGCATCACGGGGCGGAATTTGCCCGCCCAGATATCGAGAAGGGCGGCGAAGGCTTCCTGGGAGCGCTCGTAGTTGTCCACGTGGGGATTTGTGTCGTAGCCGAACAGACAGTCCGCATGGTCGACCATTTCCTGGGTCATATTGGCGTGCAGGTCCAGGGTGCTGACGACCGGGACGTCGGGGCCGGCCGCCGCGCGCACGCGGCGCAAGATATCGCCCTCGCCGTCGTCGACCCCCTCGACGACCATCGCCCCGTGCAGGCAGAGGGCGACGCCATCGAGGCCGCCGCCGTGCTTGGCTCCTTCGATGGTTTCGAGGAGGCGGCCGATCAGGTGCTCATACGCCTCGCGGGTCACGGTCCCGGACGGCACGGCGCTGCCTGAAACGGCAGGCACGAGAGTGACGTCGGCCGAGCGCGCGGCATCGATATATCCCCCGATGCCCGAACGGGTTCCGGCGAACCTTCCCAGCATCTCCTGGCCATAGTGCAGCGAACGTTGCGCAAAGCGGTCCAGACCGGTGGCGATGGGGGAAAACGTGTTGGTCTCGTGGTTGATTTCGCCGACGACAACGCGTTTGGGTCCTGTTGTCAAGGGTGCTACACCTCCGTAGAGTATGCTTACGCCAGGGCGGGGGCAGGACCTTCGATTGCGGCGGACAAAAGTAGCAGCGAACTGCGGCCCCGCAGAGCGGACCGCTGAAACGCACACTGGAGGGCTGAACTTGAGGTTCGTCACTTTTTCGACACGTAACGCAGGGCCGCGGGTCGGCGTCGTCCGCGATGATGATTCAGTGCTGGACCTGGGAAAGCTCGCCGCAGCCGATCCGACCGCGCTGCCGGGCTGGGGCAAGGACATGGTCGATCTGATCGCCGGCGGAGGGACGGCACTGTCCTGGGTCAAGAGGCAGGTGGGCGAGCCTGCGCTGCCGCCGGGGGCGGTTTTCGCCAAGGGCGGCTATAGCCTGCTCGCGCCGATCCCGCGCCCACGCAAAAACATCTTCTGCGTGGGACTCAACTACAGGGACCATGTCGCCGAGCACGACAACAAGCTCAAAGAACCCCGGCCTCTGCCCAAGATCCCGGTGTTCTTCACGAAGCCGCCGACCTGCGTCGTTGGCCCGGAGGAGGACATAGGGTGGCATCCGGCGACGGAGAGGCTGGACTACGAAATCGAGCTCGCCCTGATCATCGGCCCCGGCGGCAAGGACATTCCGGCCGCCAAGGCCTGGGACCACGTCTGGGGTCTGACAATCCTCAACGACGTCAGCGCGCGCGACCTGCAGTCGTCCCATGGGCAGTGGTTCAAGGGCAAGGCCCTCGACGGGGCGTGCCCGATGGGCCCGTGGATCGTGTTGCGGTCCGACGTGCCGGCCCCGGAGGACCTCGACTTCGTCTGCAAGGTCAACGGTGAGGTGCGGCAGAAGTCCAACACCGGCATGATGATCTTCGACGTGCCGGCGATTATTGAGTCGCTCTCCGCCGGCATGACCCTCGAGGCTGGAGACGTTATCGCCACGGGCACCTGCTCGGGCGTAGGCTCGGGGTTCGAGCCGCCGCGGTTTCTGAAAGAAGGAGACGTCGTCGAGATGACCATCGATGCGATCGGCACGCTCTCCAACCGCGTGCGCAGGATCGGCCGCGGGTAGGGCAGGGCTGATTTGTGGAGATAGGGTAGTTGTTAGGACGGACACGCCGCTGGTGGTGGAGAAGGCCGGCGGCGTGCCCGGGTTTTGACCCCTAGCCGGCTGCTGCTGCGGCCCTGCCTTCTGATCCTCTATCGCAGCGGCAGACATTCCAGTGCCAGTTGCCGCCGGACGAACGAGCCGCTGGACGAACGAGCCGCTGGAGCCCGCATCGCTGAACGCCTGTATCGATCGAAGCCTGCGCCGGATTGGCACCCCAGAGTAACCGCTATATCCTGCAAAAAACCACGGGCAGGCAACAGGCGATTTGTTTCCGCTAGCGAAGTATCCATGGTTATCTGCGTTGCGCATCGTAATGCCCCGAACCGCCTTCCTCGCGGCTCAGGGCGGGGAGGTCTTGTCCGGATGGGTGAGGAGTCCCGCGCGACCAACTGGGGCCAATTCCGGTTGGTCATCGGGCTGTCGTTCCTGCAGTCGATGATTTGGGGCTTGGTCATCGCGATGTTCCCCCTGTTTGCCCGCGAACTGGGCGCTGACGAATTGGCGATCGGCAGCCTCGCCGCGGTCCACCCGCTGCTCTCGGTGCTCGGTGCGGTCCCCATGGGGCTGCTGGCCAACCGGTTGGGGCGGCGCGGTATGTTTTACCTGGCCTATGCGCTCTCGCTGGGCGCTGCGCTCGCGTACATGGTCACGCGGAGCCCAGGCGGACTGGTCGTGCCGCAGTTGCTGTTCGGGCTTTCGGCGGTGGCCTATTGGCCTACCCAGCACTCGCACATCAGCGACAACGTTGATCCGGTGCAACTCGCGCGCCTGTTTGGATTATCGATGGGGCTGACCGGTCTCGGCGGAATCATCGGCCCGGTCATGGCGGGGCGGATTGCTGACACTTTCGGTTTCCAGGCGATGTACGGGTTCTGCGCGGCGATCTCGGTCGCCGGCATGGCTCTATGTATTAAGGTGCAGGCTCCGGTTCAGGACGACCCTGCTCACCGTGGCCCGCCGCTGAACCTGCGGAGCATCCGGACGATGCTGGCAAGGCCGACGCTGCAGTTCGTCTACCTGTCGGCCATCGCGATGTTCGTCCAGTGGGGGCTGCGTGACACCTTCCTGCCGCTCTATGCAGCCGATCTCAACCTGAGTATGACGGCAATCGGCGCCCTGGCGACGTTTCAGACCACAAGTAAGGAGCGCGACGAGGCTGCTGCTGGGTGTGCTCGGGCGGAGGGCTCCGGCGGGGCGCGCGATTCTGATTTTCGTGTCCTTAAGCGCCTTGGTCACGCTGGCGGTGCCGGCGCTGTCGTCGTTCCGCGGCCTGGCGGTCGTGGCCTTCGTGGCCGGAATCGGGTCGGGCGCCGCCGTGCCCTTGACGCTGACCAACATCGCCAATGCCACGACCCGGCAGGAGCGGCCCATGGCGATGTCGCTCGAGTCAGCGTCCACAGCGATGGGGCGGCTGTTCAGTTCGGTCACCTTCGGCTGGCTCGCGGGAATCACCGGCATTCCGATGGTTTTCTTGATCGGCAACGGCCTGGTCCTTGCGGCCGTGCTGGGTTTGATGCGAATGCCTGCGCCGGGGCTCGCGCATGTTGGGTCCGGTGCGGCGCAGGCGGCATCAGGAGCAGATGGAGGCGGCCAGCGCTAGGCGTGGCGTGCCGTCGTGGGGGCGCCGAAGTGCCGGGGGCGCCGAAGTGCCGGGGTTCCGGGGCGCCGGGGTTCCGGGGCGCCGGGGTGTCGGGGTGCCGGGGCGCCGGGGCGCCGGGGCGCCGGGGTGCCGGGGTTCCGGTGGCAAGTGGTTGTGGGCGTTCGGAGTACAGGTTTCGAGGGAATCTATGCTCAGAGTGACCAGGTTTTCTGGGATGCGGTGCGCGAACGACCATTAGGGGCCTTTGAGGTCGCTGGTGTTACATATTCTGAGAAATCGGGATCGGGAGAGTACAGGTTTTGCGGAAACCTGTACTCCGCGCGACCAGGTGCTGCCCAGTGAGTGACCCCGATGCCCGGCGACGACGGCGTCTTCTCCTCCCGGCGCCGGCCGCGCCCCAAGCGTGAGATTTCGAAGCGAGGTGCAGTTCATTGTCCTTTTCTGATGGCCTTGCGCCGCAAGGTGCGGCTGCCCCGGCTGTGGACCGCAGGTACCTGGTTGATACGCTGTTTGACCTGATCCGCGTGCCGACTGAGGTGCCCCTCGGCACGGAAACCCTCATGGCTCCGGACCATCCCAAGCTGGTGTACTACGTCCAGGAAGTCGTGCGGCCCAAACTCGCCGCCATCGGGGCCTATGACATCGTCGAAGCCCCGCTCAATCAGCTTGTGGTGCGCCTTGGCGAAGGCACATCCGACCGCAGCCTGCTCGTCATGGCCTACACGCCGACGCAGCACAACAACCTGATGGCGGAGCCCTTCCGGCCGCGGATTGCGGCGGCGCGTGAGGCGGGTTTCGACGAACCGTGTGTCTTCGGCCAGGGTGTCAGCCAGAACAAGGTGCACCTTGCAGTGGGCTTGGCCGTCCTCAAGGCGTCCCTGGAAACCTCCACTCCGCTGCGCGGCAAGCTGTACTTTGCCGTCAACAACGAAGGGCGGAGCAGTCACGCCTGCTCGGAGGCGATCATCGGGGCGCTTGACAGGCGGCCCGACTACGGCCTGATCCTGATCGGCACCGACATGGACGTATCGGTCGGCAACCGGGGCAGGGTGGATATCTACGTCCACGTCGAAGGCAAAGCCTCGCACTCGAGTGTCCCTGAGCAAGGTCTATCGGCCATCGACGGCGTGCACGAAGTCCTGGCGCGGCTCCGTTCGGTCAAGCTCGCCGGGCCCGAACACCCGCTGCTCGGCGGCCGCCACTTGGTACCGTACCAGGTCCTGTACTCGCCGCTGGCGCCGCACACGTTGCCCGGATACGCCAAGATTACGATCGACCGGCGCCTTCTACCCGGTGACGACATCGATGCCGCCGTGGACGAGGTGCGCGCCGCGGTTGGCGACATGACGCCCTTCGCCGTCAAGGTCGAGCGCGGGGTGCACATGCTGCCGGCGCTGGTTGATCCCGAGTGCGCGCTGGTAGCGGGTCTGCGCGCCGCGAACCGCGAAGTCCGCGGCGTTGAGCCGCGCCTCTACTACGGCCGGGGGTCGTTCGACGCGGGTGGGCCCTGTTCGATGGGCGTCCCGACCGTCATGTGGGGTGCGAGCGGCGGTTCCGGGTTGTTGGGGGATGACTTCGTCCCGCTCTCGGCTGCCTGGGCCGAAGCCGATGTGCTGGTGGAGTTCATTAGAGCGTACCTGGCTTGAGCTTTGGCGAACTGCCGGCGGCCGCCTAACGCGACCCGCCGGTTGCCTAAAGCGGCCCGCCTACGACTGACGGCAGCCTGCCTGGAGCCGAACGCAACCCGCCGGAACCCAGCCGGGGCGGCTTGCGGCGTGCGCTGCTTGGCAGAGTGCACCGAAACTCGTCTGGCTCTGCGCAGATGCAGGCCTCCGGCGGCCGACGCGAGCGCAAACGCCCCCGCCGTGCACAACGCGATCGTGGCACCGGGAGCCAGGTCCCAGCGGTATGATGCCAAAAGGCCGGCAAGGGTGCACCCGAGCCCGGTCCCGACGCTGAGGGCGAGCATCGTGCGGTAATTGCGGGTGACTCGGAATGCGGCTGCGGCCGGTGTCACAAGCAGCGCGGATGCGAGCACGATTCCGAGCAGCCGCACCGCAGCTACGACCGTCAGCGAGATCAGCCCCAGCAGGAGGTAGTCCAAGGCTGCCACCGGAAGGCCCGCCGCTTCGGCGCCCTCGTGATCCAGGGCGGTGAACAGCATCGGCCGGAAGAAGGCCGCCACGATCAGCAGCACTGCCGCTGCGCCCCAGGTCAGGTACCGCAGAAGTCCCTCGTCGACCGCCAGAATGCTGCCGAACAGGTAGCCGAAAACGTCGGGGACATAGCCCCGCGCGAGCCCGAGTATCACCACGCCCAGGGCCATCGCCGCCGACGAGGCGATCCCGGTGGCGCTGTCCTGGGCGATGCCGCCGCGCTGGCTGATTCCCGCTACCAACAGCCCCAACAGCAGTGACACGGCCGCAGCGGTAAACAGCGGTTCCCACCCGGCGATCAGACCGATTGCCACGCCTGCGAACGCACCGTGGGCGATGCCTGATGCCACAAACGCCAGGCGCCGTAGGTAGACGAAGAAGGACAGCGTCGAGCAGACGATTGCCGTGACCAGACCCGCCCACAAGGCATTGCGCATGAATCCGTGGGCCAGCAACTACCCCGCCCCTCCTTGCATCAGCACCCCGTCAACGATGCAGTGTTTGTCGTCAAGCAGCCGCTCTGCTGCCCCGGCCGCCCCTGAAGCCAGCCGGTGCGTGTGCAGTGTGCCATCAACGCACCAGAGCGAGTCGACATGTGCGGAGAGTGCTTCGAGTTCGTGGCAGACCACGATGGCGGCGGCGCCGGTTTCGGCGATCCAACGTCGCAGGAGGGGATAGAAAGCGTTCTTGCGCTCGTGGTCAAGCGCAGTCAGAGGCTCGTCCAGGAGCAGCTAGGCGCGGCCGACGGCGATGGCGCGCGCGACGAGGCTCGCGCTGGAGTTGGCCGCCGGACAGCGCGCCGATCGGCTCGTCGGCCAGAGCGTTGAGGCCGAGATAGTGGATCGCGAAATCAGATGCATCTCGGGGGCTAGTGCTCGGGGTTGACGGTCGGCTCCCGCCCGGCGTTGCACGGACCAGGCCCAGCCGGACGAGGTCCCGGACCGATACCGGAAACCGCGGGTCTGGCCGCGAAGGTGGAGCCAGAGTAACCGATATCGCTTCCGGACGCTGCGGTCGCGGGCCGGATACTGCCCAGCACCTCGACACGGCCGCGGGACGGCACGACCAAGCCGAGCAGGAGCTTAAGCACAGTGGTCTTGCCGGCGCCGTTTGGACCATGCCCGCGATTCCTTTGTTGCGGATTCGGTTGAAACCGATCTTATGACCTCCCGCCCATCGTAAGCGACACTTACGTTCGAGAGACAGGCAACGCAGGTTTTCATGGTCAACCCGCGAACGATCGTTTCGACGTTCGACCGGATCAGCAGGGGTACGTGTCGTAGCCCGGGAGGGTCAGCTTGCCGAGCGGGTCGAGCAGCATTACATCGCCGCCCCTCTCTTGACCAGGACGTCGAAGCGCCGAGCCGGCCACCTGCCGTTCGCGGAACAGGACCTTGATCCCCTGGCCCTGCGCAATGCCCAGCAGTTCCTCCAGATGGCGCGGCGTAGGCTCACCGCCGTGGTGGGCGAGGACGGAGTAGGTTTCCAGGCCGTAGCGCCGGCCGAAGTAGGCCCATGCCGGGTGCATGGTGATCAGGGGCTTGCCCTGAACGGCACCGACTTGAGCGGTCACCCATTCGTGCAGGCCGTCAAGCTCGACGCATGCTGCCTGCAGGCGAGTTGCGAGCTCTTGCCCGCCCGCGGGGTCGGCCGCCGTGAGTCCGGACGCCAGCGCTGGGAGGAGATGCGCGCGCACGATTACCGGGTCGAGCCAGATGTGAGGGTCGGGGGCGGCGCCGCCGTCCGCGGCGAGACGGTCGGCGGAAGGAACGGTTTCCAGAAGCCGCACGACGGGGCATGCCGCCCCGGACGCCTGCAACAACCCGTCGACGAAGGAATCCACCCCGCCTCCCACGACGGCGACGAGTGAAGCTTTGCGCAGCTTGACGGCCTGGCTCGGCTTGAGCTCAAAGGTATGCGGGTCAGCGCCGGGCGGCAGCAGTGTAATGATATCCGCGCTATCGCCTGCGACCATGCGCACGAGTTCAGAAACCGGGTGGATGCTGCAGACGACGCACGGTCGAGAATCCTCGCCCCCCGGAGGCTCCAGGCCCGCCTGTCGCATATAGTAGCCGCCGCGTAGGGCATCGACGCCCCATGCGGCACCAAGGACCAGGCCGGCTGCCGCGACAGCCAGCACTGTCATGCGCATTGCTTTGTAGATGAAGCCCCGCATCCGCGCGCCCCTTCCGCGAATTGGAATGTGGCGGGGCGAACCCCGCGGTAGGTTGGTTCTTGGTAGGTATTTGCGGATTCGGATGACGGCAAACGCAGGGGCGGGCGGGGAGGGGTGGCCGCTGGCGGCTGGCGGCGGTTGGCTCAAGGATCTGGTCATGGCTGGGCGATAAGTATTTGCTGAACACCACACAGCACCACCAGCCAGCTCTCTGCGTGCTCCGAAGGGTCTGCGTCGCGCCGCGGCCTTGCGCCGAGGAGCCAAATCGCACTTGAGGGCGTCGCAGTAGACATAATTGGCCGTTACCAGAGCACATGACCTGGGAGGAAGGGGCAGAGAGGCCCTTTCCGGGTGCGGGGTGCGGATCTGACTCAGAAATCCGGCACGGGAGCGGCTGGATACCACTGTCGCCTCGGCGGCGGCGGCGATTGTTGCGCGGATCGCACTCTGGATGTGGCCGGAGCAGGTGACATGGCCTCGGCATAGGTGATTAGGGTATCCTAAATAGCCATGTAGCGGGGATGGCAGGGACATCCCGACTCGGGACATTGTTCCAACCCAGCCGTCTTCTCACTGCCAAGGGCGGCAGTGCACAGCCTTGAGCCCCTGTGCACAAGTTCCAGCGGAGCATTTGGCATCAGATGGGAGGGCGAAGGGGAGAGGTGACATAAAAGCGAGGGCGGGGCGAGGGTGCTTGGCGCGCGCAACTACCCTCAGCGGGACGCCGGAGCCCAGGTGCACATGGCCGCCGGGAAGCGGAGCCGAGGTGCACATCCCGGCCGCGAACCTGTGCTCAGATGCACAAGTCCGCGCAGAATCGGTGCCGAGGTGCACAAGTCCGCGAGGTCGGAGCCGAGATGCACATCCCCGCCGGGAAGCGGCGCTCAGATATGACTACCCCAGGTTGACCCCGGCAGTCTCACGCCAGATGCGTCCACCTGCCGCCGACCATCGTCGCAAGAATAGCCAGCTTACCGATGCCTGCCGGGTCGGCCTCAGGGTCGCCGCCGATGACCGTCAGGTCTGCAGCCATGCCGGGGGCAAGCCGGCGGGGCAGCCCGCTTCATGAACGCAGGTTAGGCCCTCGCAGGCGAACTGACGGTGAGCCAGGCGCAGAGCCTCGCGGATATCGCCCGCCGACGGGCGCGGGATGTGCTGGCGGACGAGTTGCTGGGCGGTTTCCTGGAGCAGACCCGTTGG
>JAXGPL010000013.1:0-80309 GCA_040766985.1 Bacillota bacterium
AGAATGCCTAGCTGCTCGCCTGTCTGAGATATAAGGCGTACGTCGCGGGCGCGTATCGACTCGTTTACCCGAAGATCCTTGCTTATTGCTCGATCCCTCCTCGTATTGCAGATTTGCCAGGCAAGGTCTTCTCTGACGGACAAGATGAAAACGCAAAAGCGCCGGGCCATAGAAGCCAGCCCGGCGCAGTCGATCCACATTGCTTGGTAACCAAAGCAGGTGGTTCGGTCCGGCCAACCCTACAAGCAGCCTTAGCGCCGTAGGGTGAGGAGGCTTGACTCCTACTTGTCGTCAGACCTTACTTAACTGCCTCAGTATATCACTGGCAATATAGCGGGTCAATTGGCGCCCCGGACAAGTGATGGCCGGAGTGAGCCCGATCGGGACTACCGCGCCTTCGTCGCTACATCGTCCTTCAACCTGGCGACGAAATCTTCCATCGCCATCTTGCCGAGGTCGCCCCGGCCCCGCTGCCGTACCGATAGTTGGCCGGACGCGATTTCACGGTCACCGACAACGACCATGTACGGCACCTTTTCCATTTCGGCGGAGCGGATCTTGAAACCGACCTTTTCGTTGCGCGGGTCAAGCTCGGGGCGGAGCCCCGCGGTTTCAAGTTGAGAGGCAATCGCGCGTGCCCCATCCAGATGCCGGTCGGCGATCGGAATCACCTTGACCTGCACAGGAGCGATCCACAGCGGGAAGGCGCCTGCGTACTCCTCGATCAGAAGGCCGATGAACCGCTCCATCGCACCGTATACGACGCGGTGGATCATCACCGGCCGGTGCTCTGCGCCGTCAGGACCGATGTACGTCAGCTCAAAACGCTCTGGCATCTGAAAGTCGGCCTGGATCGTGCCGCATTGCCAGGTCCGGCCCAGCGAATCCCGGAGGTGGAAGTCGATCTTCGGCCCATAGAACGCACCGTCGCCTGGGTTGACTTTGTAGTCCATACCCTTCTCACGGAGGGCCGCCTCGAGTGCCGCCGTTGCGCGCTCCCACTGTTCGTCAGTGCCCATCGAGTTCTCCGGGCGCGTCGAGAGCTCGACGTGGTAGTCGAGGCCGAAGGCACGGTACATCTCGTCGTCAAGGTCGATGACCCCCATGATCTCGTCCTTGAGTTGCTCCGGCATCATGTAGATGTGCGCGTCGTCCTGGGTAAAGCTCCGGACGCGCAGCAGGCCGTGAAGGGTGCCCGACAATTCGTGCCGGTGGACGATACCCATCTCGGCGACCTTGAGCGGAAACTCACGGTAGCTGTGCAGATTCATCTTGTAGAGCAACATCCCGCCCGGGCAGTTCATCGGTTTGAGGGCGTGCGGCACATCGTCGATCACACTAAAATACATGTTCTCGCGATAGTGGTCCCAGTGGCCGGAGCGGTGCCACAGTTCCTCCGTCAGCATGATCGGCGTCCTGACGAGTTGATACCCGTGTTTTCTGTGCACCTCGCGCCAGTAGTCTTCGAGCAACTGCCAAAGAATCAGGCCCTTGTGGTGCCAGAAAGGAAACCCTCGGCCCTCGTCATGCAGGGAAAACAGGTCCAACTGCGGCCCCAGTACGCGGTGGTCGCGTTTCTTGGCCTCCTCCACCCGGCAAAGGTACTCGTCAAGCCACTCCGGCTCCGGGAAAGCCGTACCGTAGATACGCTGCAACATCGGGTTCTTCTCGCTGCCGCGCCAGTAGGCACCGGCGAGTGAGAGCAGCTTGAAGCTCTTGACCTGGCCCGTTGAGCAAATGTGGGGGCCGGCGCACAGGTCGACGAAGTCCCCGGAGTGATACAGCGTGATTGGCACGTCCCCCGGGAGGTCATGAATCAGCTCTACTTTGTAGTTTTCCCCTGCCCGCTCGAACATCTCCAGGGCCTGCTCCCGGGTCACCTCCTGCCGCACGAACGGGTGGTCCTCCCGCACGATCTTGCGCATCTCCGCTTCGATGTGGTCGAGATCCTCGGGACCAAAGCCGCCGGGGATGTCGAAGTCGTAATAGAACCGGTCCTCGATGGCCGGGCCGATGCCCAGCTTGGCGTGCGGGTAAAGCCGTTTGACCGCAGCAGCCATGATGTGCGCGGCGCTGTGCCGGTAGGTGTCCCGAACCGCTTCGTCCTGCCAGTTGCCTTTCGGGTCGGAAAGGCACTCCTCGAGATTACTGGGCTTTTCAGGTTGCGCTTCGTCTGCCATGTGTTGGCCCTCCTAAGTTGGCCGGTTGCTACCGCGCTGCGGTTGGGCCAGGTCCGGTTAAGCAAAAAACCCCGTCCCGAAAGGGACGGGGTATCAGCCCGTGGTTCCACCCTGATCCAGCCATGGCGCCTACGCACCAGCTCTTGTGCCGTTAACGGGGCCACCCGTGTCTCCCTACTGGCCTTGGCCTCGGTGTCAGGCCGAAGACGTTGGGGAAACCGCTCCGAGGGGGTTTTGGCCTACCGCTGGTCCGGCCGCTCGCACCGATCACGGCTTTCTCTGCTACCACACGCGGGCAGGCTACTCGTCCTCGTCATCGCTTTGCCGGCCGGCAACCGCCGGCTCGACTGTCAAGCAGGATTATATCGGAACGCGCAGGGATTGTGCAATCCCTGGCCGGTGTAACGTTTCTGGCCGGTCGTGCCCGGCCGGTGCAACGGCGTCAGTGAAACAGCCCCTCGCGCTCCTCGACCGGTTTGGCCGCCCCAAAGCCGCAGATCTCACAACCGTGGCACGTGGTCAGCCGCTCCGCGAAGACGGCACGCAGGGTCCTCAACCCCTCGCTGTCCGTGCCCTTTGCCATGTGCAGGCGGACCTTGCGGGGGGCGACGGTGATCAGCGCGCTGATCAACAGGTCGTCGCGGTTGACATCGCGGGTGCCGGTTTCCATGAGGCAATCGGCAAGGAACTGCTCGGTGATCGAGCTGCCTTCATCGTCGACAAGCCGAAAACTCCCGTCGCGTTTGACGATCACGTGCACCTGCTCGAGGCGGGGCTCCTGCGCGGCAAGGAAGTGGCGGAGGAGCAAGATGAACTCGCGGTACTCCTTCTCCAGCATGAATTCATCCAACGCCTGCTCAACAGCATTTTCGAGGAGTGTCACATACTCACGGAGCCGGAAGCGGAGAAACCCGTCGATATTGAGGACGGTGTTGCCTGACAGGTAGTTGTCGATCTCTCGCAGGACGCGGCCTTTGCGTGCGACCTTGCGCATTAGGCCCGCGCTCGACTGCCAGGGATGACCGTCGAGGACCATTTCGGCATACCTGGTAACCAGCAACCTTTCGTCCTGGGTTAGGCCAGCGCACTCCTGGTTAACGAGCCTGCCGATCAGGTCGCGCTCCCACAGGTTGACGATCAGATCGGACACTGCGTTGGCAAGGTGGTGGCGGACCATGGAGGCCACCTCCGCCGGCTCGCCGTAGATCGAAGTGGCGTCAGTCGGATGGCAGCGGAGGGCGAAGAATATCCCGCCTCCCCGCTCCGTTCGGGCTAAGTCGACGTTGAAGCCCTCATCGCGCATGAACGAGGCCTCAAACTCGAGCCGCTGCTGAACCTGGTCGGCATTACCGGCAGAACCGATCTCGATCGTGTCCAAATGTCCGCCACTCCTTGGTCAGAGCACATGGCCGCGTTGCACGCTACAATGTTTGCCGGGCGACCTAGACACATTGTGCCCAGCGTTGGATTGGCTCAGACTACGGCGGGACCACGCCGGCAAGACGTCGTTCCTGTGCAGCATAGTCGGCGGCGAAGCGAAGTGCTACTCGACCAAACGAGGGGCTCTCATACGCAGAAGGGCCACGACCTGGGGTCGTGGCCGCAAAACCGTGGTGGGCCCATCAGGAATCGAACCTGAGACCTCTGCCATGTCAAGACAGCGCTCTAACCATCTGAGCTATGAGCCCGAAACTGACTCGTCCGTTACCGCGAGAGTCATTGTAGCACAACCGAAGGCAAAGTAAAAGCGCGTCCTGCTCGTTGCGCGGCGAGCTGCGCATGCCTTTTACTGCGACTTTGCGTCGGTCGGCAGCATCCATTGCCGTGTCGGGATGCCAAACTTGAGCAGCCATAGCCAGACGGTTGAGTCCGAGCGCACCCCGATGGTCCGCGCGACCTGACGCATGGTCTGGTTTTCCAGGATATAGAGGCGGTAGAGGAGCGCCTCGATCGGTTCGTCGAACCTGCCCTCAACATCCCGCATCAACCTGGTTTTCCTAATCCCACCCACTTGCAACAACACCGCCCTGCCAGTTTCTGCTATACAGCATAGCAGAACGCTATACGGGCGGTCAAACCTTTTCGTTCGTCACCGCCGATTATCGCATCGCCAATCGTGGAGCCCAGGGGGGTCTATACGCGGAGCCTCTTCCAGCGCCCCCTGGCAAAGACCACCGCCGCCAGGCCGGCCCGCACCGCGTTGTCGACGGTCATCGCGGCCCAAGCCCCTGCCGCTCCCCAACCGAAGTACCGCATGAAGACGTAGGTGAGCCCGAGACGCACGATCCACATGCTGAAGGCGGTCATCTTCATCACCGAAGGGGTGTCCCCCGCGCCGCGGATGGCGCCCGCGAGTACGAACGCCACGGCCATGAACGGCTGCGAGAGCCCCATCCAGCGGAGCAGCGCAACGGACAACGGCAGAAGATCAGGCTCGGGGCATAGAGCCTCAACCACATCGCCGGGAAGAGGACGAAGAGCAGCCCCATGAAGGTCATAAAGGCCAACGCGATCTTGACGGATTCCAAAGCGGATTTCTCGGCGGCGTCGGGCCGCCCGTGTCCCAGGAACTGCCCGACCAGCGTCGATGCGGCTACCGAAATGCCGATCGAAGGCATGTGCGAGAGTTCCTCGATGTTCTGCGACAGCGTCGCCGCGGCCACGGCGATTGTCCCGGCGGTAGCGAGCATCTTGAGGTGGAAGATCATCGCCAGGCTGAGCAGCATCCGCTCCGCTGTCGCCGGCACGCCGATGCGGACGACACGGACGAATTCGACCGGCTCGAAGCTTAGAAGTCGCCTCGGCGGCTGGATCACCAGGCGGCCGCGCAGGATCAGCAAGATGATCGCGATACCCCCGCACGCCCTCGACAGGCTCGTCGCGATCGCCGCGCCGGTTACCTCAAGCCGCGGAAACCCAAAGTGACCGAAGATCAGGACGTAGTTGAGGATGACGTTGAGCAGGTTGGCGGCGACGTTGACCCGCATCGAAGTGTGCGTGTCGCCTGCGCCGCGGAGGGCCGCGGTGGCGACGCTGCTGACGTACATGAAGACCATGCCCCAGCAGAGAGCCCGCATGTATGAAACCCCGAGAGGAGCCACCTCCGGCGCCGCGCCCATGAACCGCTGTGTCCACGGCGCAAGGAGGTAGAACGCGACGGAGAGCAGTACGGCGAGCACTGCGGTGGCAAGGACGGACTGGTGAGCGACTTTGTTGGCGGTTTCCGGGTCCTTGCGGCCCATCGACCGGGCGACCAGAGCCGTCGTCCCTGCGCCGATACCGAGGAAGATGGACATGACGAAGAACATCGGGCGGAACGAAATGCCCACGGCCGCAAGAGCGTCCTTGCCAAGGCGCGCGACCATCATCATGTCAACTATTTGCGTCAGAGTGTGCAGGAACATCTCGGCCGCCACGGGCCAGGCAAGCTTGATAATGGTACCGCGTAGGAGAGCGAAGTTGGCGGCCAAATCCTCAAGCGGCAGGCGGCCGCGGACGCGCCCGCCGGGCTCGGAAGGGGTTGTCGCCGGCGCTGCTCGGCTCTCGCCTGTCTCAGGGGCCTGATGTACTAGAGAGTCCTCTTCGGCCATGGCAGGTAGTATTCGGCTGAAGCCTGCCCGCACCTCCCCCGGCCGATTCTGCCCGGCCAATGCCGATCCGGCCATGCTGACCCGGCCAATGCTTCGAACAAAGCTCAGAGCATGGTACAATTGGGCAGAACCTGGAAACGGAGGTCTGCGGCCACGGCGAGCGGGGATAGAGAGCATATTGCAGAGGGCTCCACTTTCGGAACGAGATTGCGGAGCGCCCGATTGGCGGCGCGCGGCGGGGCCGGGCTCGGCCAGCAGGAGTTGGCGGCGTTGCTTGGCGTCAGCCAGGCGGCGGTTTCCGACTACGAACGCGGGCGCCGTCGCCCTGGACTTGCCATGCTGGTGGAGATCGCACGGCACCTGGGGGTCGAGGCCGGCTGGCTGTTGACGGGCGCTGCTTCGGAGGCCAACGACCACGCCAATGGGGAGAGGCACCCGGCGGGGACGTCACCGGACCCGGGCGAACTGCTGCGGGCCAATCTGGGCGATTTGATGGGCGTGGCCGCCCTGCCCCACCACGGGCAGATTGGACTGCTCCTGGGCGGCAGACTGCAATGGACTGAGGTTGAGGCGGGTGGGGACGCGGGGACAATGCCGCCCCCCGCAATAGGCGCGGCCGTGGGAACGGCTGTGCCGCAGGCGGCGGAGCAACGGGCCCTTTACGGTCACGCCAGGGCAGCCGAGACCGCCGGGCCGAACGCGTCAGCGCACGAGGCCGCCCGGGGCGCCGCTTCGTTTGTCTTTGACCGGTCTTTGGCGCGCGGCGCGGAGGCCGTTGCGGAATACAGTGGCCCTGCCGCCGGGCCGTTTGAGCCGGGCGACGTCCTGCTGTTGGCCTACTCCGATGGGTACCCTGGCATCAGGGTCCTCCGCCGCTCAGGCGGCCTGACGGCTCCCGGCACAGGAGAGATGGCGGTTGAGCCGGAAGCGATCTTCCGGCCGGTGACAACCGGACCGCGAGTCGTCGCGTTGCTCCGTCACGTCTGGGGTTCGGCCCCAATCCCTAAGCAGGAGTTGTGATCACCCACGAAACCCGATTCCAAGAGGATGGACCTGGGCTTACGCATGGCGATGGCGGCGGCGTCAGCCGCGGTCGCAGACCTGCCCCGTCTCGTCGGACTGCACTTTGCCACCGATAGCGGGCAACGGGTCGCCGCGATACGGCCTGCGCCGCCCACAAACGCCGGGGGTCCCGGCGGCGAGGTTCCTGGGGATGGCACACTCGCCTGGCAGGAGTACCGGCCGGGGCCGGGCGGGACCATGCAACTGAGCGGGAGCCTCGCGCAATTGGCCCCGGAAGCCGTCCTGGCCGGCCTCGAGCAGAGCCTGGCGGGCGGCGGACGCAGCGAGGCCACCTGATCGTTGCGACCCGGAGGGAGCTACCGTATTCGAATTCGGGCGCACTGGAGTCCGGCGCCTGGGACTGCCCCCGGACCGGGCGGCGGAGGTATTCGCCGACCTCCCCGACCGCCCGCGCGGAACCCCGGCGAGGAGGGCGCAAACCGTTGATCCTGCGGACGTCCTCTCGCCTGCTGCCGAACATGGCTTCGAGCCGCCGTGTCCGGTTCCGGCCGAAATCCGCGACATACTCGATCCGTCGCGCGCGGAGATACTGCTCAAGGCCATCGGCATGCTCACGCCCGCCGGCCGGATCAGACGTGACGAGGCGCGCAAGTACAATCAGATCGTTCATCTGATCAGCCTGGTCGCGGACGCGGTGGCGGTTCTGCCGCGGGGCAGGACGCTCACCGTGGTCGACTGCGGCTGCGGCAAGTCGCAGCTCCTTTTTGTGCTTAACCACGTAATGACCGAAGGGTTTGGACTGCGGGCCCACTTCGTGGGGCTCGACGTAAGCGACCGCGCCGTGGCGACCGCACGTGACCTGCAAGCGAAGCTGGGCTACCTGAACATGGAGTTTATGGCGACCCCGATCCGGACGTGGGACCCGCCGGACAAGCTCGACGCAGTCCTGTCCCTCCACGCCTGCGACACGGCCACTGATGAAGCGATTGCCCTGGGGATCGGCGCCGGCGCGCCCGTAGTCATCGCGGTCCCGTGTTGCCAGGCGGAGCTTGCGCGTCAAGTCGGGGGCAGCGGCGGTAGCGGCGATCCCCTCCGGCGCGCCCTGAGGCACGGCGCGCTGCGGCGCCGCTTCGGCGATTGGATGACTGACGCGCTGCGGGCTCTTTACCTCGAGGCCAGCGGGTACGGTGTCGACGTACTCGAGTACGTGTCGCCGCTCGACACACCGAAGAACATCATGCTCCGTGCCAGGAGAGGAGCCGCCGGGCCAAGGGACCGCGAGGCTGCCGCCCGGTCGTTTGAAGCAATCTGCAATCAATATGGGCTCGACCCGTCCCTTCCCCGGCTCAGCAAGATGTTTCGCGGCCCGGTTGCGTTCCCGCTGGCAGCCCCAAACCACCGGCCGAGCCCTGGATCGCCCCTCAGCGCAGGACGGGCCGCCCGGTCCGGCCGGGACATCCGGCCGGGGTCCTGCGGCCCGCACCTATGACACGTCAGCTTGTTGAGCTACCAGGTTTCCTTACACGGGGATGAACCGCTTCATCCAGCCCGCGATGCGCTCCAATCGTTCCTTGCGGTGTTTGGGCTTCCCGCTGCGCGACAGCTCGTGGGTTTCGTCGGGGAACCGGACGAACTCAACCACCTTGCGCTGGCGCTTGAGGAACGTGAACAACTGCTCGGATTGCTCGATCGGGCAGCGCAGGTCCTGCTCCGAGTGGATGATCAGCAGCGGTGTCTTGATGTTCTTGACGTAGTGCACCGGCGACCGGTCGTAGAGCACGTCATGGTCGTCCCAGGGATTGCCCGGGAACTCGCTCTCGCCGAACCCCGGCCCGATGTCGCTCGTGCCGTAGAAGCTGTAACGGTTGGTCAGTGAGCGCTGTGCGACGGCCGCCCGGAACCGGTCGGTGTGCCCAACGACCCAGGACGTCATATACCCGCCGTAGCTACCGCCCGTTACTCCCATGCGCTCCATGTCGATGTACCCCTGCGCGATCACGTGGTCGAGGCCGGCCATGATGTCGAGGTAGTCCTTGCCGCCCCAGTCGCCGCGGCAGGCGTCGGTGAACTTCATGCCGTAGCCCTGGCTGCCGCGCGGGTTGGTGTACACGACGACGAAGCCCTGCGCCGCGAGGTACTGGAACTCGTGGAAGAAGGTATGCCCGTACATCGCGTGCGGACCACCGTGGATCTCCAGGATCACCGGATACTTGCGGCCCGCCTGGAAACCGGGCGGTTTGATGACCCAGCCCTGGCACTCCCATCCGTCCGCGCCCTGATAGGTGAAGGCTTCTGGCTGGCGGACGTCAAGCTCAGCCCAGAAAGCCTCGCGCAGCTTGGTCAGCTGCCGCTCCTGGCCGCCTTCCAGCAGGAAGACCTGGCCGGGGTCGACGTCCGTCGCGGAGGCGAAGGCGATCTTGCCGCCGCACCTGCTCAGCGAGAACGAGCCGACTGCGCGCTCACCCTTTGTGAGCTGCTCGGCCTTGCCGCCCACAGCCGGGACCTTGTAGATGTGGGCCTGTCCGCGGGTGACCGACCGGTAGAAGATGGAGTCGCCGACGACCTGGTACGGCAAGCCCGCCGGCCCGCCGGTCATGTCTCCGGTGACGCCGGATCCCACCGGAAAGTCGATGTCGGTCAGGAGTCTTGCCGCGCCGCCGCCCGACGCCGGAACCGACCAGATGCCTTCGTGCGTCGCACGGTCGTGGCTGTTGTCATGGCCGATGTAGAAGATGGTTTCGCCGTCCGCCGACCAGGCCGGGTGGCCCGCCGGTCCGATGCCCGCGGTAACCTGCCTGGGCTCGCCCGCGACCGCGGGAACGACCCAGATGTCGCGGACGTTGGTGTAGTCCGCATCCACGGTCCGGTTGGCGCCGAAGGCGATCAGGCGGCCGTCCGGAGACCACGCCGGCGCACCGTCGTCACACTCGCCGGAGGTCACCTGGCGCGCGGCTCCACCGTCGACCGGCACCACGAACACGTGGGCGCGCTCGTCGCCGAGGAGGCCTACCCCGTTGGAACTCCATTTGAGGCGGGTGATAACCTTGACGTCGCTCTTGTCCTTGTCCTTCTTCTTGTCATCGCCCTCGAGGGCGGGCTCCTCGCCGGTCTTGACCCGCGAGGTGAAGGCCAGGTACTGGCCGTCGGGGGACCAGGCGTGGTTGCCGGCGCCCATTGCCAGTTTGGTGACCTGTCTCGCCTCGCCGCCGTCGACCTCGATCACCCAGATCTGGTTCTTGCCGCTGCGGTTGGAGATGAATGCGATCTTGCTGCCATCCGGCGACCACCTGGGCTGCGTATCCTTGTGGGAACCGGACGTGAACTGGTACGACTCGCCGCTCTCGATGTCCATGAGGTGAATGGCCGAGCGGTAACCGTCCTTCTCAAGGTCCGTTACCGTGATTACGTACGCAATCTTCTTGCCGTCCGGGCTGATCTCGACCTGGCCGAGGAAATCGATCTTGAACAGGTCGTCAACCGTCACCGGTCGCTTGGACACTGATCTACCCCCTTGCTCTTGAGCGTGGCGTCGATCTCGGGCAGGAACAGCTTGCCTTCCTTAGTCTCGCGAATCCGTACTTCCTCCGCGGCATGCTTTCTCTCGGCGAGGGCAAGCACCTCATCGACCACTTCGCGCGGGACGACAACGACTCCGTCGTCATCCCCAAGCACGAGGTCGCCGGGGCACACGGCAACGCCGCCGCATGCGATCGGGACGTTGATCTCCCCCGGGCCGTCCTTGTCGCAAGCCGTGGCAGCCACGGAAACGGCGAACGTCGGCAGGCCCAACTGCTGCAACTCGGCTACGTCGCGGACCGCGCCGTCGACGACAAAGCCGGCGAGGCCGGCGCCAAGCGCGGTGTGGGTCATCAGTTCGCCGATGACTGCGGCGCGGTACCCGCCGAGCGTGTCGACCACGACGACGTCGCCGGGGCGCGCCACTTCGAGCGCCTTGTGGACCATCAGGTTGTCGCCGGACCGGGTCATCACCGTCACGGCCGTGCCGCATAGGACCTTACCGGGCACGATGGTGCGCATGGCGCCGCTCATGGCCCGGAAGCGCCCCATGCTGTCGGCCACGTTGCCGGTAGGGAGTTGCGCGTAGCGGGCGACGACGGCGGGGTCGATCTGGGGTCCGTTGGGCAGGATTCGGAAACCGATGGGCAAGCTCATCCCCTCCTCGGAGGAGGGGTTTCGCCGCGGGAATCCGGGGGCCTGCTCATATCGTGCGGGGGGGAAGGCGCGGAGGCAGCTGAGGGAGGAGGCTGCTGAGGGAGGAGGCTGCTGAGGGAGGAGGCTGCTGAGGGAGGAGGCTGAGGATGCTGGAGGATGCTGGAGGATGCTGGCGGACGACGGCGGACGCCGGAGGGAGGTCGCGATGGCTGCGGACAAGTCGCGACGGCGCGACCGGCGTTGCACTTGCACTTGAGCTCAGGGCACGGGTTGGGGGCGGTGCTGAGCCCAGAGGTACAGGTTATGTGGTTGGTTGTGCTCCTGAGCACCGGGAGGGGCGACGTTCGGTGTTCCTCAACTCAGGTTTCGCGGAGTTGTGCTCCTGAGCACCGGTAGCGTGGTTGTGTCGCCCATCTGAGCACAGGCGGCGCAGTTGTGTTGTGCCCCTCAGCACGAGCTACTTCCCATCTCGCCGCTCGCCGCTCGCCGCTCGCCGCTCGCCGGCTCGCCGGCCCCGGACGCGCGACCACGATGCCGCCGGCGGCGGGCAAGACGCAAGGCGCTCCAGGCACGACAGGCGGCGGGCACACTACTCTCGCAGGTATTCCTCAACCGGGGCCGGAGCGACATCGGGGCATTGCCGCACGAACTCGCGCAACAGCGGCGCATGCCCATAGCCAAAGATCGCGACCACGCGGTCCGCAGGAGCCGCGGCGAGGCGGACGATGGCGGCGAAAATCTTGAGGTTGCGCGCGTACCAGTCGCTCACGACCTCGGCGCCGCGGTGCTCCGTCCCGCGCCCGATGGCCGCCATCGTCAAATAGAAACCGTGCAACTCATCCGCCGCCGGGCTATTGTAATCGAGCAGCATCTGGCGCACCGTCGTGGTTGCCAGCCGGGCTTGCATCTCCTGCACGACAGCCTGGATATCGCGCTGTAGCCGGGCGACAAGTTCGGCCTGCCCGTTCTCCGCCGCCCAGGCAAACAGCTCTCCCACCGCCATGGACTGCTGGAAGTCCACGCAGTGCACACGTTCGTGCCCCATGAGCCGCGCCAACCGAAAGCCGATTTGCTCGCGCTCGTTGCGGCTCAGTTCGCGGGTTCCCGCGCAGTACGCTGCATACGCCTGATCGAACTCAACCTGTCGCTCGGGCACAGCCTCGATCGCGACGTGGGTCGGGGCAAACGCCGCCAAACGCTCCACGACGTCCGCGATCTGCGACTGCCGGGCGGGCAGGAGCACGTCGTCGGCCTGGAGATTTGCGTAATCGCGGCCCGGATTGGCCATGTGGTACGAGCCGAGGATCATGATCTCGGGTTCGTTCGATGAGACGCAATGGACATGGCGGCAGGCCCTCCAAAGCGGGTGGTTTTGCATGCCAAAAGGGGCTAGCATGGTGCCGGAGGCGGGGGTCGAACCCGCACGGGCCTAGGGCCCGAGGGATTTTAAGTCCCTTGCGTCTGCCAATTCCGCCACTCCGGCGAGCGTTCTCGTTGCTTGCTCTATCGGTGATTATAGCATCGATTGCGCGCAGCGCGATTTCGCAGGACCGGCGTTGGCGAAAGCGAACGCTTGTCTTGACCCAAACGAGGCAGAGTTATCCTCGAATTACGGTTCTTTGGCGAGGAGGCGCTGCAGATGAACGTAAAGGCAATAGTCGAGCGCCATGACGCGGTGCTCAACAATTACCTGCAGCTCGTGGGCGAGTCCCCGCGCCGGCCGGATTGATTGGAGGAACGATAGGGATGCAGCAGCATGAGGGCGACATCATCATCGACGGGTGCGTGCAGATCTGGCCCGACGCCGACTTTGGCGCGATCCCGGACCTCGGCGTCAGCGCCTACCTCCTGACCACGTTCGACCCATATGTCGACTTCGACGAAGCCGTGCGCCAAATGGTGCGCTGGCACCGCATCGCGGCCGAGCACGCGGGACGACTGGCGATCCCGCTTGGCCCGGGCGACATCGCGGCTGCCTGGAGCGAGGGCCGGAGTTCGCTGGTCTTCGGTTGCCAGGGGCTCAACTTTGTCGGTGACGACCTCTGGAGACTCGAGGCGGCCTGGCGCCTGGGGCTGCGCCTCGCGCAACTGACCTACAACGACGCCAACATGACCGGCGACGGCTGCCTGGAGGCACGCAACGCGGGCCTGACCGGGTTCGGCCGCCGCGTCGTGGGCGAGATGGGCCGTCTTGGCATGGTCCTCGACCTGAGCCACGTCGGCGAACGCACCAGCCTTGAAGCCACCGGGTTGGCGGAGGGCCCGGTGGTGTTCTCGCATGCAAACCCGCGCGCGGTCGTGGAAACCCCACGCAACATCACCGACGAGCAGATCCGGGCGTGCGCCGGCACCGGAGGCGTGGTCGGCATATCTCCGTGGGGCCCCCTGGCGTGGCGGAAGCCCGTGGAGGGGCGGCCCAAGCTTGCCGATTTCGTTGCCTGCGTGCGGTACGTTGCGGACCTCGTCGGCCCTGCGCACGTCGGGGTCGGGTCGGACCTGTCGATCGGCACGTACGACACCGGCCTGCACGAGGAACTGGTGCAGCGGTACCCCTCCGTGTTCGACGACTACGCACGGCTGGTCGAGGCGGACGCCAACTCGCCGCTGCGTTACGTCGAGGGGTTCGACAGCTTCGCCGGGTTTGCCAGTTGCCGGCGGCGTTGGACGAGGCGGGTTTCAACGGGGGCGAGATCGCCGGGATCCTCGGCGGCAATTTCCTGCGCGCCTTTGAGGCCAACTGGCGGAAGAGGGCCGCGCTCTAGACGTGCGGTTTGCGTAGATGACGGCGCGGCGGCAGGTGGCGGATAAGCCTAGGGCGAGAACCCGGATGTGGCTCGTCAGCTGGCGGGCGGATGAGGCCCAGGCCCGAGCTGAGCAACTGACGGCCATGGGCTACGAAGTACGGCACGACGGCCTTGACTTTCGCACGCTGCGGCAGATGCGGGATGACCCCCCGGACACGGTGGTCATCGACCTGACCCGGTTGCCCTCGCAAGGCAGGGATATCGGGCTCGCCGTCCGTTACTACAAGGACACCCACCGGTTGCCCATCGTTTACGCGGGCGGCGATTCGGTCAAGGTTTCCAAGGTGAAGGAGTCCCTGCCCGACGCCATCTACGTCGACTGGGATCAGATCGCGGAAGGCATCACCAAGGCCCTGACCAGCCCACCCGAGGTAACAACGACACCGGCGTCGCTGCTGGATGGATATGCAGGCAAGCCGCTCCCGGCAAAGCTCGGCCTCAAGGCCGGTATGACGGTTCTGCTCGCCGGTGAGCCGGGCGACAGGACGGAGGCCACATTCGCAGGGTTGGGACCGGAGATACATGTGCTCAGCGGTACGGCGGACCCAGGCGGGGAGGCGGCGGACATCGTCGTCTGGTTTGTTAGGTCGATGGCGGACCTGTCCACAGGGATGGCAGGCTGGGCCGAGCGCGCCGCTTTCAACCGTCTTTGGATCGCCTGGCCCAAGAAAGCCGCGTCGCCGCGCTCGGACGTCGGCCAGCAAGATGTCCGGAAGGCGGGACTCGCTGCGGGGTTGGTCGACTTCAAGGTCGCCGGCATTGACGAGCACTGGACGGCGCTTGCCTTTACCCGGCGCGAGTAAGCCCAGCCCTTGGTGCTCCAGGCGCCGAGGTCGCCCCCTGCACGGGGTTGCCTAGATCGCCACGCGGTCCGGCCAAGGCTCGCCCCTGGCCTTCGTCCATATGGCGTTAACATAATCCAACGCGAAGTAGTTCTGCGCCAGGTGGATCCAATAGGCCCCCGGCTCGGTTAGTTCCCATCCGTCTCCGCGGCGGACGGCCAAGCCGAGGCGCCTAGCTGCATCGAGCAGAAGCCTGGCCTTACCGGCCCCCGACCCAAGCGCCGCCTCCATCGCCCCGTCTCCAATCCGCGTCTCATACAGCCGCCAGTAGAGCCACCACCAGCCGGACATCGACTCGGTGAAGGGCAGCCGGAGGGCGATCGGCGGCTCTCCGCCGGAAACGGCCCCCGTCCAGGCTTCGAAGTCGAAGGTGTTCAGAGTGAACCCGTCCGGGAGATGCGAGCCCGCGCCGGGGCCGATGCCGATATAGCGGTCCCTCGTCACGGAGGAGTAGCGCGGGGTGTCACCTTTCCTGAAACCCCACACCGACACCGGCTCAAATCCGTTGGCCGCGCACCATTCGCGAAGGGCCCGGTACTGCTCGCGCCTGGCCCTGAGGTTCGGAAGGCGCACGGAGGCAATCCTGAGGTGCCGGCCAACCGGGGAATACGGAAAAGTGAACAACGGATAGGCCGTGATCTGAGACGCGCCGAGCTGCGCCGCCCGCTCAAGGTCAGCGATCACGTCGTCGCGAGTCTGCCCCGGAAGCGCGAACATCAGGTCAACGTTGACTGTGCCAAAGCCGCCGCCGACCAGCGCTTCCAGGGCTCGATCCGCGGCCTCCGGGGGGTACCGCCTTCCCAATAACCCCAGGTGCTCCCTCTGGAACGACTGCACCCCCAGCGATACGAGGTTGACCCCTGCCCGCTTGAGCGCCTGGACGGTTGCGGCGTCGACGTCGGACGGATTGGCTTCGATACCGATGTCGCCGCCGATGCAAAACCGGTTGCGCAGGTGTTCGAGAACCCGGCGGACAGCGTCGAAGGCCACCGTTGGCGTGCCCCCGCCGATGTAGATGCTCGACAGCAGAGCTGGTCCGGATGCAGCCGCCCACCAGTCGATTTCCGCGATGGCCGCGTCAGTGTAGGGCCCCACCAATTGTTCGTCGTACTGGTACTTGAGGTAGGGGCAGTACGGGCAGCTGTTCCGGCAGAAGGGGACGTGCAGGTAAAGTGAGGTCTGCTCAAGCGGCGGCGGCCGCCAGCCTGGGTCCGGGCGCTCGAAGACCCACGGTTGCCTGCGGCCGACCAGCCAGCGGCGTGCGACGCGTGTTGTGAAACGCGGGAAGGCGCTGCCCGTGTGCATTGACCGGGATTTCCTCCTCTCATCCGCGAGGCGACATAGACTCCTTGTAACTAGGACGAAACCGGCATCTGGTCCGTCGTCGGGTATGATCTGGCCTGCTACACGTCAGGCTAGCTGTATTGCCGGCCGGTGCGGCCGTTGGAGGACAGAGATCAAATCGGGGCGGCCCGGCTGCGGGCCGCCCCTCAGTACGCACGCTGAAAAAGGGCACAAAAATGGAGGCGACACCCGGAATCGAACCGGGGATAGCGATTTTGCAGACCGCTGCCTTACCTCTTGGCTATGTCGCCCCGAAAGCTGCTCTAGTATATGAAATGGAGCGGAAGACGGGATTCGAACCCGCGACCCCCGCCTTGGCAAGGCGATGCTCTACCACTGAGCTACTTCCGCAACCGTTTGGTTAATCAATGTGGTGCCGCAGGCCAGAATTGAACTGGCGACACGCGGATTTTCAGTCCGCTGCTCTACCAACTGAGCTACCGCGGCGAATCAGCAAGAATGAGTATAGCACAGCGCCGCAATCATGTTCAAACGGAAAATCAACGCACCTTAGTCGTTCCAACCGTCGATCTTGATCAAGCGCTGCATCGTGTACGCATAGGCGCTCGCCGGGTAGTTGAGCTGATCCGCCGTGTTCGAACTGAGCAGGTAATCGACTGTCCTGCCGTCCGGATCTTTGACTACGCCGACTATCAGGACACTGTGCCGCCAGTCACCCAGGAATCCCAGCTGCAGGATATCGCCGGGCTCGCCGCTCCAGTAGTCGGCGTCCGGCTCGGCAACCAGGCCGAATCCCCCATTCTTGGTCACGTACTCGTAGAACGAGTCGACACTGGCCCATGACGGCGAACGACCGGAAGGCCGCTGCCTCAAGCTGGGCGTCTCGCCGTACCATTTCCACTGGTCGGCTCCCTGGTAGTCCATCGGGATGCCCCCTGCCAGCAGGCATTGCGAGGTGAAGTTGGCGCAGTTGCCGCCGTGCTCGTCGTACGCCGGCCACTCGGGGTGGCGCTCGAAGGTCCATCGCATCGCGTACGCCACGGCGGCCTCGCGATCATACCCGTGGTCGACCCCTGGTCTTGGGGCCGCGGGGTCCGTCGCAGGACCGAGAGCGTTGCGTGCCGCGACATTGGCCCGGGCATCGGCGATAATGGTGGCTTTGGTTTCCAGGGGCGGAGCCATGATGTCGATCACATCAGGCGAGGCCTGGTAGTAGCCGCCGCCCATAACGGTGTGCGATACCGTCCCACCACCGCGATGCCGGTCGATGTACCACCGGCCGTCCACCTGGGCTAGCTCAAACATGTGCCCGACGTTGCGCGCCTCCGTGTCGACCCCGGGGCAGTGCCGGAAGTTCTGGACATTGCTCTCCTCCAGCCGCACCTGGATGCCGCCGTCCTCCCTCTCCGCGACCTTAGTGACGACCAGCCGGTAGGAGTACCGGTCAAGGTGCAGATCGGTCTTCTGCATGGCCCGTATGGCCACGGTGATCTCCCAGACGGCCTTGTCGGCCTCGACGTTCTCCGCGGCGCCGGGGGCGAAGAGGTCCTCGGATAGTCGACTTGCAGGCGGGCGAGCGAGCCATAGTAGGCGTCCATGTAGTCCGCCAGCAGTTGCTGCTGCTCTGCCGTCAGGCCTGGATCGGTGGAAACCACGATTTCGCCACTGCCGAGGGCAGGTTCATTGCGCGGCGCCCCAGCCGACCAAACCAGTGAACTGGCGTATATCGGCGGAACAGGACTGACCCCCTGCAGCAGACAGTGACCTATCAGCAATATGAGTACAATACCCGTTGATACGGTTTGTTTGCTCATCATCGGCCTCCGGATCGGGTAGTCGGCGGCTAACCACCAAACCGACGGTGCGGAAAGACGGCACAAAAGGCCGGTATTACCACCGGCCTTTTGTGCGAACTGGCTAATCGGAGTGACCCTTGGTCACAGCTTTGTCTAGATGGCGGAGGCGACGGGAGTCGAACCCGCGATCTCGTGCGTGACAGGCACGTATGTTAGGCCATCTACACCACGCCTCCGGGATTGCGCGCCGGCTGGTGGGCGAAACAGGACTCGAACCTGTGACTTCTTCCTTGTAAGGGAAGCGCTCTCCCACCTGAGCTATTCGCCCGTGAACGCGAATTCAAGTATATATGAGGCATTTTGTGTTGTCAAAACAAAACCCGTCGCCGAAAAGCCGCCATTTACCCAGTTACAGCACCATTTGGCGATTCCGGCCAAACACATCCCGCTCCGAACCCCACCCTCACCTACCGCAACACGTGCCCCGCCGGCCGGACCATCACCCCGTCGAACTGCCCGATCGACTGGCTGGCGCCGATCTCGGCCGCAAACCGGATGTCGAGATCAAACCCGAGTTCGACCAGCTTGCTGCCATGCTCTGTCTCAACCAGCGCCCTTGAGATGTCTTTGCGCGATTGGCGGTATGCAGCCATCGCCAACCGGGCGGTGTCCGAGATCTCGACCTCCACCGGCGCCTCCTGGCACGCGCTGACGATCGCCCCGCCAGCAATGATGTCGTCCAGCGACAATCGACCGCCCGTGCCTGCGCAGTAGATGACTGTATCGCTGTCCTCACGCAGCAGGCGGCGAGCCATCGCCGGCGCGTTGCGCAGCGCCGCGATGTACACAGGCGCGGCCCCGCTTTCGTGCGCAAGAAGCATCGCGGCCGTGCCGTTGGTCGTGGTCATCGCCAGCAGCATACCGCCCACCCGTTCAGTAGTGTACTCACGCGGCGAATTGCCCAGGTCAAAGCCGTTGATCTTCAGCCCGCCGCGCTCTCCACCGAGCAGCAGGTCGTCGCCCAACTGCAGCCGCAGCCGCCAGGCGTCTTCAGGTCCGGGCACGGGGTAGATTGCCTTGGCCCCCGCGTCTAGCGCCGCGATCATCGACGTCGTTGCCCGCAGCACGTCGATGACGACGCACGTGTTGCCGGCAAAGCCGAATTCCGCTGGTATGCCCGGCGCCGGGATGACACAGATGCGCAACGAACCTAGGCCCCCTCCGCGAAGCCGGCAACCGGACCGGGGTGCAGGTCGCGCTGGCCTGTAAGAGCCGCAACGCAACGCCTGCCGGCCAGCCCGTCCCCAAACGGGTTGGGCCAACCGGGCTCTCGCTGGAGCATGGCCTTGACCGCGGCAACGATAGACTCCTCCTGGAAACCCGCGAGGGCGTTGCAGCCGATGGCCAGGGTTTCGGGCCGCTCCGTGTTCTCGCGGATTGTCACGCACGGCGTACCCAGAATGCAGGACTCCTCCTGCAGGCCGCCGCTGTCGGTCAGGACCAGACGGGCGTGATGCTGGAGTTCGAGCGACTCGAACAGCCCTACCGGCGGGTGGAGCACACGCAGGCCGGGGATTGCCTCGAGGTCGCCGAGCATGTGGTATGCCTCAAGCCGCGTCTTGGTGCGGTAGTGCATGGAGAAAATCAGGGGCAGCCTGGTTTCGGCAGCCGTCCGCCGAAGGCCCGCGAGGATCTCGCGGAGCCGTTCCGGCTCATCGGTGTTTTCCTGGCGGTGGAGCGTCAGGTACATAAAGCGCTTGCTCTCCAGGCCAAGCCTTCTGATCGTTGCGCCTTCCTCAAACCGCCCCCGTAGCCGGAAGACCGTATCGACGATGGTATTGCCCGTGATCTCAACACCTGCGACGACACCTTCCCGCTCAAGATTGGCCCGGGCGACTTCAGTCGGGGCAAAGAGGTGCGTCGCAACGTGGTCCGTAACGACCCGGTTGACCTCCTCGGGCATCGTCCGGTCAAAGCTGCGCAGCCCCGCCTCGACGTGGCCGACCGGTAGATTGAGCTTGGCTGCGACGAGCGCGCCGGCCAGCGTGCTGTTGGTATCGCCGTGGACGATGGCGCGGTCGATGCCGAGGTCGAGGAAGGCCGCCTCGACGCGCTGAAGCATCAGGCCTGTTTGGGCACCGTGCCTGGCGCCGGCCTCGCCCGCGTGGAGATTGAGGGTCGGCTCGGGAAGGCCGAGGGTTTCAAAAAACACACGGTCCATCTCGTAGCTGTAGTGCTGTCCGGTATGGATCAGGGCGTACGGCACGGAGTGCTGCTCCAAGGCCCAGATCACTGGAGCGAGCTTGGTGATTTCGGGCCGCGTGCCGAGGACGACTGCGATTTCACGACGAGATTTCCTCCGGCTCGGCGCCGGGCCCGGGGCCGCACCAGCGGATCACCGCGCCCAGCCCCGCAAGTTTGGCGACGAGGTTTTCGTAGCCGCGCTGGATATGGTAGGGCTTCTGGATCTGTGTCGTGCCGCGCGCCATCAGGCCGGCGACAACCAACGCTGCTCCGGCCCGGATGTCGGTCGCCCTGACGATCGCCCCGGTCAACTCGTTGACCCCTTCGATAATTGCCGTGCGCCCGTGGACCGAAATGCGGGCGCCCATGCGGTTGAGTTCTTCGACGAACCGGAAGCGCTCTTCCCAGACGGTTTCCGTAACCGTGCTCGTCCCCGCCGCGGTCGTCAAGAGCGCGGTCATCGGCTGCTGAAAGTCGGTGTAGAAGCCCGGATGGGGCAGCGTCGTCACCTCGATCGGACGTAGCCGCGAGCCGGCCGACACCTCGACCTCGTCACCGTTAGTCTTCACATCGGCGCCCGCTTCGCGCAGCTTCGCGCTCATCGCTTCAAGATGGTCCGGGATCACATCGGTGACCGTTACAGAGCCGCGCGTCGCGCACCCGGCAACCATGAACGTCGCTGCTTCGGTCTGGTCGAAGATCAGGCTGTGTGCAGCACCATGCACGTCAGGGGTGCCTCGAATGCGCAGGACGCTGGTGCCGGCGCCTCTGACGCGCGCCCATGGCGCTGAGCAGGTTGGCCACGTCAACGATGAAGGGGGCGCGATAGGCGTTGCGAATCTCCGTATCGCCGCGGGCGGTAGCGGCCGCGAGCATGACGTTGAGCGTCGCCCCCACGCTCTCGACGTCGAAGAAGATCGTCGCGCCTGAGTCCCCCTGCCGGCGCCCTCGCGCGAAGGAGTCCGTGTTCGAGGTGACCTCCGCACCCAAAGCACGAAAGCCCTTGAGATGCTGGTCGATCGGGCGAGGTCCGATTTCGTCGCCGCCCGGCAGCGGGACCTCCGCTTCGCCGAACCTGCCCAGCATTGCGCCCAGAAGGTAATATGAAGCCCTGAACCGGATTGCCTCGCGATACGGGCAGGGACTACAGACGACATCGCTTGTGTCGATCTCCAACACGCCCGGCTCGCCCCGCGTGACACGGGCCCGAGCCGCTCCAGTATCCGGAGGTAGCGCGCGACATCAGCGGTATCGGGTACGTTGTGCAGAGTCGAACTACCCGCCGCCAGGATGGTCGCCGGGATTGCCGCAAGCGACGAGTACTTTGAGCCGCTGATCCGGACGGCGCCTTGCAGCCGGACGCCCCCGGCCACCTCGATGTACGGTTGGGCCACGCCCCACGCCTCCCCACCCCAGTGTTACCTGCCATCCTGCTCCGCCGACACGCGTTCGCCCGAGGACGCGGACATCCCTGCCCCCACGACATTTCGGTGCAGGAAAGATTCTCTGGGCTGCGAAGATAACACGTTATCTCGAAACCGGCGCGCATGCGCCGCCGGCACATCCGGATCGCGGGGGGTTATTCTTGCCGGAACTACTATCGCTGTTGGTCCTGTTCGCAATCGGTATTCCGGGCTGGCTGGCGTTCAACCGGCTCAAGCTGCCAGGCGCGCCCATTCTGGGATCGATGCTGGCCGTCGGTGTATTCGGGATCTACGGCATCGGTCCGGGCCCGCTTCCGGCTGCCTTCAAGGCGATCCTGCAGGTCGTCGTCGGCCTGTTCATCGGCCTGCGGGTCTCCCCGGACACGCGGCGGCAGCTGCGCGGGATGGTCCCTGTGGCCGTCCTCGTCAGCGCCTGGTGGCTGGTCACTGCGTTCGGAGTCGGCTTGATGCTGTATGGCGCAACGCCCCTGGACCTCAAGACCGCGCTGTTGGGGTCTACCCCGGGCGGTATCTCGGAGATGGGCCTCTTGGCCCTCAACTTCGGGGCAGACGCTCCGAGCGTCGCTTTGCTGCAGTTCTTTCGCGTCACACTGGTGCTGATCGGCGTGCCGGTGCTCGGGCCCAAGCTCTACCCGCTGCTCGAGCGCCTTTCGCGACGCGGGACGGTTGCCCGCGGGCAGGCTGCCGCGGTGGAGCACCATTCCACGGTGCCTGAGCAGCGAGATACCTTGGGCTTGGCGCCTGTGCACGCACATGACCGGCCCGGCCCCGCCGCCGCGCCCGAAAGGTCCGCCACCGGCGGCATCGCCCTGTATCTGCGCACGTTTGCGCTTGCGGTGGCGGGAGGCTGGATGCTTGAGGCGGTCGGGTTTCCGTCGGGCGGCCTGGTCGGCTCGATGCTGGCAGTCGGAGCAGCGCGGCTCTTCGGCGTCAGATGTGCCAACCTCCCGTCCGACGCCCGCGCGGTTGCGCAGGTCGGCCTCGGCGGGATGATCGGGATGAGCTTTACAGCGGAGATGATCAGGTCATTCGGCACGATGATCGTGCCGATCGTTTTGCTGACCGGGGCGCTGCTGTTCAACGGTTTCTTGCTTTCGGTCCTCGTCCATCGTCTGACCGGTTGGGAGCCGGCGACCTGTGTCCTGTCGACCTGCGCGGGTGGGTTGACGAACATCAGCGCCGTGGCTGAGGACCTTGGAGGAAACCCGGTTCACGTCACCCTTCTTCACGTCGTCCGGTTGATCAGCATCGTTACGGTGCTGCCGGCCGCGTTTGCGGCACTGTTTGGGATGTGAAATGTTCTGGCTGCCAAGTGCATTGACCGCGTGGCTCTTTGGGCCTAGAATGACTAGAGCTATCTGGGGCAAATCAACTACTTGTATAGCGGGGTCTTGGGATGCAGAAGCGGTCAGCGATGCGCGACTTTACGCAAGGCAATATTATGGGCCACCTGATTGCGTTCTCGTGGCCGATGTTGATGGGCAACGTGCTCCAAGCCCTTTACAACACGGTCGACGCCATCTGGGTCGGACGCTACCTGGGCTCCCACGCGCTCGGCGCGGTGGCCGTGAGCTTCCCAATCATCATGGCCCTCCTGGCCCTATTGATGGGCCTGACCATGGCGACTACGACGTTGGTCTCGCAGTTCAGAGGCGCCGACGACGAGCACGGGGTGCGCCGTACCATCTCCAACTCGATCCGCCTGTTGTGCCTGCTCGCTCTCGGAGTCAGCGCGATCGGTGTCCTTGTACGGGTCCCGGTTCTGCGCATGATCGGCACGCCGTCGGAGATCCTGCCCAACGCTGCGTCATACCTTGGCATTTTTCTCTCCGGTTTGATCCTGACGTTTCTCTACAACTCAGGCAGCGCGATACTGCGCGGTCTGGGCGACTCCCAGACGCCGCTTCGCTATCTCGCGGTAGCTACCGCCATTAACATGGTGCTCGATCCCTTGCTGATCATCGGGGTTGGCCCCTTCCCCCAGATGGGCATCGCGGGCGCGGCGTTGGCTACGGTCATCGCACAGGCCGTTTCCGCAGTCCTCGTCCTGCGCAACCTCACCCGCCGTACCGGGTCACTACTCGGGGAGCCCGGGTCCAAGTGGTGGGAGTTCGACGGAAAGCTGACCAGACTCACGTTCAGCATCGGACTGCCAGCGGGAACGCAGCAGTTCGTGATGTCGATGGGGATGCTCACGATCACCTCGATCATCAACCGTTTCGGGCCCAATGTCGTCGCGGCCTTCGGCGCAGCCGCCAGGTTGGACCAGTTTGCACACATGCCGGCGATGTCCGTCGGCATGGCCGTAAGCGCCATGGTCGGTCAAAACCTTGGCGCCGGCAAGGACGAGCGCGTCCGGGGAATCGTCAAGTCCGCCTGGATGGTCACTGTATTGGTCACAGGCGTCCTGGCAGCGATAGCACTGCTTATGCCGGCAATGGTCCTGAGCCTCTTCACTCAGGAACCCGAGGTGCTACGCGAAGGAATCATGTACCTGCGCATCGTCGGCTGGACCTACGTGCCGTTCGCGCTGTCGTTCGTGCTGACCGGCGTGCTGCGCGGCGCCGGCGACACCCTGCCGACCATGATCATCACGGTGTCGACACTGTGGCTGGTGCGGGTTCCCCTGGCCAGCTATATGTCCGGCACCCTCGGGCTCGGGAGCCGCGGGATCTGGCTGTCGAGCGCGATTACCCCGATGATTTCCCTGTCGCTCAACTACGTCTACTACTTGACCGGCCGGTGGAAAAAGCGTATCGCCGTCCGCCGCCACGCCGCGTTGGGCGGGCAGATGGTGGCTGCAGCCACATCTGCAGCCGCGGGCGAATCCGACGGTCAGGGGCAGACCGTCTAGACCGGCCTCAGTCTTACGGTGTACTGTAGATGCCCGTCCGGCACACCAAAGCGCACCGTCGTTGGTATAGCGTCGCAGAACAGGAAGTAGCTTTCGCGGCGGCTGGCGGGCTCTGGGCCACGAAGAACAGCCCATTCGCCTTCCCTCTCCGGCTGCGGCGAGGCTGCCTCCGCCGGTTCGCAATGCGGCTCGGGCAGGGTACCGCGCAAGCCATGGACCAGGCGCAACTGCGCCTGCCCCACTTCGGACCACGGCACGGCCACGAAGAACTGCAGCCAGGAGGATGTCAATGGACGGAGTTCGATGGCCGACACGCTCCGCCCGCCCGAGGGCACCCGGTGATGCAAGGTGATCGAATACGGCTCGCCGATACTCCCCCCGAGCCCCGTCCCCTGCCCGCGCGCCAGGCCCCGCCCCTCCGCGAGCCCGCGCACTGACCGAGCCCAGGTTGGCTCGCCCATCGCAATCTGCTGCATGGCCGCGAACGCCCCCGGCATGGCCACCGCGGCTGACCCCGGCCGTAATGCGATCAAGGCAAACTCCTGCCCTCTCGTCCCCTTGGCCCCTGAAGCGGCGTAGCCCAGGGTTTCCACGGCCACGTTATCCAGGCTGACGGTATCCGTGATCAAGGCCGCCCAGGCCTGCGCACGCAGTTTGTTACTGATCATCGACTTGAGGGGCGGCCAGAAGCGCGCCGCGACATCCATCGGCCGGGCGTCAAGGCGTACGGAGAGACCTGCCCGCTCAAGTTCCGCAGCCGCAAAAGCGCCCCGCCCGGCGGCCGCATCGGAGGGGTGGCAACTTAACACGAGTGGAATCACCGCAATCGCCTCCTCGCACGTTATATCGCCATAGGCTGTCCAAACTCCTGCCGGAAGGCGAAACCGGCCCGCGTGGCGGTAGAAGGCCGTGTTGTTGTGGAGGATGCGAACGGAGTGCACAGATTGGATATCCGGAAATGCAGGCCGCCGACCTTGTGGCTGTCGCAAAGGTGGACCAGGATGCGTTCTCGCACGCAGCGGTGCGCGGGCCGCACGCCCTTGGCATACCCCCGCCATAGCGCAGGGCTGACCACTTCCGGCGGATGGCGCCCGACCTGTGCCTCGCCTTCGCCGAATACGGCGGCGGCAGGGTCGCGGACACCATCGGGCACCGGTGGGGCGCGACGACCTGGATCGGCCCGGTGGGCGTCGCCCCGGACCTGATGGGCCGCGGCATCGGCACGGCGCTGCTGGATACGTTCAGGAACCGGATCCGCCGCCCTGGCGCAACCACAATCGGACTGGAAACCTCGATCCCTGGACAACGTCCGGCTGTACGAACGGCGCGGGTATCGTGCCGCCGGCCTCCGCCTGCTGGTCGGCAAGGGCATCGGGGCGGGAGCGGCTACGGCGGCGGCTCCCGCGGTGAACCGCGGTTGCTGGTGCGGATGCAGCGCCAGGCGCGCCGTCCTCAGGTCATGAGGAGACTCGCTGCTACCGGTCTTTTCCTTTATGGAACTCGAGCCGGCGAGCGCTGCCATCGCCTTACGGCCGAAAGCCGCCGGCTTGCCGGACTTGTCGAACCGGGGCTCCGACCACGGCAATGAACTGAGTGCCGTGCCGGACAGCGGCACTGGTGAAACGCTGGTGGCATTGGATTCGGAGGGGCTTCGGCCGGCTATGCCGTCCCGTACCTGAAGGAACTGCGCAGCCCCGAGATGGACGTCCGGCGGGCCCACGGACGCCCTGGTCTGGATCATGACCGGATGGGTCACTGCATGTCTTGCCCTGACTGCGGCGTGCGAGAGCGGCGGCGGCGGCAGGAGCAACCCACCTCAAGATCCCGTGCTACGGAGGTAATCCACACGGCTTCGCCTTGTTGAAGACGGCTACGCCCCGAGGCCGCCCTTGCTCAGGATGCTGCTTGCGGGGGGCGTCTCCGGCACGTCGGGCAAGCTCTGGCAGAGCGTACCGCCGACTTCAGCTCCTGCCTCGGGTAGCTGAGCCTTCGAGGACGGCAGGAGGCCGACGAACTATCATGGCGCTTTCGCCGCGAACGGTGGCGCCCTCTTCTCCAGCAGATTTCCACCGTGGGCTGGGGCCTATTCGGCCTGTGTCACGCTGAGCGTGACCTGGGATCCGGGTGTAGTAGAGAGCGGTATTACCCTCTTGAAGCCCGAATCCGTCCCTACAAAGACCCAGAGATTGCTCGGCGTCGGCCGTCGCCACCTCAGCGGCCGGCCGGCGTTGCTCAGTTTTGAGTTCGTAGCCATCGAACTCCGCGCCTGCCTTGGCCACGTCGCCGACCAGGACCGCATTGCGGCCTTCGTCGTTCTGCGAGCCCTTGTCGACGCTGAGCCGCCAGTACCCGTTGTCATCCTCGACCGGCCGCGGCTGTTCGCCGGCAGCGCCGACCTTGACGTGGACCGACTCACCGGGCGCGCCACCGATCCCCACGGCTCCCGCCGGGGCGTCCGTGCCCAGATCAAACTCGACTTCGACTGTGTAAGCCGTGTCCGGCATCAGCCCTTCTGCCGTGCCCAACCGGCGCGCGAGGAACATGAACAAGTCGTCGCTGTGGTTGTTGCCGGCGATCAGGAGCCCCTTGCCCGGACCGATCTCCTCCGGCAGGTCAGCGTGCCCAAACTCCAGCCCCCACTCGGCCGGATCGGTCTCAACGGGATAGTCGCAGAATCCGCCGGCCCATCCGGCCTCGTCTTCCGCGAAGGTGTATTCCCGCCGGGCGATCAGTTCTCCGGTGTAGGCCTTACCCCTGACCATCGTGACAACGCCCGGGGAAACCGTCAGCCTACCCGGCTCGACGCCAAGGTCTACCCCTGCCGCGAACGCCGCCACCGAAGCAACACTGCCGGCGCCGGTCACGACCGTACGCCCGTGGAGGAACAGGGAGCCCGCTTCGGTGCCTTCGGCGAGGTCGATGGCAGCTTGCTCTGCCAGTACCGTCAGCTCACCGATCGTACCGCCGGAGAGATTGAGGGCGCTATCGGGAGCGCCGATCCGCACCTTGTCATAAATTCCGTCCAAAGACACGTCGATACCGCCGGGGGCCGCAACGACCACCTCGACGAAACCATCCGTCGTCAATTCCGATTCGCTGAGTACGGCGTCGGAGCGGATGATGGTCCTGCTGACATAGGATTCGCCCGTGGTCTGGACAGCAACGGGCAAACCACGATCGATCACCAGGCGCGCGACGCGCGAGCCGTCAATCGCGACCTGAGAACCGCCGGATACATAGAGCGTTCCGATTACGGCTACGCCGGTCAGACGTGTTACGCCGCCGAGCGCCGCCGCAGTGACGTAGAGGTCGCCGGGGATGACCACATTGCGGAGCGTCACTCCAGGAGCCGCCACCACGGCGCTGCCGGGGAGAAACTCCGGGTCTCCCGCCGCCGGGCCAAACTCGCCGGCGGTCCTGTAAAGAGCTCCAAGCGTACGCGCCAGCAGGGCTAGGGCTTCCGCGCGCGTGGTGGTCTGGGCGGGGCGGAGGGTTCCGTCTTCGAAGCCGCGCAGGTGGCCGAGATCGACCATCGCGGCAACGGCGGACCGGTACTGCTCTTCGACCGCGCTCTCGTCTCCGAACCTGCTCAGTGCCCCGATAGTCCCGAAAGTCTCCAGCTTGAGCGCAAGGGCGATCAGCGTCGCCAGTTCCTGACGTGAAAGGGCTGCATCGGGCTGTACCAGGCCATCTGAGCGCGGCTCAACGTATCCCGCGGCGAGGGCGACGGCGATGGTCTGCTCGTACCAGGCGCCGCCTGAACCCGGTATCGTACCATCCAATTCGACCGACGATCCGTCAAGGCCGAGGGCGCGGTTGATCAGGGCGCACATCTCGGCCCTGGTTATCGGTCGCCCGGGCCCGAATGTACCGTCGGGATACCCGTTGATCAGGCCGAGGGATGCCCAGGGCTCGACCCATTGTCCGGCCCAATGGCCGGCCATGTCGGTGAACGCGGGCGCGGCTGCGGCCGGAAGGGCCGGGGCAACCAACGTCAGGGCGAGCGAGATTGCGAGTATGGTGTGTAACAGGCGTCGCATAGTCGTCGTCAATACCTCCGTCTCGTTGGGATCGGAACGCGGAACGCCACTGGCGTCGCGACCGTGGCTATAGACGAGCGGGAGACCTGATAGGTTTCCAGGTCAGGGAGTGGTAATCCCTGACATTTGCCGGCAGGTCCTTGGTAGCGGCAGGCATCGAGGTCTGCCGTTCACACCGGCAGATACGGGCCCGGGTCACCGGCATGGAGTATATGCAGCTCATGCAGGGCTCTGGTAGCTGCGGTGTAGAGGCGTCGGGGGCCGGCGCCGGTCTCCCGGTAGGCCTGGTGGCCGGGGTCGAAGAGCACGACGGCGTCGTATTCCATACCCCTGACGGCGCTCAGCGGGGCTACGACCTTCATCCGGCGGTCGGCGTCCGTCTCGCGGGCGCCGGCGGCGTGGGATGGACCGCTTGCGTCGGGACCGGCATATCCCAGCGGGGCAACCCACTCCAGCACCCGGTGCGCTTCCGCCTGATCCGCGGTAACAATCAGTACCGAGCCGTGGCGGTCGGCAAGTGCAGCCGCTATCTCCTCAAGCGCCGGCTTGACCCCGGCCGGGTCCTGGCACCGGATGACTCCCACGGGCGTGGAATCGCGCGGCACCGCCTCGGGAAGTCCTGAGCGGTAACCGCCCCGCTCGAGAATCCCCCGCGAGAACTCCACAATCTGGCGGCTGGAGCGATAGTTGGTGTGGAACGAGTGCTGGGCGGTCTGCCCGGGTCTGAAGGCCGTCCCGGTGATCGCTTCCCACGACGTGGGCTGCATCCTTGCCCACCCCGACTGCGCAAGGTCGCCGACCAGAGTCAGGGACGGGTGCCTGCACCGGCGCGCCAGCACGTAGCAGAACAGCGGGTCAAGATCCTGGGCCTCGTCGACCACGATGTGGTCGTATCGCAGCCCCTCGCTGTACCTGCCGAGGCGCTCGGCCAAGAAACACATCGCGGAGAGGTCTTCCCGGAGAACCTGCCGGTGCGTAGCCGGGCGGCCCAGGCGGCAAGGACCGCCCCGAACCGGCTCCGTGCCTCGCGGCCCCGTCCGGCGCCGTGAGGAAAGTTCAGCCAGGCCGAAAAGGCCAACAGCCCTGCCGGCAGGTCGCCGTTCCGCGCCCGATGCCGCGGCCGGACCTGGGTTACGGCCGTCTGCATCGCCGACGGCCCAGGCGGTGAGGGTTTGCGCGGCCCCTCTGGAATGCACGAATTCGTAACAGGGAGCCGGGGCTGACACGGCAAACCCGCGTTGCGGCTGAGGTCGGTGTTAACCGTATTTGCCATTCACGAATGGTCTTCTGGTCGACCCCTTCCACCCCGAGGCTCGTGGCAGAGGCGCTGGACGTACCGGAGGAGCAGACGGTTGGGAAAAAGGACGAGCACGTTTTTTGGCCTGGATGCGGTCGGCATATGTGTACAGCAGGTACGCAACCCGGTGCAGGGCCACTGCGGTCTTTCCCGCTCCCCGCGACGCCCTGCAGAACGACGACCCGGTGGCTCACGGAGGACGCGGTCCTGTTCGGATTGATGGTCGCGACGATGTCGCGGATCTGGCGGCCGGCGCTGCGGCCCAGTTGGCGGACCAGGTATGCATCCACATCGGGGTCGCCCCGCAGGCTGGCATCGGCATCAGATGCGAACGCGTCCAGGATACCGTCGGCCACCTGGGCGTCAAATATCTCCAGCAACTCCGAGCGTTCGATCCGGTAGTGCCGCCGTAACCGCACCAACCCGGAAACCGTGCCTTCCGGCGCTTCATAGCTGCTGCGGCCGCGAGCATAGAAGAGACTGGCCACCGGTGCCCGCCAATCGGTTACACCCGGTCCCGCTGCCCTGCCGATGCGGCAGGTTTTCCGTGCCTGCCCGGTCGGCCGGGTGCAGTTCGACCTGCCCAGCAAAGTACGGCTCGAGCGTGCGCTCTCCATGCGCCTGGGCGCGGCGCGGCGCATCCGCCGGGCCGCCTCCTTGGTCCAGTCCTTGCGCGTCAGCTGGAGCCTGCTGAGCTCGGCGATGCGCTTGTCGATGAGTTCTACGGTGCGCTTGAGGTACTCGGTTTCCACGGCAAAGTCAGGATGAACCGGGACTCTGCCGTGCCTTGGGGCTTCCTGAACCAACTGGGTCACTCCCGGTAACAGGTACTGATGCTCACCGACACCGCAAGAAATGTGCCGAGAGTTATCGTACAGGACCCTCGACCTCCTTGCCAGTTGATGGTAGGATGTCGTGAGGCACCGTGGCACGGTTGTTGCTTGGAGGTTAGGTAAGGCATCTTGCACAGGCGTCGCCGATTGGGCATCCGCCGCCGGTTGTGCATCCGCCGCAACGAACAGCTTGGAGTTGACAGCGCTGAAGGTCCCCCTGCGAAGCTACCTCAATCTGCTGAGACGCTACCTCGGCCCGCTGCGCGGCAAGGTAGTGCTGCTGACGTGCGTGCTGGGCGTCGGCATCTGTCTGCAGCTTGTCAGCCCGCAGTTGCTGCGCGGTTTCATTGACGGGGCGACCGCGGGGACAAGTCAGGCGCGCCTGATCCGGCTGGCAGGGCTGTTCATCGTAGTTGCGCTATTCCAGCAACTCGCGGCGGCGGGAGGTAGGTACCTGGGAGAAGACATCGGGCTCCGGGCAACCAACGAGTTGCGCGGCGACCTGGTCGCATGGTGTCTCGGGCTCGACATGGCCTTCTGGCGCGCCAACCGGCCGGGCGAGTTGATCGAGCGGACCGACGGCGATGTCCAGTTGCTGGCGGAGTTTTTCTCGCAGTTCGTCGTTGGGCTGATCGCCAACATCGCCCTACTGATCGGTATCCTGGCCGTGTTGTTTTTCGAGGATGTCCGGGCCGGCGTCGCGATGACCTTGTTCGGCCTGTTCGCGCTAGTCGTGCTGTTCGCTGTGCGCAACATCGCGGTTCCATTCTGGGAGGCCGTTCGCGGTTACAGCGCGCGGTTTTTCGGCTTTCTGGGCGAGCACCTCTCCGGGACCGAGGATATCCAGGGCGTGGGCGCAGGGCGGGCGGTGTTCCACAAACTGCACGACATGTTCCGCTCCTGGTATCCAATGGCCAGGCGCGCAGAGCTCGCCGGCATGGTCCTGTGGATGACTTCGACGTTCGTGTTCGCGCTCGGCGCGGCGCTATCATTCGGCCTCGGCGCCTATCTCTATGGCCGCGGCGAGGCCACTATCGGGTCGGTCTACCTGCTGTTTCATTACACGCAGTTGTTGCGGCGGCCGATCGAGCAGATCCGCACCCAGATGCAGAACCTGCAGCGGGCGAGCGCGGGCATCGTCCGGATCCAACGGCTCCTGCAAACCAAACCCACCGTGCTCGACGGACCGGGGGCCGGTGCTGCGGTTACCGCGCAAGAGGAGGCAGCTGCGGTGGACGTACCGCTTCGTCGGCGGGCGCCGGAGATAGCCTTCGAGGACGTTGGTTTCAGCTATGACAGCGACTCCGACGCTGCTCTAAAGAGCATTGACTTCCGGCTTGCCCCGGGCAGGGTCCTCGGCCTTCTGGGCCGGACGGGCAGCGGCAAGACGACCATCGCCCGGCTGCTTCTGCGCCTCTACGATCCGTCGCGCGGCCGGGTTCTGGTCGGGGGGGTACCGACGACAGACTACCGGCTGGCGGAGCTGCGCGACCTGATCGGCATGGTCAGCCAGGAAGTTGAGCTGCTAAGCGGGACCGTGCGCGACAACCTGACCTTCTTTGCCACGGACGCCGACGACAGGGCCCTCTGGGCGGTCCTCGAGGAACTGGGCCTCGCGGAGTGGTGCCGCAGCCTGCCCGGGCAGATGGATACGGTCATCGGTGGCGCCGGTCAGGGGCTGTCCGCGGGCGAGGCGCAGTTGCTGGGATTGGCACGGCTGTTCCTGCGCAACCCCGGCGTGATCGTTCTCGACGAAGCTTCATCGCGCCTGGACCCCGCAACTGAGCGGCTGCTCGAGCGCGCGCTCGACCGTCTGGTGGCGGGGCGCACGGTGATCATCATCGCGCACCGCCTGGCCACGGTGATGCGGGCGGACGATATCTTGATCCTCAGCCACGGGCAGATCACCGAGTACGGCGAGCGGACCGCTTTGATGGAACGCCCGGATTCGGTGTTCTCCACCTTGTTGCGGGTCGGCTTGGAGGAGCATCTGGCATGAGCGTTCCGGCATATCTCTGGCGGATGATCGTCTACCGGCCACTGCTCTACACCGTCAATATGCTGATGTGGATCGGCGTGGCCGTCGCTCCGCTTGGCACCGGACTGGTGGTCCGCGAATACTTCGACACACTGGTCGGCCAGGGCAGGACCGGTTTTGGCGTGGCCGCGTTGGTTGCGGTGTCGATCGGGTTCGCCGTCGGCCGCCTTTTCTTCATGCTCGGCGGGGCGCTGGCGGACATCCGCCATCGTTTCCTGATGCGGTCGCTCCTGATCGCCAACGTCTTTGAGCGCGTGCTTGAGCGCCCCGGCGCTGCCGCCCTCGACGATACGGTCGGCGAGGCGATCAGCCGGTTCCGGGACGACACACACCAGGTCGAACACGCTTTGAGCTGGTTTCTGGACATCGTCGGCATGGGGCTGTTCGCGGGCTTCTCGGTGGTCATCCTGTTCGGCATCAACGCACGCATCGCGCTGCTGGTCTTCGTCCCGATGATCGCTGTGGCGGGGCTGTCGCGGCTGGTTTCCCAGCGCGTGTACCAGTACCGCAAGGCCAGCCGGGAGGCGGCGGCGGCGGCGGTTGGAGCGATGGGCGAGGTGTTCTCGGCCGTCCAGGCGGTAAAGCTCGCCGTGGCCGAGGAGCGCGTCACAGATCACGTGCGCAGGCTCAATGAGCGCAGGCGTATATTCCAGCTTCGCGATAGGCTCGCATCGGAGTTGCTTGATGCCGTCTACCACAATACCGTGAGCATTGGGACGGGGTTGATCCTGCTACTCGCGGCGGGCAGCATGTCGCGCGGGGAATTCACCGTCGGCGACTTCTCGCTGTTCGCCTACTACCTCGGGTATGTGACCGATTTCACGGCATTCTTCGGCCGCATGCTGGTGGTGCTCCGGCAGACGAGCGTCGCGTTCGGGCGGCTTCGCGAAATGCTCGCGGGGTCTCCGGCTGCGCGGCTTGTCGAGCACAACCCGGTGTACATCGACGGGCCCACGCCTGCGATCGCGCTACCGGCGTTGGACCCGGCCGACCGGCTCGATACCCTCGCCGTTGAGGGGTTGACCTGCACCTACCGGCACTCGGACAAGGGTATTCAGGACGTGAGCCTCACGGTCCGGCGCGGGGAGTTCGTAGTCGTTACGGGGCGAATCGGTTCGGGCAAGACGACCTTCCTGCGAGGGCTGCTTGGCCTGTTGCCGCGAGTGAGCGGCGCAATCCGCTGGAACGGGCGCGAGGTCGACGACCCGCGGACGTTCTTCGGCCCGCCGCGCACAGCCTACACGCCGCAGGTGCCGTCGCTGTTCAGCGACTCGCTTAAGGCCAACGTGTTGTTGGGGTGGCCTGCGGAAGATGATCTGCAGCAGGCCCTGTACCTCGCGTGCTTTGAGGAGGATCTGGAGAGCATGCCGACGGGCCTGGATACGGTGGTCGGCGCCAGAGGCCTGAAGCTGTCCGGCGGACAGCAGCACCGCGTCGCCGCAGCGAGGATGTTCCTGCGGCGGGCGGAAATGCTCGTGGTCGACGACCTGTCCAGCGCCGTTGACGTCAACACCGAGGCAGCCATCTGGTCCCGCCTGTTTGCCGAGCCTGGGCTGACCTGCCTCGTCGTGTCCCACCGCCGGGCGGCCTTGCGGCGAGCGGATAGGATCCTGGTGCTGAAGGACGGCCGCGTCGATGACTGTGGCACGCTTGAGGGGCTTTTGGAGCGCTCGGCGGAGATGCGGGCGATCTGGAGCATTGAGTAAGGCTGTCACCCGCACCCCTGAGCCTGAGGGCGCGACCGGCGGGCACGTGGCTGTGGAGCGACCTGGTTTCTGAAAAACGTGTGCGCTCTGAGACCACATTTCTCAGAATGCGGACCCTAACCGACCATGAAGGCCCGTAAAGGACCCGAGGCGACCGCATTCCACGAGACACGTACTCACAAAGCACATATTCCACGGAAACCTGGATCCCGATGAACCACCCCGCAGCCGCAGCATCAGCGAGCGCGCCGCGCTTACGGCCCCGCGCCCCGAAACACGATGCGCCACAGCACCCCGGTACGTGGGATGGCGTTAGGGGCGAGGTCGGTGGTTTCGAGCTGGCCGAAGTCCAGTACGTAAAGCGCGCTGCCGTCCCGGGCGAACTGGCATGCGATTGCCCGCTTGATGCCCTCTCCGTACCTGGCCGCCCGCTGCCCCTCGCGGTTGAGGAGGAAGGGTCGCGCCTCGCCGCTGACCGGGTCAACGCGCAGGATGCCCGTCGCGACCGGCTGCGACAGGTCTTCGACAACCGGGTCAGCATCCCCGAACACCGGCACGTACAACCCGCCCGGATCACCGAACTCCCCGCCCGGCGATACGTCCAGGTGCATCGGAGATGAATGGGCCGGTAGTTCGGCCAGCGGCGCCTCGACTGCCGGCGGCGAGGCGATCAGCGGGCTGACGGCCGGGCTGCGCCGCGACGCAAACACCGGGTCCGACAGCGGCCTGGCCCCCGCGTAGTCCGGCCACCCGTACCAGGCCCCTTCGCGGACCTGGACGACCCAGTCGGGGCTGCCCTTGACGGCGCGGACGCCGCGGTCGTCGTAGCCGAGGTTCGTGGCGTACAACGCCCCGTCACGGCCGAAGGCCAGCCCGTATGGGTTGCGGAGGCCGTCGGCGAAGACGCGGGTTTCGCCCGTCGCGGGGTCAATCTGCAGCACCGTCCCGCCAGCCAACGGCACTGCCTTAAGCCTGGTCCCCTCCCCCGCCCCTACGCCGAAGGGCATGAAGGCGCCCGTCGTCACATGGTCGGCCGGGTTGGGCGTCCGCAGGTCCAGATCCTGGTACTCGACGCCCGTCAGCACCCAGTCGCGCGAGGGAACGTCACAGAAGTCCTGGTAACGGTCGGCCCAGGCGTAGATGAAGTTGTCCCAACCGACCACCCCGGCGTTGGTGGCTGTGCCCTGGCCGAGGTACATCAGACCGTCAGGTCCGAACTCGATGTCGTTGTTCTGGTGGTCCCCAAGCGACGGGAGGCCGCGCACGACATCGCGCCTGCCCTCGCCACCCTCGCCACCCTCGCCGCCCGCCCCGTCTTCACCGTCCGCCCCCGCCGCCGGCACCCCTGGAATGGCCGTTACCCTACCACGGTGCGAGACGTACAACTCCCCGTCGTGCAAGGCCAGCCCGTTGAGCGGCCCGTCGAAGCCGCGGGCAACCTCAGTAACATCGCCGTCCGGCGTCACCGCCATCACCCGGGCGACCGTGGCCTTCGGGCCGTAGGAGTAACCGGCCTCGCCCACGTACACCGTCCCGTCGCCTGACACGGCGAGGCAAGTCGGATATGTGAAACCTTCGGCGACGACCTGCGCCTCGTAACCGTCTGGCAGGACAAGCGCCGCCGGGTCAGTCGTCCGCGCGCCGCGCAGGAGGACCACTCCCGTCATGCCCGAGACGATCACCACGCCTAAGGAGAGCGCGAGGGCGACACGCCGGCTGCGGCGGCGCGAGGCGTCAGGGCCGAGTCTTAGTCCCCGGTCCGCCCGCAGCGCTTGAGGGCCCACAAACGCGCTGTAGAGCAGGGCCATGGTGATGCCGTAAGCGCCGAAGGCTCCGAGTGCCGGGAGCTGGTCCGCCGGGCTCGCCGGGAAAGGTGGCATTCCGTACAGCACCGGGATCAGGACCAGCGCCATCCCGACCCAGACGAGCACCCCATATCCCAGCCCGGCCAAGGCTGAGGCGGCAAGGGGGAGCTGAAACGCCCCCACGGCCAGCCCGTGATATCCACCGAGAGCGCCCACGGCTACGACAGACGTAACCCCCCGCCACAGGCTGACACGGGTCAGGACCAGTCCAAGCAGCGGCAACATCCATGCACCCCACAGGATCAAGGCCGCGGGAATGCTGCCGAGGATTCCGGCGGCGAGGCCGGCAGCTACCCTTCGCCCCCCGGGAGGACGGTCATGACGGTCTTGACGATACATCGGCACCACTCTCCTCGCGGGTAGTAGTGCCTCGGCCAAGAGGCCAGCAACCAGGCGGATTGACTCCCAGGCACTTTTACCCCAGGCACTCCTCTCCCTTGACTCCGGATCAACGCTATGACACATTAGGGAGGGAGCGCGGTGACCAAGTGGTCACCAAGGGCCGGCCGGTCGGCCCACCGCAGCCGCAGGGACCCGGGAGGAGGCCGTCAGGTGTGAAGAAGACCTTCTTCAGTATCGACCCGGCCAAGCGTGAGCGCTTTCTGGCCGTGTGTACAGACGAGTTCGCCGAGTTCGGCTATGAAGCGGCGTCAACCAACCGCATCGTGGGAAAACTCGGCATAGCCAAGGGAAGCTTCTTCAAATACGCGGAATCCAAAGAAGACGTCTACCTCTACCTGGCCGAACTCGTCCTGCAGGATTTGGCCCGCCTCCAAGCCTCTCCCGAGACCTATCGCTCCCCTGACCTCCTCGCGCGAACGCAGGAGCTGTTGAGCAGCCACATGGTGTACGCCAGGCGCCAACCAGCGCGCTATCGCCTCATCCTTCGCGCGCTTCTCGATGTTCGTTCGACTGTCTATCCGCGGGTGCTCGAGCTACGCGCCTGCGTCTCGGCGGCCGCCGGCAACCGCATCTATGACGGCGTGGATTGGAGTCTGTACCGGTTTCCGGAGAACGAGATCCGCGCCTTCCTTGAACTGCTCGACCTCGGGCTGCGGCAAAGCGCGATGCATGCCTTGAGCATGAGCGGCGACGCAACTGCCCTGGAAACCCACGTCACCCACGCGCTCGACCTTGCTGCCCGCATGCTGCGTTCCGGAATCTACCGCGAATAGCCGAGGAGGGAACCAAAATGCGGTTCGAGTTGGACAAGGCAAGGTACAACGGGGTGACTGCTGCCCTAAGAGACCGGTTGTTCGCGTTCGTCGACCAGGCTGAACTCAAGGCAGTCCGGGCCGGGGATTACACCTGGCCATATCTGGACTATCCCCCGCAGGAGACGGGCGCAACCGGTGCACCGCCCGTCGTATTCTTCTCGGGCGGGGCCAAACATCCGGTCTACTCGTTCGCGGTAATTGAGGCGTTGGGCCAGCACAACCGGGTGATCGCCCTCGCCCAACCCCCCTGCCCCGGCCTCGACGAACACTTTGCGGGGGTTGATGCCGTCCTTCAGCGGGAAGGGGTGGAGAGGTTCCACGCGGCCGGGTCGTCGTGGGGCGGGTGCCTCGCGCAGGCTGCGGCGGTACGGTTCCCGGGGCGTGTGTGCAAGATGGTCCTCTCCAGCACAGGCCTTGCTGGTGGCAAAGCTATCGCCCTGATGCTGCGCCTGCACCTTGCGTCGGTGCGTGGGGCGGACTCCGCCAAGGTCGTGGCCGGATTCAGGAAGAGGGCTTTGGTGCTGCTCGCCGGGGATGCCGAGTCGAAGGCCTTGTGGCAGGCGATGTTCGATGACGTGTACGATCGGTTGTTCACGCACCGGGATTACGTGAGCCTGATCAGCTCGCAACTCGACTACGTCAGCCGGTACGCTCCGCGCGTGGCTTCACAGGCCTGGCCCAACCCTGTGCTGGTCCTGACGGCCAGGGATGAGACGGCAGGCAGCACGGGCTGGCGGAGAGCGCTCAGAAGGGCCTACCCGGCGGGGCGGTTTCACCTGTTCGAAGGCGGGGGCCACCACCCCGCCCTGCAACATAGGGACGAATACCGGCGGGTGGTGGCGAGTTTCTTGGCGGAAGAGGACTAAGGTGCAGCTCGCAGCCGCCGGGCCAGCCGCCGGCAACCCCGTGTCTCACCTTCCCGGCCGTAGCCCGAAAACACCGTAGCCCGAAAACACCATATACAGCAAAGTCAGGTTGGGCGCAACAGCCAGCGCCTCTACAACCCAACCGGCGTAGCGCGTCCACTTGGTGTTGGTAAAGGTCCCCATGATCTGCCGGCGGCTGGTCAGGAGCAACGACGACGACAGCCCCGACGCCAACAGGGCTACGGCAAATGCCCCTGCGGAGAGTGGGCCTCTCGGTACGCCTGCCAGGCAGCCGATGCATCCGGGTCCGCCGCGAAGAACTCCAGTAACACGGCGATCCCCGATACCGCTTGGTTGGAGATGTTGTGCTCGATGCGCTCCGCGTCCTCAAGGACGTCCTCCAGGCCGAGGAAACCGAGGAACCGCTCAAGCAGGTTGTGCCGCTGCAGCAGGAACTGCCCGATGGTCCGTCCCTGCCCGGTCAGCGTGATGATCCCATACCGTTCAAACTTGACGAGGCCCTCGTCGGCCAGGCGGCGCAACATCCGCGAGGCCGAAGGCGGCTGTACGTGGAGGGCCGCCGCAAGCTCCAACACTCTGGTGTAGTGATCCTCCTGCGAAAGCCGCCAGATCATCTCGAGATAGTCCTCCATACTGGCGGTGAGCGAATCGGGGCGTTCGGCGCTTTGGAGCGTATAGCCCCGGAAGGTGTAGAACTCACGTCCGCCGTCGCCCATGCCGCGCCCTCCTCCGCAGTCCCTGCTGTGCAGCGGCCTCCGCTGCCGGCCGGTACATCCTATGAGCCGGCGGGCCGGTCTGCACACGAGTGAGACACCGTGCGCTGCACGTTTTCCGGGCTAGAAGCTGGCGGTTGGTGCGCTTGGCGGGCAGGCGCAGACCGGCTGAGTATGCTGGCTGCAAGCGCCGTGATCGGTATCGCCAGCACCAGCCCGATGCTGCCGGTGAGCGCGCGCACCAGTTCGGTGGCGACGACATCAAGATTTGCCAAGCGGATAAGGGGCGTCTGGTATGCCATGAACAGGAGCAACAGCGGGATTGATCCACCGGTGTAGGCAAGGATTAAGGTATTGGACATCGTGCCCATGACATCGCGCCCGACGTTCATGCCCGAGGCAAACAACTGGCGGCGCGACAGACTGCGGTTGGACCGCCAGACCTCGTCGACGGCCGAAGCGATGGACATGCCGACGTCCATGATCGCGCCCAGGGCACTGATCAGCATTCCTGCGAATAGCAGCCCCCGGAAATCCAGTTGGACTTCCTGCGGGAGATAGAGGAGCATGTTCGCTTCGTCGGAGCTGAGGCCCGTTAGGTGGGCTAGCGTACCCACGTACTGCGCAAGGAGTCCCGCCGCTATCACTCCGCCGGTTGTGCCGATCACGGCGGCCAGCGTCTTGGCCTTGAACCCACTGACCACAACCAGCGTCACCGTTGTGGCGCCGGCCGCCACCAGGACGCTCGTGAGAATGGGGCTCTTGCCGGCCAGCAAGGAGGGGAGGAGTATCTTGTATATGGCGACGAGCGTGACCGCCAGCGTAATGGCCGCTCTGAGCCCCTTGCGGCCTCCGACGACAATCAGCACACCTAGGAACGCTGCGGCCAGCCACAACAGGTATCCCGTCCGCGACACGTCCTCTATATAGACATCACCAAGCTCCATGCCGTCAGGGATGGCTGAGATGAGAACCTCGCCGCCTGCGGTGATAGGCACCTGATAGGCCAGATCACCGGGATTAGAGTGGCTGACGTGTAATATCAGCCCCTTATGCATTCCGGAAATCACACGCAGTGTCACGGGCTGAGTGTAGATGACCATCCCGTAACCGAGGTCCTCCTCAACGATCTGACCGACTTCGATTACCTCTGCCCGCATATACTTGCGGTCGGCCTCTGGGCTGCCTTCGGTCTCACCGGAAGCAGCGCGGAACGCTGGGCCACAAAGCCCAACCTGGGCGAAGGCAATTACCAGAGCCAGGCCCAAACCGAGAACTAACGTCAACCATCGATACCGGGTCAGTCTAGACACCTCTCGCGTGAGATTTCCGAGCTCCGAAGGTTCGGCGGATGGATATCGGTATACGGCCGGCTTACGGTGATAGGTCTGCTACCGACCGAGTTTAGGTTCGCCTAAATGGAGAGGAGTCCTGCAGGAGAGCTGGGCAAAGGCGGGGCACACGGAGTGCCCCGCCCGATTTCCGTGCTAGACCACGAGATGGAAAGAGGCCTGCCGGCCGGGGAGATAGTACACGGAGCCGTCGATGAACATCACGTCCGATTCAACCGGCAGGCTCACAACTTGATCGTCCCACTCAGCCACGGGTCCAGTGACGCTGAGTTCAAGGGAGTACGCAGTCCAATCGTGGAGGTCGTAGTCGCCGGTACCCGGCACCCCGCTCTGCATGTCGGAGAGCCCGACGTACGCCCCGGCGGCATGTCCATGAAACCTACCGGGTGCGCGTAGATCTTGGCGGTAATGCCTTCGGCTTTGGCACAAGCCAGGGCCTGCCGGAGGACGTCGTTGCCGGACTTGCCGATTGCCATCGCCCCGGCGATCAGTTCCTGCACTCGCTGTCCAGCTGCAAGAATGCGGGTCAACCCGGCGGGCGCATCAGTCTCGCCTGGAAGCAGGCAATAGGCGTGCTGCTTTGAATCTGTGCACAGCCCGAGGTACTGCAGCCCGTAGTCGCAGTGCAGCGCGTCGCCTTGGCGAATCACAGCGTGGCCCGAGAGCATTCCCGCCACACCTCTGCGTTGTGCCTTTACATACGGCATGAACCAGCAATCAAGGCCAAGGTCACGGTTCTCTGCCGGATCACCACGCGGCATCGTCACGTGTCGTCACCCCGGGGTGGATCACCCGGCCGGACAGGCCCTCGCGCACGATACCGATCGCAATCTGGAGCACGCCGGGGTAGGCGCTGGCCTCGACCTCGGACCGCGTCTCAAGCCAGCCGACCGCCAACCGCTCAGCCCACTTTGTCCTTGAGGCATACTCCGGGCCTATCGCCTGCATCAACTGCCGGTGTTCGGTATAGGTCAGGTCATCTGCGAACTGATGGACCTCGGAGCAGTTGATACCGATAACCTTGGGCTCGCGCTCGCTGACTACCCGGCGGAGCGCCTCCCACTGGTTCTCCCTGTCCCGCCGCCATTCGTCCCGGTAAACGTCATACACATCAAGGCCGGGGCGAGCCAAGATCAGCCGCTCGACAGCGCCGCCCTGACGGCGGTGGAAGACCAGGATCGTCCGCCTGCGGGCGGTGAGCATCGGTGATGGGAGAAGGCTCATTGCCAATGGTCCCTCGTTGTACTCGCGGACGGCAATCAGCCACATGTCGAAGCCTTCCCGCGCCATCAGTCCGGGCAGGATCGTTGACAAGCGGTTAACAAGCCAGCCCTTGGTTACTCTGGCCTGGTCGCGCAGCGGCAGGATCTTGGCCTCCCAATCGGACGGCCCAGCGCCTCGCGCCGCCAACCCGCCGGCCACCTCGTCGTAGCTCTTCAGGCTGTCTTGGCCCACGTCACTGCACCAAATGAAGTCGCGTCTGCCGGCCGCCCAGGTAATGCACCTTGCCGCCGGTGAAGGCGACGTCGGTTTCCAGGGCGATCCGGATTTCCTGTCCCCATTCCGGCATGTCTTGGCGGATATTGAGTTCAAAGGAATAGCACGTGTCGTCAAACAGCTCGTAGTCCCCCGTACCCGGGACACCGGTCTGCATTTCATATAGTCCGATGTACGGGCCGGCAGCGTGCCCGTGGTAGCCGATCGGATGGGTGTAGATCGTGGCGTTGATCCCCTCGGCCTTGGCCTGGGCCAGGGACGCGGCCAGGATCTCGTTGCCGGTTTTGCCGGCGACCATGTTCTCCGCGAGTACATCCTGCAGCCGGTTGCACGTAGCCATGGCGGCCTGAAGGCCGTCGGGCGCGTCGGTTTCGCCATGGCGCAGGACATATGCCTGTTGCTGAGTGTCTGTGGCCAGGCCCAGGTAGTGCAATCCATAATCGCAGTGAAGCGTGTCGCCCTGTTGGATGACCAGGCTCCCGGCCTTGGGCGCTTCGCGCCTCCCCCACGCCCCGGTCGATAGCTGGGTCTGCGGGGTGCATCCCCGGCGCTGTATGCTCACACTCGGCTGAAACCAGCAACTCAGCCCGAGGTCATTCGTGCGCTGGCGCATCCACCAGACCACGTCATCGGTCGTCGTGACCCCTGGGTGTACCACGCGGGAGGAAAACGCCTCCGCGATAATGCCATAGGCAATCTGCTGGATACCGTGATAGGCCTCGAGCTCGACCGGCAACCGGCGCTCAAGCCAGCCCACGACGAGCCGCTCCGCCGATTGGGTACGAGGAGCGTAGACAGGTCCAAGCGCAGTCATCAGTTGTTGATGCTCGGTGTAGGTCAGGTCGTCGGCGAACTGGTGGACTTCGGAGCGGTTGATGCCGATCGACTTGGGATCGCGTTCCCGGACGACCCGGCTCAACGCGTCCCACTGGCTTTCACTGTCTCGCCTCCATTCATCCTGGTAGATGTCATAGATCTCGAGCCCCGGCCGGGCCAGAATAAGGCGCTCGACGGTGCCGTCGGGGCGCCGGTTGAAGACCAGAATGGTCCGCCGGCGGGCCGTAAGCATCGGTGAAGGCAAAAAGGTCATCACCAGCGGTCCCTCATTGTACTCGCGGACCACAACCAACCACATGTCGAGCCCTTCACGCGCCATAAGCTCGGGAAGCACTGTGTCAAGACGTTCTATGAGCCACCCTTTGGTGACGCGCCCCTGCTCCCGCAAAGGCAGGATTTTGCCCGCAAAAGCGGACGGCCGCCCGCCGGTAATCAAACCTTCGGTAACTGGGCTGGACATCGCCATCAAACTCACCCCAAGAAAAGATACGGGGTGGGACAGACCGGCAGTTCGCCGACTCCCCCACCCCGCCGGATCGTTTACTGCACTAGGAGCAGCCGGGTCTGCCGGCCGCCCAGATAGTGGATCTTACCGCCGGTGAAGGCGACGTCGGTTTCCAGAGCGAGCCTTACGTCCTGTCCCCACTCGGGTACATTACGCAGGATGTTGAGCTCGAACGAATAGCAGGTATCGTCAAAGAGACGGTAGTCGCCGGTGCCCGGCACGCTGACTTGGTTATCACCTAGCCCGATGTACGGTCCGGCCGCATGCCCGTGGAAACCGATCGGGTGGGTGTAGATCGTTGCGTTGATGGACTCGCCCCTCGCCTGAGCCAGTGACGCGGCGAGGATCTCGTTGCCGGTCCGGCCGGCAATCATGTTCTCGGCCAGGATGTCCTGAAGCCGGTTACAGGTCGAGAGAGCGTCCTGGAGGCCTTGCGGCGCGTCGGTTTCTCCATGCCGGAGGACGTACGCCTGTTGCTGCGTGTCCGTCGCCAGCCCCAGATAGTGGAGCCCGAAGTCGCAGTGCAGACTGTCGCCTTGCATGATTACCGTGTTGCCGTCGGACCGGCCGGCCAGGCCCTTTCGCTGGGCTCGCACGCTTGGCTGAAACCAGCACCGCAAGCCCAGGTCCTGCGTCCGCTGGCGCATCCACCACACGACGTCGTCGCAGGTGGTGACTCCTGGATGAATCACCCGGCTGGAGAATGCTTCCGCGATGATGCCGTACGCGATGTGCTGGATGCCGGGGTAAGCCTCGATTTCAATGGGGGACCGGCGCTCGAGCCAGCCGATGACCAGTCCCTCGGCCCACGATGTGCGCGCCGCGTACTCCGGCCCAAGGGCGGCCATCAGGTGCTTATGCTCGGTGTAGGTGAGATCGTCTGCGAACTGGTGAATTTCGGAGCAGTTGATCCCGATCGACTTCGGGCCGCGCTCGGAGACGACACGCCTCAGAGCGTCCCACTGGGACTCCTGGTCACGCTTCCATTCATCCTTGTAGACGTCATAGACGTCAAGGCCGAGCCGGGCAAGGATGAGGCGCTCGACCGTCCCGTCGCCGCGTAAGGTGAAGACCAGGATCGTCCGCCGTCTCGCCGTGAGCATGGGCTCCGGCAGGAGCGTCATCACCAGGGGCCCTTCGTTGTACTCCCGTACGTCCACGATCCACATGTCGAAGCCCTCGCGTTTCATTAGCTCCGGCAGAATCGTGTCCAGGCGGTGCACCATCCAGGCCTTGGTTATCCGAGCCTGTTCCCGCAACGGCAGGATCTTGCCCTGCCACGCTGAAGGACGGCCGCTTGTTATCAACTGCTCAGTCACCGGATTGGACATTGACATGGTATCACTCCAGTTCTGTCGTTCTGTCGTCCGCTGCCCGCAGGCCCTGAGGCGCCGGCAGCTACTGGGCCACCTTGAGCCAGTCGATCAAGATGAACTGCACGCGGCCGAGGAGGTTGGACAACCGCGCCATCACCGTAGAGCCGAATGCCGCCCCAAGCGCGACCATGATGCCTGTGCGGCCGACTACCGAGATGGCCGAGTACGCCTTCCAGCCCTTGCTGCGCGGACCGACCGTGAAGATGAAGTAGAGAAGGGTGGCAACCAACAGGACAGCCGAGAGAATGTTGTTAAAGCTATTGGGTTTCCAGAACGAAGCCGTCAACTGGCCGATGAACGGGCCCGGGTTATACGCCAGCAGGTAACCGCTGCCGATGCCCAGCCAAAACGCCATGGGGATGCGGCTGAAATGCCCCAGCGCGGGAATATACCGGGTATACATCATCAAGCCGAGGGCTATAGGCACGAGCATAGCGTAGTTGCCGTCCTTGATGATGGTGTTGGCGACCGTCGGCCGGATGTAGTTGTGATAGGTGTTGACGATCAGGTGAGCAGAGCCCGCCCCGACCAAAAGATACTCGAAGAACCGGTATACCGGGTTCTCTTTATATAGGAAGCTGAAGATGGCAAGGGTGCCGACTCCAGCGATCCATAGCTGTGTAGTAGTCATCCAGTCGACCTCCTTAAGGCCGCGCCGCCCGTTGCGGCGTACGACGCTTTGGACGAGGTAACCAACGTTGGCGAAGACGGCTGAACGCGATGATGACAAGGTGGGCCGCAGACTGCGCGTCCATGCCAACTACGGCCCGGCCGGCTTTGTCAATCGCCAAGCTCATGCTCGCTGCTCCGCGCACCCATCAGGAGCCCCTTAAGCTGGCCGGATGCGAAGAACAGGATTACCTCAGTGACACCACTGCCGACCGTTGCCGCCGATGACAAGGCATCCCACACGGTCGGAATACCGATGAAGGCCATGTACTTTTCCAGACAAATCCGTGAATGTTGATGTTGGCAACAAGCTTGCAGTCAGCGAAGCATGAACATCCACCCATCATCAGCGAAGTCCACCAGCGCATTGCCCCCGCCGATGTCGACGCCACAACGGCGTCCGGATGTCTTCGACCATTTCTTGATTACATCCAGACCGGGCTTGTAACCGAGGTTAACCCGATCAACCCCCCGCCAGGTCTTGCCCATCGTCGAGATCGCCTGGCACGCATCTGAGCAATTATCGGCCAGCCGTCAGGCCAGACACCGAACATCAGAACGCGAACTCCACTTGCGCATTGCCTGCCGGAATGCCGAAGTCGTCATCGTGCCATTCGGGAATCTGGCCGGCTCCGTACTCGGGCGTGAGATCAGTACATCGCCGGGCTGAAGAGCCTCGATCCTGATCATCCAGAAGCCACTCCGTTTCCTTGCAGATGGTGATTAAGGAGACCGAATCGGTCTGATCACCGGAATGGCCACTGCCAGGAAGATCAGCAGGTATAGCCAAAACGGCGGTCGATTTGCTGCATTGAATCAAAGAACGACATGCGCGAACCTCCTCTCCGGCTTCCTACTTCGACGCAGAGCCAAGATGGCTGCGCTCAATGCCGATCAGGATCTTGATACCTGTACCATCGTGCCACAGAATACCCCCAGGTTGATGAAGTACATGACTGAAGTGTTCGGGATCATCCAGAATCCACGGCACGGTCGCGGGGAGAAGAACAGGAGATAAGCCCGCACGGGCCTTGCCTAGCATTGCGATGACACCAGTTATCAGCAGGATCGCGGCGTCGGCGTTGCGCGCCCTGAATGCGCGGTAGGCCGCCGAACCGATATAAAAGGCAAGCAATGAGGAAACCGTCGCCCCAAGGCGACGCTGTTGAGCAGGCCGGTAGTACTCGCCGCCAGCCTTGTCCCAAATCCTCCATCGCGTCGAGAGCAGCGAGCAGGACGATGCTGTACTGCCAGTTGGCCCTACGGCCGCGGATCACCCGCACGTGATGTGAAACCTGGCTTATGGCTCCCAGGCCGACAGCGAAGGCGACGCTGACGACATACCATTGATCCATCGCCTTGACGGCCTGTGACTGCCCGAACGGAGCGGCGAGGACCGCCGCAATGCCGACAATGAACGTTATTGCCAGGGTAACTCTCTGCATGCTGTCACCTCCGTCTATTTGTTGATCAGGTCGATCAGTATTTGCTGCTTGTCCATGGCCGCAAGCAGTACACCGAGGACCGACTTGACCGCCATCAACTTTCCACAAGTCCTGGATGAGGAGCGTTCGAGGAGCACCGGTTCGCGGCTGATATAGACTCCGGCAGCGTAGATGTCTTCGCCGATCAGACGGTAGTCGCAAGCCACCGTCACGAAGAAGGCGAGCTGGTATTATTGCGCCGTCGCACCGATCTGGATCACACCGGTATGGAAACCGCCTTCGGCGATGATCCGACCTGCGCCACCACGCTACCGATCATCATGTTGAAGCCGCGCTGCTTACGCCAGTTCATGATGCCGAGAACGCCGGAAGCGTAAGGCGAGAGGTTCTCGGCGAGAAAACGTACGCTATCAGGCCGGTGAGCATCCTGCTTGCCTTCGCTGACCTTACGCCTGGCGGACGACCTCGTCCAGGAGAGGGTGAAGCCAGCTCCGTTACAGGTAACTATGAGTTCGCATTCGTACCCGGCCGCGCAGCAGCGCCGGAACCAGAATCCCGAGGGGAAGCAAACGTCTGAGCATCGTCAACGCATTCGGGTACCGGGCGGGCCAGACGATCCAGTTTGCCAGTTCGGTTGCGCGACCGACGGCCTCGTCAGTTGCATCTATCGCCGGAAGACGACGGATCTCGGGGCTGAACTTGCCGGATTTGATTCTGGGTATCGGAATGACGGTGCTAAGCAAGGCGCCTGGCAATCAAGAACTGCGTCAGCTTGCCAGCAACTATGAATGGCATCACATGTACACCTCCTTACGAGTGAAGATACCAACCTGGTCGGATGGACGGACGACATGGGTGCCATCGCCCAAGGCTACTGCCCGCTCGTTCGCCAGACGTCACCTCCTGCACGGCCGCGCCAATAGTGTAGTTGGCCATTACGTTAAAGCGATGGATGCAGTGGCCTATTCACGACCGAAGGCTTCGTCCTGAATTCGTGCGTGTACCGAAATCAATACCGGATGGCTGGGCTGCCTGGTGAAACCGAAGCGCACGGCGTGAGGCAGGCCGGGAAGGCATGGAATCCCGGAACGCGAGCCCCCGCTTTGGCCGATGGCGCAGCTAGCACGGGCGAAGGCGTGGAGTTGTTGAGACAATCGAGATACTGGGGAGGACAATTGTTTCTACTGTCGAACCTATTCTGGAACGCTCAGATTGGGATGGTGTACCGATGAGTTACTACGAAAAGGCGAGCGGGCCTTCTGCCAAGTGCTACGTCTACGACTCCATTAGGACGCAGATCCTCGACGAAGTCCTTTGCCGGGGTTGCCGGCTACGCGAGGCGGACATCGCCAAGAAGCACAGCACCAGCAGGACACCTGTCCGGCGTGCGCTCATGGCGCTCGCCCGCGACGGCCTGGTTGAACACCGGCCGGGCAAGGGTTGGTTTGTGACTTCTCTTCAGCCCGCGGATGCAAGAGACATCATCGCGGTGAGGGCCATGCTCGAAGCCCAGGCGGCCGGTCTGGCAACCGCAGAGCTGGGCCCACCGGAACACGAAGAGCTTGAGCGAACACTCGCAGGTATGGACACAGCACTAAGCAGCGGGGATTGCACCCTGTTTAGTTCGCTCAACCGCCAGTTCCACACTACCATCTACCGCGCATGCCCGAATAAGCGCCTGGTTGGAATGCTTGAGGATCTCCTCAAGGACTTCCCCAACCTCGGTTTCCGAACCATAAGGGAGGGTGCGGATCAGAGGCAGCGTGAGCATTACCGGATTCTTGAGGCGATTATCGCTCGCATGCAGGATAGGGTGAACAAGCTGGTATATAGCCATTTTGTCGAGCACTTTGCACATCTTGCCGTGGACGGCGCCCCGAAGGAAGGCGGCCGGCTGGCGGGGAGTTGCTAGCCGGCGGAGCTTCGGCTCTCCTTTCCAGCGGATTGAGTGTTCGGTTTCAACCAAGACGGGCAGCTTGATTTCTCCGAAATACGCGGTTCACATACACCACCTTGATGTTACACCCCTGGAATCCACCCGGCGGTTGACCGACGGGTGCCGGCTCCTGAACTGGGCACGCATCTGACCTCCGCTGGAGCCGCTTGGCAATTGACGCGCCCTACGAATGCCGACCTTCGGCTTCTGTCTCAATCCGTCACCACCGTCGCATATACCTTGACCTTCTTTTCGACTGTGTAGACGTTGACCACGCTGGCTAGCCCCGAACCGCACGGGTAAGTCAGCCGTAGCGCCAAGGCTCCCCTCACGGTGAACTCCCCGGCCGCTCCCAAATCATCTCGAATTCGCGGGCCGGGGTAGAGGTAGGCAACCTCGGCTGACGTCCCGGATGTCTCCGGCAGGAAGGTGATCTCGTACTCAATCGAGTAGCGGGCGGGAAGCTGCCGGTGACCCAGGCGATCGGGCCGGATCAACTCAAGACGCACTTCCGGCCCTGCCTTCCGAGACGGCTCTCGCCAATCAACTGGGTATCGGTAGGGACATTTCGCGAGGCACTCATCATACTCGCTACCCGTGGGCTCCTATCGCGGTCGCGCAAAGGACTATGTACGCCGCAAATCGGCCAGCAACTCCTGCCTGCCGCCAGTCTTCAGCGGCTAGCCAAGTCATGCGGACCACCTGGTCGAGGCACGGCAACTGCTTGAGGTACAGGTCGCTATTCTGTGCAGCTCGGTGCACCGATGAAGACATCGCGATGTCGATGCTCTGGCTGCAATGCGCGAGGCAGACCCAGCTCGAGGATTTGGACAAGTTCGTTCAGGCTGATGGGGAGTTTCATTATCTTATAGCCGAGGGGCCCAGAATGGTACTAGAGACGGTGTTGTCAGCAATGAGAGAAACCCTAACAGATGCGATGCGGGTTCCATGCCCCACGGATCGGGCTAGGATCCTGGAGACCCACGGATGGCTTCTCGATGCGATCGCAAGAGAGGACCCATTAATGGCACAGCAGGTTGCGGCGGTCAACATCTCCGACATGCGTGAAGCGTTAGCACGTGTGCGGTCTGAGGTTCCTCGTCGCTAGCAAACCTTAGTACTCGTCTCCCGGCGATGAGGCCGGGCCCTACGAACTGCCCGGCTATTGGGGGGGCCCTGTAGACGTCTCCTCCTACTTCCCGCACCTCAATCCGTCGCCACCGTCGCATAGGCCTTGACCTTCTTCTCGACGGTGTAGACGTTGATTCTTTACTCGGCCAGGCCTGAACCGGACAGGCAGTCAGCCGCAGGGCCGCTGCCCCCGTCACCGGGAACTCCCCGACCGTTCCCAGATCATCTCGAACTCACCGGCTGCGGTAGCGGTACGCCGCCTCGCTGAGGTCCCGGATGCCTCGGGCATAGTGATCTCCAGGGCTCAAGTGCTGCTTGCCAGATAAGGGACAAGGTTGAGCTGGCGGATTTCGCGACCAAACGGCGCCTAGTCGAGGCATTGGTTGATCGCATCATAGTCGACACCATACTGGATGAGAAGGGTGCCCGGAGGCCTAGAGCCACCATCACCTACCGCTTCGATCCGACTACATATTCGGAAATAAGCGTAACGGGAATGGCTGTCTGGATGGCCACGGCCTCGTAGTACGCCCTGGTCAGGCTTTGACCTGGGCCGGGGCTGGCTCGCCCGGAAGCCCCCGGTGACGTAATCAGGGCGGCTGGGCGGCTCTTGCGCGGCCATGAGCGCTGCGTATGTCTGGGGCTGCTCGCTGACCAGCCAGTCGAGAGAACGGGGCGGCTGGTCCCGCCTCCTCCCCGGCCGTCCTGCAGCAACCACGCGCCGAGGCATAGTAGTAACCAAACAAGGGCTCCACAGTTCTCGGCTTTGCCTTGGTGACATACGCAACTTCGTCCTCAAAAGCACCGAACAACTCACTCGCCGGCGGGATGGAAGGCGATTCAAGTGGGCAGCGGTGAAGCTCGTTGCGGCTACGCGGCTGCTCCTGGAGGTGGATCATCTCCATCGCTTTGACGGGTGATGTGCTGCCCGTAGGAGGGTCAGGGCTAAGGATAACAGTCAATGATCGAGTGCTGGGGGGCGTTCCCGCGGCCACATAACGTACGCCGCCAAAGTGCCAGCGACAACTGCCAAAAGCCCAAGGGGTCCGCTAGCATTCCGGGGAGATTCGACACTCTCTGATAGCATGTCTTCATTAGAGAAGACCAACTGCCCATACCTGATCCCAAAGAGGCTGTAGGCGGTGACCCGCACAACCCATCCTCTCGGAAAGTCCGCCGGCGATTCTTGCAGGCCACCAATGGCTAGAACCTCAGCCTTCAGGCGGGTGATCCAGAGCTTATCAGACCATTTCTCCCAGGACCCCGTCATTGCCAGAGCCTTAGCAGTTTTGGCTACTTCCTCTTGACCGGGAGTAGGACCTTCCAGCCCGCTGGGTATGACGACCTTTGGCAGCAGCCAAGCCGAGCCGTAGAGAACAATGAGTGTCAGTAGTATCACCGCTTTGCGGCTACAACGCATCATCCCAACACCAGCTTTCATACGTTCTCTGACTCAGGGCCCATGACCGTAAAGTCAGTCCTCACGCGAACGGTGTCTTCACTCGGCAGAAAAGCAGCTGGGACACCATAGGCATCCGAAGAAAACTGTCCTTGGCCTATCGCCCAAGACCAGCGAGGATGCATCAAGCGCCAGAGAGCATACCGCATGCGCAGGGGCCCCGTAGCCAACACAGTCGCCGAGCCCCCGCGGATTATGGGCGGACGGCTCGGCTTTGGGAGAACGCCTAGCCGCCCGCCGCTGTGCTACTGGTTGAAGGACCAGCATTGCGTACCGGGGATAGTGAAGCCGGTTGCTAAGAACTGTCCATCAATGACATGCACCAGCCAAACGGAGTATCCGTAAACGTCCGTAAGCTGTGCGTTGATCTTTGTGCTGGGGTCCGACAATGCATCGCCGGGATAGGCTCGCAAAAAAGTGTAATACTGGGTCGATGGAACAAGCCAGTAGGCTCTAAAGGTGCCCACCGTATATGTGTTGTAGTTCGCGTCATCGCCTATGCCGGTCGCGTAGTCGAGGTAAGGCATCGGCATGTTGGAATCCCAACCTGTGGGACGTGATGTGCTTTGTAGGCCTCTTGCCCAAGTTCCATCGGCGTTGTAGGTTACGACATCATGCTCATAGCCCTGAAACGGTCCGAAGCGGTCCAGTTGCGACTGCGAGTTCCACGTGATCGTATTGTAGAAGCAGCGGTACCCAGAACCGTCGGTGTAGGTGTGTTCAGATAACCTGACGATGGTACCTCCCATTCTTTACCGGCAACCAGGGATTCGGTACTGGCCGACAGTGAGATACTCAGCGCTTGGGGCGCGATAGCACTCGCCCGGATAGACGGGTAGAGCGCGGGGGTCGATGTGATTTCCACACGCCTGCGTTAGTGTTGTTGCGATGCGGTGCATAACGGCAGCAGGCAACTCACCCTACGCTATAGACCGACGGACCTGACTCCTTGCGGGCCAACAACCGATCTTGCAGGTCCGCCCGAGCGGGTATCCGGCAGATCAGGCCGCTCAAGGAGATCGCTCAAGGTCGCGTTGTGAATTTCCAGTAGCCAAAGTCGCCGCCTGAGACGGGCATTCCCGAGTGGTAGACGGACTCCACCCGTGTACGTGCTCCACGGCCGCAGTATACGTAGAACAGCCTCAAACACTTTCAGCTCCGCGTTGTCCATGGCGGCTTGGGCCACAGTGGGTAGAGCCTTCGGATGCCTGAACGAAAGCACTGCCAATACACCGTCGTTCTTGGAACTCGCGTGGACTCCAGATACGATCATAGCGGAAACCAACAACGCCAGCACAACGATGCGGAAAGTTCTGTTTGCCATAACCCACAGCCTCCTTTGCCTGTTAGGTCAACCCCAATTGACGTCTGGCGTATGGGGAACCATTTCAAATGAATCACCAGAATCGGTCACTTGATCGATGTCTTGGGGATTTTCCTCTCGATGATGTCTAGGTATGAGATTAAGCCAAATGCCAAGTAGATGGAAGGAGTTTGCTCTGGTAAGGAGGCAACAACCGTTCGGCAGGGTTCTACAGACCGAGGCCTCGGACTGTTAGTCATGGTCCCGCGATTCGTGGCGCCCGGGCAGCGCAGACTTGGAAAGACGCGAACGAGTTCAAGACAGGGGGAAGGCGTCAAGGCAAAGCGGGTCCGCGACAGTGACCAGACCTTGGGTCTCGTTATTCAATCCGTCACCACCGTCGCATAGACCTTGACCTTCTTCTCGACGGTATAGACGTTGACCACGCCGGCTAGCCCAGACCTGCACGGGTACGTCAGCCGTGAAGGCCAGTGCACCCGTCACCGTGAACTCGCCCGGCCGTTCCCAGACCATTTCGAACTCACGGGCAGGATAGAGGTAAGCCACCTCAGCACTCGTCCCGAGGTCCCCGGTAGGGAGATCTCGTACTCAACCGAGTAGCGGGCTGGCAATCCCGTGACCCAGGCAACAGGGCCAACTAGCTCAAGCCGCACCCTCCTGGGCGAGGCAAGGGTCTGAGCGGTGAATAGCTTCAGGTAGCCCGACGTCCTCGGCGTCGGTGTCGACCTGCCACTGGTAGTCCGCCAGAATACGCCCTCACCGCTCCAGGATGTGGCCCGGCACAGGTACGTGCCTGGAGCGGTGTACGAGTGTGACTTGCTGCACTCCGTTGTAGGTCACCGTCAACCGTGCTTGAGCCATCTCGAATATCCAGCCCCACCGGTCATGGCGCGTAATGCTGGCCTGCCGGCGATGTCGTCTCCTTGTCGCGGTGCGTGGCATGGATGACCGGAACGCCTGCCGGCGACGAGGCCGACTCATCCGAGGCCTCCCGGGAAGGCGAGTTGCGGCTCCGGTTCCTTGACCTTGAGCCCGGCTAGCCCGGCGCGGTCCGCCACGGATGGAACCGGCGGGAGCCTCCCCCATCGGCTCCTTGCGGCGCCGGCACATAGCCCAGCCGCCAGGTGAATGGGCGGGTTCAACGCCGGGGTGGCAACTGGCCGCCGGTGACCGGAAGCAGGCGGATGCCCAGCAGCACTTTCGCTCCTCCTGGGCGGGCGCGGGCAACTCGGCTGAGGCCCGCAGCTTGCCATCTGCCGCAGCCGCAAAAGTGAGCGGATAGCGGCGGACCCCGAACCGGGAACCTCCAGGTAAGCCCATACGCCTGGTGCGGTCCGGGCCGGCCGGTGAGCGCCACCCGACTCACGTACGGGCCGCGGGCAGCTTGAGCTCGATTACAAGGTAAGGCTTGTGCACCTCGGCTTTGCCGGTCCCCTGGCGGGAGTACTCCACAAGCTTGACTTGCCCGGGGTGTAACGCGGCCGGAACGACGCCTTGATCGGGTAGTGGGTCCTTCAGGGCGCCGGTCAGGGCCTTGAGCGCCGCCCCGCTGCCGCCGAGCCACACGTGGTTGGTGCGCAGGATCGACGGCAACAGGTAGTAGGCATCGTCGGCCAACGCAGATAGGTCGACGAGGTTTCCACGATCAGGTCATTGGCCTCGACGTCGGGCCAGAGACGCGACCAGAGGTTGGGCACCCCGCTCCACGATGGACACGTACCGCACTCCCCTGAGGCCAGGCGTCCAGGACTGCGCCGAATTCTCCCGTCACCGCGACGGGCGGCATCGGCGTCGTTCCAGGCCTGGAGATAGTAGTTGCCCACGAGACCCGGACCTCCGGGTCAGCCGCCCCGGCGACCGAGGACGCCCGCGCAAAGGCGTTGGGGAGCGCCATCGGCCCGCCGAGGGACAGCTTGAACTCCTAGCTCCACCAGGCACCGCCGGCGCGGGCCTTGGGGTCAAGCCCAGCCAGGTGCTCCATCGCCCAGACGGCGAGGGCTGGCCGCCGAGAGCTCGAAGTAGTTGTGCCGGGCGCACTGGAGAGCCATGCCGTTAGCACATAGAGCGCTAAGAGTGCAGAGAGCCACTGTGATTAGAAAGACAGGGAGACGAAACGGATAGAGTTGTAGCATTCCGGCGAGTGCGGCTTTGTCCGGAGCACTATCAGTGCCGAAACCTCAAGGATTCCGCAGAGCCACGTAAACGTCTGACCCAATTGGTTGACCCGCGCTGTCGGTGCTTACGTGTGAGAAGTAGAGATTGCCCGCCGCGTCGACAGACGGATCAGAGCAGTTCCCGGAAAGCACCTCTTGTGGCTGTCCCCATTTGCCGCTAGGGAGCATTCTCGACCGGAAAACGGCCGTCCCCTGGCCTTGGCGAGACATCCCGGTATACCAGAGTTCCTTGCCATCGGGGCTGACAAAGGGCGAGGCCTCGTTGCCGGCGCCGTTGATCGCGGGACCAAGATTCACCACTGGTCCCCAGCTATCCGCCGACCGCCGGGCAGTCCATAGGTCGAGGCCACCGTACCCGCCCTCCCTCTCCTCCGCCCAGACGATCAGGTCCTCTCCTGTATTGATCCAGGCAGATTCAGGGTTTCGCATGTCCAGGTCGAACAAGTGCGGAATCGAGAGGCTTAACCACTTGCGGCCAAGGCCGCTGCGATACTTACCTAGCCTGGCACCGCCGGTAGGCTCAGGCCCTTGGATTATCGCCCACAGGCTCTCACCTGAGAACAGGGCGGACTGGATGGTCTCGGTAGTCCACTCTGGAAACACCTGATACTCCGGCTGCTTTCCCGATACGTCAGCGAGGTCCGCCAGCCAGACACCGCTTCGAGCATCAGGCTGACCAGTGCCGGGTTCGTACATGAAGGCCAGCTGCATCCCATCGGCGGAGATGGAAGGCTTGTATTCGTTGCCCGGGCTATTGACGGAGCCGCCGACCGGCCGCGGCGCGCCGAAGCCGCCAACGTGTAGGACCGGCGGATATGCGTCGACTGCCTGCCAGGCGGGCAACCATCGCTCCGACCATGCGCGCCAGAAGATGGGCAGTTCCTGTCCATCTACAATGGCACGGTAGCTTCTCTCCGGCACAACCTCTATGGCGGGATTCGCCAAGCCGTCGAGAAGAGAATTGGCGTCGGTGGCTCCAGATCGGCGGGAGAACTCGAATATGTAGGTGTCCGGGGCGGGAGCATCGATACGGCCGAGCACGAGAGTCTCAGCATCACCTAGGTCAATCCGGGGTACCAGCGTGTACGGGCCGTCCAGTGCGATCACGTAGAAACCTTCGGGCAAGTTGGCAGGGAGCGGTTCTACAGGAACAGCAACCCGGCCGACGCCCGCTGGAAACGCAAAGGGGATTGACCGATCGAAGTCCGACCGCAGCATCTGATATACGAAGCTACCGCTGGGAGTGTTCTGATCACTTAGGAAAACGGATTGGCCGCAATACCATACCCAGAGATCAACCGTCCGTCGCAGCGCCAGATGAAACCCCAGGTGAACGTCGGCCTCTCCCGAGATATTAGCTGGCCAGCCGTCCGCGGGCTGCGCCTGGCTCAGCGCCGCAAGGACCCGCGAGGGACCTGCGCCTGCCAAGTACCCATCTGGCAGCCAGGCTGTCACGCGTGTACACTTCGTCACCCCGATTGCAGCCGGGAGCGTCTTTGGGCCTGACAGTGCGATCAAGACCGAGGCTAGGAGGACCGTGAAGACCAGCAACACGATGTGGATCCTTCTTGCCGATGGGAGCGGCTGCCCGCGAACGAACTTGGTATCTGGTGCACCGGTACTGGAGAGCACACGGCTCAATGGCCAGCTGATAATCAGCGCAGCGGCCCCGCTCATGGCCGCCGCCACGGGTACCATTCGCGTAATCGTCATATACCAGGCCGATTCACACGCAGGGCCTTGGGCAATCTGCAGTCCCGCGATCGCGGCGACTGCTCCCGACAGCGCTCCAGCCACTACCGCAGAAGACATCATCCGAACCCTGCCGGTGCAACCGAACAGAACAGCGATGGCGGTCCCCAGAATCCCGGGGACCCAGCCCACATAGAGAAAATCGCCTTGCCAATACGTCTGGTCGGGATTCGGCCCCGAGACCAGGACAAACAGGGAGGCCAGCAGGCCGAAGACCGCAAGAACAGGTCCCGCTAGATCCTTGACCCTGTACCTGCCCAACCCCTGACCCACCGTCCTCCCCGTGCGCCCGAAGGTATGACTGACAGAACTATGCCGTGTAGTAGGTTCTTACCGCGCCGACTACTGCTTCATGTAGATAGGGCCGCAATACGCCCAGTCGGTAAACTGTATGGCGCCACCCAGCGTATTACGGTAGTCAAAACGGACTTTGAGATAGTAACCCTTCAAACCTTGCGGAACTGAGAAAGACAGACTGCGAGTCACCGGGTTGCCATCCCATGAGTCGACTGTGCCGCTGCCGATGAGCGTTGTCTGAGCACGATAGAGTTGCCAGGTCATGGTGCACCATTTGCCGTTCTGGACCGGGTAGAGGCGAACGCTGACGTTGGCTGTGCTGCCGACGGATGCGGTGATGGTTCTCCCCGGGAGCTGATTGTTGATAGTGAAGTAGGCGAAGCTGCTTCCCACGACCGCGCTTGTCTGGCCGTTCCTAATACCTAGGGCCACTTTATTGATTCGATTGAGGTACGGACTCACCGGCATGGTTTTGAGGTTCGGCGCATATACCCACGTGCCCTTGTTCATGTTCTGAAGTGCGATGTGCTTGTCCGAACCCCCAATCGCAGTGGAGCCATAGCCTCCGGCCATTGACACGCGCCAGAAGGATTCTGCGATACTCGACGGATCAACCACCTGTATCGCCTTCTGATTCACCGAATACCCGCCCTCCCAATCCGGGGTACCCGCCGGGTGAGCGATGCACGATGTGCCATATGTTGTCGATGCTGAGTTGATGTTGGATAACATCTCGGAGCAGGCGAAGTCGTGATCCTGCAGGTCTGGGTCAACGGAGGTCTGTATGCCGAATCCCAAAGCGTCTCCATCGTAGTCACCCACCCCATTGGCGTTGGCGGCGGTTATCTCAAAGCCGGGACACATCACGTAGGGTGCCGTCAGAGATTCCTGTTCGCATGACAGATAGTACGTCTGCCACCCAATACCGCCCGGCTGAATGCTGCTAATGTGATCGGTCAGGTACGTAAAGGAATGGCCATAGGACTGTGCCTCGACTCTGATCTGCGGCAAAGTGAGGCAGCCATCTGAGAATGTTGCACTGTGCATGTGGCAATCTCCGAGTACCCATTCAGAGGGTGCCGTGGTCGCCTCGGCCAGCGCATAGGTCTCTGCGGTGGCCAGTGTACCGTCGGAAAGCGCGGCCGTTGCGGAAATCGCAAAGGAACTCCCCGGCTTCATGGAAACAGGCGCTGGGACATTGACTGTAATGGCATCGTAGCGTCCAGCCATACCCTGGATCATGTCTGTGACCTTTCGGGCGGCTGACCCTTCCGCATCTGTGGTGTAGCCGGGTTTTGAGAATGCGGACCAGGACTCGCGCATCTCCAGAACAGTCGCTGCGTCAGCTGTTAGCGGGCGCCACTGGCCAATAGCATTCGTGGCCCTACCGTCCATCTCCAAAGTGACCTCTGTGACCGATGCCTTATTGCCCGCATCTGCCCTTAGGACCAACATCGTCAGAGGAATCATCGTGCAATCGACTGCGAAGCGGACTGGAGTCGCGGCGAAGTGTAGACTTGGAGCCACGGCATTGGCGTACGTAGGGACGCCGGACGATAACAGCGTTCCCACGAGCAGGAGCAGCACCAGCAGAACCAAGATCTTGCGCACCATTGCATCCCCATCCAGTTATTGGCGTATTGCCATTACTAAGCAGAGGATACAGTGCCTATGGCACTGCTGTCCACAGTGTTTATATGGGATGCCAATCCGAGGTGCATCTCGCCGGCGTGAAGCTCCTTGGACACACACCGCTGCGGGACGTTGGCAAAGGTAATCCCCGGAAGGTGGCCCAGGAACGGCTGGTCCTCTGGCTACATGCTGGCCAAACCAGCACCCGGTACCTCTACTTGGGTGAGCTTGTCCACGATGCCAGCCACAAAGCCGTCGTATCACCTGGATTGACGGGGGTCGGCGATTCAGCTAGTCAGAGACAGCTGCAGGCGGTTACGGCAGACTGCCCCAGATTCGCACGTCACATACTAGATCCCGCCTCAATCGGTGAAGCAGAATTCTAGTCCGTCACCACCGTCGCATACACCTTGACCTTCTTCTCAACGGTGTACACGTTCGTGACGGAGGCCAGGCCCGACCCGGATGGATAGGTTAGCCGCAACGCCAGTGCTCCGGTCACTGTGAATTCCCCCGGCCGCTCCCAGACCAAGTCGAACTCACCGGCCGGGTAGAGGTAGGCGACTTCGGCGGAGGTGCCAGATGTCTCCGGCAGGTTGATTTTGTACTCGATCGAGTACCGGGCTGGCAAGCCCGTCACCCACGCAACAGGGCCGATCAACTCAAGCCGCACGTCTGGCGAGCCGAGGGTCTGCGCTGAGAACTCCTTGGGCACCCCGACGCCCTCGCTGCCGACGTCGAATCGCCATTCGTAGTCAGCCAGGATCTCACCGTCAGTGCTCCAGGACGTGGCCCGGGCGACGTATGTTCCGGGGGCAGCATAGCCGTGGGTCGCGGTCACTTCGGCCGATGCCGGGTCCGTGTCCACCAAGGAAGATCCATCGCCGAACGACCAGTCCCACCGGTCATGGCGCGTGATGCTGGCCTCCAGCGATGTGGTCTCCTTGTCGCGGTGCGTGGCATGGATGACCGGAACCGTCCCTGGCGCCGGGCTAGAGCCGCCTTGGTCCTTCACGGGGATGCTGGCCACTCCCCTGGTGGACTGACCCGCGCCTTCGTCTGACCAGGGCACTCCACTCGCGGAAACCCCAGGCTCAGCTGGCGTTTCCACAACCGGTGGCATCGGCGTGTAGCCCAGCCGCCACTTGAAGGAGCGGATCTCGTTGGGCGGCGGGAGCTGGGCACCGTCCGATGGCCGAAGGCGCACCCCGAGCAGCACTCTGGCTCCCTCCACGGCTGGCGCGGGTACCTCGGCGGACGCCAGTAGCTTGCCATCCGCCGACTGGGTGACCGCCAGCGGATAGCGCCGAATGCCCGACCCAGGAACGTCCAGATAGGCCCAGGCCATGAGATTAGAGGGCCCGGTGGCGGGAAAGGTCACCTCCACCTTGGCCGTACCCTGGGCGCAGGGAAGCTTAAGCTCAACATAGTAAGGCTTGTGCACCTCGGCCTTGCCTGTGCCCTGGCGTGAGTACTCCACCAGCTTGGACCGCCCCGGGGTGTAACGAGGCTTGTACGACGCCTTGACCGGGTAGTAGTCCTTCAGTGCCCCTGTCAGGGCCTTCAGCGCCGCCCCGCTCCCGCCCAGCCAGACGTGGTTGGTGCGCAGGATCGACGGCAACAGGTAGTAGGCATCGTTGTCGGCCAACGGCAGATAGGTCGACGAGGTTTCCACGATCAGGTCATTGGCCTCGACGTCGGGCCAGAGACGCGACCAGAGGTTGGGCACCTTGCCCACGATGGACACGTACCGCACCCCCGGAGGCCAGGCGTCCAGCACGGCGCCGAAGTCGTTCTGGGCCGCGCGGCGGGCGGCGTCGGCGTCGTTCCAGGCCTGGAGGTAATAGTTGCCCACGAGGTCCGGGCCCTCCGGATCGGCCGCCCCGGCGGCCGAAGTCACCCGCGTCGAAGCGTCGGGGAGCGCCATCGGCCCGCCGAGGGACAGCTTGAACTCCTGCTCCACCAGGCACTCGCCGGCGCGGGCCTTGGGGTCAAGCCCAGCCAGGTGCTCCATCGCCCAGACGGCGAGGGGCTGGCCCTTCTCGCGGAAGAACGTGCCCCCGATCTTGGCGATGATCCCCTCCAGCCAGCCGACCACCGTCTCGATGATACCCCTGGTCGCGGACTTCGGCAGAGCTTCCTTGGGCTGGCCGCCGAGAGCCTGGAAGTAGTTGTGCCGGGCGCACTGGATGGCCACGGCCTCGTAGTACGCCCTGGTCAGGCTTTGACCTGGGCCGGGCACAGCCGCCCGGAAGCCCTCCGCGGTGACGTAATCAGGGCGGTTGGGCGGCTCTTGCGCGGCCATGAGCGCTGCGTATGCCTGGGGCTGCTCGCTGACCAGCCAGTCGAGGAACGCGGGCGGCTGGTCCCGCCCTCCTCCCGGCCGCTCCTGCAGCAACCACGCCGAGGCATAGTAGTAACCAAACAAGGGCTCCCACAGTTCTCGGCTTTGCCTTGCGACATACGCAACTTCGTCCTCAAAAGCGCCGAACAACTCACTCGCCGGCGGGATGGAAGGCGATTCAAGTGGGCGGCGGTGAAGCTCGTTGCGGCTACGCAGCTGCTCCTGGAGGTGGATCATCTCCATCGCTTTGACGAACGCAACGCTGTCCAAACACCTGCAGCCTCAGTGATCGCCGTCCCCTCTTGACTCCCGAGGGGCAACTCATCGGGTTACGCATCACACGCCCGAGCGAATGATGCGCTGCCCGAAGACCGTTAGCCTACTCTCGCCCGGCCGTATCGCCTTGGCGGGGGGGGGCGAGGGCATAACGGAGTGTGGGGAAGAATCAAATGAGATCAAGATCTAGCTGACGCCAACTGGTCTCTGGTCCTCAAGACCTCCAACATGTGCCGGATGCCGCCCAGATTGCTCTAGCTCTCTTGGGCGATATGCCCCCCTTGGAGTGGACAATCATGTTCCTCTCTCTCAGGTACCCCTTGACCTGTTCCAGAAGGCACTCAGGCACAGCCTCTCTCAGATTCCGCAACCCTTCATGGAGACCCAGCAACGATGGTCCCTGGCCCTATTGGGGCTCGCGCACATCGAGCGGATAGACGATTTCAATACCCGAATTGGGCAACATCAGGAAACCGTTGGTGGTGGAACCGTCGGGAGCTACGGGGGCAGATGTATCGTAGGTATAATTCTCCAGCGTCCGACCGGCAGCCAGGGTAACGGTCCTCTCAACGCCTGCTTTATCAGTTAACGTGTAGGTGATCTTCCCCAAATCACCGTCGACACCAACGGTGCGCAGCATGGCTGGAGAGGTCAGAAACACCACCCCAGCACCATATTTTGCCACCGGGCCAACGAGAGGCTCCATCATTTCCAGGACCCGCCTAATGGGCGTGCCGTCCACAGCCACCAGTCTGGCTCCTATCAAGTGCACATTCTCGCCTTTCGCGGCAGCGACGATGAAGCCGTCTTCATCTGAGCGCAGTTCGAGCTCGACTGTTGCGAAGTCAAGCTTGATGGCATTGTCAAATGCTTGCATGCTCTCCGAGGTCGGCTGAAGCGTCACGGAGACCCGCCGGCCCGATGCTGTTAGGAAACCGAAGTCCCCAAGCTTAAAGCTGCTGGAGTTCACCATGGCCGAGAAGGCCGCAGGGATTGGCGGTAGGTCCCCATTCATGGCATCGGCCGAGATCCCGTGTATTCTGACGCACTCCCAGTCCGACAAGTCCACGATACTCAGTTGTTGCGCAATGGACAAATGGGAGCCCATCTCGCCACACCAGACCGAGAGGCCATCCAAGATTGGATACGACCGGAAACACATAGCAGTGTGGGTCGCCGATCTCGCCCACTGCTGCGACTATTCGGGCAAGAACCTCTTGGTCAGAGAGTCCCGCCAGCTGCTCCGCAAGTACTTCCAGCTTCGACCGAAAACCCTCCAGGCCTGTAGCACTCGCCAGAGACGGATTACGGGCTGGTAGTTCTTCCAGAAGAAACGCGATATCGTCGGCCCACAACTCATGGGCCGGTCTGCCGTCAACCACAGGATCAGAAGGCAGCGATGTTGCACAGGCAGAGAGGAGTACAGCGAAGCTGATCACGATCATGAGCGGCAACCTACAGGCTGATTCAGACGCCAACCGGTCAGTGAACATGGCACGCACCCCTTCGGGCCTAGATCGCCAGACTCTGGCTAATCCAATTATACTCCACTCGCCCTCAATAGTCCCCCAATACCCCCAAATCCGTGCACTTGGCTCAGTGGCACGTTGCGGGCAACCTCCCACGGAGGTGGGTGGCTCTCACGTGTCAGTAATAGGCCGCAGGGCGTACTCTGCCAAGCAGGAGCTTGCCCGAGAAACGTTTGATAAAACTGGACAGGGCTCGACACCGCACGCACGGGACACAGCGTTCTGGAGATATGGTGCACGTGTCAGGAATCCGTACCCATGGATGGAGGTGCCATGGGCCCAAATGGTATAATGCGTTTGCCTGCAGGTGTTTGACACTTCAGCTATAGGAGGGGCAAGAACATGCGAGCCAACCTCCGGACCTGTGCGATGGCGATCCTGATTTGCACTGTGATTGTGGTAACCGGCATCGTCGGCTTAAGGAGTTCTGAAGCTGCTTGTGGCGGCTGCGCCTCGAGTAGTTCAGCAGGCGCACCCGTGGACCCGAAGCCGGTCTATCTGTCCGAATCGAGAATGCGGGAGCTGCTCGAATCGGCCAAAAGCGAAGATATCGATACCAAGATCGAGGCGCTAGATATAGGGGTGAGAATCGGCTTTGCTGCCGGCTCGTTCTCCTATGGTCATGAGTTCCTGGTCACCGGACTCGAGGACAAGGCACTCGTGAGGATGAGCTTCCCAACCAATGCTGAGGGAGTCATCGCTGACATCTCATACGTGTTTGATGGAGACGAAATCAGGGTCCTGGGCTTCCTGCTCAGGGATTCCGAGCGAGTGCTGGCATTTACTCTTGACAAGGCTTGGGAGATAACGCCAAGCTCTGCGAAAAGCCTGTGTTCGGACAATTGCTTGACAGGTTGCGGGATGGTCTGCACCATCGGGTGCTGGGTTGGGTGCAACTACCTGTGCCTATACTACGGCATCTGCCTCCCTCAATGCGAATTCATCTGCAACCTGGGTTGCGATGTGGCCTGTGAGTATATTTGCGGCTGCCGTGGTGGCTCTGCAGAGTGGTGCCTCGAATATGGAGACTGCGACTGCGGCTGCTGCGACTCCTACCCAGGGTATTGCCTGCCGTGCGACTGATGATGCCGCAACTGGTTTCTGGGGATCGGACAGGGAGGGGGATTCTCTCCCTGTCCATACGACTTATTCTTGCCACCCTCTTCGCAGTAGCTGCGGTACCCAAACTCATTTCGCCTTTCTCGTTTGCAGAGGATGTGGCGGCCTACGGCCTATTTCCGGGGTGGATAGTACCTCTCATCGCTGTGGTCGTCCCCATTTGTGAGTTCCTCATGGCAGTCGGCCTTCTGTCTCCCAAGATGCTGTCGTTGTCGTGTCTTGCGCTCACTTGCCTGACTCTGGCCTATACAGCGCTGATTTCCTGGTCGCTTGCCACAGGATTGGAGATCCCATGCGGTTGCTTTCCATGGGAGTCAAGAGTAAGCTCCGCCAGTCTGGCTCGGAACGCAATCATCCTGTGTTTGGAGGGGGTGCTGCTCTGGACATGTCGTCAGGGCGATACCGCAAGAACAGCTTTGGGTATGTCGTCGCACTAGTACTCGTGCTTGCGGCCATACAGTGGGCCAGATATGAGACACAGAGATCTGATTTCGTGTCGCGTCTTGGTTGTTCCGGCCCTCCTCCCGAGGTCATCATCTTTGCTGAGCCAGGGTGTGCCCGGTGCGCTCGGTGTCTTGCACTCATGGTCGGGTCTGGAGTTTCTGGTCACCTGGTTCTGAACGCTCCCACCCCTAATCAAGTACCGGCAGCAGTGCTAGTCGAAATCATGCAATCGAGAGCCGGGTTCACATCCGAGGTTGCCACGGTCTTTTCGTGCGCCGATGAGATGAAGGCAATCCAGTACTACCTGGACAACCCCGAACTCGTTGGTCTAGGCAAGGACGATCTTGACGTGCTGTGGGAAGAGTGTCTTGAACGGGTTCAGCTCAATACCCGTACACTGGCGAAATTCGGTGTCAATCCTCCTGCAGTCCTGATTCATGGTTCGTGGCTCTCAGGCGACTGCGAGGACACCGTGTTCGGCCATCTGAGGTGACTCATCGATGGGGGCGTGCCAGCAAGGCTCGTGAACCAGTATACGATTCTCTGATCTGAGGCAGCAAGAAGCGTGGAGTCCCCAAACATGGCAGCCTCGTTCTGTGAGGGAGCCGTAGAAGTGCTCTCGGGAGTTGGCGAGACTGCATCGCCCAGCCGCAACGACCTGCGATTGCCTGCTGGGTCCGTTGCGCACTGCAATTCGCCTATCTGAGGACAGTCGGTCTGGGCACGAGGCAGGTGAGGAGATCTCATTCATATAGTCGGGGGTAGCAGAAATAGTCGTGTAGGCCGTCGGGGCACTATGAATTCCCTGGAGGGATGTGAAGCCATGCAGGCATTACTGAAGCAGCCCCGATTCTGGCTATACACGGCCTCATATGCCGGTATCCTGTGGCTCCTTCGCACAGACGGCAGACACTGGGTTCCTGCTCTGCTCCTTGGGATTGGCATAGTGTTGTTGGCTGCTGCCGAAGGCATGTTGATGCCCGCAAGGGTAAACCAATGAACCCGGTCCTGGAAGATGTCATTGTGAGGCCGTGGTATGCAGCATCGGCAGCCAGTTACCTCCTCAGTAGGGATAGGGTTGTGTTGGCTCTAGTTGTCACCACCTTCTGCGTCGGGTGGCTGATGCAGATTGGCACAAACTCAGACCCTCCACAGAAGGGTGATTCCGTGCCCGAACTATGCTGCTGTCGACGATCAAGTAATTCCCCCACCCAAGAGCTAAAACGATCAAGTAATTCCCCCACCTCCTGACAGCGTGGCCGACAGCGGCTGCGAATTCACCACCCAGCCCAGTGAGTGAGGAGAGGGTTGGGAGTGGGACGGAGGTCGTTTTTGGTGTACGACATCGTGGAGCTATTCCGGCAGTGGCAGGCCGGCCGCGGCGTCCGGGCGATTGCCAGGAGCTTGGGCATCGACCGCAAGACGATACGCAAGTATCTTGACGCCGCCGCAATGGCCGGGTTGTCCCCGGGGGAGGAGCGGAGCGTCGACGAGTGGGCCGCGTTCATCCGCGACCAGTTTCCCAAACTGGTCGACGCCCGGCAGCGTTCGCGGCGGTCCGCGGAACTTGACCGGTATCAGGACTTCATCCGCGAGGGGCTGCAGCAGAACCGCATGAGCACCGTCCACCGCCGGCTCGTCGAACGCACGGGCCTTGAGGTCAGCGTGGCGACCTTCCGGCGGTACGTGCACACCACCATGCCCGAACTCCTTAGAACAAGCCCTATGCCTATTTGGCGTCCCGAGGTAGACCCGGGAGAGGAGGCTCAGGTGGATTTCGGTTATATGGGCTCCTGGCAGGATCCCGTCACGGGCAAGAACCATAGGGTATACGCCTTCGTGTTGGTGCTGAGCTACAGCCGCCATATGTTCGTCCGCCTGGTGCTCCGCCTCGACGCAGTGTCGTGGCAGCAATGCCACATCGAGGCGCTGGCCTTCTTAGGAGCAGTGCCCCAACGCATCATCCTCGACAACCTCAAGGACGGCGTGGTCAAGCCGGACCTTTACGATCCGACACTAAACCGCAGCTACGCGGAGTTGGCGGCTCACTACGGCTTCCTGATTGACCCGGCTAGGCAAGGGCACCCCAAGGACAAGCCACGTGTGGAGCGCCCCATCCCCTATATTCGCGATAGCCTCTGGCGTGGCGAACAGTTCCTCAGCCTCGACGCAATGAACCAGGCGGCCCTCGGCTGGTGCCGCGAGGTGGCCGGCCCACGCATCCACGGCACCGCGCACCAAAGGCCGCTTGAGGTCTTCCGGGCAGAGGAGAAGCCGGCGATGGCTCCCCTCCCGGAACGCCCAGCCTCGAGAGCTGCACCGGGGCGACGGTCCCGGCCCCCCCCGACTCTTACTGCCAAGTGGCCCGGGCGCTGTATTCGGTCCCTTACCGGCTGCGGGGCCTGCGCTTGGATGTCAGGTTCACCGACCGCCTCGTGGAGTTCTACCATGACGGCAACCTCGTCAAGACCCATGTGCGGCGTTTTGACCGCGGGCGCACAACGGACCTCGCTGACCTGCCTGCGGATCGCACGGCCTTCTTCGAGCACACGCCCCAGCTGTGCCTTCAGCGGGCCAGGGAGATGGGCCAGAGCGTTGCCGAGGCCGTACGCCGGGTCCTGACCGTAAACACGCTCACCAACCTGCGCCAGGCACAGGGCATCCTCCGGCTGGAGCAGACGTACGGAGCTGCCCGGCTTGACGCGGCTTGCGCCCGGGCGGTGGCCTTCGGCGATCCGGCCTACCGCACGGTGAAGAAGATCCTGGTCGCCGGCTTGGACTCACAAACCCTGCCCGAATCCGCCCCCAGCGCGGGGGCCGGCGCGTACCTGCGCGGCATTCAAGCATTCATTCTGGATTCACGGAGGTAGATTGACATGCGAGCTCACCAGTTGGAACGCACTCTGAAAGGCCTCAAGCTGAGCGGCATCCTGGCCACTCTGGAACAGCGACTTGAGCAGGCACAGCATGAGCAGTTGGGCTACCTGGAGTTTCTCGCCCTGATCCTGGAGGACGAGGCCGATCGCCGGGGACAGGGCGCAGTCGCCCGCCGAGTGGCCAAGGCCCGCTTCGAAGAGGTCAAGACCCTGGCCGATTTCGACTTCCGAGCTAACCCACAAGCCCCTGCCGCGGTGATCCGCGACTTGGCGACGCTGCGGTTCCTCGAACGCCAGGAGTCGGTGCTGATCTGCGGTCCCGTCGGCGTGGGCAAATCGCACATCGCCCAGGCCCTCGGGTTTCAGGCCTGTCAGGCCGGGTATCATGTTCGCTACGTCAAGACTCCAAGGTTACTGGCCGACCTCGGCGGCGGCCATGCCGACGGGACCTTCCAGCAGCGGTTACGCGCCTACTTCGCCGTCGAGCTGCTCATCCTCGACGACTTCGGCCTGCAGGCCTTTACGCCGCTGCAGTCGGAGAGCCTGTACCAGCTGATCTGCGAACGCTACCTGCGACACTCCACCGTCGTGGTGGCCAACCGGCCGCCGCAGGAGTGGTACTCCCTTTTCAGCGACCCGGTCCTGGCCGAGGGCGCGCTTGACCGACTCGTCAACACCTCCCACCACGTGCTGATAGAGGGCCCAAGCTACAGGCCACGCAAGCGACCGGGCGCCGGAACGTCGGCCGAGGCAGGTGGTGAGGCCTAAGCGGTGATTGAACTCCCATCACCCGTCAGGGGTGGGGGAATCTCCTGATCGGCCCCTGGGGGAATTACGTGATCGCGATATGGGGAATTACGTGATCGAGCCCTGGGGGAATTACGTGATCGTTGACAGCTGCGTAAATCGAACTGGTCAGGGGTGCTATAGGTACATGTCAACGTCGACTCGTTATTGACCCAACGGAGGTCGGACGTTTCTTTGGACTTCACCTATCCGACAGAGTGTCGGTTCTCCACTGAGGAGCTTGCTCTTCTTGTGCCATCCAGGACTCCGCTTCTCCCGAATTGTGCATCAGACATGGAATCGCCGGTGAACGATTGACCCACAATCGCCGGATATGAAATGACCCGCCCCCCGGCGAAGCACTTTCCGACATGACCTTGTCTCTGCTCAACGGCTGCCCACCGTCCTCCCCGTCGCTGCAGAGGTTATGCCTCATTAGGCCCATTGACCCCTCCGCTTGTAAGTTCTCCCATTTGCTGCAAGTATGCCTTTGCCCTGCCGGGGCGCATCAAAGGTCTACCCATTCCTCAATCCGTCACCACCGTCGCATACACCTTGACTTTTTTCTCGACGGTGTAGACGTTGACGACGCTGGCTAACCCAGATCCGCACGGATACGTCAGCCTCAAGGCCATGGCCCCCGTCACCGTAAACTCGCCCGGCCGTTCCCAGACCATTTCGAACTCACGGGCAGGATAGAGGTACGCAAGCTCGGCACTCGTGCCGGAGGTCTCCGGCAGGTTGATCTCATACTCAACCGAGTAGCGGGCAGGCAGTCCGGTCACCCAGGCGACAGGGCCAACCAACTCCAGGCGCACCTCTGGCGCGGCCAGGGTCTGGGCGCTGAATAGTCTAGGCACCCCGACATCCTCGGCATCGACGTCCACCTGCCATTGGTAGTCCGCCAGAATACGACCCTCAGTGCTCCACGAAGTGACCCGGCAAGGGTACGTACCCGGGGCGGTGTACGAGTGTGACTTGCTGCACTCCGTGGCCGCGGGGTCGTCCTCAACGGTGCTGGAGCCATCCCCGAATATCCAGACCCACCGGTCATGACGCGTAATGCTGGCCTCCAGCGATGTCGTTTCCTTGTCGCGGTGTGTGGCATGGATGACCGGAACGCTCGCGGGCGACGACGCCGGCCCATTCGAGGCCTCCCCGGGGAGGCGAGTCTCGGCTCCGGCTCCTTGACCGACAGCCTGACTTGGCTCGGCGCGGTCCGCCGATGGAACCGGCGGGAGCCCTTCCCCACCGGCTACTTGCGGTGCCGGCACATAGCCTAGCCGCCAGGTGAATGGGCGGGTTTCGTTGGGAGGCGGCAACTGGCCGCCGACATTGGAAAGCAGGCGCACGCCCAGCAGCACCCTCGCTCCCTCCTGGGCGGGCGCGGGCAACTCGGCGGACGCCCGCAGTTTGCCGTCTGAAGCCGCGGTGAAAGTGAGCGGATAGCGGCGGATTCCCGATCCGGGAACCTCCAGGTAGGCCCATGCGCTCGGTGCGGCCGGGCCGGATGCGGCGAAGATCAGCTCGACCTTGGCCGTGCCGCGGGCCGCGGGCAGCTTGAGCTCGACGTAGTAGGGCTTGTGCACCTCGGCTTTGCCGGTCTCCTGGCGGGAGTACTCCACAAGCTTCGACTTGCCCGGGGTGTAACGCGGCTTGAACGACGCCTTGATCGGGTAGTAGTCCTTCAGGGCGCCGGTCAGGGCTTTGAGGGCCGCCCCGCTGCCGCCCAGCCACACGTGGTTGGTGCGGAGGATGGACGGCAGCAGGCAGTAGACGTCGTTATCCGCAAGCGGCAGGTAGGTCGAGGAGGTTTCCACGATGAGGTCGTTGGCCTCCACGTCGGGCCATAGGCGCGACCAGAGGTTGGGCACCTGGCCGACGATGGACACGTACCTGACCCCGGGCGGCCAGGGGTCCAGCACGGCGCCGAAGTCGTTCTGGGCCGCGCGGCGGGCGGCGTCGGCGTCGTTCCAGGCCTGGAGGTAGTAGTTGCCGACGAGGTTTGGGCCCTCCGGGTCGGCCGCCCCGGCGACCGAGGTCACCCGCGCGGAGGCGTCGGGGAGCGCCATCGGCCCGCCGAGGAGAGCTTGAACTCCTGCTCCACCAGGCACTCGCCAGCGCGGGCCTTGGGGTCAAGCCCAGCCAGATGCTCCATCGCCCAGACGGCGAGGGGCTGGCCCTTCTCGCGGAAGAACGTGCCCCCGATCTTGGCGATGATCCCCTCCAGCCAGCCGACCACGGTCTCGATGATGCCCTTGGTCGCGGACTTCGGCAGAGCCTCCTTGGGCTGGCCGCCGAGGGCCTGGAAGTAGTTGTGGCGGGCGCATTGGATGGCCACGGCCTCGTAGTAGGCCCTGGTCAGGCTTTGACCTGGGCCGGGCACAGCCGCCCGGAAGCCCTCCGCGGTGACGTAATCAGGGCGGTTGGGCGGCTCTGCGCGGCCATGAGCGCCCGGTATACCTGGGGCTGCTCGCCCACCAGCCAGTCGAGGAACGCGGGCGGCTGGTCCCGCCCTCCTCCCGGCCGCTCCTGCAGCAACCACGCCGAGGCATAGTAGTAACCAAACAAGGGCTCCCACAGTTCTCGGCTTTGCCTTGCGACATACGCAACTTCGTCCTCAAAAGCGCCGAACAACTCACTCGCCGGCGGGATGGAAGGCGATTCAAGTGGGCGGCGGTGAAGCTCGTTGCGGCTACGCAGCTGCTCCTGGAGGTGGATCATCTCCATCGCTTTGACAATATTCGCACCAAAAGACCCACGATGTGGCGTCGCGATCATGACCAGCGTCCGTACGTCACCTCGATAGGCCTGGGAAGTGACGTACGCCCTGGCCACAAGCCCCCCCATGCTCCTGGCAACCAGATCGACCCGGTCGGCGCCGCTTGCGGCCAACGCTTTTTCAATCGCCGCGGGGAGATCCCGCAAGGCGATCTCGCGGTAATCGCCGATGTTGTCGTCCCTGTAGTCGCACACGAAAAGCGTTTGTCCCGGCTTGTATCCGGCACGGCAAAGGGCGATGTAGATACCTCGCGGCGACTCATCCTCGTCCGCGGGAGCGCCCCAGGTGCTCGAGGCGTTGCCGCGCAGCCCGTGGACGAGAACCACGGGCACGCGGTCCGGCTTAAGCTCTGTGGCGATCTCCGCCCGGACGTCTCCGATGCCGGGCGCAAGCAGCGCACCCTCAGCAAGCGCGCTGGCGAGAACGGTCAGGCCAACGGCCAAGACGATCGATTTGACGACAAGCCTACGGGTACGGGGCACCGCAATCTACTCCTTACGGGGCTCTTTTCGGGGCAAAGCCGTGGTTGACGATGCTCAGTCTACCGGTGGGCTGCCCGGAAGCCAGCCGCTGCTCGATGAGCTCCTGCCAGTGCTCGGCGACGACCTCCGGCGACCTGCCGTCCAAGGCAGGCACCAGGGCATAGTCGGCGCCATCGCCCGGCCCGAGCGTGATAGTGTATTGAGCGACAGAAACGGTGATCGAGCCGTCTGCCGCCGCCCGCTCCACACGGATGCGCAACTCATCACCGGCGGCCTCGAAGCAAACCAACCATGGCAATAGTGCGGCCCCACACCGTCGAGACTCCAGCACCACCCCGGCGACGTCTGTCGCCAAGGCGACCTCAACCTGCCAGGCCCACCTCACAGCGGCGCGAAGCCACTCCGCCACCCTGGCGCCCAGCGTAGGCTTGTCCCGCTCCACATTGATGCCAACAGTAGTCTCAAAGGCCTGCTCAATATCCATGGGGGCGGCCACCGTGCACCAAACTTCTGCGCGCACGCACCTACCCCACGGCACCGACCGGCAGAAGATCATCTCCGCCGATAATGACGCAGCAACGATGATCGCGACGACAGCAAGGACAACAGCTCGCCTGCCTCTGCGCGTGGGTACGCCGGCAGGGTCAAGAGATTGGGTTTCCATGTCCAGATTTTACCATACAGGGACCTGGGTGGAGCAGACAAGCGGTCGACAAAGGCGGCTCGGAATCGGGTAGGAGGCGGAGTCGCCTCCGCCGTCCTCCCACACCACCGGGCGTACGGTTCCGTACCCGGCGGTTCACGAAACGTTCTGAAGCTGCCGCCGTTGAGCTAGCAGAGACACGAGTCCTAGTTGGTCGAAGAAGGTCTTGCGAGTTTCGCTCTCAGCCGGTCCACGGATGCGGGCGCCACTTTAAGGCGCGGCGCCTTGTGGAACGTCATCGAGTAGCCGAGGAGTCTTTTGTTCCACGGGTGGTCCACGGCGCTCTTGGCCGTATTGACCTTCAGCCGCCAGCCACATGCGACCGCTTCCCAACTGCTCCGTCTCCGGGTGGGAGGACTCTCTCCTTGCCGCGACGTTTGACGCACCCATCCAGGACCGTTGCGGATTCCGTCCGCTATCTTCCCGGCGGGAATCGGGCATCCCAGCCCTGCTGTCCGCGTCTTCTGTCGTCATCGAAAGTCGAGTCTCCTATTCGGCGCTTCGTGTTCGGGCCTTTGGTCCGGTCGATGGACCTCGTATGCCCTCTGCTGACTCCTGCCGGTCCATCCCGCCGCCTCTCGACGGCGGTAGCACGATGGCCAACCGGCAGGTCTCCCCGGCTAATGCGCACTCACCTTCGCGCTTATGCCCGCCGCATCTACGTCCGCGCTCTCCGTACAGGTATCGGACTTTGAGTCGATTCGCCTTCTCATCCGGCGCGGCCGCCTCGTATGCGGTTTCTGTTCGTCGGGTCAGCGCTTTGCCTGCGGCTTCCTTCAGATTCCACCTCGCGGTGGACACCCTTGCCGTCCGGCTAACAGTTCCCCTTGTCGGGCCTGTAGGGGACTCTCACCCCCAAATGAGTGCGCCCTGCCGGGCGCACGAACCACAAAGCCCCCGCACGCGCGGGGGCCTCACCATCGAATCACATGCGACTGCTATGCCTGGTCCAGCAACCTCCATAGCTCGTCGCGCGGCGTGTCCTTGACGGCAATAGGCCGTCCGCCCTGCAGGGGGATTACAGTCCGCCCCTCTGCGGCCGCAGTCATCCGCCCGATCACCGCACACGCTATACCCGCGCCGGCCAGGCCGGCCGTGATCGTCTCCGCGTTCTCCGGCCCGGCGGCGATCATCAGTGCGCCGCTTGAGATCAGCCGCAGCGAATCAAACCCGAGCACGGCTGCTAATGCCGCAGTTTCGGCCCTGACCGGCACGTCCGATGCCTGAAGCACAAAGCCCAGGCCCGACGCCTCGGCCAGTTCGTAGGCCGCACCCAGCACTCCGCCCTCCGTCGGGTCGTGCATCGCGGTCGGCCGTCCCACCCTCGCCACGGCTGCGTCATGCACCACACTGAGCTCATTGCGCATCGCTACGGCGGACGTGATGGTTTCCATTGAAACCCCGGCCGCCAGCAGCCGGTCGCGGAAGGCCTCGGCGAGAATTGACGTACCCTCGATGCCCGCGCCCTTGGTCAGCAGCAGCAGGTCCCCTGCTCTGGCGCCCGCCGGGGTGATCAGGCGGTCGGGCGGAACACGGCCGATCGCCGTGGCCGACAGGACAGCGGTATTGACCGCCCGGGTCACCTCGGTATGCCCGCCGGCGATTTCGATGTTCAGTTCGAGCGCAGCCCGGTGCGAACCAGCGGCCAGGGCCGATAACTCCTCCGCCGAAGTCCCCTCCGGCATCAGAACCGTCAGCAGCAGCGCGACGGGATCGGCCCCGTATACGGCTACGTCGTTGCAGCAGATGTGAACGGCCCAGTAGCCTGCGTCGCCCGCCGCGCCGGTGATCGGATCGGTGGACAAGATGACCAGGTCTCCTCCAAAGTCCAGGGCTGCCGAATCAAGACCCACGCCCGCCCGGACGAGCACCTCCCGGCGCCTGGCCCCGGTCCGGGCAAGGACAACCGACTGCAGCATCGCTGAGGACAGCTTGCCGGTCTGCAGGCCGCCGGGTTCGGCCACAGGGCCTCGCATCGCCGTCTCCTTGGTCTCCCTCGAATCCACCTACAGGACCACCTCGTCCGGCCGCGGCCACTCGCCTTTGGCCAACGAGGCAGCCGCCAGAATCGCTGCCACCATACTCCGCGCGTCCGCCTTTCCCTGCCATGCCAGATCAAAGGCCGTCCCGTGGTCAACTGACGTCCGGGCCAACGGCAGCCCGAAGGCCACCGTATAGCTGTGGTGGAAGTCATGCACTTTGACGGCGATATGCCCCTGGTCGTGGTACAGCACCAGAACGAGATCCCACCGCCCCGTCGTAGCCGAGGGCAGCAAGCTGTCCGCCGGAAACGGCCCGCTGGCGTCGATGCCCAGATCCCGCGCGGCCGCCACCGCCGGAGCAATGACGTCGATTTCCTCGCGCCCGAAGAGGCCTCCTTCCCCGCCGTGCGGGTTCAGGGCAGCCACGGCGATGCGTGCCGCCGGGATGCCGAAGCGGGTCATCTCTGCCTGCGCAAGCCGCAGTTTGGCAAGGATCCGGTCCTTCGTGACAGACCGCACGGCGTCGCCCAGCGAGCGATGAGTGGTCAGGTGCAGGCACCGTAGGTAGCCGGCGACCAGCACCGTGCCGCTGTCGGCCGCCCCGGTCATCCTGGTGAGGTATTCGAGGTGGCCGACATCCTTGTAGCCGCCGAGCTTCGTCGCTTCCTTGTTAATAGGCGCGGTTGCGATCGCGTCGCACCTGCCCGCCAGCACGTCGCGGGCGGCGGTTTGCACAAACCCGAAGCTCGCCGCCCCGCACCGGCCGTCGATCACCCCCGGCTGGAACTCCCCGGGCGCCGGACCCGGGACATCCACGACCTCAAACCCGGGGTCCGGATACCGCTCTACCGCCGCGCCGCAGCCCTTGTCTCCCGAAACCAGCCGCATCGCGGCCTGGACCACCGACGCCGTGCCGTAGACCGCGGGCCGGCAACGCGCCAGGACTCCCGGCGCCAGAACAGCCCTGGCGACGACTTCCGGTCCGATCCCGGCGGGATCCCCGACGGTCACTGCGACGCGCGGAAGCCGCGGCTCAGTGGCGGCGCGCTTCCCACCCACATCCAGCACTGCCATCTCCCTTGCTAGCCGGCGATGTGGATGGTGTGTTCACGGTGCGGCCCGACCGATACGAGCGACGGCTTCACACCAACCTGCTCCGCAATCAGGTCCAGGTAGGCGCGGGCCTCCTTGGGCAGGTCCGAAAGCTTGCGGGCGTCGCGCGTCGAGCGCCGCCAGCCCGGCAAGGTCACGTAGACGGGTTCGAGCCCGTCGAAGTACCGGGCCTGCGGCACGTAAAGGTGCTCCTTGTCACCGCAGCGGTAACGCAGGCAGACCTTGATCTCATCCATCTCGTCCAGCACGTCGAGCTTGGTCACCGCGATGCTGTCCACACCGTTGATCAGGCAGGCGTACCGCACCGCCACCAGGTCAAGCCAGCCGCACCGCCGTGGGCGGCCGGTCGTAGCGCCGTACTCGCCGCCGCGGACCCGCAACTGCTCGCCGACCTCGCCCTCGTCTTCGGTCGGCACCGGACCGGAGCCGACGGCCGTCGTGTATGCCTTCACGACCCCGATCACGGTTTCCACGAAATGCGGAGGCACGCCGCCCGCCGCGCACGCCCCGCCCGCCGTGGGATTGGACGACGTCACGAAGGGGTAAATGCCCCAGTCTAGGTCGCGCATTATCCCAAGCTGCCCTTCGAGCAGCACGTTAGCGTTGTCCTTGAGCCAGGCGGCGATGGTCGTCGCGGGGTCGACGACGTACTTGCGGAGCCTGTCGCCGTTGGCGGCGAGAACCTCTACGAGGGGGCCGACCTGGTCGAGGGTTTCGGTGTGGGTCAGGCCCAGCCAGGCCTCGTAACGGCTCAGTAGCAGAGTAACAAGGCTTGAAAGCCGGCGGCGTTCGAGAAGGTCGCCGATCTGGATGCCGAATCGCGCGGCCTTGGTTGCGTACGCAGGGCCGATTCCGCGCCCGGTGGTGCCGATTTCCTGGCCGCCGCGCAGACGTTCCTCGGCGGCTTCAACCTTCATGTGAAGCGGAACGACGACCTGGGCCCGGTCCGAGACCCGGAAACCGTCAACCGCGACGCCCCGCGCGGTCAGGTCGTCGAGTTCCTCAAGCAACGCGTTCGTGTCGACGACCGTCCCCGTACCGAGCAGGTTGAGCACTCCCGGCCGGAAAATCCCCGACGGGACAAGGTGCAGCCGGAATTCGCCGTACTCGTTGATGATGGTGTGCCCCGCGTTGGCGCCGCCCTGAAACCGCGCGACCGCGTCAGCGCCCGCAGCCAGGAAATCCACTACCTTGCCCTTGCCTTCGTCACCCCACTGGGTACCGATCACGACGATGGCAGACATCTGACTCCCCCTTCTCCCACAACAGCTCTCACTGCGCGTCAAACTCCATCGCTAGCTTATCTCCGCCGCAAGACATCAATCAAATTGATGATTGATATGACACATATAAGGTACTATGATGACTGAGAGGAGGCTGAGGTCAATGCTTCTCTCTCACCTTGAAACCTTCGCCGCCGTCGCCCAACATCTCAGCTTAACGCGTGCGGCGGCCGAACTCCACCTTTCCCAGCCCGCAGTTACCCAACATATCGCGTCCCTCGAGCAGGAACTCGACTGCCGCCTGTTCGAACGCCACGGCCGCGGCGTCAGATTGACGGTCGAAGGTGAACGGCTCCTGGCGTGCCACCGCAAAGTGCAGACCGCACTTGGGGACCTGCGCCGCGAGATCGACGAGACCCGGAGCGGTTCCCGCGGCCACCTGTCGGTCGGTGCCGGCCTCGACGATATGCATTTTCGTGCTGCCCGGGCTGTTGGCCGAATACCGCGCCCTGCATCCCGGCGTTGAACTCCATGTCCGCAGTGGCCGGACGCGCGAGGTCCTGGGGATGGTGCTGGATGAACAGATCGACCTCGGGATGGTCACCTCGCCCGTCCAGCACCGGAGCGTTGAGACCTTTCCCCTCTATCAGGACCGGATGGTGGTCGTGGCGAGGCCGGAGCACCCGCTGGCTGAGGCGGGCACGGTTGATGCCGCCGCCCTCGCATCACAACGGCTGATCCTGTTCGAGAGGGGTTCGGGGTTCCGCACCTATCTGCAAGAGGTGTCTGAATCGAGGGGGTCTTGCTGCAGGCGGATTTTGAGCTCGACAGCATCGAGGCCATCAAGGAGATGGTGCTGGCCGGACTCGGCATTTCTGTTGTGCCCGAGATCGCTGTCGTGCGCGAGATGATGGCTGGGTCGCTGGTCAGCCTGCCCCTTTCCGACTGGCCGGTGATGGAGCGCACCACGAGCCTGATCATCCGGCGACGAAGCCCCGAGCCCCGCCCGGCGGCGGTGGAAGCGTTCCTGAGGCTGGTCCGGCACAGGTTCGGTGAACGGCCGGACGGGTAGAGCGCCGGAGTGCTGTCGGCAGGACGACAGCAGGCCGCTCGCGGCCGGCCACCTCTTAGAGGGGAAGCCTGCTTTGACCAGAGAAGGTACGGCCGTCCGCACGCATACGCCATCAACTCGCTCCGGTGGGAGGTCTGCTATATGGAACTGCGCTTCAAGTCATGGATCGAGCACGGCGGCAAGATGGTCTTCGGAGAGGGGCTCAACGAACTGCTGTCGGGCATCCGGACCTACGGATCGATCGCGCGGGCGGCTGCGGGGATGGGCCTCGCCTATCGCGAGGCGTGGGGCCGGCTGCGCCAGGCAGAGGCGGCGCTGGGCGCCCCGCTGTTGGAGAGGCGCACCGGAGGGCCGCGCGGCGGGGGCGCCGTCCTGACCCCGCTCGGTGAGCACCTCGTTGAGGCCTTTTCGGTCATCGAGGACCGGCTTGCCGGGACCGTGCAACAACTGGAGGAAGAGTTCCTGCGCAGAATGCCCGACCTCGCGGGAAAGTGACCGGCCGCCGCGGGACAAGGCTTTGCCGGGCCCCGATGAGCCCATCTCCCAGCTAAAGCCGTGAATCCTGCGGCCGGGCCGTTGATGTAAGCCGCGATTCGTGTTATGGTGCGGACAAACAGAATAGGCACGAGACGCCTCACTCTCCCCTTGGGAAGTGAGGTAGAGGCGCGGCAGTCCATTATTGACACCCTGAGAACGGCATCGAAGACGGGTGCATAGGGGACGCCGCCGAAGCCGGCGCGGGGCCCAACCAAACCGGCTGGGGTTGCATCGAACAGGTGCAACACTGTCACGATAGACGCCCCCTATGAGTCTGTCGTGGAGCGCTATCTCACAATAAGGGGAGAGGTGATGAGCATCGCATTTTGTGGCAGCCGTTCGACGCTGGGTCTGGTCGTCAGGGCTGCCTTTGTGTGTTCCGGTCTGACACCCCGACACAGGACATGTCGGCATAGGACGTCTCTGCCCAAGGGGTACTCATCTCAAGACAAGGGGATGCAGAAGTGAGGTTTGACGGAAAGAAGCTGGCGTTCTGCCTTACCGGCGCATATCACAAGATCCCTGCTGTGTTGGATCTGATGCGGCAGGCGGTCGCGGAGGGCGCCGAAGTGACGACGATCGTGTCGTCCGCCACGCTGGAGATCGCTGCGGTGACCAGGCGCGAGGGCGAAATTGAAGGCCGTCGAGGCCATCATGGGGCGGCGGCCGTGGAACACGTTGAGCGAGGCGGAGCGGACGGGGCCCGGCAAGCTGTTCGACCTGGTCATCGTCGCACCGTGCACCGGCAACACGCTCGCCAAGATCGCCAACGCGATAACGGACGGCCCGGTGACCATGGCTGTCAAGGCACACCTGCGCAATCAGCGCCCGGTGCTAATCTCGATATCCACCAACGACGGACTCGGCCTCAACGCCCGCAACCTGGGGACTCTGTTGGCCGTCCGCCATATCTACTTCGTGCCGTTTGGCCAGGACAAGCCCCTCGAAAAGCCCGCGTCCCTTGACGCGGACCTGCAGTTGCTGCTGGATGCCGCGGGCGCGGCGATTGAGAGCAGGCAGTTGCAGCCGGTGCTCATCCAACGGCATCAGGCCTAGGGGTGACGCAGGTGAGGGTCATTATCCAGAAGTTCGGGGGCACGTCGCTCGCGACTGACGAAGCTCAGGGCGCGGCGGCGGGACACGTCCTCCGCACCCAGGCGGCCGGCTGGTCGCCTGTGGTCGTGGTATCGGCGATGGGCAGGACGGGGGCTCCGTATGCGACGGATACCCTGGCAGGGCTGGTCGCCGAATCCGGCATGCATCCGGATCGGCGCGAGATGGACCTGCTGCTGAGTTGTGGGGAGATCATCGCGGGCGCGGTCTTCGCGGCGCGGCTACGCAGTCTGGGCGCGGACGCCGTCGCTCTGACGGGCGCCCAGGCCGGCATTGTGACCAACGAACTGCACGGCGACGCGAGCATCCGCGACATCCGGCCGGGCCGGCTGCAGGGCCTGCTTGCCGAGGGCAAGGTGCCGGTCGTCGCGGGTTTCCAGGGGGCGTCGGACGGTGGCGAGGTCACGACCCTGGGCCGGGGCGGGAGCGATATCACCGCGGTCGCGCTGGGCTCCGCCCTTCACGCCGAGCTTACCGAGATCTATACGGACGTCGACGGGGTCATGACCGCGGACCCGCGGATGGTCCCCGACGCCAAGACGATTCCCCACATGACATACGACGAAACCAGCTATCTCGCTTACGAGGGCGCCAAGGTTTTGCACCCGCGCGCGGTCGAGTTGGCGATGCGCTTCGGCCAACCCGTGCGGATCCGTTCGACGTTCGCCGACTCGGCCGGTACGCTGGTCAACGCGGACAATGGGGGCGAGAGCTGGGCCCAACGGACCGGCTGGAAACCCGTCACGGGCATCACGCACTCCGGCAACCTGGCTCACTTCTCCCTGACCCGCGGCGACGGCGACGGACCGCCGTACACCAGGACATTCCGGGCGCTCGCGGACGTCGGTGTCAACGTCGACATGATCTCGATATCACCGGCCAGTTGCTCGTTCGTTGTTGAGGGCGAGTGCGCGGCGGACGCGGAGAAGGCTCTGCGGTCCGCCGGAGTCAACGCCCGCGTGCGTCCCGGCTGCGCCAAGGTCTGCGTCGTGGGCCGGTTGATGAGGTACGTCCCGGGCGTCATGGCGCAGGTTTCCGAGGCTCTCGTCGATGCGGGCGTGGACGTACTGCAGACGTCCGACTCTCTGACGACGATCTCCTGCCTCGTGGAGCAGGCGCAGCTTCAGGCGGCGGTGCAGGCACTGCACGCGCGGTTTCGCCTGAATCAGACACAGGGCGGGCCGCAGGACCAAGGCCACACCGAAGGAGGCCGTTCACAATGCAGATGAGGGCCAACTGGGGAAGGCTGCTCACGGCGATGGTCACGCCGCTGGACGAGCAGTTGGCGATCAACCACGCCGCCGCGGCGCAGCTTGCACGGCATTTAGCGGATACTGGGTCTGATGGGATCGTGGTGGGCGGCACGACCGGGGAGTCCCCTTCCCTGTCGGCGGATGAGAAGGGCGCGCTGCTGGAAACCGTCCTTTCCGCCGTCGGCGACCGGGTCACAGTGATCGCGGGCACCGGCACCAACAGCACACGCGAATCGATCGAGCTGACACGGCGCGCGGAACGCCTCGGCGCGCACGGCATTATGTTGGTAACGCCATACTACAACAAGCCGCCGCAGGCCGGCCTGGTGGCGCACTTTTCGGCCGTGGCCGCGGAAACCTCGCTCCCGGTGATGCTGTACAACGTGCCCGGGCGGACAGGCGTCAACCTGCTGCCGCCGGCGGTGGAGGAACTGGCG
>JAXGPL010000014.1:0-80118 GCA_040766985.1 Bacillota bacterium
GCCTATCCTGTTTGACCGCTATGTCCCGCTGAGTTGGCTGTTGCCTGCCGTCTCCATGTCCCTGGGCGGCGCGGCGGGCTACGCCATGTGGATGCGGCGCTTCATGGTTGACGAACTGAACAAGGACTACATCAAGCTGGCCCGGGCCAAGGGGATGTCAAGCAAGGCCATCATGGTCAAACACGTCCTGCGCAACGCGTTTGTGCCGATGGCCCAATACCTCCCCACAACCCTGCTGCTCACGATTTCCGGCTCGATCTACATCGAGTCGCTATACTCCATCCCCGGCATGGGCGGCCTGCTCGTCGACGCAATCCTGCGGCAGGACAACCCGCTCGTCCAGGCGCTCGTCCTCATCTACTCAACGCTGGGGATATTCGGCCTGTTCCTCGGCGATGTGCTGATGGCGATCTTCGACCCGCGCATCAAGCTGGAGAAGAGCGGAGGTGCGCGGTAATGGCTGTCAAGATCACAGGCGCGGGCGGCCCGGCGGGCTCCCTCGGCAACCCCGGCGGAGGCCTGGAAACCGCGACCGCCGAGGACCGCCAATCGCTCTTCGCCTTTGCTCAGTTCGACGCCCAGGCGGCGGAACGGGCGGGTTATTCCAGCTATTCATACTGGGGCTCCACCTTGCGGGTGTTCCTGAAGAACCGTGTTGCGGTTCTGCTGCTGTGCGTGATGGTCATCCTGCTGGCGTTCACGGTGGTTCAACCGTATCTGCCCAATCAGAAGGACCCGCTGAGAATCCACAACGACCCGGTGACGGGGATGCACCTGCACAACGTACGTCCCAACGAGGAGTTCTGGTTCGGCACCAACTCGATCGGCCAGGACCTCTGGGCGCGCATCTGGAGCGGCACGCGGACGTCCCTGCTGATCGGCCTGTTCGTTGGCCTGTGGACCGTCATCGTCGGGATCATCGCGGGGGCGATCTGGGGGTACGTGCGTCGCCTCGACTGGTTCATGACGCAGCTGTATAACGTGGTTTCCAACATCCCGACGACCATTACCCTGACCTTGCTGGCATACATACTGCGCCCCAGCATGAAGACCATGATTATTGCCATGTGCGCAACGAGCTGGCTGTCGATGGCCCGGTTCGTCCGCAACCAGGTCGTCATCATCCGCGACCGCGAGTACAACCTGGCGTCGCGCTGCCTCGGTACCCCGACGGGCCGGATCATCACGCGCAACCTCCTGCCGCACCTGGTTTCCGTGATCGTCCTGCGCTTTGCCCTGGCGATTCCTGGGGCGATCGGGTGGGAGGTGTTTCTGACCTACATCGGCCTCGGGCTGCCGCTCAGCATCCCGTCGCTCGGCAACCTGGTCAACGAAGGCCGCCAGTTGATGCTCTCGCCTGGGCTCCGCTACCAGTTGATCTTCCCGGCCCTGGTGCTGTCACTGATCACGATTTCGTTCTACGTCATGGGCAGCGCGTTCTCGGACGCCGCCGACCCGCGCAATCACTACTAAGGAGGGCAGCGCATGAGCGAGCCGATACTTGCAGCTAGAGACGTTGTCGTCAAATTCAGCCTGCGCGGCCGCGTCCTGACGGCAATCCGTGGCGCTTCGCTCGACCTCTATGAAGGCGAAACCCTCGCCATCGTCGGCGAATCCGGCTCCGGCAAATCTGTTCTGACCAAGTCGTTCATCGGTATGCTTGACGCCAACGGGTGGGTGGACTCGGGCAGCGTGATGTTCGAGGGCAACGACCTGGCCACGTACAAGACCGAGCGCGAGTGGCTCACGGTGAGGGGCCGGAAGATCGCGATGATCTTCCAGGACCCGATGACCGCGCTCAACCCGCTGCGTACAGTCGGCCTTCAGATCCGGGAAACCGTCGAACTCCACCAAGGCGTGCGCGGCTCCGACGCCGTCGAAAGGGCCGTGAAGCTGCTTGAGGACGTCGGCATACCGGATCCCGCCGAACGGTACCACCAGTACCCGCACGAGTTCTCGGGCGGCATGCGCCAGCGAGTGGTCATCGCCACCGCGATCGCGTGCAGTCCCCGGATCCTGATCTGCGACGAGCCGACCACGGCGCTCGATGTGACCATCCAGGCGCAAATCCTGGACCTGATCCGGCGCCTGCAGAAGCAGTACAGCCTGACCGTCATCTACATAACGCACGACCTTGGGGTGGTGGCCAACGTCGCCAACCGCGTAGCCGTCATGTACGCCGGCGACATCATCGAAGTCGGGACGGCGGAAGAGGTCTTCTACAACGCCCAGCACCCCTACACCTGGGCCCTGCTGTCGTCACTGCCGCAACTGGGAGTCAAGGGCCAGACCTTGTACTCGATCAAGGGCACGCCGCCGAACCTGTTCGCCGACATCCGAGGGGACGCGTTCGCGGCGCGTAACCCCCGGGCCCTGAGGATCGACTTCATCGAACGTCCGCCGTACTTCCAGGTCAGCCCGACACACGTCGCGCGCACCTGGCTGCTCGACCCCATGGCCCCTGAGATCGAGCCTCCGGAAACCATCCGCGCAATGCGGCAGAAGTACTCCCGCGCGGCGGCGAGGGGTGACTCATGAGCATCGACAGCCAAACCCGGGGCGACACGGCCGTGTCTGACACCGGCACCCGATCACGGCTCAACGGCGAGGTCTTGCTGGAAGTCAAGAACATGCGCGTCGAGTTCGCGGTCCGGGGCGGCCGCCCGTTCGTTGCGGTCGATGACGTGAGCTTCCACATCTTCCGCGGCGAAACATTCGGCCTGGTCGGCGAATCGGGGTCGGGCAAGACAACCATTGGACGGGCGATCATCCGGATCAACGAAACGGCCGACGGCGAGGTCCTGTTCAAGGGCCGCAAGATCAACGGGGTCATTCCCAAGGAACTCGACCGCGAAGTGACGCACAAGATCCAGATGATTTTCCAGGATCCCATGGCTTCGCTCAACGAGCGAGCCAAAGTGGACTACATCGTCTCCGAGGGCCTCTACAACACCAAGGCGTATGCGGACGAGGCCGACCGCGTGGCAAGGGTGGAGGAGGCGCTCCTCGACGTGGGGTTGCTGCCGGAGTTTGCTTCGCGGTTTCCGCACGAGTTCTCGGGTGGCCAGCGCCAGCGCATCGGCATCGCCCGCGCCCTGATCATGGAGCCGGAGTTCATTATCGCCGATGAGCCGATCTCCGCCCTCGACGTATCCATCCGGGCGCAGGTGCTCAACCTGCTTTCCGACCTGCAGGAACGCAAGCAGTTGACGTACATGTTCATCGCGCACGACCTCTCGGTGGTCCGGTTCATCACCGACCGGGTGGCGGTGATCCGCAAGGGGCAGATCGTCGAGCTTGCGGAAACCGAGGAGCTCTTCGCCAACCCGCTGCATCCGTACACGCGGTCGTTGCTCTCCGCGGTACCGCAGCCGGACCCGCTCGTGGAAAGGGAGCGGCGCGTTATGGTCTACGATCCCGCATGCCACGACTACAGCGTGCATAAGCCGAGGTGGGTCGAAATCAAGCACGGGCACTTCGTGTTGGGCAACGATCCCGAGCTGAACCAGTACCGTTCTATGCTCAACGATTGACTGCGCCAAACGAGACAATGGAGCCAAACGAGACAATGGTGCCAAACGAGACAATGGAGCCAAACGAGACAATGGTGCCATTCGATGACCGGCGCGCAACGCACACGCCACGCTGGCACGACGATAGTGGTGGGTGTCTTCGGGGCTTCATGATCCCGGTCTGAGGGCAGGGCGACCGAACCGTTGCATTCTGCCCCATTGATGAGGATGGCTATGGGGCATGGGTCATCGCTCCATGGGCGCGGTATGTGGCATACTGCAGCATAGCCAGACCATACGGGCACCTAACGGTGCAATAGGCCCCGCAGCGTCGCCGCCCTACGATGCATCTGTCACCGCACCGCGACGACCTTCGGGTCCGAAGCCACCATAGCCCCTCCGGCAAGCATCCCACCAGTGTCCGTCATCCCACCCGTCTCCGTCATCCTCTTGCCATACCTAGATGTTCTAGGTATACTATGCCCATGAGAATCAACCGCGACCTCACCGCTGCATTCGTCACCCCGCTCGTCCTTGCTCTGCTCGCAGAGGGGGACGGTTACGGCTATGACCTGATCCGGCGAGTGCGCGAGTCGTCGGGCGGCGCGCTCCAGTGGTCCGAGGGGATGCTCTACCCGGTACTGCATCGCCTGGAGCTGCGGGGACTGGTGTCGTCGAGTTGGCAGACCGCCCCCACCGGCCGGCGCAGGCGGAGCTATGCGATCAGCCGCGAGGGGCGGGCGGAGCTGGCTAGGCAGTTGCAGGAGTGGCAGGTCGTACTTTCGACGTTGCGTCGCCATGGGTTTGGGGCCGCCCCAGGGCCCCGGGAGGGGATATGACCATGGATTTCGATCTTGAGCGGCAGATTGGCTTGTGGCGGGAGACTCTCGGGCGGGCGGCTGGCCTGCCTGCCGAAGACCTGCAGGAACTCGAGGACCACCTCCGTGACGAGGTTGACTCGCTGCTGAGCGGCGGGCTGGCTGAAGACGAGGCCTTTCTGATTGCGCTCAAGCGCATCGGCGATGCCCATGAGGTGGCGAGGCAGCTTGCAGTTCTCGACGCCGACAAGACCTGGCGGCAGTTCTTCGAGCCGGAAGCGGTATCGGACCAGAGCGAAGGTAACGGCCAGCGTCCCACCCGGCAGCCGCCTCCAGCCACACGCCACGAACTAGCCTGGGTCGTCGGCGCCGCCCTGCTGGCCGCCGCGCTGGGCAAGGTCCCGGCCATATTCGGCATCACCCTGTGGGGGGCGGACACCGAAGTCTACCTCCGCAATCTCGCGCTTTTCGTGGTCCCGATCCTGATGGCCGGATACTACGCGCGCAGGCGTTTCTCGCCGCGCATCGCCGCCTTCTTGGCGTTCACCGTCCTGGCGGCCGCCCTCGCCGCCAACCTGTACCCGTATGCGATGTGGGGCTCAACGTCGTTCCTGGTCGCGCTGCACCTGCCGTTGCTGCTGTGGCTGGCCTTTGGCCTTGCCTATTGCGGCGACGAATGGCGCACCGTCCGCGTCCCGCTGGATTTCATCCGCTTTACCGGTGAGTTCTTCCTGTACAGCGTGCTTATCGGGTGCGGCGGCTTGGTGCTGGTTGGCCTGGTGGTCGCGTTCTTCGGGGCGATCGGCATCAACGCCGAAGCCTTCGCCGCGGAGTACATCGCCTTCAGTATCCTCCTCGCGACACCGGTCATAGCCGCCTACCTGGTGGAGAAGAAGCGCAGCCTGATCGAAAATCTCGCCCCCGTCCTGGCGCGGATCTTCATCCCGCTGTTCCTGCTGATGATGGTCGCCTTCATCGTGACCGTGGCGGTCCGGCAGCAAAGCATCATGGCCAACCGCGAGATGCTGATTCTGATCGACATCCTGCTCCTTTTGGTCGTGGGTATGGTGCTGTACGACCTGTCGGCGCGCACGGATGAAGGCGAACAGGGGCAGGGGCAGCGGCGGGGACGGGCGCGGCTCACCATCCCGCACGGGCTCAACCTCGCCCTGATCCTCGCCGCCCTGGTGATCGACTGCATCGCGCTGTACGGCATCGGGGGGCGGCTGGCGGAGTACGGTTTCAGCCCGAACAAGACGGCCGCGCTCGGCGAGAACATCCTTCTCCTTGGAAACCTCGTCGGACTCGCCCTCGCCTACATCCGCGTCGCCGCCGGGCGCGCGACACTCCCAGGTGCTCGCGTGGCAGGTGCGCTACCTCCCCGTCTACTTTGCCTGGATGGCCTTTATGGTCTTCGTGCTGCCCGTCATCTTCGGGTTCGCGTGAGCCTGGCCGGCCGGGGGGGGGGGGCGACTGAGAGTACGGACGACAACGGCTGCACCGCAGACACTGGGCCACCGCGGTCCACTGCTCGCGCCGAAGGCACCGGTGCGCAGGCTTGTCTGCGTCCTTGCCAGGGTGGTAGACTTGCCCAAACGACAACCCCGGGAGGCATTATGACTGACATTCAGCTCGATCAGGCCCTGCGTGAGGACCTGATTACCTCACAGCGCAACGAGATCACCGAGCACCTCATCTACACCCGCCTCGCCGGGACGATGACCAACCCGCACAACGCCGAGGTCCTCCGGGCGATCGCGGCGGACGAGTTGGAGCACTACGGTTTCTGGAAGCAGTACACCGGCAGGGACGTCGCCCCAAACCGGCTCAAGGCGTGGTTCTACTACTGGGTCGCGCGGATCTTTGGGTTTACCTTCGGCATTAAGCTCATGGAGCAGGGAGAGGAGCAGGCCCAGGTCACGTACAACCGAATTGCACACCGGATCCCCGAAGCCCGCAGCATCGTGGACGACGAAGACCGGCACGAGCACGAGTTGCTTTCGCTGCTCGACGAGGAACGCCTCAAGTACATCGGATCGATGGTCCTCGGGCTCAACGATGCCCTTGTCGAGTTGACGGGTGCGCTGGCGGGCTTCACGTTCGCCCTGCAGAACACCCGCCTGATCGCGCTCGCCGGGCTGATAACGGGTATCGCAGCGTCGTTCTCGATGGCCGCTTCCGAGTATTTGGCGACGAAATCCGAGGCCGACACAGACGGCGATGCGGCAGGTGAAGCGGGGGAGGGTGGAGGCAACCCGCTCAAGAGCGCCCTTTACACGGGCACGGCATATATCTTCACCGTCGTGTTGCTAATTGCCCCGTACCTGTTGGTTTCCAACTACCTCGTCTGCCTTGGGCTGACCCTCGCCACCGCGGTGTTGATCATCCTGGTGTTCACCTACTACATCTCGGTCGCCAAGGACCTTCCGTTCCGGCGCCGGTTCTTCGAGATGGCCGCAATTAGCCTTGGTGTCGCGGCCTTGAGCTTCGGTATCGGGTACCTGATCCGGGAGTTGCTCGGGATAGACGTGTAGGCACTTTGCGCAGGACGGCGGGAGTATCACGGCATTGCGCTGATGAGCCAGACTGCGCAGTCAGGGGAGGTATCGCAGGGCATGTCAGCAAACCTCACATCACGATATCGCAAAGAGCTATGGGCAGGGGCACAACTCCGCGGAACCGGGGCTCAGGAGCACAGGTCGCGGGGCGGGCCGGAGTCGAGGAGCGCAAGTTGTCGGGCGGAGTTGAGTTGAGGGGCACAACTCCGCGGAACCGGGGCTCAGGAGCACAGGTCGCGGGGCGGGCCGGAGTCGAGGAGCACAAGCTGCGGGACGGGTTGAGCCGACGAGCGCAACCACCCGCCGGACCTGTTCCCAGGAGCACAGACAGCCACCCATCCCACCCTCCCCCGGCAGGCGCACACGGCATGCGCACACCGCATGCGCATAGTGCCAACTACCGCGGCACCGGGCTGCCCCTACCCACTATCCCTCCGCCGGCGGCAGCCTGTTCTCGTACTCAACGCCCATTACGCTAAAACCTCTGTCCGCGTAGAGCGTCGCCCCGGTAATCGACCGCGCCAGGTCGGACGCCAGGAACAGCCCGACGTCGCCGACCTCCTCAATAGTCACGTTGCTCTTCATCGCGGAGCGTTCCTCGTAGATGGATCGCAGCGTCGAAACCCTTCGCATCGCCCCCGCGGCCAGTGTCTTGAGCGGACCGGCCGAGATAGCGTTGCACCGGATGTTGTCCGGCCCCAACTCCGCCGCCAAATACCGCACGCTGCACTCCAGCGCGGCTTTGGCCGTCGCCATGACGTTATAATGAGCAACCACGCGTTCAGCGGCGAGGTAGGACATGGTGATGATTGAGCCGCCCCCGGCGCCGTCGAACAGCGGCCTGGCCGCCTTTGCGCACGCGATCAGAGACCACGCCGAGACCTCGTGTGCGAGTTTGTAGCCCTCGCGGCTGATGTCAATGAATTCGCCGGTCAAATCCTCGTTGCGCGCGTAGGCCATCGAGTGGACGAGCACGTCCAGCTTACCCCAGCGTTTACCCAGGGCTGCAAACAGCCGCTCGATGTCGCCGTCCTCGGTAACGTCGCAGGGGAGCAGCGGGATGGTTTCCCGGTCTGGAAAGTCCCTGACCAACTCCTCCGCATTCTCCCGGAACCTGTCGTGCTGGTACGAAAACGCGAGCTCAGCACCCTCCCGGTGCAATGACATGGCGACGCCCCAGGCGATCGACCGCTTGTTGGCCACGCCCATGATCAGGCACTTCTTGCCGCTCATCAGACCCAACAAAAGCCTCTCCTTTGCCGTGAGAGTCCAACAGATAAGGGAAACCAATTGGACCCTGAGGACGGGCATCCCTGCCTGTTCGGGAAGGCCCGTTCTCGTTGCCCGCCACGAGCCCCGCGGAGGCTTTGCACTTCGCGTGTCGAAGCAATCCCCCACGGAAACCACGGGTTCGCCAACCACCCTGTGAGGAGGAGGATGTTGGAGCATGTACAGAATCGGCGTGGGCGGCTTTGCCACCGAAACCCACACCTTCCTTAACGAGCCGACGACGGTCAAGGATTTTGAGGACTACGGCGTGCTCTGGGACCAGGACTGTATCGACAACAACCGCGGGATCATGCGCGAATACGTCGACGGCTACGTCGACGTCCTGCGCGAGGCCGGGGCCGAGGCCGTCGGCACAATGGTGGCCTTCGCAGGCGTCCACGGCCGGGTCACCAAGGAAGCCTTTGACAAGTACACCGACGCGATGGTCGAGCGATTCCGGGCGGCTGCCTCTGGTCCCGGCGGTAAGCTGGACGGGGTCTTGCTTGCTCTCCACGGTGCCATGGCCGCCACCGGCTACCCCAAGCCCGAGGCCGAGGTGGTTCGGCGCGTACGCGCCGCTGTCGGCGACGTCCCGATCATGGTAACCCTTGATCTGCATGCCAACGAGGACTACGAACTCACCGACGCGGCGGACGCGGTTTTCGTCTGCAAGGAATACCCGCACACCGACATGAGACCCACCGGAGCCATCGCGGCCCGCTGCCTCCTGGAAACGCTGAACGGCAAGTTAAGGCCGGCTATGGCCATCGCCAAGCCCGGGATTATCACGCCGAGCGTGTTTCAGTGGACCCAGGCCGCGCCGGCCACGGATTTCCGGGCGCGCGCGGACGAGTGGGAGCACCGTGAGAAGGGCATTCGCTACATCTCCATCGCCTATGGTTTCGGTTATGCCGATGTGCCGGACGCGGGAGCTTCGGTGATCGTCGTGACGGACAACGACAAGGCGCTCGCGGAAACCGTCGCCCGTGACATCGCCAACTACATGTGGGAGCGGCGTGAGGAACTGGCCCGCAAGCCCGTGCCGAAGGCCGCCGAGGCCGCTGAGAAGGCCCTCGAACTGGTCCGGCGCGGTGTACGGCCGGTCGTGATGGGCGACGGCTCGGACCGGACCGGCGACAGCACCCATGTCATGCGGGAGCTGTATAAGCGTGGGGCCAAGAACACCGTTCTATCGACCATGAACGATCCGGCCGCCGTCAAGCGGTGCAAGGCGGCAGGTCTGGGCAGCATGGTCAGCCTCGGCCTGGGCGGGTGGGGGCAGGCCTCCGGCGAGCCTCTCAAAGTCACGGGCAAGGTCGAATGGCTGGGCGTCGGCGATTACGTCCTCACAGGTCCGATGGGAAAGGGCAGCATAGGTCTTTGCGGGCCGTCTGCGGTGCTGGACATCGGAGACGGCAACAAGATCGTGGTCACGAGCTTCAACCACCAGGTCTTGGACGAGCAGGGGATTGTAGCCTTCGGGCTGGACTTTGACGCGTTTGACATCATGGTTCTGCGTTCGCGGGTGCACTTTCATGCTTACTACGACCAGGTGGCGGGCGCGACGCTGGAGGTCGATGCGCCCGGCATGGGCCCTGCGGACCTCAGCGTCCTTGAGTACGAGAACCTGCCCAACGATATCTTCCCAATCGGGCGGAACTGGCGGAGGTAGAGCACCAGAAGCAGGGGAGAACCCGGACACAGGGGAGAACCCGGACCGCGGACAGAGCCGGGCACGCCGGCCGGACAGGGCCCGTCTCCAGGAGGCGGGCCCTGTGTCTAGGTGCGCTCTGCCTACCCTCCAGAAGACATCCCTCCGCCATCCGTGCTCCTGTCACGAATGGCCTCGTCGATCAGGTCGAGCGTGTAAGACACAAAGTTGCTGCGGTCAAGGCCGTACAGGCTGCCTACCTGCGACAACCGGTAGAAGAACCCCGTGATCAGCAGGAACAGCGAGAGCGCGCCGCGACCAGGCTCCAGTTCCCGCCTGATGCTGCCATCGGCCTGGCCCCGCTGGATGACGCCCGCAAACTGCCTGAACAACTCGTCGCGCTGGCCGGCCATCGACCGGTAGTGTGGGCTATGCTGGTAGTCGAGTTGGATCGCCTGGCTCAGATTGATGAGGCGGAATAAGTCGGGTTGCTCATTCATGAACCGGTGATAAGCTTCGGCAATGCTCCTCAAGGTCTCCCGTCCATTCCGACCCGGTTTGGCAGCAGCGCGAAAGCCCGCCACGAGTTGATCCATGGCGTGCTGGGCCACCGCAAAGTACAGGTCATCCTTGCCTGTGAAGTACTGGTAAACAGTACGCTTGGTGAACTGGGCCTCGCGGGCGATCTCGTCCATCGTCGCCTCAAGGTACCCGCGGCGGCTGAATACGGCCTGGGCCGCACTCACGATTTCCGCTCTACGCGCCAGCTTCTCCCGATCTCGCCGGGAAAGTTGATCCAAGTCATCGTCCCCCTGTTGACTACACGCAAGGGCTCATGTAGTATACTGACGGTGTAGCCACCGTACCGTAAGGATAGTGGCAGCACGGACAGTATACCACGGAGGAATGACAAATGTCAGCACATCAGCCCATGATCGTCGGAGTAGTCAGCAGCCCCCGGCCGGAAGGCAACGGAGCAACCCTTGTACGCGCGGCGCTACGCGGAGCGGCCGGAGGGGGTGCCGCCACAGGCGAGATCTTCCTGTCGTCGTCGAAGATAGGTTTCTGCCAGGGATGCTCGCGGTGCCTTGTCGAGGGCAAGTGCCAGGTCGGCGACGACTTCGAGGCCATCCGCGGGCAGCTCCGGGCCGCCGATGGCATCATCCTCTGCTCGCCTGTGTATGGCGGTACAATCAACGCGACGATGAAGAACCTCTTCGACCGCCTGGGTATGCTTGAGTACATGACGTCGTCTGTATTCGGCGGCAAGTATGTGGCGGCTATCGCCACGGCGCGCCGCGAGGGTACGGCCCGCAAAGTGGCCCGTCAGCTTGCCTATCTGCCGAGCGGCGGCGTATTCCAGCGGGCGTACGTCACCGGCTGGCTGGGCGTCCTCGCCGCACCGCAAGGCCGCGAGCTTGCCCCGGCCCGTCTTGAGGCAGCCGGAGCGCTGGGATCGCGGATGGTGGCCGGCATCAGGCGGGGCGCGGCATACCCTATGCAGAATATAGTCCACCGCGCCGTCGCGTCGGCTCTGATCAGGCCCAAGTTCAGCCAGGCCATCGCCGCCCACCGCGACGGCTTGATGCGTGGCGTATACGACGATCTGGCCGGCCGCGGGCTGCTGCCCCAGCGGGCCTAGTTCCCTGCGGCTCCGCCGCAGGCAGAGTGGAGATGCGTGATCTTGGTTCCGGTTCCGGTTTCGCCTATCGACTGGTTGCATGGACTGCCCCGGTTCTCGCCGCAGCCGGGGCTTGACCGTATGCGCCGGTTACTCGCCGCCCTGGGCGATCCCCAGTTGGCGTGTCCGTACGTCCACATCGCGGGGACCAACGGCAAGGGCTCGACGACAGCGATGACGGCGTCCATCTTAAACAGCGCAGGGCTAAGGGTGGGGCGCTTCACCTCCCCTCATCTGCATCGCTGGGAGGAACGGATTGCGGTCGATGGCGAGCCGGTTGCCGGGGAGACCTTCGTTGCGGCCGTTGCCCGGGTCCGCGCTGCAGCCGATGCAATCTCCTCCGGCGGCCCAGAGCAGGGAATCGTCCAGTTCGAGGCCCTGACGGCCGCGGCCTTCGTCTGTTTTGGGGACCGGCGATGCGATGCCGCGGTCCTTGAAGTCGGGCTGGGAGGGCGCTTTGACGCCACGAACGTGATCACTAACCCGGTTGTGACCGTTATCACGACCATCGGCCACGACCACACCCAGATTCTCGGCGAGGACCTTGCAAGTATTGCCCGCGAAAAGGCCGGCATTATCAAGCCCGGGGTTCCCGTCGTTACCGCGGCGCTCGCCCCGGAGGCGCTCTCCGCCATCAGGGAGATCGCCGCCCAAAGAGAAGCCCCGTGCTGGGTCGTGCGCCCCGAAGTTGATGTGCACCCCAATTGGGACGTCCGCCCCGACGGGGACGAGGGGACGCCCTGCTTTCCCGAAGCCTCGCCAGCCTGGCAGGAATGCAGCACGGTACGTTGGCGTCGCCTTTCCCAGGGCGTCGATGGGCAGACGTTTTCGGTTGAGTTGTCCGGCCGCAGCTACAGAGGACTCCGCATCGGCCTGCTGGGCAGCCATCAGGTTGCCAACGCCGCATGCGCTGTCACCGCGGCGACCCTCTTCGCCGAGCGCATGGGCCTGCCAGAGCCGGAGGCGGCGATTGAAGCGGGCCTTAGGCAGGCTGTCTGGCCCGGCCGGGTGGAGATCGTCAAGCGTTCGCCGTGGGTCGTCATCGACGGAGCCCACAACCCTGAGGGCGCCGCGGCATTACGCGCTGCGGTGGAGGAGCTGTTCGCCGGGTGTCGCCCTGTCCTCGTCCTCGGCATGCTCGGGGACAAGGATGTGGGCAGGGCTGCGGCGTGTTTGACAGGGTTTTCCCGTGCCGTGGTTCTCACGCGGCCGGACTACCCGTCCCGGGCCCTTGACCCAACGGCGCTGGCCGGGGTAGTGACCGCCTCTGGTTACGACGGCGCGCTGGAAGTGCGAGAGCCGGTCAACGCAGCCATTTCCCGGGGCCTGGAATTGCTCACCGGCCCCACCGATATACTGCTGATTGCCGGGTCGCTCTACCTTGCCGCGGAGGCCAGGGCGATTCTGCGTAACGGCGTACCTCCTGCGAGCGGCTCAACACAAGGATAGTGGCTGCGGCGGCCGGCCGGTCTGCCAACCGGCCACCGACGCCGCCGAGGGCACCCTGGCTATCGCCGTCCGAGTTACGGGACACTAGGCCCTTAGCTCGGCGAACCTCACTGTACCCGTACTTCTTCTGTGAACCAGCAGGAAGTGCTTGTCTCGCAGGGAAGATATCCTTCTTTGGACCGGGCCGTTAGCCGATGGCCCAATGTCAGACGAGGGGGCAGTTGGGGTGCGGGTGGGCAGCAGCACGGTCGGCATACCGCAGGCCCTGCTTTACTACACGTACTTCCCGGCCTGGCGGGCCTTCTTCGAGGAACTGGGTCTTGCAGTCGTCAGCTCGGGGCCCACCAACCGGCGGATCCTCGACGCGGGCGTCGAGCTCACGATCACCGACGCCTGCGTGCCGATCAAATTGATGCATGGGCACATCGCGGCGCTCGTGGAAAAGGGCGTCGACTACCTCTTTCTGCCCCGCGTGGTCTGCACCAACGGCCGCACCGTCTACTGCCCTAAGTTTCTGGGCCTTCCCGACATGGTCAGGGCTTCTGACGTTGGCGCCTGCCGGATTATCAGTCCCCGCATCGACGCGAGGGAAGGGCAGGGTAACTTCACCAAAGCGGCGGTTGAGGTAGCGCGCGCCGTCGGAGCAGGCGAGCGGCTTGCCGTCCGGGCACTCGGCGCCGCCCGACAGGTTCACGGGCGCTATCGCCGAGCCCTGCTTAGCGGGGTTTTACCGTGCGACGGGCAGGACACCGTGTCGTCGGGCAGTGCGGCCGCCCTGACGCCTCCCCGAAAAGACGCCGAACCCGTCCTTCGCCTTGCCGTAGTGGGCTATCCGTATGTGGTGCATGACGCCTACCTCAACCTCGATCTCATGGCAAAGCTGAGGGGCCTTCGCGCCGAGGCCGTGACCAGTGACCGGCTTGAGCCTGGGACGTGGCTCAAGTACCGCGCGCAATTGGCGAAGGACCTATTCTGGACCTTTAGCGAGGAAACCGTGCTCGCCGGCTACCACTACTTTGACCATCCGGAACTGGTGGACGGGGTCATCCACGTTACCGCCTTCGGCTGCGGACCGGATTCCGTGGCAGACAAGCTCCTTTCGCTTCGTGCCGAGGAGCGCGGCGATGCGCCGTACCTCGACCTGATGGTCGACGAGCACACCGGCGAGGCCGGCATTGGGACGAGGCTCGAAGCCTTTACGGATATGATCAGGAGGCGCAAACGCGGCGTCTTTGGCGGAAGGCCGAGCGTTGCCCCCGCCGCGATCCCAGCCGCCGGGGCAACGCGACCGCGCCGGCGGTACAGCCGGCGGCTGCGCAGGGTGACTTTCCCGCACCTCGGCACCCTGCCGGAGGTGTTTAATGAGGTTCTGAGCGAGATGGGCAACGAAGTCGTTATGCCCCCGCGGCCAAGCCGGCAGACGCTCACTCTCGGAACGGCGCTCGCCCCGGAGTTCGCTTGTCTTCCCCTCAAGATACTGCTTGGAACATACCTCGAGGCCATCCAGCGGGGTGCGGACACAATCGTGTCATCCGGCGGCGTGGGCCCGTGCCGGGCGGGGCTATACACCATGTTGCACGAGAAAATCCTGCGCTCCGCCGGCCATGACGTAGAGGTCCTGACCCTTGAGCCCCCGATGGTGGACCTCCGCGACTTCCTCGGCCAGTGGAATGCGCTCAACGTCCGCCGTCTGCCGGTCTGGCGCCTGGCGTCACTGGTCATGCGTGCCTGGCGCAAGGTCCAGGTCCTCGATGAGCTGGAGTTGCTGAGTTACCGCGTCCGCGCCGCCGAAGCCGAGCGGGGCCGCACCAGCCGGGTCTGGGAAGAGGCTAAGGCCGCCGTGTACGCCGCCCGCAATCGCCGGGAGATCGAAATCGCAAGGACCCGAGTCCTCGGCGAGTTGCAGGCCGTGCCACGCCGGCCGGGGTATGTCCCGCTTCGGGTCGGCATCGTCGGGGAGATCTACGTCCTCGTCGAGCCTGCCTCCAATTTCGAGCTCGAAGAGTACCTCGGCAACATGGGCGTTGAAACCGTCCGCGCAATCTACATGAGCGGCTGGACTCGCACGAGCAACCTGTTTGGCAGGCCCGACCAGCGCAATGACCACGATGCAGAGCGGGCGGCGCAGGGTTACCTCGGCGAGATGATCGGCGGTCACGGCCAGGAATCAGTGGGCAACGCCGTGTTATTCGCCCAGGCGGGTTTCGACGGAGTCATCCAGTTAGCTCCCTTCACGTGCATCCCGGAGATCGTCGCGAAAAGCGTGCTTGAAAGGGTTTCCCGGGAGCGCGGCATTCCGCTGCTGTCGCTCTCGCTAGACGAACAGACCGGGCAGGCCGGTCTGGAAACCCGCCTTGAGGCGTTCGTCGACCTGCTCCAACGTAAGCGGGAGATGTTCCGGCCGGCTGCGCCGAGCCGCCCCGCAGAGTCCGTGGAGACCGCCGGGCTTTTGCCTGACTGGCCCCAAGCCGTAGGCGGCAACCCGAACGCCCCCCTCAGGAGGCACGACTAGATGGAACGCGTGTTCCTCGGCATCGACGTCGGATCCGTCACCACAAAGCTCGCGGTGGTGGATGGTGACGGCCAGGTCCGAGACAGCATCTATCTCCGCACCGACGGCCAACCCATCCGGGCCATCCAGCAGGCCCTTGAGGCCGTGGAGCAGCGGATCGACCCGCTGACCGAAGTAGCTGGCGTCGGCTCCACGGGGAGCGCGCGCAGGCTGGCCGGGGTGCTGGTCGCGGCCGATATCGTGCGGAATGAAATTACTGCGCACTCGGTCGCGGCTCTGCGCTTTGTGCCCGGCGTCCGAACGATCATCGAGATCGGCGGCCAGGACAGCAAGCTGATCATCGTCCGCGACGGCGTGGTTACCCGTTTTGCCATGAACACCGTCTGCGCCGGCAAGCACGGGCTCATTCTGGACCACCAGGCTGCCCGGCTCGGCATCCCCGATCAGCGGGTTCCGGGGCGCTTGCCCTCAAAGCTAAGCATCCGTCATCGCTGGTAGGTGCGGCGTCTTCATATCCGACATGATCCACAAGCAGCAGGTAGCTGTGCCAAGGAAGACATCGTCGCTGGCCTTTGCGGGGCCCTCGTCGCAATTATCTCAATAATGTGGCACGTGGCAAGCGAATCGGTAGAGTCGTCTTCCAGGGCGGAGTCGCCGCGAATTTGGGCATCCGCGCCGCCTTCAGCCTCGGCCAGTAGGTCTACGTCCCCGAGCGGCATGAGGTGATGGGCGCCATCGGCGCTGCCTTTCTTGCCCTGGAAACCGAACACATGCGCACTGCCACCAGCTTCCGCGGCTTCGAGGTCAGTCAGGCGGATTGCCGGACCTCGGCGTTCGACTGCCAGGGCTGCCCCAATCTCTGCGGGTCGTCGAGGTCAGGCTGGGCGGAGAGGTGTTGGCGAGGTGGGGGATAGGTGTGGGAAGTGGTCCAACAGTGGTGATGGCAGCGGCTGACCTCCGCCCGCTGATGGGCCTTTGTACGATCGATTAACGGGATGGACGGCCCAAGGCGGGGCGGAGGTCGGCCGCTGCCATCCTTCTCGTTTTCAGAATGATGTGCCCACACCAGTGGGCCTTTGTACGATCGGTTAACGGGACGGACGGCCCAAGGCGGGCGGAGGTCAGCCGCTGCCATCACCCATAGAGTTTTCAAGAATGATGTGCCCTTGATGGGCCTTTGTACGATCGATTAACGGGATGGACGGCCCAAGGCGGGGCGGCGGAGGTCGGCCGCTGCCATCACCCATAGAGTTTTCAGAATGATGTGCCCACCTTGATGGGCCTTTGTACGATCGGTAACGGGACGGACGGCCCAAGGCGGGCGGAGGTCAGCCGCTGCCATCACCCATAGAGTTTTCCAGAATGATGTGCCCCCTTGATGGGCCTTTGTACGATCGATTAACGGGATGGATGGCCCAAGGCGGGGCGGAGGTCAGCCGCTGCCATCACCCATAGAGTTTTCAGAATGATGTGCCCCTTGATGGGCCTTTGGCGATCGATTAACGGGACGGACGGCCAAGGCGGGGAACGGAGGTCAGCCGCTGCCATCACCCGCAACCACATGACAGGGGTCCGGGTTGACGGACCTCCTGATTTGCCACTAGCTTTTGTTCGGCTGCCCTGATACAGTTAAGCAGGCAGCGTTAATCGAAGCCCAGCTCCTTTCGAGGTTTGGTAGGCAAGAGGACCTTTCCTGTAACAACGCCCAGACCTGACAACTTCAAAAGGGGCGAAACCACAATGCAGGACAAAATCCTTACCTGCCGCGATTGCGGGGGGTCCTTCCTGCCGGTGGGGAGCAGCAGTTTTATGCCGAGCGTGGGTTCCAGAATAGGCCGTCGGTGCCGGAGTGCCGTAACTCGGCGCGCTTCGCAGGGCAGCCGTCCGCAGGGCGGCCGTGGCTTCGGCCAATGGGCGGCGAGCGCAGGATGTATCCGGCGGTTGCTCAGCATGTGGGCGCGAGACCGAGTGCCGCTTCAGCCGCGCAGCGGCCGTCGGTCTACTGCGGCGAGTGCTTCGAGCGCCAGGGTTCCCGCGGACCGCGCCATGGTTCACAGCTCTGAGCGACTAAAGACTAGACTGCGATTGGCAAGGCAATCAGGGGAATGCCTCCGGTTGCCTTGCATTTGCGTCTCGGGGGTGGCTCCGATCATTTCCGTAGCGTTTGACCCAGCGCAGGTGGCAGAATGCCCTCTGGAAACCGAGCGCCAAGTAGAACGGTTGCTCTGAGCCCACGTAAGCGACTGTTGCGCCCTCCGCCGCGCACCGGCGAATCCCCTCCAGGACAGCTGCACGGCCGAGGCCCATCCGGCGGAAATCGGGGTCGGTCGCCACCGGCTCGACCATCGCAAAGCGGTTGTATGGCTCGTACCAGAGCCCGGCGTACGAGGCGAAGCGGCCGTCGGGGGCGACCACCACGATGTTCAGGTCGTGCCGGAAAGCAGGGGCCGACTGCATTTGTGCCCGCCACACGAGCGCTTCCTCGGGCGGTTCGCCAGGATGGTTGAAACCCCGCCACAGCACCCGGTGGATCTTCCGTAGGTCGTTATCCTCCGCAAAGCTGCTCAGCCGGAACCCCCTGGGGAGGCTGGGCGCCGGCACCGGGCCGCTGATGAGGTACTCGGACGTCGGATCAGCGGCGCCGCCCTCGACGCGAAAGCCCCGTGCCGCAAGAAGCGAAGCCAGCTCCGAGTCATGCTCGTACGCAAAAACCCGCAGGTACTCCGTGTCATCGGGCGCGATGCCGCGCAACTGCCGTTCGGCGTAGTCCAGCATCTCCGGCTTCAGGTGGCTGTACGCCCGGTCGAACTCGAGATACGCCGTGCCGAGCCCGTCCTCGTAGTGGGCGACGCCGGCAACATGCGACCCATCTTCCCAGATCCCAATCCGGTCGAGGACTGTGGTGTCGAGGTTGGGGTGCGAGTGCATGTACTCCCAGCGCGGCTCGGGCCAGTTGCCGTCGCGGTTTCCCGGGAGATGATTGGCGATCAGGAACCGCCCCACCAAATCGAAATCGCCGGGGCGTCCGTAGGGTCGCACCTTTACGGCCACGCTTCATAGCCTCCGATCTAATCCCGGGCACTCTAACCGCCTCAAGGTCACCCGGGCACAGGCCAATTGTGCCAGAACAACTCCCGTCGGACAACCGCGGCGCGGCCGAAATGGCGCGGCCACCGTGGCGCTGCCAAGTTTAGAAGGGTATCGGCCCTGATGTAGAATTAGTGTTTGTTTGCAGAGAGTCGACCGCGATGGGGGAAACCAAGTGCTAGAGTCGCTTCTTCAGGGGATTCACTGGCCTGACGTGGGGCCGGGTGGCGATGTTTTCGCCATCGGGCTGATCTTAATCTACCTGGCAGTCAAAAAGCAGTACGAGCCGATGATCCTGCTGCCGCTCGGATTCGGGGCGATCCTCGCCAACGTCCCGTTTTCGGCCGCCATCGGTGAGCACGGGGTATTGACGCTGTTATATCGGGCCGGGATCGTGACCGAGCTGTTCCCGGTCCTGATCTTCATCGCGGTCGGCGCCATGATCGACTTCACGCCGTTGCTTCGCAACCCCGGTGATGTTCTTCTTCGGGCGGCAGCGCAGTTCGTGATCTTCTTTACAGTCTTGCTGGCCATCGCTTTCGGCTTTGACCTCGGAGGCGGCCTCGTCGGCATCATCGGCGCAGCCGACGGCCAACGTCGATCTACGTTGCAGCACGGTTCGCGCCCGGCCTGCTCGCTCGATATCTGTCGCGGCATATTCATACATGGCCCTCGTACCGCTGATCCAGCCGCCGGTAATCAAGATGCTGACGACGAGTGCCGAGCGGCGGATCCGCATGGACTACCAGGATGTAGCCGTTCCCAAGACGTTGCGGATAGCGTTTCCGATTGCTGTGACACTGCTCGCGGGACTGCTTGTACCGATGGGTGTCGCCCTGATCGGCCTGCTGATGTTCGGCAACCTGATCCGCGAATGCGGTGTCCTGGAGCGGCTGTCGATCTCGGCACAGAACGAACTGGCCAACCTGGTCACGTTGCTCCTCGGTATCACGATCGGCTCGACGATGACCGCGGAGGCCTTCCTCAATGCGCGGACGCTGATGATCATGGGCATGGGGCTGATCGCGTTCGTGTTCGACACAGCGGGCGGAGTCCTCTTCGCCAAGGCGCTCAACCTGTTTATGAAACGCAAGATCAACCCCATGATCGGCGCCGCAGGGATATCGGCGTTCCCGATGTCGGCGAGGGTCATCCACAAGCTCGGCTTGGCCGAAGACCGCACCAACTACCTGATTATGCACACCATTTCGGCCAATGTGGCCGGCCAGATCGGCTCGGTTATGGCTGGCGGCGCGGTGCTGGCTCTCGTGCCTGCGCTGCTCAAGTAGGGAGTTGCATGTCTATGACGCAGACGATGCTTGACGGGATTACGCTGTCACTATACGGTCTGGGCACCGTCTTTGCCGCATTGGTTTCGTTTTCGGTCCTCGTGTTGGTGATGCAGCGGCTGATGGGGCGCCCGTCCGTTGAGGACCCTGCCACGCCTGACGACTCGCCAACGCAGGGCTAGCCGAAGCGACCGAGCGCATCCACCGGGGGAGGCGTTGATTGTGGCATCCAACTACACCAAGCTCTTTGACCAGGGGTTGTTAAGCTTCTTTCAGGATGCGGTCCGGATTGTCGTCCGCGATCCGTCCATGGCTGTCCATATGTTCCGGACTCTGCGCAACCAGCAGGCGGCAGCGGCGCGCCGGGCGGAGTGGGGCAGGCGGGGAGTGCACGTCCCGCAGATCATCATTGCCAGCGTCACCCACCGGTGTAACCTTAACTGCAAGGGGTGCTACGCGCTGGCCCAGCACCCCAACGCCGAGGAGGAGATGAGCACCGAGCGGCTCTGCGCGGTGCTTGACGAAGCTTCAGAGCTTGGGGTTTCCATTGTGATGCTCGCCGGGGGCGAGCCGTTGGTCCGGCCCGACATCCTGGACATCGCCGGACGGTACCCGCAGATCATCTTCCCGCTGTTCACCAACGGCCTGCTTGTGGACGATGCGATGATCGAGTGCCTGGAGCGACGCCGCAATCTGATTCCGCTGATCAGCCTTGAGGGACACGCCGGGCTAACCGATGAGCGTCGGGGCAGCGGCGTGCACGAGCACGCGATCGGCCTGATGGCCAAGCTGCTCAGGGCAGGCGTGTTCTTCGGCACATCGATCACCGTCACAAGAAGCAATTTCGAACTGGTCACCGGCGACGGCTTTGCCGACCAACTGCTCCAGGCCGGATGCCGCGTGTTCATCTACGTGGAGTACGTCCCGATCCAGCCCGGCACAGAAGACCTGGTCCTCGCGCCGGAGCAGAAGGCCGTGCTTACCGCACGCATGCAAACCCTCAAAGGCAGGTTGCCTGGTCTGTTCGTGGCCTTTCCCGGCGACGAGGAGATCTATGGCGGTTGCCTTGCGGCGGGCAGGGGCTTTATCCATATCAGCCCGGAGGGCCGGGTCGAGCCGTGCCCCTTCGCTCCCTACTCCGACAGCAGCCTCAGAGATATGACCTTGCGGGACGCCCTGGCGTCCGATTTCCTGCGGACGATTCGCGAAAGCGAAGCCCACCTCGGCGAGAGTAAAGGCGGCTGCGCCCTGTGGGAGAACCGCGAATGGGTCGCCTCTGTTCTCAATCAGGTCAAGTCCGGCGTCCAAGAAGCCAAACGGGAGGGATCCGAGTGACCGGTCCAGACTGGCAGGGGTTCGAGGAGTTCGCTTCGCGCTACATCGCCGCCTACGGGGTTCCCGGCATCGCCGTCGGAGTAGCGAACCGCGGCGAGATGGTCTACTGGAAGGGCTTCGGGTGGCGCGACCGGGAGCGGCAATTGCCCGTGACTCCCGACACGCTCTTCGGCATTGGGTCAATCACCAAGTCGTTCACAGCGGTGGCCGTGATGCAACTTATCGAGCAGGGCAAGCTTCGGACATCCGATCCTGTCCGCAAGTACCTTCCCGAGTTGCGCATCGGCCGCGACACGGCCATCGCGGAGAGCATCACCATCCACCACCTTCTGACCCATACGACTGGTACGCCGCCGCTACCCTCGCTGATCTACTGCATGCTCACGAGCATGCGCGCCGATCCGTCGATGGCGGACCACCCGGGGGCTGCACGGTTCGCCGACGCCAAAGCCCTGGACTGCTACACCGACTTTGAGGAATTCCTGGCGGGCCTGGACGTCGCGCCGCTCGCCAATCCCGGCGCCGTCTTCTCCTATCTGAACGACGGTTGGGCCCTGCTCGGCGAGATCGTCACACGGATCAGCGGCCTGCAGTACGAGGACTACGTTAGTGAGCACATCCTTAAGCCCGCCGGGATGACGCGGTCCACATTCCGCCTGGAAACCCTGCTGGCGGTGGACGATGTGGCAACCCTCTACGCCGGCAAACCGGGCAGCGACGCACCCGAAGACGTGGCAGCATCGCCGGCGTGGCTGGACAGCAAGGTGATGTGCGCGGCCGGTTTCCTCAAGTCAAGTGTCCGTGACATGCTCCGGTACCTCGATATCTACCGGACGGGGGCGCCCCTTGCGGTCGGGACGGCGACGGCTCGCCAGTCGTGTCCGGGCACAGCCTGCTGCGGATGACGACCCCCTACATCGGGTTGGGCGGCGGCACGGCGGGGTATGGGTATGGCCTGCGCATAACCCCCAATTACCACGGTGTGACGCTGGTCGAGCACAGCGGCGGCATCAAGGGGGTTTCCGCGAACGTCATCTGGGTGCCGCAGCTACATCTGACCTCGGTGCTCCTGTGCAACCTCGCCGGGGTGCCCTCCGGGTCGATCCATCTCGGAGCGGTCAACGCGTTCATGGGCCTTCCTGCGAGCACCCGGCGCGTCGAGTGGGGCGAGTACGTTCCCCAGCCGGAACGCCTGCCTCTCTACGCCGGCAGCTACGTGTCGGGCGAAGGGGCCGTGGCCCGGGTTAGGCCGGACGGCGGGCGCCTGCTCATCGAGCTGGAGGGCAAGACGTATTGCGCGCGGCCGGTGGCTTTGGATACGTTCACCATCACGCAGAAACTCGAGGAGATGGCCGTCCGCTTCCTCATGGCGCCCGACGGCCGGTATTTCGCGGCGGAGTTCGGAGCGCGGGTGATTCCGAAGGCGGCGGAGTAGGCAGCAACGGATAGGGACAGACAACGACGGGCCGCGGGATTGCCCCGGGGCCCGTAGCAGTGGATCCGGTTTGCTTCGCTGTTCTTACCGGTACAGGTTGGAGATCTTGAGGTGCTCGCTCTCGATTTCCGCGAGAGCGTATAACACCTGCTTGACCCGTAGTTCAGGAGCACGCTCCGCAGCTTCGAGATAGAAGGTGGACGCCCGGCGTTCGCGCCGGTGGGACTCGGCAAAGTTGGCCTCGTCGGTGTCCGCGCATTCCACGGCGGGCTTCTCCCCCGGCTCGGCGCCGAGCATGTCGGTCAACAACTCCGCGTGTTCTGCTTCCTGCTTGGCCAAGCGGGCGAAAATCGCCTCGCTGATCTGGTTCTGCGCTTTGTAGCGGGCGCCGGTATAGAAAGCGGTGTTGTTGAGCTCCAGGCCAATCGCCTGCCTGACATCCCGGGCCGATTGCTCGCACATCTCCTGCTTGCCGAAATCCTGCCACTCGGCTGCGGGCACGAGGTGTTTGCCGCCTGCGCCGCAGAACGGGCACCTCTCGGCAGCGATAGGCCCGAGATAGGACTCGCCGCAGATCTGACAACGGAAAGGATGCATCGATATCCCCCTCTGCTTGTGAAGTGTTGTGTGTTGAATGTGCTTATTGATATATTTACAGAATTACTACGCCGTGGAGGGTTTTCCTGCCTAGATACCAGCGCGCCCGGGGTTGGGTGAGGGGTGAGCTTTGAGGGCCGGCTGTCCGTTTGCGAGACTGCCGTAAATGCCCGCCAGCTTGCGAACGAGCAGGGCAGGGTGGAATTCCCGGCTTCTGTCCCTCGCCGCGCGGCCCATGCGCGCCGCCAGCTCGGGATCCGACGCCAGCCTGATGACGGCCTCGGCAATCTGATCGGGGCTGCTCGGGCGCACGAATCCCTCCGTCCCGTCCCGGATCAACTCGCGGGCGGCGGGCGAATCGGCTGTGACCACGGGGAGGCCCGTGGCCATACCCTCGAGAATCGCCAGCCCCTGTGTCTCGACAGTCGACGTAAAGATCATGGCGTCAGCGACGCGAAGGTTCTGGAAGACCTCCTCCCGCGTCACCTCACCCGTGAACGACACCAGGCTCTTGATGCCCAACTCCATGGCGAGAGTGCGGAGCCGCGGGGCTTCGGGGCCATCGCCGATGACGACCAGCCGCCACCGTTCTCGACTGCGGGGGTCTTTGCGCGCCAGCTCGAACATCACCTGGAGAGCCAGGTCGGGGTTCTTCTCCTTGGCCAGCCTGCCCACCAAGGCCAGGACGAATGCTGAGGAATTGCCCTGCCCGGCCGCGGACCGCGGCCTTCTGGGAGCCACCGCAGCCGCGCAGTCAGCCTGCGCCGGATCTACCCCCGTCGGCAGGATCTCGATCGGCGTCTCGACGCCGATATCCAAAAGCAACTCGTGTAGGTGATGTGACGGGGCGATGACCAGATTACAGTAGCTGCAGTAGCTGACCAGGTACTTGCGGATGACCAGCTTCAGCGGCTGAGAGAGCGGCGGAAGATAGCGCGTGTACTCCTCGTAATAGCTATGGCAGGTGAACACGACGGGGCACTCGCACGCTCGCGCAATATAGAGGCCGAGCAGTCCGACTGCGAACGGCGAATGGACGTGGACAATGTCGGGCTCAAGCTCCTGCAACCGTGTCAGGACGTTGCGCGTGACCGGGGCGATCAGTCGGAGCCTGGGATACGCGGGCAGCGGCATTGACGGTAGCCTGAACACGTCCGGTTCCTCTTCCGTGTGCGGATACTCCGGAGCGACGACCGTGACCCGATGCCCCAACTGGCGCAACTGCGAAGCATAGATGTCCATCGAGGTAACGACTCCGCTCACGTAGGGGCGGTAGGTATCACTGAAAAACAGCACGTTCAGCGACCGCTTTGCGCCGTGCGGTGTCGCAATATCTGCCGGCTCAGCCTCCAACCAGACAATCCTCCAGTTCTGCCCAATCGGCCGTGTCCGTTAGGGCAATACCTGTCAACGCCAAGGCCCAGAAGGCCACATAGCTATTTCCTTAAGTGTCATAGTTCCTCCTTCCATGCAGATTGAAGCACCCGCAGCCAGGCGAACCGCTGCAGAGGCGGATCCGGTGCAATAGGGCGCAATGAATGGAACGGCATAAGAGAAACTGCCGGCGGACCAGGTGGAAGCGGCCGCCGGCAGTTGGTTTGGGCCCTATGACTTGCGGTATTCGCCGGTCTTGATATGGTACCGGAACAGCTCTAGCAGGCGCATTGCCACCCGACCGGGTTTGCCGTCGCCGATCTGGTGCCCGTCGATCTCCACAATTGGCAACACATCGGGCGAAGTGCTGGTCAGAAAGACCTCTTCGGCGTTCAGCATCTCGGCCACGGAGAAGGCCTTCTCCTCAAGCGGTATCCCGGCTGCATGGGCGCAGTTGATGGTCACCAGCCGCGAGATCCCCCAAAGGATATTGCGCGACTTGGGCGCCGTGCGCACCACACCGTCAATGACGGCGAACAGATTGCTCGCCGAGCACTCATTGACTATTCCGTCGCGGCCGACCAGGATGGCTTCATACGCACCCACGCGGTGCGCCGCATCGGAGGCCATGCAGTTTGGGAGCAGATTGAGCGATTTGATCCATGCCTTCTCCCAGCGCTGGTCGATTTGGGTGACGCACCTGACACCGTTCTCGTGAAGGCCCTTGGGGGAACTGCCGAACTCCTTCGCCCACGCGACAATGGAGGGAGCCGTGTCCGCCGGCGGGTAGTAGTGCTTGCGGGGCGAGATGCCGCGCGAGACGTGGAAGTAAATCAGGGCATCTGCGTAACCGCTGTCTGCCTTGAGCTTGGCCAGGATTGCCTTGACCTCGCCGCGCGACCACGGGACCTCGATCTCCACCCCTTTGAGGCTGCGATAGAACCGGTCGAGGTGGTGGTCGAGGGCGAAGAACTTGCCGTCGATGACCTTGACCACCTCGTAAACGCCGTCGCCGAAAACGAACGCCCGGTCGTCAGGCGATACTTTTAGCTGGTCAAGGGTTGTGTAGTGACCGTTGTAGTACGCGGAGTCCGGCATACTCTGCCTCCTTTGTCGAGCGCCTTGGAGCGATGCTAACGCCTGGATATTTCGCCGTGGTGCGCTGAATCCTGCCCCAGATCTCCAGCCTCCAGGATGACGATATCAGGCAGATGGCGGTAACGCTCGGCATAATCCAAACCATAGCCCACCACGAATACATCCGGGACTGTGAAGCCGACATACTCGGGCTGCAGCTGTACCCGTCGCCGTGACGGTTTGTCAAGAAGCACACACAACCGCAGCGATGCGGGGTCCCGGCTGCCGACGATGTCCCTGACCGCACGCAGGCTGAGGCCGGTATCGCAGATGTCCTCCACGATCACGACGTTGCGGCCCGCCACATCGGCGCTGAGATCCTTCAGCAACCGGAAGGCCCCCGAACTAGTGCCCTTGCCGTAACTGGAAACCGCGAGAAAGTCGATCTCGTGCGCGATGTCCATCGCCCTGGATAGGTCGGCCATGAACACATAGCTGCCCTTGAGGACTCCCACGAGCAGCGGGTTCTGATCGGCCAGGTCAGAGCTGATCTGCTGCGCCAGTTCGGCGACCCGTGTCGCGATCTCCGCCGCGCCCAGAAGCGTCCGCATGGGCTCACTCACCCCTTGGATGTAAGGAGAGCGGACGCGGCAGGTTGAGTCTGCCGCGTCCGCGTGGTCGTGCTCGCTCGGACCGGCCCCGTTAGCCGGAAGCCGGGCTAGATAAGAGGCACGCCCGCCGCCTTGAGAACCGCGGCCAGTTCGGCGCGTTCGGGGGCCCCCAGCGGCAGCAGCGGCCGGCGCACAGGGCCGCCGTACTTGCCCATCATCTCAAGGGCGGCCTTCAATCCCGGAATGCCCCAGCGGGACGTTACGGCGGCGTTCGGCGCCAGCAACCGTTGTTGCAGCGCGCGGGCTTCGGCCAGCCGGCCGTCCCGGAACAGGCTCACCACATCGGCGCATTCGTTGGGCATCACGTTGGCCACCGCTAGGGTGCCGCCTACGCCGCCCATTAGCAGCGTGGTCAGCAGAAAACTGCCGGATCCCGCAAAGACGGAGAATCCCTCGCCGGCGCCGGATGCGATTTCCGAGATCTGCACGATGTTGCCCCCGCTGTCCTTGATTCCCCGGATGTTGGGATGCTTGGCCAGCTCGAGCACCAAGCCCGCGTCCATGTTGAGCCCGGTGTTGCGCGGCATGTTGTAGAGCATGACCGGCACGGGGCAAGCATCGGCCACGTCCCAGAAGAACCGCTTGAGGGCGGCCGGTTTCATATCTCCCTTATAGTAGTGCGGCGTGAGGATGAGGCATGCATCCACTCCGAGGCCTGCTGCCTCCCGCGACAGGGCGATCGTCTCGCGTGTCGTCTCGCAGCCCGTCCCGGCAATGACCATCTTCTCCGCCGGAAGGTTCTCGCGCACAGCCTCGACCAGCCTGAGCTTTTCCTCATGGGAGAGGAACACAAACTCGCCGTTGGAACCGAGAACAACGATGCCGGCGAGCTTCGTCCCCGCCCACCACGCTAGATTGGACTTAAGATGGTCCCAGGCGATCTCCTCGGCCGCATCGAAGGGCGTCGGAACCGGTGCGAATACCCCAGCGATAGATCTCTCCGTCATGTCCATCCCTCTTCCCTTACCACGGTTTTTCTGTTGCCGTCACGACCGATAGGTCTCTTCGGCGGCAGCGACCGCAGCGCCAGGCTCCGCCTTGAAGCCGTTACGCAAGAGGAGGCTCTCCAGCGCGGACAGGACGAGTATGACATGGCGCCGCTTGGCGCCGTAACCCATCAGCCCGATGCGCCAGATCTTGCCCTTGCCCTCGCCGAGGCCGCCGCCGATTTCAATGCCGAACTCTTCGAGCAAAGACCCGCGGATCTTGGCGTCGTTGATGCCCTCCGGGATGACGATCGAAGTGAGAGGAGGGAGCATCACATCATCGGCCGCGAACAGCTTAAGCCCCATCGCGCGCAGGCCGGCGCGCAGGGCGATAGCGTTTTGACGTTGGCGGGCCCACCGGTTCTCGAGCCATTCCTAGTTGGCCAGCCGCAAAGCCTCGTAGATGCAGTAGACCATGTTGACCGGCGCGGTGTGGTGGTACGCCCGGGGGTTGCCGGTCCAGTACTTCTCGATCAGGGTCAGGTCAAGGTACCAACTGCGGGTCTCGGTCTTGCGGGCGGCGAGCTTGGCGCGGGCGCGCGGCCCCATCGTCAACGGGGCGAGACCCGGCAGGGCGCCGACGCACTTCTGCGACCCCGAGTAGCAGATGTCGATGCCCCACTTGTCGACCTCCAGTTGGCAGCCGCCCAGCGAGGTAACGGCATCGGCCAGCAAGACGCAATCGTACTCCCTGGCCATTCGGCTGATCTCCGCGACGGGCTGGAGGACTCCGGTGGAGGTCTCCGCGTGGACAAAGGCAAGTACCTGGGGCCTGACACGCTTCACGGTCTGCTCCAGTTCACCCGTGTCCACCACGCCTCCCCACGGGAAACGGACTGCGGTGACGTCGCCGTCCGCGCGCTCGGCCATGGTCACGATGCGCTCGCCGAAGTACCCCATTACTGCGACGACGACTCGGTCGCCGGGCTCGACGGTGTTGAACACCGCGGCCTCCATGCCGGCCATGCCCGTGCCGGGAACGACGATGGTCAGCTCGTTATCGGTCCGGAAGGTCCGCCGTAGGAGGTCCATTGTGGCGTCCATGATCCCGATGAACTCCGGATCAAGGTACCCCAGAACGCCAAGCGAGGCCGCCCGGAGGACCTCGGGGTCGACGCTGGCCGGTCCCGGACCCAAAAGGAGTTTGTCGGTCGATCGAAGAGGTTTGACGGTCAAGTTGTTTCCGCTCCTTTATCAAGGCATGTCGCCTTACTTACTCCGTTACCCCAGGTTTCCCTGTCGTACCCGCCCGGGGGTATTTCCGCCCTCCGTGGAGAACGGTACAATGGTCAACCATAGCATGCAGGGAGGCTCGACTCTGGAAGCTATTCTTGCTACCGATGTCGGTAGCACAACCACCAAAGCCATCCTGCTCGAACGGCACACCTCCGGTTGGCGCCTATCCGCGCGCGAAGAGGCGCCGACGACAGTTGAAACCCCATACGAAGACGTCACCGTGGGCGTGCGGCAGGCGGTAGCGCGGCTTGAGCGGGTTTCCGGGCGCAGGATCCTCGTGGACGGCGCGGTCGTCGCCCCGCGGCGCGGGGACGCCGGAGTCGATCTGTACATCGGCACCAGCAGCGCCGGCGGCGGCCTGCAGATGGTCGCCGCGGGATTGATCAGAGTATACAGCGCGGCCAGCGCGCAGCGCGCGGCCCTGGGAGCGGGGGCCATCGTCAGCCGCACCATGACAATCACCGACGCAAGGGTGGCTGCGGAGGCCGTGGACCTGATCCGGCGGCTCCGCCCGGACATCGTCCTGCTATGCGGCGGTACCGACCAGGGCAACGTTTCGGGCGTTCTCAGCGTCGCCGAATACCTTGCGGTCGCCGACCCGCGTCCGCGCGTCGGCGGCGGGAGGCTGCCGGTAGTCTTCGCCGGCAATCCCGCTGCCCAGCCCGAGATCAAGCGGCTTCTTGGGGAGCGGTTCTCGGTGTCCTTCGTTCCCAACGTCCGGCCGGATGTCGAGGTCGAACGCCTCGAGCCGGCCCGTGACGAGGTGCACCGCGTCTTCCTCGAACACGTGATGTCGAGGGCGCCGGGATACGACAAGCTGCTGGCCTGGTCCGCGCGGCGGCTGGAGCCAACGCCGAGCGCGGTGGGCACGATGATGCGGCTGTTCGCGGCTGCCCGCGGCAAGGACTTGCTTGGGATCGATATCGGCGGGGCCACCACCGACGTCTTCACGGTCGTGGGCGGCGAGTTCACGCGCAGCGTAAGCGCCAACATGGGCCTTTCGTACAGCGCCGGCAACGTTCTGCAGCATGCGGGGCTCGCGGATGTCTGCCGCTGGCTGCCGTTCGATGCTTCGGAGGATGAGGTCCTCAACTCCGTCTACAACAAGATGATCAGGCCCACGACCCTGCCGGAAACCATCGGAGAGTTGATGCTCGAGCACGCGCTTGCGCGGGAGGCCATCCGCCTCTCCGCGACGCACCACCTCGAGTTCATGGGCCGGGGGAGCCCACGGCGGGAACGCGGGACGCTGAAGTCCCTGTTCAGTCCACTTCGTGCCGGCGCAGGTCTGAAGCCGGAGATGATCATCGGCAGCGGCGGCCCGCTGTGCCACGCCCCGCGCCGTTCGCAGGCGGCGATGGTAATGCTCGATTCCGTGGCGCCGGCCGGTGTAGTCGAACTCTACGTCGACAGCGTCTTTATGCTGCCTCACCTGGGCGTGCTCGCGGCGCTCCAGCCGGAGATCGCAGTCGAGGTATTTGAGCGCGATTGCCTCGTCAGCCTGGGTACGGCTTTCGTCGCCGACCTGCCGCGCTGGGCGACCGGAGGCCGGGTCGTGGGGGAGGCGCGGGTGGTTCTTGAGACTCCGCCGGAAGCGCCCCCGCAGCATGCGGGTTCGGTTGTCGAGGTCACGTTGCGCGCCGGGGCGCTCGTGAGGGTGCCTCTGCCCGCCGGGTCCAGGGCCAAGGTGGAGATATTCCCTCGCGGACGCGTTGACTTCGGCCGCGGGGCGGGCCGCCTGCAGGCGCAGCAGGTGGCGGGCGGCGAGGTCGGTATCATCTTCGATTTGCGCGGCAGACCGCTGCGGCTCGCGGCGGGGGTGCCGCAGCGGACGAGGCAACTCAGCGAGTGGTTCGCCGGATTTGCCGCGTACCCGGGCTTTGGTGACGACCGGCGGCCGGCGGACGAATTCGATCTCCTGCTCCGTCGAGCGAGCCTCGGCACGGGGGGGTAGCGCGTATGCTTAACATTCCCGGCCGGGCAGCCCTCTCAGGGATCCAGTCCGGTGCGCCCACAAGGGCCGGCCCCCGGCTCCTGCTCAACGTGCCGTTGCGTCTTGAGCGCAGGCTTCCCCTCCCCGGAGCGGTCGAGGTCCATCAGGGGCAGGAGGTCGCGCCGGAAACCGTCCTGGCGACAGCCCCTAACACGCCGTCGCGTCTGGCGGTCATCGAGCTCACGCAGGTATTCGAACGCCAACTGACACCCGAAGAGGTGCACCAAGCGGTAATCGTCCAACCCGGCCAGCCGGTCCACGCGGGGCAGATAGTCGCGCGGACGCCACGGCAGGGATGGTTCGAACGCGATCAAGACCTCAGGGCGAACTCCCCGGTGACCGGGATCGTCGAGTTTGTCTCCGTGGGCCGCGGCCAGATCGTCATCCGCACCAACACGGAAATGCAGCAAGAGCGGTTAGCGCTGCCCGTGGCGAGCTACCTGTCCATTGAGCCGTCCGAACTGCCGGAAGTGGCCGTCTGCCGCCCCGGCGAGCAGGTTGAAGCGGGCGACCCGCTCGCCAGGATGGGCGGGTTCCGTCCCATCAGCGGCGACTACCGCAGCCCCGTGAGCGGGATCGTTGAATCCGTGTCACCTTTGACCGGCATGATCACGATCGTCCGTGAACGCAAGCCCCTAGTCCTGCGCTCGACGCTGCAGGGCTGGGTCGAGCGCGTGCATCCCGGATACGGCGCGCTGATAGGCTCGTTCGGGCACAAAGTCCTCGGCGTCCTGGGGCTTGGGGGCAAGTCCTGGGGGAGGCTCGTCCCGGTGGCCGAGCTGATGCCTGCGAATCGCGGGCCGATCCGTGCCCTCACTGCCAAGGACGTTCTGCCGGACCACGCGGGCTGCGTCTTGACGGTCCCAGGTCCCGTCGACTACGAAGCCCTCTGTGCCTGTCGCAACCGGGGGGTGCGCGGGATCGTCGCCGCTTCAACCAGCGCCCGCGAGCTTGGGGAGTTCCTGGGCAGGCCTCTTGCCGCGGAGATCGTTACGGGACCAGGTGTGCTGGCCCTGAGCGAGGAGGATCGTGACGTTACGGCGAGCGGCGACGGCACGGCGAACGCCCTGACGGTGATCATCACCGAGGGCTTCGGCCGCCTGACGATGGAAGAGGAGACCTGGCTTGTACTTTCGGGACATGCCGGCACGATGGTCTCGCTTGACGGGCTTACCCAGATCCGGGCGGGCGTGGTGCGGCCTTCGGTATTCATACCCCTCGGCGGAGGCCCCCGATCCGGTCTGAACTCGCAACCGGTGCAGGGGTCCCGCGACGAGGCAGTGCCCCCTGCGTTGGCTGCGGGGCAACGGGTCAGGATCGTGCGGCATCCCTATTTCGGCCTGCGCGGAGTCGTCGTCGAACCCCCTGGAGGGCTCGAGCGCCTCGAAACCGAGGTTGAGGCCAGGGTCTTGATGGTGCAACTCGACGATGGGCGGCGTGTCCGGGTGGCTGAAGCAAACATCGAGTTCTAGCCTCGGTGGTCCACACCGGCGGCCCCTTTTCCGCAACACTCTGCTTGGGTGATCGGTTTCGCGATTCCTAGTGAAGCATATTGACAACCTTTGATACAATGTCCCTCAGAGGCGAGGTGCGGGGGCAGCCTTGCGTGGGGGAATACTTGGCTCGCGGGAGGTCTGGCGGATGGATTCAGATATACGCGACCTGGCGATCATCGGCGCGGGGCCGGCGGGGCTTGCCGCCGCGATATACGCCGGGCGCGCCAGGCTTGACACGGTGGTGCTCGAAAAGCAGTACCCCGGCGGTCAGGCGTTCAACACGCACCACATCGACAATTACCCCGGGTTTCCAGAGGGTATCGGCGGCCCTGACCTGGCCGAAAAGATGGCGGCGCAGGCCCGGACCCACGGAGCAGAGTTCCAGTCGGCCGAGGTCACTGGCGTCAGGTTGGCCGGCCACCCCAAGGTCATTACGACCAGCGGCAGTGAGATCAGGGCGCACACCGTGATCGTCGCAACCGGGGCGGCGCCCCGCAAGCTGGGTGTGCCTGGCGAGCAGGAGTTCGCGGGCAGGGGAGTTTCGTATTGCGCGACCTGTGACGGTCCGTTCTTCAGAAACCGGGTGGTCGCCGTCGTCGGCGGCGGCGATGCGGCATTGACCGAAGCTCTGTTCCTGTCCCGGCTCGCACGTGAGGTGATCATCATCCACCGGCGCAACCAGCTCCGGGCAGTCAAGGCGTTACAGGAGCAGGTGGCGGCTGATCCGAGGATCAGGCTGGTCACGCCAGCCGTCGTGAAGGCTATCGAGGGCGGGGCAGATGTGGTCGAACGCTTGGTCCTTGCCGCCGCCCCGGGAGACGGGCCGCAGGCGTCTGGAGGCCGTGACGCAGCGGTGCCAAGTCAGGTCGGTGTGGACGGCGTCTTCATCTACGTCGGCAACGACCCTGCAACCGGCTTTGCACGGGGCCAGCTCGAGCTCGACGACTATGGGTACATCATGGCCGGTGAGGACCTGGACACATCGCAGGATGGGGTCTTTGCGGCCGGAGATGTCAGGCACAAAGGCCTCCGGCAGATCGTGACAGCGGCCGGAGACGGCGCGGTGGCTGCCATGAGTTGCGAAAGATGGCTTGCGCATCGCAGGCTGATATGATGGATTAATGCTATTAGGTACCAATCGTTTTGAAACACACGGGGGGCGGAGGGGTCCCCGGACGAAGGAGAGATACGGATGGCAGAAAACGCGCTGACGGTGACGGATGCCAACTTTCAAGCCGAAGTGCTTGACAGCACCATCCCTGTGTTGGTCGATTTTTGGGCGTCGTGGTGCGGACCGTGCCGCATGGTTGCGCCGATCGTCGAGGAACTGGCAAGCGAATACCAAGGCCGCCTTAAAGTCGGCAAGCTCAACGTCGACGAGAACCATGACACTGCGCAGAATTATGGTATAATGAGCATCCCGACGCTGCTGCTTTTCAAAGACGGCAAGCCTGTGCAGCGCATGGTCGGGGCCATGCCCAAGGCTGAGTTTAAGAAGCAGATCGACAAGGCGCTGTAGGCAGCGGCGACGAGTTCCGGTCCGATACGCCGGGACTCCGGTTCGGGGGCAGATAGGTCCCGGTGGGCCTCCTGGACTTCAAATCCAGTGGCGGGCGGCGGTCCCGTCCGCGGTGGGTTCGATTCCCACATGCCCCCGCCATCTCGGCTCCGTTTGACAACGCCGGCGCGTCGGCCGGCTGCCCAATCGCGCGTAAGAGGGGATCAGCCCGTGCCTGACCGCGCTCCCGGTACCGCAATCCCGCAGCCAGAGCAGGTTCGCCGCAAGCACATCGTCATCGGTACGGCCGGTCACGTGGACCACGGCAAGACCACGCTGGTCAAGGCCCTGACCGGGGTGGACACCGACCGGCTGCCCGAGGAGAAGCTCCGTGAGATGACCATCGACCTCGGCTTCGCGCAGATTGAGCTGCCCAGCGGGCGTACCGCGTCTATTGTCGATGTTCCCGGCCACGAGCGTTTCGTCGGCAACATGCTGGCCGGCGCCACGGGCATCGACCTGGTGCTGTTCGTGGTCGCGGCCGACGAAGGCGTAATGCCCCAGACTACCGAGCACCTGGACATCCTGACCCTGCTCGGTATTCAAACGGGGATCGTTGTCCTGACCAAGGCCGACCTCGTTGACGATGAGTGGCTGGACGCGGTCCGGGACGAATTGGCGGAAACCGCCGCCGGCACGTTCCTGGCTGGTGCGCCCTCGGCCGCCGTCTCCTCGCGGACGGGGCAGGGGATCGCCGGCCTGCGCAGCCTGATCGATGAGGTCCTCGACACGGTGCCCGGCAAAGGGGCTTCGGGCCCGGCGCGCGTTCCGGTGGACCGGGTCTTCACCGTCCCCGGCTTTGGGACTGTGGTCACCGGCACAATGGTCTCGGGTTCCGTGGGAGCGGGCGACTACCTGGAACTGCTTCCGAGCGGCATCAAGGTCCGCGTCCGGTCGCTGCAGGTCCACGGCGAAGCCCGGGACAGGGCGTTCGCCGGCGAGCGTGTCGCCCTCAATCTTGCCGGGCTCGAACGCGCGGACGTCAAGCGGGGCGAAGTCCTTGCGGCGCCGGGATTGTTCGTCCCCACGCAACGGTTCGAAGGGCTTTTCCGGTATACCGACAGAGTTCACCGCGAGTTCAGGACGCGCACGCGCGTCCACCTGCACGTAGGCACGGCGGAGGTTGTCGGCAGGCTGCTTCTGCTCGAAGCGGACGTAGTTGAGACCGGCTCGGAAACCCTCGTGCAGTTCCACAGCGAATCGCCGCTCGTGGTCGGTCCCAAAGACCGGTTTATCGTCCGGTCGTATTCGCCCCGCAGGACCATCGGCGGCGGCCTGGTCATCGACGCAGCGCCGCCGTTTCGCCGTTCTCGGCCCAGGCCATCGCGCGGCAGCCTTGACCGCCGCGTTGCGTCTTGCCCTCCAGGGGACGCCCCAGGAACTGGTCCGGCAACGTCCTCGAACGAGCGGCGGCACCGCTGGATTCGGCGGAGGTCGCGTCACGGGCGCAGGCCGAATACGGCCTCGCCGCCACGGAAGCCGATCGGGCGCTGAAAGCTCTGGTTGAGCGGGGTGACGCAGTCACAACGGCCGGTGAGCCGTTTTACATGAGTGCGCGTATCCTGGCGGAGGCTGCTTCGCGGACAGTTGCCTGGCTCGAGGACTATCACCGGCGGTTTCCGCCCGGGCCGGCCCGGCCAAGGACGAACTCCGCCTGGCGACGGCCCCCGACGTTCCGCCCCGCCGCTATCCATCTCTGTTTGGCCTGATCGCGGGGCAGGGAGCAATAGTGACGGAGGGCGAGCGGGTCCGGCTGTCGGGCTTCGCAGTCCGTCTCGACACCGAGCAGCAGGCCATGGCGCAGCACATTGAGCGGGCCTACGCCGACGCGGGAGCTTCACCGCCCGAGCCCGCCGCCGTGCTGGCATCCGCGGCCGCCGCTCTGCCCGCGCCCGGGCGCCGCAGCGGCCCGGTGCGACCGCAGCCCAAGGAACACTCTTTGACCAGGTATTCGAGTATCTTGTTGGGAGAGGGGTTCTCGTTCGGGTCACCGAAGGCCAGTACTTCCACCGGGAGGCGCTGGCCGCGATCGCAGACCAACTTGCCAGGCGCCTGCGCGAGGAGGGGCCGGTTTCGGTCAGCGACTTCCGGCAACTGATCGGTACGACCCGCAAATATGCCGTGCCTTTGTTGGAGTTCTTCGACGCGGCCGGTGTGACCAAGCGGCAGGGCGATGCCCGCATAGCCGGGCCCGCGCTGCCCCAGTGACCAAATGGCAGGGCGATGCCCGGCAGCCGGCCCGCGCTGCCCCAGTGACCAAATGGCAGGGCGATGCCCGCATAGCCGGGCCCGCGCTGCCCCAGTGACCAAATGGCAGGGCGATGCCCGCATAGCCGGGCCCGCGTTGCCGGAAGCCCTGGAGGAACGGCTCGATGTGTCGACCGTGCCACCGGGCAGTAAGGAGAAGATGACGTGACGAGTACCGGCAAAGGCAGCCGGCGATTCGAGCCGGGGTGACCCTTGACAGACTAAAACGCGACCCCGAAGTGCAGGCCCTGATGGCCGGCGGCGATCAACTGCTCGCGGCCATGGGCTACACTGAGCACGGGACGAGGCATGCAAGCTGGGTTTCGTCCGTGAGCTAGCAACGTTCTCTGCCGCCTCAGTTTTCCCGAACGCGAAGCCGAGCTGGCAGGCATCGCTGGCTTTCTGCACGATATCGGCAATGTCGCCGGCCGGCACCAACACGAGCAGACCGGAGCTCTTCTCGCCCGCGATGTCCTCCTGCGGCTGGGCATGCCGTACTCCGAGATCGGTATGGTCATGGGAGCCATCGGCAACCACGAGGAAGGGGTCGGCCAGATCGTCAGCAATGTGGGTGCTGCGCTCGTGCTGGCGGACAAGTCCGACGTTCACCGTACACGTGTTCGTAACCCCGAGATCGCGGCATTCGATATCCACGACCGCGTCAACTACGCGGTGGAGCACTCGTTCCTGAGGGTCGACGACAGCCGCAAGGCATTAACCCTTGAACTGACCATCGACACCAAGATCTCGCCGATGATGGACTACTTTGAGATTTTCCTCAGCCGGATGATGCTATGTCGGCGCGCGGCAAGCTTCCTGGGCGCCAGGTTCGAACTGGAGATCAACGGCACGCGCCTGCTCTAGACCGGCAGGATGTGGCAACCGACGTGATGCACGCCGGGGATGCAAAACCGAGCGATGCAACCGTGCGACGCCACCTTTATCCCTGGTATAATCAACCCTTAGGGGTAAACAGGGACAAGGATGGTGTCGCATGGCGTTTTTCGAACCTCGATATTTGTGGCCGGCGGTGCTGGCGCTGGCCTTTTTAGCGGGCACATTGGCAACGGCGCGCATGTCCGACCCGCGCCGCAGCCGCATCAGGCTGGCCGTGGCGATCATTGTCATCGGTGGCCTGGGCTATTACGCCGTCGCCGTCAACCCGGTGTTCGCGCATATCAACCAGGGCCTGGACCTCAAGGGCGGCGTACATGTCGTACTCGAGGCTCAGGACTTGCCGGACGCGCCTGTCACCGAGGAGGCCATGGTCACCGTCCAGGCGATTCTCGCCGCCCGCGTCAACGGGCTCGGCGTGGCTGAGCCGCGCGTCGAGCGGGAAGGCGCGAGGCGGATCGTCGTCGAGTTACCTGGCATCGCCGACCCGGATCAGGCCATGGCGGACATCGGCCGTACGGCGTATCTGGAGTTTGCCGAGTGGTTCGACCTGTACCTGGTGTCGGCCGGCGACCGACCGGACGATGTGCGCGCGGTGCTCGCCGAAAAGCTGTCCCTCTCCGCGTCGCGCATCAGCCAGATCCTCGCCGGGCTCGCCGAGGAACCGCAATTGCTGGCCCAGAGGCTCGAACTTGACGAGCTGATCGACATCGCGGACCCCCTGGACAAGGCGGGGGCCGTGATTCTTGAGGAGCCCAAGACCGTGCTGACCGGCAAAGACCTCAAGGTCGGAAGCGCGCGGGCGGTCTTCGACCATAACGACCGCCCGGCCGTGTCACTGACGTTTGCCGGGGAGGCCGCCGACACGTTCGCCGAATTGACCTCGCGTCGGCTGCAGATGCCGATCTACATCTTGCTCGACAGGCAGCTGGTCCAAGCGCCCACAGTGACCGAGCCGATCACAACCGGCCAGGCCCAGATCTCGGGATACGCCGATTTCGACTCCGCCTTCCGCATCGCCGTTGTGCTCAACTCCGGCGCGCTCCCGGTTAAGCTCGTGCCGCTTGCCCCGCAAGTCGTCAGCGCTTCGCTGGGTGCCGACTCGATCGCCCGCAGCAAGGTCGCCGGGACGGTTGCGATCTGCGCCGTGGTTGCCTTTATGTTCCTGTTCTACCGTGCCGCCGGGTTGCTGGCCGACATCGCGCTCGGCGTATACATGCTGCTCGTGCTCGGCGCCCTCGCGGCTATCAACGCGACCCTGACTCTGCCAGGCGTGGCGGGCCTTCTCCTGTCTGTGGGCATGGCGGTCGACGCCAACGTAATCACGTTTGAGCGGGTGCGGGAGGAACTCAAGCTCGGCAGGACCATCCGCTCTGCCATCGAGAGCGGGTACTCGCGGGCTTTCGGCACTATCATCGACTCCAACCTGACAACCCTGCTTGCGGGCGGTGTCCTGTTCTACCTCGGGACGGGGCCGGTCCGCGGTTTCGCCGTCACGCTGATCGTCGGCATCGTGATGAGCCTGATCACGGCGGTGTACGTATCCCGCTATCTGTTGCGCCTCGCGGCAAGGGGCGGCTGGCTGAGTGACCCGCGGCTGTTCTTCGGCGCGGGCCCCTCAGGGGGTGATGCCAATGCGTAGGCTCCAGGCGTTCGACTTCTTCGGTTCGCGGCGCATATGGTTTGCCGTCTCGGTGGCCGCCATTCTGGCCGGGATGGTCACCCTCGCGTTGCCTGGTTTCGGCCTGCAGTTGGGCATCGATTTCGTCGGCGGCTCGTTGCTCGAGGCACGCTTTGAGCGCACTGACGTCACCACGTCCGAGGTGCGCGAGGCCTCCGGCGCCGCTGGGCTTGGGCGAACCGATTATCCAGAAGGCCTCCGACGACCCCCAACGCTTCCTGGTGCGCAACGCGCCTTTGACGAAACCCAACGCTCCGCCGTCGAGGATACCCTGCGCGACAAAATCGGCGAATTCGAACTCATCCAGTTCGAGGGCATCGCCGGCGTAATCGGCGCCGAGCTTACGCGCAAGGCCTTCCTGGCCGTCGCCGTTGCCGCAGCCCTGATGCTGCTCTACATCACGGTCCGGTTCGAGTTCCGGTTCGGAGTCGCCGCAGTCATCGCCCTCCTGCACGACGTGGCGTTGACCGTCGGCATATTCTCCCTGCTGCGCCGCGAAGTCAACAGCAGCTTCGTCGCGGCGATCCTGACCGTTGTCGGTTACTCGATCAACGATACGATCGTCGTCTTTGACCGCATCCGCGAAACCTCCGGGCCGGCCCACGGCCCCGGCGACTTCGGTCCGCTGGTCAACCGCAGCATTTCGGAGACGCTACGCCGTACCATCAACACCTCCGTGACGACTTTGCTGGCCATCGGCGCGGTGTACGTTTTCGGCGGACGCACCACCCGCGACTTCGCCCTCGCGCTGATCATCGGCGTCACTACCGGCACGTACTCATCGGTCTTCATTGCCACCTCGATCTGGGCGATGTGGCGCGAGCGCTCCGAAGCGGCGCACACCCACGGGGCTTCAGGTAACGCGGCGACCTCGGCCGCCGACAGGGCAGCAGGCGAGCCCGTTGCCGCCGCCGTTGCGAATCAGACCACGGGAGCAGGCAAAGCGTCCACGGCAGGCGGCGGCGGTGCAAGGACCGCAGCGTCACGGCAATCGGGGCAAGGCAAGCGCAAACGGCGCCGGCGGTAGAAGGCAGGGCGGCCGGCAGGCTGCGGCTGCAGCGCACCGCCCGATTGCGCCGGCCGGTTCCGGTGGCGCTGTACGACGTCCAGATCAAACCGGGTGTAACGCGCAAACAGCCCTGAGTTCGACGACCGCGCATTTGCTCCACGGGCGGCGAACTGGGGGCTGCGACCTCAACTTTCGTCTTCCAAGCGCCCGCCCCAAACCCGCTCTCCCAAACGCTTCGCCCAAGACGCCGCCCCCACGGCGCAGCCCCGCCAAAACCTATACCTAGCTGCGCGTTTGAGCATGCAGGCACATCTGGTCGCGCAGACTAGGAGGAGTTCAGAGGTGGAGGTTGACGATGCGCTCCTATTCGACCCTGGTCCGACATCCTGGTAATCAAACCCTGTTCGAGGCCGTCGAGTTATCCCTCGTTGCGGCACTTGCCGGTTGGCCGCTGCACCTGCACGCCGAAGGTCTCCGCGGCACAGGAAAGACCACCATCATCCGTTCGGCGCGCGAGATCATCCCCAAGATCACCCGCATCCAAGGCTGCAGCTACAACTGTGACCCCGCCAGGCCTCACTGCCCCCAGCACCGGGGGCTGACCGGGGAGCAGGTCAGGGCGCTCGGCACCGAGGAAATCCCGATGCCCTTCCTTGAGATTTCCCATTCCGCAAAGGTCGGGACCGTTGCCGGCAGTATCGACCTGGCCCGTCTGACGGACCGCTCCGGGCCGGAAACCGCCCTCCTGCCCGGCGTCCTGGCCCGCGCTCACCGCGGGATCGTGTTCATTGACGAAATCAACCGGCTCGCCGACACGTCGCCGGAAATCACCGACCTCCTGCTCGACGCCATGGGAACGCGTCCGGGCCGGCTGCAAATCGAGGAAACCGGCCTGCCAACCGTCGAGCTGCCCGTACAGGTGACCGTCTGGGCCGCGAGCAACCCCGACGAGGATCCCGGTGCGCTGGAAGACGTCCGGCGCCAACTGGCGGACCGCTTTGACCTCAACGTCAGCATGGGCCGGGTCAGCAGCCGTGACGTCCTGCTGGAGATCCTCGGCGAGGCGGATCCCGAGGGCAGAGCCTCCGTCCCCCTCGCCGCCCCACACGCGGGCGCCGAAGCCAGCGCCGCACCCGGCCTGCAAGGCGGCAAGGGCCGCACACGATGCCGCTTCGCCAGCGTACTCAAGGCAAGGGCTTCGGCGGCGGCCAGCGTCGCCTTCCCGGCAGCGGTGCGCCGAGCGATCGCCGACCTCTACCTGGAATGCGGGCTTGAGAGCCTTCGCACCGTCGAGGCCGTGCAACTGGCCGCGCGCGTGGCGTGCGCACGCGGCGGGCGGGAGGAGGTTTCTCTTGACGACCTTCGCCGGATAGTCCCCCTCGTGGCGGGCCGTCGCGCTGATCCGGAGGCGATTCAGCGCTTCCTTGCCAGGGCTGCCCAGGTCGAGCCACGGCCGGCCGCGGGCTCGTGGGCCGCGCATCCCGCCGACCCGGCCGGCCGCGGCCCCGGGGGCGGGGCTCTGGCACTGACGCAGGCGCAGGGCCCCACTGGAGCAGGCAGGGAGGCCCAACCTGAAGGGCGGGCCCAGGCCCAGGGTCAAACGCACGCTCAGGCCCATGGCCGGCCCTACCCCGAGGCGCAGGGCGGGGAGGGGCTCAGGAGCGATGGCGGGCAAACCCGCGACGCGGCGCGCTATCAACCTTGGGCGGCGGGGGATGTGGTGGACTGCAGCCCGGCGGCGCATGGGCCGGAGGCAGCCGGCCGTTCGCAGGGCGGGCGCATTCCCGAGATGCCCGCAGGTGGAGCCAATCAGCACCGCGGCCGCCGGCCCGGGTTCCTGTCGCGTCTTTTCAGCCCGTTTCTACCCGGCGACGGCTTGACGTCTCCTTCCTGGCCCGTTCCTGGCCAGAGCGCCGCCAACTGGCCGAGCGGAGCGCCGCCTTCGGGGGACCAGCCGCCCTGGCCCGTCCAGGCGCCCCCGGAGAGGGCTCGGCAACTCCAGCAGTTGTCACCGCAGGATCTGGTACGGGTTCCGGACGGGGAGGCCCCCGCGCGGGGCGTTGAGGTCCGGTTTCGATGAAGCCGCTTGACTTGCTCCGTCCGTCTGCAGATACCGACAACAGACAGCTTGCCCGGCACGCCCTGCACTTCGAAGGTGCGGCCAGGGTCCTCGCCGCGCTGTTGGCGGACGGACACGGGGCCCTCATCGGCGATACGACATGCGTCAGCCGTTCGGTTCACACGCTTGACCCGTTCCGGCCGGGCTGCGTCCGGGTCGTGCAGTCGGCGGACGCGGGCCGGGTCTTCTACCATCGCCGGCGGACGCGCGAAGTGGTGCACCTGGATGTATTTCACGCGGTCGGCACCGTGAGCCACCGAACCGTGGCCGGGGCGCTCCGTCAAGCTGCCCTGCGGTTTGCGCTTTGCAGAGGGGCCGGAGCGGTCTCGTGGGTGCCGGCCGGGGCGATCCTGCCCGATCTGATCGACGTGCAGACCGCAGCGGGCGGCGGAAGGGTCACGGGCGCCCTGAAGTACGGCCAGGGCGCCCAGCTCAAGGAATCGCACCAAAATCACGTCCATATCGCCTGTCTTCTGCCGGACGAGGGGTTCGAGCTGCTGTTTTGGTTGGTGGACGCCGCGGAGCGCGAAATCCTGCGGCAGGGGCTGGAGATCCGCCGCCTTGAGCATATCGAACACGACCCGGGCACGAGCGGCGCGCCGCTCGATATGTCCCCCTACGCCACGGCATCCGATTCTCTTCTCCGCGGCGACCCGGTCGCTGGGGAACCCGGCGCCGGGACCGCAAGCTCCGCGCCGGGCGTCGACCCGGCCACCTGCCGCCTGGCGCTTGACCTTGCCGGCTAGTTCGGGACGATGGAGGACTTGTCGCGCGCGATGCGGTCGGTTGCCTCTGGCGCTCCGGCTCCGGAATGGACTGCCCGGTCTGCACCCTGGTCGACCGACACCGCGGCTTCCGTCCTGCAAAAACATGGGCTGCTTGCCGAGCGGTACGGCACCTCCTGTCTGACGGATGAGGGGTGGCGGCTGTTCTTTGCTCTTGAGGCGAGCCGCCGCGAGTTGGAGGCGCAGTTCAAGCGGATGCTCAAACGCGGGCGCTGGCGGGGCCCGCGCCCCCAACCGAACGCCACCTCGCGCCTTGACCACGCCGGGCGGCCGACCCATTCGCGGACGGCCAAGGAAGCATGCCCCCTCAGCCCAGGTGAACGCGTGCCCCAGTTGGCCGTCGTCTCTACCGTCATCAGCGCCGCGGTGCGTAGCCTGGCAGGCTCCGGCGGTTCGCACGCCGTCCCGGCGACCGCGCCGCCCGTCCCGGCGACCGCGCCGCCCGCTCATGCAGCCGCACCCTCCGCCCTGACGATCGTGCCGGGCGATCTGCGCAAACCGCTTCCGCGCCCCAGACGACGGGCCGACGTCTGCCTCGTGCTCGATGCAAGCGCGAGCATGGCGGGCAGGCGCCTCCGCGCAGCCAAGTACCTCGCGCAGCACCTCCTGCTGGCCAGTCGCGACCGGGTCGCGGTCGTGGTCTTCCAGGAGCGGCAGGCGCAGGTAGTAGTGCCGTTTACGCGGGATTTCCGGGCAGCGGAGCGCGGGCTGGCCTCAATCGAGCCCCTTGGCCTGACTCCTCTGGCCGAGGGCCTGGTAACCGCCTGCGAATACGTGCGGCGGCGGCGCCGGAACGATTGCTGCCTCCTGCTGATAACCGACGGGATCCCAACGGTGCCCAAGTGGGGCCAGCACCCGATGGATGACGCGCGGCAGGCGGCGACCGAACTCACGAGACACCGTTTACGGCTGATCTGCCTTGGGCTTGAACCCAACCGCGGGTTCCTCACTGAGTTGGCCGCCATGGCCAAGGGCTCGCTGTACGTCGTCGAGGAACTCGAACCCGATTCCCTGGTCCGGGCGGTCGACGACCGGGGCCTGCTCGACGGTTGCCGCCGGTGAGCTCCGCCGCGGGGCGGACAAGCCCTAAGAGGGATGCCTGAACCGGTGACAGAATTAATGGCGTAGTCTACCCGCGGGCCGGGCATTCGGGAGCCGGGGTCTCATGCGGGCAGGGGGCTTTGGGGCTGTGGTTTATCTCTTCCTCGCGCTGTTCTTTGCATTGGCCGTCGCGGCTTTCGCAATACAGAATTCGCACCTCATAATCCTCCAGTTTCTGGGGTGGGATCTGACCACCTCGCTTGCGCTGGTCCTGATCGGTGCGACCATCGCCGGCGCGCTGATCGTCGGCCTTCTGGCATTCTTCCGGCAGGTGGGCATGGGGCTCAAACTGATGGACGAGCGGAGCCGGGCCCACAAGACGTCTCAGGAGCTTGAGCAGCTCCGGCTGGCATCGAGCGAGTTGCGGCGCGAGTTGGACCAGGCACGGGAGCAAAACCGCAGACTGACCGAGCGCATCGCAGAACTCCAGACCGGCCCGGCCGAAGAACTGGGTCCGCCGGTCCGGCGTTCGCCCGGCGGCAGCGGTCCGGTGGTTGCCCAGGCCGTACCCACCGGGCCCGGGCCGGCCGTACCGCCCGTACCCGCGCCCACGCTGCCAACGTCGCCTACACCCGTGTCGCACGCGCCCGCGTCACCCACCCCCCCCGCGGGCGCCCCCGTACCCGATGATGACACGCAGGCTGCCCGCAAGACCCGGCCCCGCTCGGACGAGGCCGAGCCGCAAGGGGCCGACTAGGGTTGTCCGGTATCCAATGGCGGCTGGCGTCTCCGGCGCCGGCTGCGGAAGCCCGCCTGCGCCAGACGCTAGGACTCTCCCGTGTTCTCGCCCAAGTCCTAGCGGCGCGGGGATGGACCGACCCCGGGGACGCCCGCGAGTTTCTGGCGCCGGCATTCCGCCTGGCCGCCGAACCTGTCCTCCCGGGCATTGAAGACGCCCTGAAGGTGATCAGGCAGGCCAAACGCAATCGCAAGACCGTCGCGGTGTACGGCGATTACGATGTGGACGGCGTGGCTGCGACGACAGTCCTCCGCGAGGCGTTATCGCAATACGGGTTCGGCCGGCGCCGGACGGCAGGCCGGGGCGGTGGGCAGATTAGGTTTCATATCCCGAGCCGGACGGTTGATGGGTACGGTCTCAACGCAGACGCGGTGAAGTCCCTCGCGCAGGACGGCGTCGAAGTCCTGGTCACCGTCGACTGCGGGGTCAGCGCCAACCGCGAGATCGAGCTCGCCCGTTCGTTCGGGATGCAGGTCGTCGTCACCGACCATCACCAGCCGCCGCCGGTGCTGCCGCCGGCGGAAGCGATTGTCAACCCGTGGTTGGCGCCGCATTCCGGGCAGGGCCCGCGGGCGGCGGAGCCGTGCGGCGCGATGGTCGCGCTCCAGCTCGCGCAGGCCCTGCTGGGCGAGGTTAAGGAGGAGTGGCTTGACCTTGTGGCGCTCGCGACCGTCGCGGACATCGTCCCCCTGGTCGGAGCCAATCGCGGGCTGGTCAGCACGCGGTTGCCGCTGCTCCGGGCGACGCGCAACCCCGGCCTCCAGGCGCTCATCGGCCGGTGCGGCCTCGGCGGACGCGAGCTTGATGCCCACCACCTGGCCTTCGCCCTCGCCCCGCGCATCAACGCGCTCGGCAGGGTGGGGCTCGGCCTCGGGGCATCCGACGCCGTCCGTGCGTTTTCCACTGAGTTGCCGCTCGAGGCCGAGGAGTTGGCGGTGCGGATGGACGAGGCCAACCGGATGAGGCAGGAACTCGAAGCACAGGTCGCGGCCGAAGCCCTTGCGGCGGTCGCGGCAGACGGGCCGGTCGCGACAGACGCGCAGGCCGGGCAGTTGCCCGCAGCCACCGTCGTGGCCGGGCGGGGATGGCATCCAGGCGTCCTTGGGATCGTGGCGTCGCGGTTGGCCTCCAGGTTCTGGCGCCCGGCAGCGGTGATCTCGATCGACGACGACGGTTCGGCACGGGGCTCGGCGCGGGCCGTCCCCGGCTACAATCTATACGAAGCTCTCCTGTGCTGCCGCAGCGAGCTTGACGAGTTCGGGGGACACTCCCAGGCCGCCGGATTCGGCCTCCGCCAGGAACGGATCGGCGACTTCCGGACCGCGCTCTGCAAGGCCGTTGAGGCGCAGGGCAGCCATAGCCGGTATGTTGATCTCGAAGCGGTTGTCTCGCTGGGCGAGGTCGACGATCGGCTCGTTGAGGACGTGCGCCGGATTGAGCCGTTCGGCCACTCCAATCCTGCGCCAGTTCTCGGCGCCTTGGGTTGCGAGGTCCTGTCCGCGCGGCGGGTCGGCAATGGTAAGCACCTCAAGCTCGCCTTGCGGCAGGCCGGTGTGGTCCGGGAGGCGATCGGCTTTGGAATGGGCGACACCGAGGCCCGCAGGGCAGGATCCGCCACGGCGGCACCATTTCAGCCCGGAGACAGGATCGACGCCGCCTTCACGCCGGAGCGGCACGAATGGAATGGACGGAGCTACGTGCAGCTCAAGCTGACTGACGTGAGGCCCGCGACGCCGGTGGAGGCATCGATCTTGGGCGGCGGGAGACAACAGGATGCGGGAGACAACAGGATGGGATGTGAGCAGTGAGCCTCGGTCTCGATGATCAATCGCAGCGTCTGGCGCCGCACCACCAGCACTTGCTGGCGGAGCTGACGGCCGATGCGCGTTACGGCGGCGATGCAGCCGCCAGCGAGTTGATCGGCCGCGCTTTCAGGTTCGCCGCTGAGGCGCACGCCGGCCAGCGCCGCGAATCGGGAGAAGAGTTCTTCCTTCACCCGTACCAGGTGGCCATGATCCTGGCCGGACTCGGCATGGATGCCAAGACCATCGCGGCGGGGTTGCTTCACGACACCGTTGAGGACGCGGGGACGACCCTCGAGCAAATCCAGGCCGGTTTCGGCCCGGAAGTGGCGGAGCTCGTTGACGGGGTTACCAAACTCAGCCGTATCGAGTTCAGGTTTCAGGAAGATGCTCAGGTCGAGAACCTGCGCAAGATGTTCCTGGCGATGGCGCGCGACCTGCGGGTGCCCGTGATCAAGCTCGCGGACCGGCTGCACAACATGCGGACGGTCGGCGCGCTCCCGCCGGACCGGCGTGTCAAGATGGCGGACGAAACGCTGGACATCTTCGCCCCGCTCGCGCACCGGCTCGGCATCTACCACCTTAAGATGGAACTCGAAGATCTGGCCCTTCGCGTCCTACACCCCGATACCTACCACGACCTCGTGCTCATGGTGGCGAAGAAGCGCGAGGCCCGCGAGGACTACACCAGCCAGGTCATCGACGTCATCCGGGAGCGCCTGGACGGCGCGGGCATTGAGGCGGAGGTCCAGGGACGCGCCAAGCATTTCTACAGCATCTACCGCAAGATGTACGAGCAGGGGAAGGACCTATCGCAGATCTACGACTTGATCGCCATCCGCATCATCGTAGGCACTGTGCGCGACTGCTACGCGGCTCTGGGGACGGTTCACGCGCTCTGGAAACCGCTGCCCGGGCGCTTCAAGGACTACATCGCCATGCCCAAGGCGAACATGTACCAGTCGCTGCACACCACGGTCATCGGCCCGGATGGCGAGCCGTTCGAAATGCAGATCCGGACCCGCGAGATGCACCAGACGGCCGAGTATGGCATCGCGGCGCACTGGCTCTACAAAGAGGGAAGCCGCGAGGACCGGGAATTCCAGGCCAAGCTGGCCTCGCTGCGCCGGGCCCTGGAGGAAGGCCGTGACCTGGTTGACGCCCAGGATTACCTGGAGTCGATCAAGGGCGACCTGTTCGGGGACAAGGTCTATGTCTTCACACCCAAGGGCGACGTCATCGACCTGCCGCTCGGCGCGACGCCGATCGATTTCGCCTACGCCGTGCATACCGAGGTAGGCCACCGTTGCTCCGGGGCCAAAGTCAACGGCAGGATGGTCCCGCTCAATTACCACCTGCGCAACGGCGACATGGTCGAAATCCTGACCGGACGCCAGGCCCAGCCCAGCCGCGACTGGCTGACCACGGCGGCGACTTCGGGGGCCCGGAGCAAGATCCGCCTCTGGTTCAAGCGCGAGAAACGGGAGGACAACATTGCCCGGGGGCAGGACCTGCTGGAAAAAGAGGTGCGGCGGCAAGGCGCCAACCCGGACGCCCTCCTTGTCTCGGACCTCCTGCGCCCGGTGGCGAGCAAGTTCGGCTATGCGGAGATCGACGACCTGTATGCGGGGGTGGGTTACGGCGGTTTCACGGCGAGCAACATTGTCAAACGCCTGCTCGAAGAGGAACGCAGGTTCCGGCGCCAGCAAGAGAAACTGCTCTCCGTCGCCGAAATGGCCGCCCAGGAAACCATCCAGCCCGCCGCCAGGCCCAGTGGCGCGCCGCCGCCGTTCGGCGTCCGCGTCCGCGGCGAGCCGAACATGCTGGTGCGCTTCGGCCGTTGCTGCAACCCGCTGCCCGGTGACCCGGTCCTTGGTTACATCACCCGCGGCCGGGGGGTGACCGTCCATCGTGTGGGCTGTCCCAGCCTGGCCCACGCTGAACCCGATCGGCTGATCGAGGTAAGCTGGGATCGCTCTCTTGACACGACGTTCCCGGTGGGGCTTGAGGTACGGGCGACCGACCGCCCCGGGCTGTTCCGCGACGTCACCAACGTCATTGGCGACACGCGCACCAACATCCAGTCGGCCACAGCGGGCAGCGACCGCGACGGCCACGCGGTCATCGAGATGGTGTTGAGCATCCGCAGCCAGGAGCACCTGCGCCACATCGTCCGCCGGATCGAACGGGTCAAGGACGTCTACGAGGTGCGCCGCGCGGGGGCCGAGTCGCCCCGCCCGGTGGAGTGAGGAGGATTGCAGCATGCGTTTGGTCATTCAGCGGGCAGCGGAGGCTTGGGTGAGGGTCGAGGGCGATGAAATCGCGCGCATCGGCCCCGGCCTTGCCATATTGGTTGGCGTCGGACGCGACGACGAGGACCGCGATGCCCTCTGGCTTGCGGAAAAGACCGTCAACCTGCGTATCTTTGAGGACCAGGACGGCAAGCTCAACCTCTCGTTGCTTGAAACCGGCGGCGAACTGCTCGCCGTCTCCCAGTTCACGCTGTTCGGCGACTGCCGCCGCGGCCGCCGCCCCAGCTTCTCCGACGCCGCCCCGCCCGACCAGGGTTTGCGCATCTTCGAAAGGTACGTCGAGGCATGTAGGGAGACGGGCGTCAAGGTGGCGACGGGCCGGTTTGGTGCCCACATGCAGGTTCACCTGACCAACGACGGGCCGGTGACACTGATCCTCGACAGCAGGGCGGGGTGAGGACGGGATGAAGGCCCGCAGGCCAGCGCTGCCGGATTGGGTCACGGTCCTGCCTGTCGGTCAACTGGCGACCAACTGTTACGCCGTCCACCAAGAGGGCCTTGCCCTGATCGACCCGGGCGGCGACCCGATCGCCGTCGAGGCCGCCGCGCGACTGGAGCAGGTCCTTCTGACGCATGCCCACGGCGATCACTGGGCGGCCTTACCGGCGCTGCTTCGCGCTTACCCGGATTGTCTGGTGGCCGCCAGCGATTCTGCGATGGGGTGGCTCGGGCAGGCAGAACTCAATCTCTCAGGTTGGATGGGGCCGCCCGCGACCCTGCTGCCCAAGCACCCTCTGGCGCTCACCGACGGGGACCGGATCCTGGCCGGCGGAGTTGAGTTCGGCGTGATCGCCACGCCTGGACACACTCCCGGGTGCCTATCCTTCTTCGCGGACGGCGACCCCCCGGTGCTGTTCTCGGGCGATGCCCTATTCCGGAGTTCGGTGGGCAGGACCGACCTGCCCGGCGGGTCATGGCCGGCGCTGGCGCAATCCCTGCGCAGGCTGGCCCAATTACCATCCACCACGATCGTCCTGCCCGGTCACGGCGAGCCCACGACCATCGGGCGGGAGGTGGCCGGCAACGAGTACCTCCGGCGGGCGATCCGGGGCTAGCGTCCAGGGTGCCGGGGCCGGCCGCGCTCCGCGTCGGCTGCTGGCCACCCTTGCCTTGGCGATGGCTGTCGTCGCGTCAAGCGCAGCCGCCGGGGTTGCGTGGGTTTCCAGGGACTTCGCTCTGCAGCGACTCCAACCCGCTGCCCTCCACGGCATCGCGGCGCGCTCGCCGGCGCAGCCGCCGCAGGGCCTTGCCCTGGACTTTTCGGACTATCCCACGAGCGCAGCCGTTGTAGCATTCTGTCACCAATTGGCTGCTGCATACCCGCACCTCGTCCAGGTGGTCGAGCTGGGGGCGAGCTATCTTGGCCGGCCCATCCTCGCGCTCGAGGTCGGCAGCCGGCTCGGTAGCGATCCGGCGCAACGCCCCGCCCTGCAGATGGATGGCCAGCATCACGCGCGAGAGCCCATCGGGCAGCAAGCCGTGCTCTACACGGTATGGCATCTGGTCAGCAGCTACGGGAGCGACCCGCTCGCTACGCACTTGCTCGACACCCGGACGCTCTACGCCGTTCCGTGCGTCAACCCGGACGGCAACGACTTCTTCCTCGAGTCCTATTATCCACAGCGCAAGAACCTGCGGCCGCTCGACGACGACGGCGACGGGCCCGCGGACGAGGATTGGCCGGCCGGGGTTTCGACCTGGGACGTATACCAGGTCTACGAGGTTCGCCTTAGCCGGACTTGGCTGGCCGCCCACCGCAACAATCCCTTCGAGCAAGGCTGGCGCAACGCAGCCCGATCCAGGTACCTGGGCTATTACGACGAGGTCCGTGGGGATTTCCTGGTGCACGCCGACCCCGACGGAGACGGCAAATCCCTTGAGGATCAACCGGGAGGGGTCGACCTCAACCGCAACTACCCCGTCGGATGGGAAAAGTGCAACCCGGCCCTGCGCAGCAACCTCTACCGCGGCGAAGCCCCGTTCAGCGAGCCGGAAACCCAGGCTCTCCGCACCCTGATCGAAGGCCGCCCCAACATCCGCCTGGCCGTCTCCTATCACTCCGGAGACGACCGCCTCGCGATACCCGGGGTGGACGAAGGCCCCGGCGCCGACGCCGGCCTGCTTGAGCTGGTGGGCATCAAGGCGTCCCAGCTAACGGAGGCCTCGGGCTACCGGGGCACGCCGCACCAGCACGGCACGCCCGTGGCTTCCGGCGAAACCCGTGCCTGGCTCTACGAACAGGGCATCCTGGCGTGGCTGGTAGAGGCGTACCTTGACGAGGGACCAGTGAAATACCGGTGGGTCGACCGCGAACAGGGCATCCTCCGCGCCTACGAACACATCGGGCTCCGCTTCAACCCCCCGCCCACCGGGATCCTCGACGTCTGCCGGAGGTGGCTTGATCTCAACCTGTACCTGCTGGCCGCGGTACCGTGTCCGCGGCCCTGTCCGCCCTTGTTGGACGGATCAACGCTTAGCCTGGGCATTCACAACGACGGCTTCGTTTCGGTTGGCGTCCACTGTGAGGTTGCCGTCGGCGGCGGCCCACCGGTCTTTGCGCGCAGACTCGAAGGAGGGCCTTGCGAACCGGGCATGTGCAGCGGCTCTGGGGAACTGGGGGCCGCTTCCGGCAACCCGGGTTGGATGCTCCGCATCCAGATGGACCCTCCTTCCATCCAGGCTCTCGCGGAGAGAGAGGACCTTACGGTCACCCTGCGCGTGGACGGGGCAAGCCGCGAACACCCGGGGCCCCCTTTGGTCGCGTCCTCCTGTTGGCGGCTAGACCCAAAGAGCGGGTCTTTCGTCCTGGCCGACCGGGACGCGGCGGGCGCGGCGGGCGGGGCAGGACAGCCGCCCGGGGAGTTGTTCGACCTTGGGGCGGCGTTCGGCGAGGGCGGATGGTTCGCGGATCCGGCGGTCTGGGACCGGGAGGTCTACCACATGGGACGCATCCCGCGCCCGCGTGAGGTAGTGCCCTGATCGGGCAAGGCAATACCAGACCGAAGGGAGCGCCATCTCAGCAGGCAGGCGCCTTCGTCAGAACGCAAGCACCCGCGGAAGCAATTCGACCAGCCCGGTCACCAACCACGGCGCGGTGATGTTGCGGGTGCGCATGAAGAGGTACCCGGCAAGGGCGTGCGAAACCGGCACCACCAACAGCCCCTCCATTAGCAGCGGCTCAAGCTGGCGTCCCGCCGCACCGTACCCGATGAGCCCGGCGCCGAGGTAGGCTAGCCCCCCGATGGCGGCCGGCACAAGTATGGCGCCGATCCGCCCCACGTACCTCTCCAATGACGTCTGGGCAACCCCCCGCAGCAGCAGTTCGCGTGCCGGGGCCACCAGCAGCAGCGCTCGGAAGACGTTGAGTATCCAGCTCGCCGGCGAAAGCGGGCGCAGCCCGCTCGGGTAGCCGATCGAACCCGCGACCACGAGGTAGAAACCGACCAGTACACCTGCCAGAATGCTTGTCTTGACCGCCCTGCCGGTCAGCCCGAGGTGCGCCCCTGGGATCCGGGACCGCCATGCCCATGCTCCGAGGATCACGGCGAGCAGGATCTCGACGATGTACGTCGGCTGGCTCTTGCCGAACAGCGCCGCCGCTAGAAGATAGCTGATCAGGTATCCCCCGAGGACGGCGAGGGGGAGCGTCGGCGGGGCGAAGGCTGTGCCGGGCATCAACACGGGCCGCAAGGGCAATCCACCGCCCGAAGCGTCGGCGCGGAGGCCCCATTCGGGTTCCTTGATATGCAGCGTGAGCGCGAAACACAGGACCCACAGCATGGCCCCAAGGACGACATACAGCAAGATCGTGACGAGCAGGACCGGTTCGGTGTAAAGCTGCGGGAACGCGGGCGCGCCCCGCCCGGGGTGGGGGAACGAGAGTGTGCGGAGCAGAGGTTTTTCAAGCTCAAGCACAACGCGCGGTCCCTCGACGTAGTCGACCCGCCCGAAGCTCACGGTATAGACGCGGACCGAGGTCGGGCTGGACGGCGGCGCGCCGGGTGAAGGCCGGCCGAACATCGACAGCAGCCCCGGGTCCTGCGCCTGCAGGTCGAGGACGTCCTGGGCGAGCCTGATGTGCTCCGGGTCCTCGGCGGGCCGTGCCTTGGCGAGGTCCTTGAGGCGTTCGAGCGATTGGTAGGTTGCGGGAAGGTAAAGGACCTCGAAGTCCTCCCGGAATTCAGCCGTTCCCAACGCCTGGGAAAGCTCGGCAGCCAGGTCGGGGGGCAGGTCAAGCTTGGCCCACCCCAGGCCGAAGACTACAGCGCCCGAAACCTCGCCTCGCACCAGCGCCGGGACGATCATCCCGGCCTCGATGTCGAGCGCAAGGTACTCGGTATCAAGGTGCAGGCGGTCAAAGGCTAACGCCTCAGAGCCTGCGTACTCCTGGCCGAGGACGTTGCTGCGCATCGGATTGAGCCAGGCCAAAAGCACGGAGACTACCCCAAGGCCGAAGACTATCGCCATGGCGTAAACAATCATCACCGCCGGGCCGTGGGTGCGGACGACGGGCAGGCGCAGTTGGCGGAGTCGTTTCACCGGGCAGGCCCCCAATGAGGCGCCGGGGTGCGAAGGGTGGGCGCCACAACTCCACCCTGTTAGCTGCAGCGGGTGAAGTTTCCTGCCGCACGATGTGGTTTGACAAGCCCGAAGCGGGCTAAGTACAATACTCTCGGCTGAGACGCCGGGCCCCGCCCGGCGTTACTTGCATGGAGGGATAGCAGTGCCTTTGCTCACCCACCGTCCCCGCGGCACCGTTGACGTTCTCCCCCGGGAAATGCACCGGTGGCACTATGTCGAAGCGGCCATCCGCGACGTTTGTGCCCGCTTTGGTTTCGACGAGATCCGCACGCCTCTGATCGAGCACGCGGAGCTGTACGTCCGCACGACCGGCGAGACCACGGACCTCCTTGAGAAGGAGACCTACACCTTCGAGGACCGCGGCGGCCGCAGCCTGACTTTGAGGCCTGAAGGCACGCCGGGGGTGGCGAGGGCTTTTCTGGAGAACGGGCTGCAGAACGAGCCGATGCCGGCCAAGTTCTACTACCTCGGCCCGATGTTCCGTTACGAGCGGCCCCAGGCGGGCAGGTACCGGCAGCACACGCAGTTCGGCGTGGAGATTTTCGGTGCGCCCGGCCCCGAGGCGGACCTTGAGGTCATGCTGATCGCCGTCACGTTCTTCCGCAGCCTCGGTCTCAGTTCGCTCACCGTGCACCTCAACTCCATTGGCTGCCCGTCATGCCGTCCGGCCTACCGCCAGACCCTGATTGACTACTACCGCGCACACCGGGCGGAGCTGTGCCCGGACTGCCGCCGGCGCCTTGAGCGTAACCCGCTGCGCCTCCTGGACTGCAAGGAGGAAGGCTGCCAGCCCCTCAAACAGGCTGCGCCCAGCTCGATCGCGCACCTTTGCCCCGACTGCGCCACGCACTTCTCGCGGCTGCGATCCCTGCTGGAGCGTTTCGGTCTCGACTACACACTCGACCCCACGCTAGTGCGGGGGCTCGATTACTACACGCGGACCATTTTCGAGATCATCTATCAGGGGCTGGGTGCGCAGGGGACGGTTTGCGGCGGGGGACGCTACGACGGGCTCATCGAGGCGGTCGGGGGACCCTCTGTCGCGGGCGTCGGCTACGGAATAGGCCTTGAAAGGGTCCTGCTCACCCTCGAAAAAGAGAATATAGCGCTGCCACCGGCGCGCGGGACAGAGATGTTCCTTGCCGTCGCAGGTTCTGGGGCGGGAGGCGGGGACGCGCTGGCAGACCGGGTACAGGACCTGCTGTATGACCTCCGCCGGGCAGGGATCGCGGCGGACACCGATGTCCTGGGCCGCAGCCTCCGGCAGCAGATGCGCTACGCCGACCGGCGCGGCGCCAAGCTTGTGGTGGTTATCGGCCCCGACGAGTTGGCGTCAGGGCAGGTCAAGGTCAAAAAGATGGCGAGCGGCGAAGAGGTTTCCACGACACTTGCCGACCTCGCCGCCGTGGCAAAGAGCCTCCTGGCAACAACCGGCGAAACGGACCGGTAAGACGTCGGGAGCAAGGGAGGGCCCCGCGTGAACTGGGAAGACAACCACAAGGAGGACAGCCGCAACGGGACCGGAGCGGCCGATTCGCGTGTCAGAAGCAGGTCCCCTCTAAAGTCTGAGCAGGTCGCAGGCGGGACCAACCGGACGCATTACTGCGGTAGCCTGCGGTCCGCCGACGCTGGTGCGCAGGTCATCCTGGCAGGCTGGGTTGCCCGCCGTCGCGACCTCGGCGGCCTGATCTTCATCGACCTCCGTGACCGGACAGGCCTCGTGCAACTGGTCTTCGACCCGGCCGAAGCGCCGGAAGCCCACGCCGCAGCCGAGCGCCTGCGCAGTGAATACGTCATCGCCGTCGGCGGTACCGTCCGCCTTCGCGAGCCCTCCGCCCGCAATACTGCTCTGCCAACCGGCGACGTCGAGGTCCGCCCGGACATCGTTGAGGTCCTCAACGAGTCCAAGACCCCGCCCTTTTACCTTACCGACGACCCGGGGGCGGACGAAGCTCTGCGGCTCAAATATCGTTACCTCGACCTTCGCCGCCTCGCTCTGGCCCGGAGTTTCGCGTTGCGGCACCAGGTGGCCAAGATCACCCGCGACTACTTCGACCGGCTCGGCTTTCTCGAAGTGGAAACCCCGTCGCTTACCCGCAGCACCCCTGAGGGGGCGCGAGATTTCCTGGTCCCCAGCCGGGTCAACCGCGGCCAGTTCTACGCGCTGCCCCAGTCGCCGCAGCTGTTCAAGCAACTGCTGATGGTCGGCGGGTTCGACCGCTACTTCCAGCTCGCCAGGTGCTACCGAGACGAGGACCTTCGCGCGGACCGGCAGCCGGAGTTCACCCAGATCGACGTGGAAATGTCGTTTATCGACGAGGAAACAATCATGCGGGCAGCTGAGGGGCTGCTACGCGAAATCGTCGAACGCATCGACGGCAGGCCGTTGCCGCACCGTTTCCCCGCCTGACCTACGAAGAAGCTATGGCCCGCTACGGTTCCGACAGGCCGGACATCCGCTTCGGCATCGAGCCAAAGGACATCTCTACTCACGCCGCTGCGGCCGAGATGCCCGCCTTCAGGCCGGCGCTGCGGTCGGGCGGTGAGGTGCGCGCCATCGTCGTTCCCGGCGGCGCAGGAGCCAGCCGCAAGAAGCTTGACCTCTACACCTCGGAGATCACCCGGTTCGGAGCGCGGCCTGGCTGCGGTGCACTACGAGGAGGGCGGCCCGCGATCGTCGTTGAGCAAGTTCTTCTCAGCCGAGCAATTGGTCCAGTGGGCCACCGCGACAGCAGCTAGGGCAGGGGATTTGCTGCTCGCGGTCGCAGGCCCGCAGAGCGTCGTCCGCTCCGCGTTGGGCCACCTCCGCCTAGTGGTCGCGCGCGAACTGGGATTTTCCGCCGGAAGGGAACTCGCCTTCGTGTGGGTGACGGATTTCCCGCTGCTGGAGCCCGGTGACGAACCCGGCCGGCTGTCCGCTGTTCACCACCCGTTCACGTCTGTCAAGCCGGAAGACCGTGAACTGCTCGCCGTGGATCCGTTGGCGTGCCGTGCGCGGGCCTACGATATCGTGCTCAACGGCGTCGAACTCGGCGGCGGCAGCATCCGCAACCACCGCCGCGACATGCAGATGGAGCTATTCACCGCGATGGGAATGGCTGAGCCCGAGGCTGAGGAGCGCTTTGGGTTCCTGCTTGAAGCGCTTGAGTACGGCGCCCCCCCGCATGGCGGGATCGCGCTTGGGCTCGACCGCATCGTGATGATGTTGGGCGGCATGGAGAGCATCCGCGACTGCATTGCATTCCCCAAAACCACGAGCGCCAGTTGTCTTATGACCGGAGCGCCCGCGGCAGTCGACGCGGTGCAACTGGCGGAACTGGGCTTACAGACCGCCCCGCCGGCTGTGGCGGCAAACCGCCCTCCGGAGGCGGCCGCCGGCCCGCCGGCTGACGCGGCGCCGCGGGACGAGAATCATTGATAGCTGGCGTTTGATTTGTGACCGTCGCTCAAGGTGTGCTAAAATTGCATTGGCGAGCGGCCCACCAGTGGGCCGCGAGGCAGGCACCCTGCTGTGCACGCATAGATCCGGCAATGTGATTGAGCCAACATCATCACATTGGGAGCCGGGCTCCGCGCGCGGCTCGCAGGCCCCCCGCATCCGGCTCCGGCTGGAGCGTGTGGGGACGCGAAAAACGCGCGGGAGGGCACCCACCTGCTTAGAGCAGGTTCAAGACACCCGGATTAACGACATGGCGGGGTGCTTGTCTTTTTGCCTCACCCGCGGCGGCGTTAGCCGGCCGCTACCCGGCCGAAGCAGGAGCGCGGAGCCCCAATCGATAAGTGCAGTCCAAACGACGCCGGGGCGCGCCAGCGCCGCCGGCGAGGGGGCCCAATCAATTGAGCAGTCCAGTCCAAACCAAGCAGCCGGTGCGGCCGGTTGAGTTGCGTTCTGACACGTTCACGGTGCCGACCCCGAAGATGAGACGCGCGATGTACGAGGCTGAAGTCGGCGACGACGACTACGGCGAAGACCCGACCGTCAACCGTCTGGAAGAGCTGGCGGCCGACATGCTTGGCCAGGAAGCCGCGCTATTCGTACTCAGCGGGACGATGGGCAATCAAGTGGCCGTGATGACCCACGCCGGCCGCGGCGACGAGGTCATCGTCGAGCAAGAAGCGCACGTGTTTTTCTATGAGGTCGGGGGCATCAGTGGGCTGGCCGGGGCACACGTCCGTACGGTGCGTGGCGAGCACGGAGTGCCGCCTCTTTGGCCGTCGAAGCTGCGATCAGAGGAAAACCACCACTTTCCGCGCACCAAGCTGCTGTGCCTGGAAAACACCCACAACCGCGCGGGGGGCACGGTGATGACCCCTGCGCAGACGGTGGCCCTTGCCGGTCTGGCCCACCGGTACGGGCTCCAGGTCCATCTCGATGGGGCAAGGGTCTTCAACGCCGCGGTGCGGCTGGGAGTGCCCGTCGGAGAACTCACCGCGCCCGTCGATTCCGTCCAGATCTGCCTTCTAAGGGTCTCTGCTGCGGCGCAGGGTCGATCCTCGCGGGATCCGCGGCATTCATCGCCGAGGCCCGCCGAAACCGCAAGGTCATCGGGGGAGGACTCAGGCAGGCCGGTTTCCTGGCAGCCCCGGCAATCATCGCCCTGACCGAGATGGTCGACAGGCTCGCGGAGGACAACGCCCGGCCGCGACGCTCGCGCAAGGCCTTGACGGCCTGCCGGGAGTGACGATCGACGTTGCCTCGGCCGAGACCAACATCGTGTGCTTTGAAGTCAACAACGCGGCCAAGTGGGTTTCTGAGCTGAAGGACCGGGGTGTCTTGGCCAACACGATGAGCCCGACGACGGTGCGCCTGGTCACTCACAAGGATGTGGGAGACGAGGATATCCGATACGCGCTCCTGCAGTTGGCCGACGTGGCCGGGCGGCTGGCGGGGTAGGACCGGATGGCGAGAAGCCGCGAACAAGGCCCCAACCTGTTTGCGCCGGAGGCCTCACGCCTGCGGGCGGAGGCCCCGCTCGCGGCGCGCATGAGGCCCCTTGACCTTGACGCCTACCTGGGGCAAGAGGCGATCGTCGGCCAGGGCACGGTGCTGCGAAGGGCAATCGAGGACGACACGCTGGGGTCGTTTGTTTTTTGGGGCCCTGCGGGGAGCGGCAAGACCACCCTGGCCCGGATCATCGCTTCGACGACCAAGGCGCACTTCGAGCAGTTAAGCGCGGTATCCGCGGGGGTTGCCGACGTCCGGCGGACCATCCAGGAGGCCAGGCACCGCCTTGCGCAAGAGGGCCGACGCACGGTCTTGTTCATCGACGAGATCCACCGGTTCAATAAAGCCCAGCAGGATGCCCTGCTGCCGGCCGTCGAGGACGGCACCATTTATCTGATCGGAGCCACTACCGAAAACCCCTACTTCGAGGTCACGCAGGCGCTGGTTTCCCGGTGCAGGGTGTTCAGGCTGGAGAAGCTCACTGCCGACCAGATCCGCGCTCTTTTGCGCCGCGCGTTGGAAGATGAGGAGCAGGGGCTTGGGCGGCTCCGGCCGCAGATCGACGATGACGCCATCGAACACCTTGTCACTGTGGCTGACGGCGACGCGCGTTCGGCCCTAAATGCCCTTGAGCTGGCAGTGCTCACGGCAACGCCCGGCCCGGATGCGGAGAGGCATGTCGATCTCCAGCGCGCGATCGATGCCGTCCAGCGGCGGGCCCTTCGCTACGACAGGCAGGGTGATGCGCATTACGACGCCTCCTCAGCCCTGATCAAGAGCATGCGCGGCAGCGACCCGGACGCGGCGGTCTACTGGCTGGCGAGGATGATCGACGCCGGCGAGGACCCCGTGTTCATCGCCCGCCGGATCGTTATCTGCGCCGCCGAGGATGTGGGCAACGCGGACCCGCGCGCGTTGATGGTCGCAACGGCCGCGGCCTATGCCACCACAATGATCGGGCTGCCTGAAGCCCGTATCCCGCTGGCCCAGGCGGCGATCTACGTAGCCACCGCGCCAAAGAGCAACGCCTGTTGCGCGGCGATCGACGCAGCGCTCAAAGATGTGCGCGAGCGGCCGGACAGCGGGGTCCCGTTTCACCTTCGCAACGCGCCGCACCCGGGCATGGCGCAGCACGGGTTCGGCGTGGGTTACCAGTATCCGCACAACTTCCCCGGCCATTACGTAAAGCAGGCGTACCTTCCGCCGGAGCTCGCCGGGGCAACATATTACCGGCCTGCCGACACCGGCGAAGAAGCCGAAGTCACCCGAAGGATGAGCGATTTGTCAGGGTTGACCCGCAAGCCTGACGATGGTAGTATGCCCTCAGAGGACAAAGCCTAGTTGTTTGGTAGGGTATAGGGCGGCACCGCGAAGGCACGACAGCAAGACACAACTGGATTGTACTGCGGGGCCGGATTTCGCAAGCCCGGGGCACGGAGGCGTAACCATGCGGCTATCCACACGCGGCAGATACGGCGTTGCGGCGTTGTATGAGTTGGCAACCCGGTCGGACGGGTCGCCCGTGACCCTTCGCCAGATAGCGGAGGGGCAGGGGCTTTCGGAGAGCTATCTTGAGCAGCTTTTCCTGGCCCTGCGGCGGGCTGACGTAGTCAGCAGCGTGCGCGGGGCGCAGGGCGGGTACGTCCTTGCCCGTCCAGCCGCGGAGATTACCATCGGCGACATCGTCCGCGCGTTAGAGGGGCCGATCGCCCCCGTCTCGTGTGTTGCCGATGAAGAGGCCTGCACACGAGACCACCTTGACGGCTGCCCTACCAGACCGATCTGGATCAGGCTCGCACGGTGCATGAACCGGGTGCTTGATTCGATCACGCTTGCGGACATTTCCGAGGCGGAGCCGGGCACGGTTTCGGATGAACCGTGCCGGATGTGCACTTCCCGGCAAGGAGGCAGCAGCCACCCAGATGACTAGCCACAGCAGTTCGGCCACAAGGCATGTCTACCTCGACAATGCCGCGACGACCCGGGTGCGCCCGGAAGTCGCGCAGGCGATTGTCAATTTCATGACCGAGGATTACGGCAACCCGTCGAGCATCCACTCCTGGGGGCGTACGGCCAGGGAGGCGATGGAGCAGGCGCGCGCAAACGTCGCGAGGCTCATCGGCGCCCGGCAAACGGAGATCATCTTTACCAGCGGCGGCACCGAAGCGGACAACCTTGCGATCATCGGCGCGGCCCGCGGCGCCCGGGACGGCCGCAACCATATCATCACGAGCCGGATCGAGCACCACGCCGTGCTCCATTCGTGCGAGTACCTTGAGGAGCGCGGCTTTGAAGTGACGTACCTGCCGGTCGACTGCGAGGGGCTGGTCGATCCGGATGAGGTCCGGCGGGCGATTACCCCGAAGACGTTGCTGGTGACGATCATGCACGGCAACAACGAAGTCGGCACGATTGAGCCGGTCGCGGAAATCGGGCGGATCTGCCGGGAGGCCGGGGTGCTGTTTCACAGCGACGCGGTGCAGAGCGCCGGCAAAGTGCCGATCGACGTGCAGGCGATGAACATCGACATGCTGACGGTGTCAGGGCACAAGATGTACGGCCCCAAGGGAGCCGGCTCGCTGTACGTGCGTCGCGGCATCCGGCTCGAGCCGCTGCAGCACGGCGGTTCCCACGAGCGCAAGCTGCGCGCCGGCACTGAAAACGTGCCCGGCATCGTCGGCTACGGCGTCGCGGCAGACCTTGCGCATCAAGAGCTGGACGGACTCGCCGCGCGCCTCTCCGCGATGCGGGACGCCCTGATCGACGGCCTTTTGGCGCTCCCCAATACCAGGCTCAACGGGCACCGCACGCTGCGGCTGCCGCACAACGTCAACGTCAGCTTCCGGGACATCGAGGGCGAGTCGGTGTTGTTGGCCCTGGACATGGCCGGGATCGCGGCCTCGACCGGCTCAGCCTGCACCTCCGGTTCGCTGCAGCCGTCGCACGTGCTCCTCGCCATGGGCAACAGCCACCAGGACGCGCAGGGCAGTATCCGGATGACCCTCGGCCGCGACAACGAGCCTCAGGATGTGGTATACATTCTGGACCGCATCGGGCCGATCGTCGCCAGGCTGCGTTCGATGTCGCCGCTGGCGGTTGCAGCGGCTGCGCCCTGCGCTGGCGCTGGCGAGGCCAAGACAAAGGAGGGCCCGAAGTGAGCGAGGCCTATACGGATAAGGTGATGGACCACTTCATGAACCCGCGCAACGTCGGCGAGATTGCGGAGGCCGACGGCGTCGGCCAGGTCGGCAACCCGGTCTGCGGCGACGTCATGCGCATTTACATCAAGCTTGATGAGAGCGGGCGGATCGCGGATGTCAAGTTCAAGACGTTCGGCTGCGGCGCCGCCATCGCGACAAGCAGCATGATCACTGAACTCGTCAAGGGCAAGACCTTAGAAGACGCCCTCGCCATCTCCAACCGCACCGTGGCGGATGCCCTCGGCGGGTTGCGCCGCGCAGATGCTGCTCGGCCTACCGGCGATGCGCTCTCGCCTGTCTGTGCGCTCTGGGCGACCAGCGCAAGGCCCGCACCCCGATCGTGAGCTCGACGTGCCATACGACGCCGAGCGCAACCACGCATGCGACGACGAGCAAGCGCCGGCGGTGGCGATGTGCGGAACCCGGACGCGCCGTGCACCCTGCGCATCAACGGAAGGTGTAAGCAGCCGGCGCAGCAGGACACTACACATCGCTGTTCGATCAGGGCCGCCCGCAAGGAGCGCTGGCGCTACCTCGACTCCGCAGTGAGGGAACACTAGCCGTTGACGCTGCGCATCGCCGGTTGGGCTGTGGCGAGAGATTTCCGGCGTGGAAAGGGGCCTCAGCTGCCGGCACGTACTCGTGCCGCAGTTTTTCCGGACCTGTCCCGTCTGCGGGGAGCAGGCCCCGATCGGTCGCATCGGCGCCGCGCAGTTTTCTGTTGGGTTGTTCGCACGCAGTTCTCCCGCGGTGGTTCGCGGGCCCGGGTATAAATCGACGATGACGGTACGGCAACGCCGCAGCGGCTTGCCTCGTCCACGATGGAATACCGCACCATCCCCACCCGGATGGGGAAGGAGCGATGGGTCAAACATGGAACTGCGTGAGGAGGTGAGCGGGCAACTGAATCAGCACGGGAAGGCATGTTGACGGGGTGTTCGTGGGAGCAGCAGTAGGCATGTGGTTAGGGCCGCACGTTCTGAACAACGATGGGCGCGACAACATGGTGCAGATGGCGAGGGGCGGCAGCCGACCGTGCCGAGCGCATGTTCCGGCAGGGCAAGGCCGAGATGTCGGAGGCAATGTCTAAGTAAGCCGAAGTCCGCTCAGGAGGGTTTCCATGGGAACGGTCGCTGACTGGTTCAACTGAACATCGGCGGCTCCTCAAGGCCGCCGTTTTGCTCGCCCTCGTATCGCTGGCGTGTGGCGCGTATCCGGGTGTGCTACTCCCGTTCGTCCTGGCGATCGTCACTCATGCCTCTTCAACCCGCTGGTCAAACTCTGGTCAAGAAAGGTTTTCGCGTACCGCGGCTCTGGTGTTCATCTACGTCGTCTTCTTTCTGACGGTCGCGGTGGGAGTGGGCATTGTCATACCGACAGTTGTCTTCGAAAACCAGCCGCCGCTGGCCAGTTCGTGCCGCAGTACTTGCCCAGGTGCAGAGATGGCCTACGAGTTCCAGGCGCGGTAGCGAAAGTGCAGGTTGCCGCGGCAAGTGCGGCAGGCCATCGACGACGCGGTGCTGACGGTCAGGGCAGGTGCTCAGGCTCGTCCGGTTCGCGGCGCAAGGCTTGTTCTCGGCGTCTTCTCCGCGTTCTTCAGCCTCATCGTCGCGCCGGTGCTCTCCAGCTACCTGCTAAGGGACGTCGACGGCTTGCGTGCAGGCGCTGGCAGGTTCATCCCGTCCAGAGACCGCAGGGCACCCTCAAGTTTGCTCTCCGAGATCGGCTGGGGTTGGCCGGCATCGCGGTCAACTGATCGTGCGCGCCATCCGTCGGCTCGCTGGTCACCTGGCCCTGTTCCTGCTCGGCATCCGGTTCGCGGTCATCCTCGGCATCGTGGCCCGGGTCATGGTCATCATGCTTCGGCCCGTTCGATGGAGCAATCCCGGCGCTCGCCGTCGCCGCTTCCACGTCGACGCTGGGCGCAATCCAGGTCCTTGTCGCACTTACGGCGATACAGCAACTCGAAGCGCAGTTCATTTCGCCACCGGATCATCGGCTTGAGCATGTCCGGCCTGCCCCTGGCCGTGATCTTTACCGCGCAACGCAGGCCTTGAGCTGTTCGGCGTTATCGGCATGCTCGTGGCGGTTCCGGTCGCCGGGATCATCCGGATCTCCTCGACCACTGGGTCGCGGACGCAACTCAAGGGATGAACGCGGGGGTGACGACGTCACGGACGAGCAGGCCAAGGCCCTGCAAGGCCTACAGCCCGAGCACTTCGCGGGCGCCGTGCACGCCCTCGAGGGGCCCGGCGGCGAAGTCCGGGCGTTGGGCAGAGCGGGCGGGCAAAGAGGACGCGCAACCCGGCGCCGGGATGAAGCACGATGGTGGCGCCGGCCAGCGCTGTGCGACGCAGTCCCCGCTGCAACGACTCAGCCCACTGAGCGCATGGAAAAGCCGCGGGTAGAATAGGCTCCAAGAAGCGTGCGAAGATGAGACTCAGATGACAGGTCCAATAGCGGGTCCAAGCGATGACGCGGTAGCGCTCACACGGTCCTTTCAAGAGAAGGAGCCCAGGGCGTAAGCTCCAGAGGAGTGAGGGACGCCGGCCGACCGCCGAGCCCCGGGCGAAATGGCCTCGCGCAAGCCCGGCGTATGCAGGGCGTTAGCCTGTTGCTCCGCTCCAGTCCGCGGTTGCGCGCCACCTACGCGTGGCCGGCGACGGAGCGGGCTCTGAGGTCACCGCCGCAAGGCGGCGACGGATAAGGAGTGGTAGCGCGGCCCGCGCCCTTGGCGTGGGCTTATTCATTGCCGAGGAGGACTCCCGATGACCAACCCGATCGACATCAAAAACCAAATCAAGCTGGGCTCCTGAAACCGGGTCCGGGGGTGCCGCGCCTGGTGGGCCACGTTCGCGTTCCCTACCTCACGGGGCATCAGGCAAGGGAGACCTTCCTTCGGTTTTTGAAAGCAAGGGGCACACGGTGGTTGCCGAGCTATCCACTCGTGCCGAGCGACGACCCGTCGATCCTGTGGGTCAACTGCGGGATGGCTCCCCTCAAACCGTTTTACCAGGGCGTTGCTACGCCGCAACGTGCGCCTTGCCAGTTCGCAGAAGTCGATCCGGCTCAACGACATCGAGAACGTCGGCCCGCCCGCGACTTCGGGGCCGTTTGAGATGCTGGGCAATTTCTCGATCGGGGACTACTTCAAGCAGGACGCCATCGTATGGGCCTGGGAACTCGTTACCCAGCATTACAAGCTGCCGGTCGACCTGCTGTGGATTACAGTACCCGACGGACGACGAGGCCGCCAGATCTGGCTCAACGAGGTGGGCATCACGCCCGACCGCATCGTTGATGACGAGACCAACTTCTGGGACATCATTTCCGGCCGCTGCAGGCCCAACAGCGAGATCTACATCGACCGCGGGCCCGACTTCGGATGCAGTTCGCCCGGCTGCGGGCCGCTCTGCGAATGCGGCAGGTACATGGAGTTCTACAATCTCGTATTCACCCAGTTTAACCGCAATGAGGACGGCAAGCGGGTCTCCCTGCCGCGGAAGAACATCGACACCGGGATGGGCCTCGAGCGCATCTCCTCAATCGTGCAGGGAGTCGCCACCAACTTTGAAACCGATCTGCTATGGCCCCTCGTCGACGGCGCCGCCCAAATCATCGGCACGCCATACGGCGTCCAACCCGAACTCGACCTGGCGATGCGCGTTATCGCCGACCACGTGCGCTCCGTCGTCTTTGCGGTCGCCGACGGCCCGCTGCCGTCCAACGAGGGCCGCGGCTACGTGATTCGCCGCCTGCTGCGCCGGGCCGCGCGATACGGCCTGACGGCAGGTGTCGAGGGCCCGTTCCTCTGTCACCTCGTCCCGGTGGCGACCGGGATCATGGCTGAGGCCTATCCCGAGGTCCACGCCCACACTGACTTCCTGGCCGGCGTGGTCCGGCGCGAGGAGGAGCGGTTTGGAGCCGCACTCAGAGAGGGTATGCGCATTGCGGGCGGGCTGATCGACGATGCCATGGCCAGGTCCGAAGGCGAGTTGTCAGGCAAGGCCGCGTTCATGCTTTACGACACCTTCGGTTTTCCGTTCGACCTGACCGAAGACCTCGCGCGTGAGGCCGGTCTGACCGTCGACCGCGAGCGGTTTGACGCGGAGATGGAGACCCAACGGCGCCGGGCGCGCGACGCTCGCACAAAGGACGCTGGCTGGGAGTCCGAGGCGGCGATGGTGGCCGAGTCGCTCGGCGACGTAGCCGCGGGCGGTTTCGTCGGATACGACCAGCTTGAAGTACGGGCCCGTATCACTGGCCTCGTAGCGGGCGGTGAGCGGGTCGGCAAGATCGACGTCGCACGAGAGGGAGACGCACCTGATATCTACTGCACGCTGGACCACACGCCCTTCTACGCGGAGGCTGGCGGGCAGGTCGCGGACGAAGGCTGGATCGAGGCGGCGGACGGCCGCTTTACCGTTACGGACGTCCAGCGACTGACCGACGGCCGGATCGTGCACCGGCTGGGCACAGGATCGGGTTCGGTGCGTGAGGGTGACGAGGTCAAGGCGACCGTCGACGCGTCCAAACGGCTGGCGACCGCGCGCAACCACACCGCGACGCACCTCCTGCACAAAGCCCTCAAGGAGGTCCTCGGCGGGAACGTCAACCAGGCTGGCTCGTTGGTCGCGCCGGACCGCCTCCGCTTTGACTTCACGTACTCGGAGAGCATGACCCAGGCCCAACTGGAAGAGGTTGAGCGGCGGGCGAACGAGGCGATCGTGAGCGACCTGCCGGTTTCATGGTGCGAGATGCCGATCGACGAGGCCAGGGCGGCGGGCGCGATGGCCCTCTTCGGCGAGAAATACGGGGATATCGTGCGCGTCGTATCCGCCGGCGAGTGGTCACGAGAGCTCTGCGGAGGTACCCATGTCCGCGCCACGGGGCAGATCGGCCTCCTGTTTATCCCCGGCGAGAGCAGCATCGGGTCGGGCATCCGCCGCATCGAGGCCTATACCGGACACGTGGCACGGCAGATGCTCAGACGGGATCGTGCGCGCCTGGAGGAAGTGGCGGCCGCCGTGCGAGCGGCGCCCACCGATGCTGTCGCACGGATCGGCGAGTACCTCGCCAGAATCCGCGAGCTTGAACGCGAAAACGCAGCCCTGCGCACAAAGTCCGCCCGGGGTAGCCTGGAGGAGATCCTCGCGGGGGTCTGGCAATTCGCCCCGGGGCTTACTGCAGCGGCCGGCCAGGTCGCCGCGGCTTCTTTGGACGAGCTTCGCCAACACGCCGACCTGGTCCGCGATCGCCTCGGGCAGTCCGGGGTGGGAGTACTCGCCGCCGAACTGGGCGGCAGAGCCGCGTTTGTCGTGACCGTGGGCAAGGAACTGGTCGCAAAGGGGATCCGCGCCGGCGAAGTCGCCAAACGGATATCTGCCCTCGCCGACGGCAGCGGCGGCGGCAGGCCTGAGATGGCGCAGGCCGGGGGCAAGGACCCGAGCAAGATCGGGGACGCTTTGGAGTCCCTCCGCGTGCTCCTGCCCGAGATGGCGGGGCAGGGGAGGAAGGAATAGGGCTGCGGCGAACACTTCACTTCCAGGCGGGTACGGGAAAGCCGAAAGGGCGGAGGGGTAATGGAGGCTGGCGAGCGCACGGAACGATTCCGGCTCGAGCGTGAGACGTACGAGGCCAGGGACGTCCTCCAACGTGTGTACCGGGCGCTGAGCGAGAAAGGCTATAACCCTGTGGAGCAGTTGGTCGGGTACCTCCTTTCCGGCGACCCGGCCTACATCACCACCCATCTCGGCGCGCGCAGCTTGATCGCACGTGTCGAGCGCGACGAGCTACTTGAGGAGTTGGTCCGGGGTTTTGTCGCTCAGGCTTCCCAGAGCTAGAGCCGGTACGGCAGCGCGCGTGGACTTAGGCGGAGTCAGCTGCCTGTGATACCGATCCGCGATAGCGTCCGTTCACGCCGGTTTCCGATCGCCACCGTCGCGCTCATCGCCGCCAACGTCGGGGTGTTTCTCTACCAGTCCAGGCTTTCGAGCCAAGACCTCCAGTACTTCTTCCTGCGCAACGGGGTTATCCCCGTCCAGTTTACACTTCTCCCGCGGTGGCTCGCCGCGGGTAAGTTCGGCAACGTCACGCTAGTGCTGGGCACGCTCGTCAGTTCGATGTTCATCCACGGCGGCATCCTCCACTTGCTTGGTAACATGCTTTATCTTTGGGTTTTCGGGGACAACGTCGAGGATCGCCTCGGCAGCGCGCGCTACCTGGTCTTCTACCTTGTGACGGGCTCGATTGCGACCCTTGCGCACATCTTCTTCGAACCGGGCAGCACGGTTCCGCTGATCGGCGCGAGCGGGGCCATCGCGGGGGTGTTGGGCGGCTATCGTGGCTTTTCCGAGGTCTAGGGTCTTGGCGCTGGTTCCGATATTCTTCTTCCTGCACATGGCCGAAGTGCCGGCGGTCATCTTCCTCGCGCTTTGGTTTGTGCTGCAGTTGGTCAACGGCCTCGGGGCCCTTTCACCGTCGTCCGCCGAGACCGTTGCCTGGTGGGCGCATGTCGGCGGATTCGCCGCCGGAGCCCTGCTGATGCGGTTTTTGGTCCTGCGCCGGCGGGCGCCCTCGGTATATGCAGACCGTGGCGGACCGTGGGGTCCCGTCGACTAGGGTGTCTGAAGCCAGGGTGATTCTCGGCCCTTCCGGCCCGACTGTGTCCCGGCTCTGCATCGGAACGCTCACGGTGGGCCCGCTGCAGCGGGACCTTAATCCCCAGAGCGCCGCCGAGCTCTATCACGCCGCCTGGGAGGCCGGGATCAACTTTTTCGACACTGCCCAGATCTACGGGACATACCCGCACCTTCGCGCCTTCCTGCGGCGTGTGCCCCGCCAAAGCGTCGTAATCGCTTCGAAGGCCTATGCTGCGGAAGCCTCCGACATGCGCGCCGCCGTAGAGGAAGCCCTGGCCGCGCTTGACACTCATTACATTGATCTCTTTCTGCTGCATGAGCAGGAGTCGGCGCACACCCTTCGCGGCCACCGGCAGGCCCTGCTTGAACTGGTTAGGCTCAAGGAGCGAGGGATTGTGCGCGCAGTGGGCCTATCGACGCACCACGTAAGCGGTGTGCGCGCCGGAGCCGCCGAACCGCTCGTCGACGTGATCCACCCGCTTCTTAACCTCAAGGGCCTCGGTATCAGGGACGGGAGTGCGACCGATATGGTTCAGGCGATCACCACCGCCTGTCAGATGGGCAAGGGCATATATGCCATGAAACCGCTCGGAGGCGGACACCTCGCAGTAAAAGCGCAGGAAGCCCTTGCCTTCATCCGCGACATCCCATATATTCATGCCGTAGCGCTCGGGGTCGGCAACCTGGATGAACTGGCTTTTGCTGTTCGGGTCATGGCCCGCCGGGAAATTCCCCGCGAGTTGACGGAGCGGCTCGGCGAATGCACGCGGGCGGTTGCCGTCGAGCCGTGGTGCACCGGATGCGGGCGGTGCGTAAAGGCCTGCCACCAAGGTGCACTTACAGTGCGCGGCGGCCGGGCCGTCGTCGACGCGGCCCTGTGCATTCTCTGTGGATACTGCGCTGCGGCGTGTCCCGGTTTCCACATCAAGGTGGTGCAAAAAGACCACGCGGGTTCTCGCTCTTGACCCAGGCACCAAGCGTCTCGGCCTGGCCCTGTCCGATCCCCTCGGTGTGGCGGTCCGGGCTATGAAGCCGTTGGATGCCGGCGTGGGCTACGTGCGGCTCGCCGAAGAGATCAAGCGGCTTGTCGCGGAGCATGGTGTCGGGGTCGTTGTTGTCGGCCTCCCCCGCAACATGGATGGTTCCGAAGGGGCCGGCGCACGCATGGCCCGCCGCCTTGCCGAGCACATCCGGGCATACGTCGGCGGAGTTAAGGTCATTCTGCATGACGAGCGGTTGACGACGGTGATGGCGGAGCGCGCCCTTCTGGAGGCCGATCTTACCAGGGCCCACCGGCGCAGACTAATCGATGGTCAGGCAGCCGTGATCCTACTGACGGATTATCTCAAGTCGGCCCCCACGCGGGGCCAACCGGCCGCGCCCGAAGGCGCGGAGATTGGAGTGAGCGTAGTGCCCAGCGAAGACCGCGAAGACATCGTCATCTTAACCGACGACGAGGGCAACGAGGTGGAATTTCTGTTCCTGGATGCGTTTACCGTTCAAGACCGCCGGTACGCCGTACTTGTGCCGCTCGAGGGCACGGACGACGAAGACGAAGAGGGCGAGGAAGACGCCATCGAGGGCAGCGAGGCCATGATCTTCCGTCTTGAGGAAGATGGCAACGGCGACGAGGTCTTCGTCGAGATCGAGGACGACGACGAGTGGGCCGAGGTCACTGCGGCCTGGGAAGACCTCCAGGACGAGGATCTCGAGGAGGAAGAGGAAGACGAAGACTCCGAGGCTGACGAAGAGGTCCTCGGTGACGACGATGACGAGGACGAAGAGGACGACCGGCCGCGGGGCGGCGGGCGGTAGGGGAGTCTAGACTGCCTCTCCCCAGTGCACCTGCAGGGCCAGGCCCGCAGGACAGGGTGCAGTACCTGGCGGCGCGTATCTCACGGTGGGCCGCCGATCTGGCCGCCCGGACGCGCACGCAGGTACGAGCCTTCGCGGCGCGGCTCGCGCCCCGCGTGAGTCAGTGGGCGGGGGCGTTGCGGGATGTGATCTCCGGTTTCGTGCGCCGGCTCCGAGGTATGGCGCCGCCTGGGCGCGTCCCTTTCGGCAGCGCGGGGCAGGGAAGCCAGACGGCCCCTGCCGTGGTGGCGGCGGCCCAGGTTCTGGGCTGGAGTCGCTCTGGCCGGGGTCTTGGCGACCGCAGTCTGGCTTGTCACCTTCGGGCCGGTGCGGCCCGGTGACGACAAGACAGTCGAGTTATACATAGCCCCGGGGCAGACTACTACCCGCATCGGCGCGGATCTTGCCTCCCTCGGGTTGGTGCGCAATCCCGGGCTTTTCCGCATCTGGGTGCAGGTTACCGGCAACGCCGGCAAGCTGAAGGCCGGTGAGTACCAGCTCTCGCGCAGTATGAGCGTCCCCCGCATCGCGGCCAAGCTGGCCCGGGGCCAGGTCAAGCTGTACCCGGTGACGATCCCGGAAGGCTACAACGTCGCTGAGATCACCCAGACGCTCATCGCCAAGGGCTTTGCTGACCGGGACCGTTTGACCCAGGCCCTTGCCACGATCGCCACGAACGGCACGCTGCCCGCCGAGTTGCAGCCGGAGCGGCCCGCGCAGGTCAAGCAGTCTTTGGAAGGTTTCCTTTTCCCCGATACGTATAGCTTTCACCGCGGCATCACCGAGGTGGAGATCCTGCGGGCGATGGCCAACCGGTTCAAGGCCGCTCTCACTCCGGATATGAAGGAGAGGGCGGCTGAGCTTGGCATGTCGATCAACGAGGTCGTCACCTTGGCCTCAATCATAGAAAAGGAAGCCCGCAAGGAGGAAGAGCGCGCCGTCATCTCGGGGGTTTTCCACAACCGGCTGCGGCTCAGGATGGCGCTCCAGTCCTGCGCAACGGTGCGGTACGTGATGAAGGATCCCGCCGGCCCGATAACGGATCGCGAGATGGCGATGGACGACGTGTACAACACTTACGTGTATCCGGGGCTGCCTCCGGGCCCGATCTGCTCGCCCGGCCTGGCGTCCATCCATGCCGCGCTCTATCCGGAGCAGACCGACTACCTCTACTTCTGCGCCAAGCCGGATGGGAGCCACGCGTTCGCACGCACCCTCGCCGAGCACAACGCCAACGTCCGCAAGTACCTGCAGTAACCCAACCGCAAATAGACCAGGCAGTTGCTTGAACGGACGTGCACGACCTTCAGGAGGTCCGCATAGAGTGATTGGGCGGCCGGCGGGGCGCCGGCCGATAAACTGCCCTTCGCGGGCCCGGGGAGAGGTCTTCAGTTGATATTCGCGGCCTTCTGGACGTTCATCCTCAGCATATTCGGGACCATCGCGGGTTACCTCAACAACGCCGGCACGTTCCCGCAGCCACTGTCCGAGGCCGACGAGGCAAAGTACCTCAAGCTCATGGCCGAGGGGAGCAAAGCGGCGCGGGACACCCTGATCGAGCACAACCTGCGGTTGGTGGCCCACGTGGTCAAGAAGTTCGACAACACCGGGGAGGACCCCGACGACCTGATCTCCACAGGGACGATCGGACTGATCAAGGGCATCAGGACCTTTAACCCCAAATACGGCACGCGCCTTGCGACCTACGTCGCACGGTGCATCGAAAACGAGATCTTAATGTTCCTGCGCAGCAAGAAGCGGGTGCGCTCAGAGGTGTTCCTGTATGACCCGATCGGAGTCGACAGGGAGGGCAACGAAATCACTCTGACGGATGTGCTGGGCACCGACCCCGATATCGTCCCCGATACAGTCGATACCATTTGCCGGCAAAAAAGCGTCCGCAGCAAACTCCTGTCCCTTGGCCGGCGTGAGCGCACCGTCATCGAGCTCCGTTACGGGCTGAGCAGTGGGGTCAAGAAGACACAGCGCGAAATCGCGCGGCTACTTGGCATCTCGCGGTCCTACGTCTCGCGGATTGAGAAACGGGCCGTCAGCAAACTGACCCAGGAACTCGGCCCGCGGGCCGCAGCTCAGGACTGACCGGTCCGGTCCGCAACCAGCGGAGCCGCAGCCGGTGCACCCGGCCCACCCGGCGCGGCTCCTTTTGCGTGCAGATCCTGAAGCGCGTAGACCGCGACCTGCTTGCCGTCGATCTGCCCCTCCAAAACCCCCAGCAAGGCTGCGGCAGTATCGAGTGACGTCAGGCAGGCGACGTTGTGCTCCACCGACGATCGCCTGATGCGGAAGCCGTCCCGCTGTGGATCGCGGCCCCTGGTCAGGGTGTTAAGAACGAGGTCGACCTTGCGTGCCTGAATCAGATGCAGCAGGTTGGGGCTTTTCTCCCTGATCTTGGCCACGACCTCGGCTTCCACCCCGCTGCCGGCAAGCGCTGCCGCCGTACCCGCAGTCGCGTAACTGCGCCAGCCGAGTGCCGCAAACCGCTTGAGTACCGGTAGTGCCTCCGGCTTGTCCTTGTCCGCTATCGTCGCCAGGATCGCCCCTGTCCTCCCGACGCGCATGCCCGCTGCGGCGAACGCTTTGTGCAGGGCTTCGGAGACGTTTTGGCCGATACCCATCACTTCACCGGTGGACTTCATCTCCGGGCCCAGGGAGATGTCGACGTCCAAGAGCTTGCTGAAGCTGAACACCGGCGCCTTGGCCCCGTAGACGTTGGGTTCGGGGAAGAGCCCCGTCTCGTATCCAAGCTCCGGAAGAGTCGCCCCGAGGATGACCCTGATCGCCAGGTCGGCGATCGGCACCCCCGAGACCTTGCTCAGAAAGGGCACGGTCCTGCTTGCCCGTGGGTTGACCTCAAGCACCAGGACCTCATCCCTCCGCAGGACGTACTGGATGTTTAGCAGGCCGACGGCTCCCACCTCGCGCCCGAGCCGGGCGGCTAGACGGCAGATGTCGTCCTTGACCGCCTGGGACAGCGTCAATGCGGGGTAGACCGCGATGCTGTCGCCCGAGTGCACGCCGGCACGTTCGATGTGCTCCATGATGCCGGGGACGAGCACGTTGCCCGCGCGGTCCACGACCGCGTCCACCTCGACCTCACGGCCGCCGATGTACTTGTCGACCAGGACGGGGCGGTCCTGCGAAACGCTCACGGCTCCCCGCATGTATTCTTCGAGTTCAGAATCGCTGTGGACGATCTGCATTGCCCTGCCGCCGAGGACGTACGATGGGCGTACCACGACGGGGTAGCCGACCGCTCGCGCCACCTTGGTCGCCTCGGCAAGCGAAGTGGCCGTGCCGCCCGCCGGCCGTTTGACGCCGAGCCGTTCGAGCAACTGCTCGAACTGGTCCCGGTCCTCCGTGAGGTCGATCGAGCTGACGGGCGTACCCAGGATGCGGACGCCATGCGCAGCCAGCGGGCCCGCCAGGTTGATGGCTGTCTGGCCGCCGAACTGCACGACCACGCCCTCCGGCTGCTCGACCTCAATCACGTTGAGCACGTCTTCCAGGGTCAGCGGCTCGAAGTAGAGCCTGTCCGCGGTGTCGAAGTCCGTGCTCACCGTCTCCGGGTTGTTGTTGATGATCACCGTCTCGTAGCCCGCGCTCTCGAGCGCCCAGACGGCGTGGACCGAGCAGCAGTCAAACTCGATTCCCTGGCCGATCCGGATCGGTCCCGAACCGAGCACGATCACCTTTCTACCCGGCGTGCGGGCGGCTTCGTCATCGGTTTCGTAGCACGAGTAATAGTAGGGTGTCTCAGCCTCGAACTCGCCCGCGCACGTATCCACCATCTTGTACACCGGTCGTACGCCGGCCACAGTGCGCCTGCGCCGTACCTCGTCCTCGCCCGCGTCCCAGAGCATCGCCAGCTGGCGGTCGGAGAAGCCCATGCGCTTGGCCGCCCGCCAGTCGTCGCGGGTAAGCAGGTCCGGGCCGAGCCCTTTGAGGCGCCGCTCGTAGGTCACGATCCTGCTGATTTTGTGGAGAAACCACCTATCGATGGCCGTCCAGGTGGCGATCTCGTCCTCGGTGTACCCGCGGCGCATGGCCTCGGCGATGGCCAACAGCCGCTCGTCGTCGCCGGCTTCGATCTTGCGGCGGACCTGGGCCGTAGGCCATACCGCCATCGGAGCGAAGTAGAGGCCGTCGAGCCCCATGTCGAGCGACCGGAGGGCCTTCTGCAAGGCGGCCTCGAAGCTGCGCTCAATGGCCATGACCTCGCCGGTTGCCTTCATCTGCGTACCCAGCCGCCGGTAAGCGGTACTGAACTTGTCGAACGGCCAGCGCGGGATTTTGGTCACGACGTAGTCCAGGGCGGGCTCAAAGCACGCGCTGGTCTTGCCGGTCACGGGATTGGCGATTTCGTCCAGGCGTAGGCCCACGGCGATCTTGGCCGCGACCTTGGCGATAGGGTATCCAGTCGCCTTGCTTGCGAGCGCGCTTGAGCGGCTGACCCGCGGGTTGACCTCGATCACGTAGTAGGCGCTCGAAGCGGGGTCGAGGGCGAACTGGCAGTTGCAGCCCCCTTCGATCGCCAACGCGTCGATAATGCGGATGGACGCCGAACGGAGCATCTGGTATTCCCGGTCGGACAGCGTCTGGCTGGGGGCGACGACGATGCTGTCGCCCGTGTGGATTCCAATCGGGTCGATGTTTTCCATGTTGCAGATCGTGATGCAGTTGCCTGCCCCGTCGCGCATCACTTCGTACTCGATTTCCTTCCAGCCCGCGACGCTTTTCTCCAGCAGGACCTGGTGAATCGGGCTGAGCTGCAGCCCGCGGTCGCAGATCTCGGTGAGCTCCGCCTCGGTCGCCGCGATGCCGCCTCCGGTGCCTCCGAGGGTATAAGCCGGGCGAACGATAACCGGGTAGCCGATGCCCGCCGCCTCTCGCACCGCATCTTCCATGGCCGTGGCAATCGCGCTCGCCGGGACCGGTTCACCGATCGAGAGCATGGTTTGCTTGAAAAGCTCCCTGTCCTCAGCCCGTTTGATGGCGTCAAGCGGCGTGCCCAGCAGCCGGATCCCGTAGTGGTCCAGCGTACCGCGCTCCGACAACTCAACCGCGAGGTTCAGCCCGACCTGTCCGCCAAGTGTCGGCAACAGGCCGTCGGGGCGCTCGCGCCTGATGATCGCCTCGATCGACGCAGCGTCAAGGGGCTCGACGTAGACGCGGTCGGCCATGTTGGTATCGGTCATAATCGTGGCGGGATTGCTGTTGACGAGGACCACGCGCAGGCCCTCCTCTCGCAGCGCCTTGCATGCCTGGGTCCCGGCGTAGTCGAATTCGGCCGCCTGGCCGATGATGATCGGCCCAGAGCCGATTACCAGAACAGTCCTGAGGTCCGTACGTTTGGGCATGTTCCGCCTCCCCGCCTATCCAGCATGCCTGGCGCCGGGCCTCCCGGCGGCCATCTGAGCGAAGCGATCGAACAGGTAGCGAGAGTCCCAGGGGCCGGGTGAAGCTTCCGGGTGGTACTGCACCGAGAACACGGGCAGGCTGCACGCCCTCATCCTCGCTCGACGGTGCCGTCGTTGAGGTTGCGGTACGAAACGTTACCCGGCCGGCAGTCCCGCAGGGTCGACCGCGAAGCCATGGTTTTGGGCCGTGATCCTTACCCGCCCTGTGGTAACGTCGACAACGGGGTGGTTGGCCCCGCGGTGGCCGAACTTCAGCCTGAATGTCTTCGCGCCAAAGGCCAGCCCTAGAACCTGATGGCCAAGGCAGATGCCCATGAGGGGCACGGCCGATGAGACCGGAAACCGACCCACCGCCGCCGGTACATCCGTCGGGTCGCCGGGTCCGTTTGACAGCACGACGCCGCACGGGCGAAGGGCCAGGATCTCTTCAGCAGGATAGTCCCAGGGTACGGTCCAGACCTGAAAACCGCGTGCGAGCAAGTCCTTCGCGATACCGGCCTTGCAGCCCATATCGACGACCACGACAACCGGCGCGCCGGCCTGGCCGTGCGCCTCCGGGCGCGGGGACGAGACGCCGGGCATGAACTCCTGGCCCGATAGATGCGGCACCGAGCGGGCGCGCTCCAGGAGTCACCATCCGGCTGGTTCCCGGCGGCGAGCACGCCGCGCATGGTCCCGTGCGAACGAATGCGGTGCACTAGAGCGCGCGTGTCCACGTCCGCGAGGCCCATCAGCCGGTGGCGCTTGAGGAAGGAGTCGACCGTCGAATCAAGGTGCCAGTTGCTTGGGGCCTCGCAGATCTGACGGACGATAAGCCCGCGGGCGTGCGGCTTGGGAGACTCACAGTCGGACTCGGCCACGCCGTAATTGCCGATCAGCGGGTAGGTCATCACGATGATCTGGCCGCAATAGGAAGGGTCGGTGAGGTATCCTGATACCCGTCATCGAGGTGCTAAATACCACTTCACCCCAGGTATCGCCTGGGGTGCCGAACACCTGACCGGTCACGACATACCCGTCTTCCAGGGCGAGCTTGCCTAGCACAATCCCCACTCCTGAATAGATATGTAATGGGGGTGCATAAACATGACGTGACCCTTGCCGATTATATAGAACGGACCGCCGGGGGTCAATAGGGATTTGCCGGGGTCTTGCCGGGCCTTGCTGACGCTCAGAGATAGTCTCACTCTTAGTTGCTCAGCGAGAATCACGCCTCATGAGCGAGGGAGCCAAAAAGGGCGCCGTTACTCGTTGCTGCCGGCCTCCGCAAGGAGCAATCCGGCAGCCTCCGCAAGCCTACCTTCGAGGTCGTGTATCTTGTCGGAGTCGCCCCGCGCGTCAACCCCCGGAAACCAGAGGCCCCCCGCATAACCGACGTTTAGGACGGCCAGCCACGCTCTTAGAACGCCCCGAACCTGCTGGAAATGCCGGTCCACGGTCATCCCGCCCGCGCAGAGCAGTACCGCCCTGCGCCCCTCCGCGGATTCGATCCAAGGGCGGCCGAGCCGGTACTTTGCGGCCCATGCACACTGAAACCGGTCGATGACTGTCTTGAGCTGCGCCGTCAGTGTGGCGAAGAACACCGGGGTCGCCACGACGATGGCGTCGGCCTTGCGGACCGCAGCATAGACGAGGTGCATATCGTCCTTGACGACGCATTCGCCCGTCTCGTCGCAGCCCCCACAGTGAAGGCACGGCCGGGCCTTGAGCCGCTCCGCGTAAATATGCTCGATCTGCGGTTCTGTTCCGTGCGCGCCGGCGGCCTGGCGAACCGCGGTCAGGTATCTCTCCAAGATCGCGTCGGTGTTACCCTTGGCTCGCGGGCTGCCGTGAATGGCGAGTATATTCACGGGGGTCACCTCCTGGGCTGATGGCTATGGCACTTCGGTGCCACGAAGCAGGTTTCCCTCCCGGTGGGGATAAGATGAAGGCATAACCAGCGACGGGAGTGATGGCCGGTGGCAAAGGACGACAAGTCGGGCGGGCAGGCCGGGCGTCTTGAGGAGTACCGGAAAAAGCGCGACTTCGACCGCACCCCTGAACCGGGCGGGGGTAAGGACCCACTGGGTGCTGGAGCCTCACACGAAGAGGCCCGCCTTCAGCCTCCGGACCAGAGCCCGGGCGGAGAGCAGTTCTCGCGCTTCGTCGTCCAGGAACACCATGCCCGCAGCTTGCACTGGGATTTCCGCCTGGAGACCGGCGGCGTGCTACGGAGCTGGGCGGTTCCCAAGGGCCCGCCGACCGAACCAGGTGTCAAACGCCTGGCGGTCGCTACCGAGGACCACCCGCTCGAGTACATCGACTTCGAGGGCACCATTCCCGAGGGCAACTACGGCGCCGGCACAGTTGAGATCTGGGACCACGGACGGTACGCCATCGCCCAGCAAACTGAGAACAAACTGCTGCTCGCCCTATACGGCAAAAAACTGCGGGGCGCCTACCATATGGTCCGGACCAAAGACAATCAGTGGCTGATGTGGAAGCTCGACGAGTCCAAGGTGAAGAAGTAGCAGCGAGGCATCCTCTTGCCGCCATACCGCAAGGCCCCGCGTCGAGCACGGGGCCCGGCCAGTGTGGCGCGTCGGTCGCGCGGGTATCCTCTTGGGTCCGTTTGCTGCCCTTGACGCCGGTTACGCTCCAACCGCGAGCTTGTTGATTACGTTGGCGACGCCCGTGACGCCGAGGGCGACGCGCTCCGCGTTGCGCGCGTCCATCTCCGTCGGGACCTTGCCTTCAAGGGTTACGACGAAGTTCTTAACGCCGATCTTGATGTCCCGGGCAAACACCTCGGTCTTGGGGTTGATCCGTATTTCTACCTTGACTTTCATCTGTAGCGCGCTGTCCTGTGGATTGATGACTGGTGCGTTGGCTGCCATTGCTGCTACACCTCGCTCGGCTGGTGATGCTGTTGCGTCCGCGATTTACTACGGGTGCCTAATGAGATAAGTTCCAAATGACCTAATGATTAAGGGATGGGCCTTTTAGGCCAATTTGATGCCCGCAATGACTTACGGCGACAGAGGACGCGGTGCCGCCCCGGCGAAACCAATTCGCATCACCGGCGGATTGCACCGGTTGTTGCTGTAGACTCGCGGCCGGGGAGGGCAGGGGGATGCTGGAGCGGCTGGCACCAGACGCGTACTTGCCCTCGATCCTGGATCTCGATCTGGAGACCCTCAAGGCGCGCGGGATTGACGGCCTGATTCTCGACCTCGACAACACAGTGGTCCCCTATGGCCACCCCCTGCCCTCCGATGAGGTTGCAGCGCACCTCAAGGCGCTTCTTGCCGGCGGGGTCCGCGCCGTCATCCTCTCGAACGCCAGGAGCGGCCGGGCGGCGGAAGTGGCGGCAGCCTTGGGCCTGCCCTACATCGCAAACGCCGGAAAGCCGGGATTGCGCGGTTTCGCGCGGGCGTTGAGCGTCACAGGCACAGATGCGGCCCGCACCGCTGTCGTCGGCGACCAGTTGTTCCGGGACGTGCTCGGCGCACGCCGCGCCGGCTGTCACGCGATCCTGGTTCATCCGCTCAGCCCGCGCGATTTCCCGGGCACAAAGCTGCTACGCTGGCCCGAAGCCCTGTTAGTCCGCTACTTCAAGCGGATCGGCAGGTGGCCCGGGCAGACCTGTCCCTTCTGATTTGCCCACGAATCCGACGCTTGGCGGCCAGGATTTGTTATTGTCACCACTGCGGGCCGTCAGAGGTGCGGACGGAATAGACCTCCGGCCGCGGTCGGCCCACGGAAAAGCTGCCGTTTAGCCGACTACAATCTGCCGATCGGCCCCGATATCCGACCTTACGCCACGGCAGCCCTTGCACGATACCCCTGTTGAGACGTAGCCAGTGGGGTTGGAGACGGTCTCCACCCACAACGGCTACCCAGACCAAGGGAGGAGGTGCCCCCAGCATGCTGTTCCTCGCGAAGATTTGGAACTGGTTCAAGAGTGACGAGCGCGGGCAGGGACTCGCAGAGTACGGCCTGATCATCATCCTAGTTGCTGCGATCGTCGTAGGTGCGATCGCGGTCTTCCGGGAATCCATCCTCGATCTTTTTGGCCGTGTCTCGGATCAACTCAGTAGTCCCTAACCGCCGCAGACAGAGGGGGCCCGTTGGGCCCCCTCGGCAATCACCCCTCACGCACCGCCTAGGAGGAACCCTGGTTGATACTGTGCAGCCTAAGGAGGAAGCTAGTACGGGGTAGCAGGGGACAGGCGCTTGTGGAGCTTGCCCTGCTGATTCCGGTTCTTCTGATTTTGCTGCTCGGTGTCTTCGAGTTTGGGCGCCTGTTCAATGCGTACATGACGGTGCAGCACGCGGCACGCGAGGGGTGCCGGATCGGCGTGCTGGGCGCCACGGACGCGGAGATCGTCGCCGTCGTCGAGAGCAATGCAGTGACGCTCAACCCCGCCGAGCTATCGATCGCAATCACCCCTCCGCTTGAATCCCGCACGTCCGGCACGATCATGACCGTCACGGTCAATTACAACTTCCGGGTGCTTGTCCCGGTGATTTCGACTTTACTGGGCTCTGGACTGCCCATCCGATCCGCACTCTCGATGCGGGTGGAGTGAGGCCCGGCGAGCCGCGAATAGCCCGCCGCCCGCCGCGGAACCACGACCAACAGGCCATTTGGGGTTTTCATCCGCCGGGCGAACGCCGATGAGCAGGGTAGGACTTATCCTTTTGGGGCATCTGTTCTGAGCTTCAGCTGCGGAGGGACACGAATGAACCGCGCACGGGTCATGCGAACAGTAGTACTACCGCTGGTGGTGGCCTTGGTTGCCACGCTCGGTCTTTACCAGTTGATCTCCAGTCAGGCCGGCAGCCGCGGTCCCTCCATAGTGGAGACCACGAGCGTCGTAGTAGCGACGCGGCCGATTCCCTCGCACACGATGATCACTTCCGACATGGTCGCACTGCAGCAGGTGCCTGCGGCATACGTTCTGCCCGGGGCGGTGCGAGCCGTTGACGGTTGTCTCGGCAGGGTTTCCCTGGTTCCGATTGCTTCCGGGGAAACCGTCCTGACGTCCAAGATCACTGGAACAAAACCGGGTTCCGCGGGCCTTTCGTATACCATCCCTCAGGGCAAGCGGGCCCTGACGATGCAGGTGGATGAAATCATCGGCGTCGCAGGCTTCCCGCAGCCAGGCGACAAGCTCGATATCCTCGTGACCTACGCTGCGACC
>JAXGPL010000015.1:0-63823 GCA_040766985.1 Bacillota bacterium
CGGGAATGGGCTGTTACTCTATAGGAGAATACCTGATTCAACCAAATCCATAGCTGCGAGGTCATGCCTATGCGCAGGTACGGGATCCTGCTGATGGCGCTCGTGCTCGCGGTCACGAGCCTCATCGCTTCCGCCGCCATGACATCGACTAGCCTGCTTGGGGCACTGGCGCTCTCGACTGACGGGAGCGAAGTCGTGCTACAGGTCACCCCTCAAGCAGGGCATATTGGCAACCCCTACGGATGGGACGAGGGGTATCTTGGCCCCGGCAACGCGGACGGAAACGCCGAGCTGATCGGGGACGATTTGGTGTTCGATTTCTCCAAAGGTTTCATTGCCGGCCTTGGAATGCAGCCCAACAGCGCCTATACCTGGAACAGCCTCTTCATGGTCCGAAACATCCTCCGGCGATCAGTTGACTGCACGGTCTGGGCAGAGTTCGACAGCCTGCCCGCGGGCATCGACATCCTGATCAAGGACAGCCACGGGACTGATTGGGTACCGATGGGGACCAAGGTCCGCAAGCTGCTGGCGTCACGCGTGGATACCGACGCCGACGAACTCTACGTTGATGTCAAGATCGCCCTCGGCGAGGCCGTCAGCCTCGGTTCGATCTCCGGGAGCATTATCGTGTCGGGAGTCTACGCGGATCCCCCGGAACCACCTGATCCGCCTGAGCCCGACGCGAAAGGTACGATCACGGTTAACGTGCTCAAGGCCGATGGCGCGTCGGTTTCCGGTCTGCCGGTTACCTTCACCGGCGGGATCAACCTCGTGGCCCTGACCGACGACTCGGGGTCGGTGACTCTCAGCGACCTTGACTTCGGCACCTATACGGTCAACGTCAGCGTCGAGGGGTATACCAGCGACGGCCCGGTCACGATCGAGCTGACCACGGATTCGTCGCCGGCCATCGCCCTGATCAACCTCGTACCGGCGCAGTCGCCACCCGGGCCGCCGGAACCCCCTTATGGCCCGATTATCGGTCCGCCGATACCGCCAGGGGGCGAGCTGCCTAAGACGGGCGTGGCAGGAGTGCTGTCGGTAGTCGCGGGTGTCGGCCTCATTGCCGCCGGCCGGGCTGTTCAGCGCAGGAGGCGTAGGCGACGGGATTCCTATAGTGGTCGCCTGCTTGGGAGATAGCACAGCAGGCGACTGATCGGTAACCGAAGAGCGACGAAAGACTATGGCCGAGGACGGAGGCGTCCTCGGCCTTTGCCTTATGCGCCGGGCATGAACGTGTCTGGCGATGAGGGTCCGCGCCGTAGCGGGCAGGGCCGCATGTCCTGCGGTGTAAGAGGAAGGGGACGCTCGCGCGTCCCCTCGTACTCAAGTGCAGGTTGCCCTCATATCTAGTGCTTGGCCTGATACCTCCGCCGCCTGATGACGGCGCCCAGCACTAGGAGCCCAAGCCCGACCGCAGCCGGGTCAATGTACGTAACGCCGGTAGTCGGCAGGTTCGGCGGCTGCGCGCGGTGCTCGGGCGGACCACTACGATAGTTTCTTCCTTGGCCAGGACTAGATCGGCCTGGGTGGTTTCACCGGAAACCACGATCACCGGGTTGACCGAGTCAGGCGAGTATCCGGAAACCACCCACCGAGTAGGTTCCAGGCGGGACGTTGTCGTACCGGTAGAAGCCGTTCGCGTCGGAGATGACGGGGTCCTCCATGGATGGCCCTCGCTGTCAAACGCCGGGACTGACGCGCCGGGAAGAATGCGGCCGGTATCTTTCTCGGTCACATAGCCCTCGATGGCGCCGGAGGAGTGGGCACGTCGGGGAATCGGGGCGTTCTCGAATGTCACCTCGCGGTCCGGGCTGCCCTTCGTCAGTGTCACCGTTCGCTCGCGTTCGCGGCCAGTTCGTGCCGGCAGGGCAGGGTCTCAAGGACATCGTAGGTGCCCAGCTCCAGCCCGCCAAACACTACGCTGCCGCCCGTCATGGTGGTCGTGCGCACCACGGTGCTGCCCTGGCGAACTTCGACCTTCGCGCCCGCGAGGGGTGCGCCGGTTTGGGCGTCGACCTTCCGAACCGTGATCGAGCCACGAACCTCCCTCTCTTCGTGCTCCCCCGGCTTATTGCGGAAGGTCACGGTCTCGTCCGGGTCTTCCTCAGTCAGGGTCACCGTCTCGCTCGGATCAGCAGCCAGCTCATAGCCGTTCGGGGCATCGACCTCAACTACGTCGTAGGTGCCCAGACCGAGGCCTGTGAACGTGTAAGTGCCGTCCGTCATCGTCTTGGAGCGGACGACCATGCTGCCCTGGCGGACCTCGATCGTCGCGCCCGGGAGTTCCTCGTCGGTGTCGTCATCGAGTTTGAGGACCGTGATCGAGCCTTCGACGGGTTCTTCCTCACGCTGGTTGACGAATTCCACAACCGCGTGGTCCCCTGCGCCCACGGTCATATCCTGCGGGTCGCCGCCGGTGAAGCCGGAGGGTACTGTGGTTTCCGTGATGGTGTAGGTGCCGGGGCTGACGTCTTCCCATGTCAGCCTACCGTTGGTCGTCCCGTCTGGTCCGCGGCGGACCATGGCGTCCTGCGAAAGTGTGAACTCAGCTTCGTCAAGCAAGGTGCCGCTGGCGACACCGAGGCATAGCCGGAAGATGACGCCGCCCGGGTTGCTGGTTGGCGTCCCGTCGGACTGGCCGTCGATCGGCCCCATGTACTCGTTGGCTGCCTCGATGTAGAGAGTGTTCGAGCCACTGCGGAGCAGCCCCGAGACGTCGTAGGTCTCGACGCTCTGCCAGTTGCTCGTGGTTGCGTATGCTTCGGTCAGGTCGCTCGATTCCCAGTCTCCGTAGACCTGGGCGCAGCCGACGAGAGTACCGTTGAGGCTGACCTCGTAGCCGTTGTCGGCCGTGATCATCAGCGTGCCGCTGACCGGTACGCCGCTGATATCGAAGGAGCGCCAGAACTCGACGATGTCGCCGGCGACCGGGTTCTGGACCAGGGGGCTTTCCCAGATCCACTCCGCGCCTGAGGCAACCATGGCGGCGATGTCGGTCGGCGCATTCCACGTGCTCATGGGCCCGGTGGCAAGCGCGGCGGAACGCCCGTCGGCGACCTCGGTTTCCTGGTCGCTGACGATGCAATACCGGTCATACTCCGGCTCGCTGTCCCACTTGATCACCGTGATGCTGGCCGGCAGGTCGCCGGCTTGCCGGTCGTTGTAGAAGTCAACGGTCACGCTGGAAACCGTCTCGCCCGCGAGGACGAGCTCGACATCCTGGTAGGCAGGGCTCTTCTTGGCGAAACCATCCGGCGCCGAGACCTCGGTCACGCGGTACGTTCCGGCCGGGAGGTTTGGCCAGGTATGCTCGTGCGTGCCATCGAGCGTCACCTCGCCGATCTCCTCCGTACCGTGGTACAGGCTGAACGTCGCGCCATAGAGGCGGACGCCCGTCGTCACCCACTTGCGGACGGTAATCGACCCGAGGCCCGCTACGACTTCTTCGTTTACGAAGGTGAGTTCGGCGGTGCCGACGGTCTGCGTCTTAGGCCAGGTTGTATGCAAGCAGGTTGTAAGCGGGCTCATCCCCTGTATATCCGGACGGGACCGTTGTCTCCACGACCCGGTAAGTGCCAGGGAGCAGGTCGGTGAACTCCGCCATGCCTTCGCTGGTGGCAACTGGGCCGGCGACTTCCTGCCAGCTATCGTCCACCAGTCGGTAAAGCGTGAAACTGGCCCCATCGAGGATCTCGCCTTCGCCGTCTTCCTTGTACACGGTGATGCGCCCATCGGCGGCCAGAGTGTTGGTAAAGGTCACCGATTCGCTGGACACGGTACCGTCGACCAGCGTCAGGGTGACTGGGTTGGATTCGTAGTCGGTGTCGTCGGCCTTGTAGCCGAAGGGGACGCCGGTTTCCACGACGATGTATGTGCCGGCTTCGAGCTCGTCGAAGATCACCTGGCCGTCTGTGCCGGTCACTGCCGGGTCGCCGACTTGCACCCGATCCTGGCTGATGACCTCATAGAGGGTAAACTCAGCGCCGGCGAGCTCGCTGCCCTCGCCGTCGAGCTTGGTGACTGTGATGGTCCCGAGGGTGGTCTCCTCGGGGATGCAGTACCGGAAGTAGAAGTACCAGCGACCGTTGTCATCTTCGCCTTGCTGGTCGCCACCCCAGGCGGTTTCCTCGGGGCCTGCTCCCGGCACTGGATTACCGGAGCCCTCCACGACGGCGGCATGGGCGAAGACATAGAAGCAGTCGCCGGGGCCGTGGGAGCCGAGGGGCAGTTCAAGCGTGTCGCTGTCGACAGGAGGATCGTAGTCGCCCGAATCCTGGGCGTGGCCGGGCGCAAGATCGGAGCTGGAAGTCGGGAGCGTGTCCGTGATCCAGGCGTGGGTCTCCTTGAGCTGCCAGTTGTCGTTGGTGTCGTACAGGACGTAGAGAGTGTCCTCGTCATGCCATGTGGAAACCGTACCCACCACATAGTGCTGCCCGGCCGTTAGGTCGTACGTGATAAATTGGGCCAAGGCCATTGCGGGCAACGGGATCTGTGCGAGCACGATTGCGATGGCGAGAAGTGCGGAAAGCATCCTGCTTAAGCGCATTGGGGTCTCTCCTCCGGTTCTAATGGGCTGCTTACTATGGTAAGGAGTCAACACGCCGAGGGCAGGAACCTCAGGAGCAATCTTCGATGGTCCCTTTGGGTGAATTCTGATACTACTTTGGGGTTACGAGCCGGTCGTGCCAGCTTCGTGCGGGCATCGATAGCACATAAGTGCTAATCTATCTGGCCTTTAGGTGGGGGTATGTGGTAGACCCCAGTGGGGCTTAAGAGTAGACGCTTCGGCGGGCCTAACCACGATGTGGACATCACCGCCAATTTCGCCCGCATACGTACACTAAACGTCTCCTACGGCGGTGCCGGAACAGGCACTGTTTCGCCCAAGAGCGGCTCCTTCGCCGACGACACAATCGTGAACTTCACCATAACCCCGGCAGCGGGTTCCTATTTCTCTGGGTGGTCAGGAGAAGATGCTGGCGACATCCACGGGTCAGGTCCCTACCACGTCCACATGGATGAGAACATCACGGTCACCGCGAACTTTGGACTCTCGACATACACCCTCTCAACCTCGGTCGACCCATCGGGGGCCGGCAGCGTTGCCAGGAATCCCAGCCAATCGGAGTATAACTACGGTGATGAGGTTGAGCTCACCGCCACGGCTAACGACGGATATCGATTCGTGGGTTGGTCAGGACACGCGAGCGGGACATCCGAGACCACGAGCGTAACGATGAATGGCAATCGAATCGTCGTCGCCAACTTCGAAGAGAACTTCACTCTCAGCGTTTCTGTCGAGGGCAACGGCCATGTGAGCGCGGATCCGGACCAGGATTTCTACGGCCCGGGAGATGTCGTTGACCTCACCGCAACCGCCGACCCCGGTTGGTCCTTTGCCGGCTGGTCGGGTGATACAGGCGGCACGAGTGCCACCACAAGTGTCACCATGAACGACGACCGTTCGGTTACCGCCACCTTCACTGAGGACGAATACATCCTGAATGTGAACGTTGGCGATGGGTCGGTTTCCAAGAGTCCGGATGAACCCCACTACCACTACGGTAACACCGTCAACCTCACGGCCACGGCCGACGCGGGCTGGCATTTCAGCCACTGGGGTTCAGACCTCGAAGATACCAGCACCACCAAGAGCGTGACCATGTACAGCAATGAGACTCTGACCGCCGTGTTCGAGCAGGATGAGTACACCCTCACCGTCAACACCAGCGGCCATGGCAACGTAAGCCCCAACGGCGGCGTTTACCTGAGCTTCACCGATGTCACGCTAACCGCGAGCGCGCCGGATGGTTGGGCGTTCAGCCACTGGACCGGCGATGCCGAGGGCAACGGCAACCCGATCAGGATTGAGATGACCGGCGACAAGACCGTCACCGCTGTGTTCCGGGAGCGTGGCGACGGAGCCCTGTCGGTCACCGCAGTGAAGTCGGACGGCACAGATGTTGCCGGCCTGTCCGTGAAGATCAGCGGCTCGCTCAGCGCCACCATCCACACCAACGCTTCGGGCAAGGCGTCCTTGAACGGGCTCTGGGCAGGTACCTATAAGGTTGACATCAGCGCTTCCGGCTACACGAGCAACGGTCCCAAGACGATCGTCCTGGAAACCAACACCGACACAGGCTCCGCGACGATCACCTTGACCCCGGTCGAGGAGGAGCCCATCGTCGAGATCGAGGAGCCTATCGAAGAGCCGCAGCAGCCGGCCGAGGAGCCTGTGGAGGTAACCGAGGAACCGGTTGAGGAACCGACCCAGGAACCCGTAGTCGTGGTCGAGGTGCCTGAGGCCCCCGTCGAGGAGCCGATTGCGCCGCCTGCGGCCGAGCCCACCCTCCCGTCGACCGGCGCAGACTACACCGTGATCATGATGCTCGGCATCGCGGCTATCGCGGCCGGGTACGGGATCAGGCGTAGGAGGTAAACGATCAGGTAAGTGGGATAACTAGGAGCCGCCCCAACCACGGGGCGGCTCTTGGACTTCCCAGCGCAAGCGCTGTGGTTTGGCGGCGAGTTCGTCATGGACGTGGCAAAGCAATGTCGAACTGCCTCTCTCAGGCGACCAGGTCGGCCTTGAGTATCCACGGCTGCGCACGGAGAAGGATGCTGAGGCCTGCAGCGCAGGTCATGACAGAGCGCTCGGACATAGCACTTTTGTAGTAGACGCCCTCGGTATAAAGGTACCCCTCGAGACTACCCCCAAGTGGGTATGATGGTATTCCTCGTCGCGCTACCCTTATGGCAGCAAGCGATATCTTTCCGAAAAGGAGGAACGAGATGAGCAATCGTAAAAGGGCTTTGGCTATCCTTGCAGTTGCTGCATTGCTGGTTGCCCTCATCCCAGCAACAGTGGGTGCTGCGACAACCGCTCTGTTTGACAAGGATGATGACGGGTCATATGAGTTCGAAGTACCGTCAGGAGTCACCCAGGTTGTCGTAACGTGCTTCGGTGCAGGCGGTGGTGGTGGAGGAGCGGTCCATGAACACCATGGTACTGATCATCACAGTGATGGTGGCAAAGGTGGCGACGGAGGTAAGTCTAAGCAGACGATCACCGTCACTCCCGGAGAAACGCTCTATATTAAAGTTGGAAATGGCGGGGCAGGTGGCGATGGCGCCACGTACTACGACGAGGCCGAAGACGGCAACGATGGCGAGTCTTCAAGGGTTCGGAGACGTGTAGGCGGCCACTGGGATTGGTGGACTTGGGTCTGGGACTATGAAACGCTTGTACATGCCTCAGGTGGCCAAGGCGGCGAGGGCGGCGACGGCAACACCGCCGGTGATCCAGGTGATCCCGGAGCTGGCCGTGACCCGTCAGACACGGTCTGCCTTGGCGGCGCAGGCGGTAGCTCCACCGGTAGTCAAGACGACTCCGTTGTGGATGGTAAGCGCGGAAGCGACGGATGGGTACTCATCGAGCTCGTGACGTATGAGTTAACCGTCGACACAGACGGCGAAGGCTTCGGCGACGTCCTGGTCTACGCGGACGACACTTATATCGGGTCTGATGGCGGCTACACGCTTACATATGGAACGGCCATCAAAGTGGTCGCGGACCCTGAGTGGTGCTCGTACTTCGACGGGTGGCAAGGCGACTACCCCGAGGGAGAGCAAGACAATCCCGAACTCGAGTTTGAGTTGACAGGAGACGTTAGTCTCACGGCATTGTTTGAGCTACTGACCTGCGATGTCGAGGTCGGTGCAACCGAAGGCGGAAGCGTCTACATCGACTATGAGGGTATGTTTGTACCGCGTGGGTTGGTTCTAGACGGAGAAGACGACTTCGAGTTCCTCGTCGGCCCCGGCGATTCGGAGGACGTCACGATCTACTGCTGCAACTCCTACTTCGTTCTCAAGGCTGTGCCGGAAGACGGCTGGCTCTTCAGCCACTGGGAGTTCGAAGGCGACGTCTACCCGGCTTGCGAATATACGGTGCAGTCCGAAGTGTTCACGGCCGCGTATGAGGAGTCCGATCCCTTGACCGAGAACCCGGCAGCATTCGTCGTAGACTGCGGCGAAGGCGAAGGGGACTGCTCGGGCATGATCACCGCCGTTTTCGTCGAAGAGCCGGGCGGTGAAGGCTCCATCACGGTCAACGTCATCAAGTCAGACGGCGGCGACGTGGGCGGCATCGCGGTCTCGTTTGGTGGCGACCTGAGCGCGACGGTTCACACCAACTCCTCGGGTGTTGCCAAGGTCAACGGCCTCTGGGCCGGCGACTATACGGCTAACGCGTCAGCGGCCGACTACACCAGCAACGGTCCCAAGAGCGTTGAGCTGGAAGACGACGATTCGGATGAGTCGGTGACAATCACCTTGACCCCCGTGCCGCCCGCGCCCCCCGAACCGGGTCCCGGCGCGATCGAGGGCAAGGCTGAGGACGGCGCCACGGCGGCAGGCCTTCCGGGCGTGCTTGTCCGGCTGCTCGACTCGACCGACACGATCATTGGTATGGACATGACCGATCCGGCCGGCGATTTTGGCTTCGAGGGCCTTGAACCCGGCAGCTACACCGTGCGCGGGTCGCTCGACGGATACGGCGCAGACACTGAGGTCGCGGTCGTAGTCAACGACGCGACCACCGAGGTTGCGCTGCAGTTGGCGGCGGTCATCGTAGTCCCGCCGACCCCGCCTGCGGGCGAGCCGGTTGTCACACCTCCCGACCTTCCCAAGACGGGTGCAACTCTGACCGGGCTGCTGATCGTGAGCGGTCTGGCGCTGGGTGCGGGCGTCTTCGCGAAGCGGAGAGGTTTCTAGAAACCTAGCCTGAACAGTGCTGAAGCGGGTCCGGATTAAGTTGCCGGACCCGCTTTCTCATTGCGTCATAGCAGCCTGCCTGAGCATTCCAGACGCATGGTGCTTGAGTGCTATGTGGCAGGAGACGAAAGTACCCCCTGTGACTACCCCTAGGTAGGTGTGGACAACTCCCCCACGCCGTTACGCTCAAGGCAGAACCAAACAAGTCAAAGGAGGTACCAGGATAGTGAGGAGCATCCAGAGGCTCTGGGCGGTCATTGGCATTATTGCATTGATCATGGCTATGTTACCCGGCGCAGTTCTTGCGTCGACGGAACAGATCCTATTATTTGAGAGAGCCGAGAACGGGTCCTATACGGTAACCATCCCGAAGGGTGCCGGTGAACTCACCGTTGAGCTCTACGGTGGAGGCGGTGGCGGGGGTGGAGGCACAAATTGGTACTGGTCTGGGTGGCATGAGCACTCGGGCGGACACGGCGGCGGTGGCGGACACCTAACCGTAACCCGTTCGGTCTTGCCAACGGATTGGGAACAGGAACTCTCCATTACCGTGGGTAACGGCCGCTCAGGCGGCGATGGAGGAACGTACGATGGCGATAATGGCAGGGACGGGTATTCGTCTGTAGTAACCGGTCCTGGATTTTCGTACTCAGCTGCTGGTGGCGGTGGAGGCAAGGGAGCCGAACTGTTCGATAATGGGGCTCCTGGCACCAACGGCGGCGGGTACTTACCAGACCAGACACACGGGCAGGGTGGTGCCGGCGGCAATCCCGGTAAGGACGGGAAACCTGGTGACGACGGCTACGTCAAGATAACCTACACCTTGGTCGAGTATCAGCTCTCCGTAAACACAGATGGCGAAGGCTTCGGCGACGTCCTGGTCTACGCGGACGACACTTATATCGGGTCTGATGGCGGCTACACGCTTACATATGGAACGGCCATCAAAGTGGTCGCAGCCCCTGAGTGGTGCTCGTACTTCGACGGGTGGCAAGGCGACTACCCCGAGGGAGAGCAAGACAATCCCGAACTCGAGTTTGAGTTGACAGGAGACGTTAGTCTCACGGCATTGTTTGAGCTACTGACCTGCGATGTCGAGGTCGGTGCAACCGAAGGCGGAAGCGTCTACATCGACTATGAGGGTATGTTTGTACCGCGTGGGTTGGTTCTAGACGGAGAAGACGACTTCGAGTTCCTCGTCGGCCCCGGCGATTCGGAGGACGTCACGATCTACTGCTGCAACTCCTACTTCGTTCTCAAGGCTGTGCCGGAAGACGGCTGGCTCTTCAGCCACTGGGAACTCGAAGGCGACGTCTACCCGGCTTGCGAATATACGGTGCAGTCCGAAGTGTTCACGGCCGCGTATGAGGAGTCCGATCCCTTGACCGAGAACCCGGCAGCATTCGTCGTAGACTGCGGCGAAGGCGAAGGGGACTGCTCGGGCATGATCACCGCCGTTTTCGTCGAAGAGCCGGGCGGTGAAGGCTCCATCACGGTCAACGTCATCAAGTCAGACGGCGGCGACGTGGGCGGCATCGCGGTCTCGTTTGGCGGCGACCTGAGCGCGACGGTTCACACCAACTCCTCGGGTGTTGCCAAGGTCAACGGCCTCTGGGCCGGCGACTATACGGCTAACGCTTCAGCGGCCGACTACACCAGCAACGGTCCCAAGAGCGTTGAGCTGGAAGACGACGATTCGGATGAGTCGGTTACCATCACCTTGACCCCCGTGCCGCCCGCGCCGCCCGAGCCGGGTCCCGGCGCTATCGAGGGCAAGGCTGAGGACGGCACCACGGCGGCAGGCCTTCCGGGCGTGCTTGTCCGGTTGCTCGACTCAACCGACACGATTATCGGAATCAAAATGACCGATGCGGCCGGCGAGTTTGGCTTCGACGGCCTTGAACCCGGCAGCTACACCGTGCGCGGGTCGCTCGACGGATACGGCGCAGACACTGAGGTCGCGGTCGTAGTCAACGACGCGACCACCGAGGTTGCGCTGCAGTTGGCGGCGGTCATCGTAGTCCCGCCGACCCCGCCCGCAGGCGAGCCGGTTGTCACACCTCCCGACCTTCCCAAGACGGGTGCAACTCTGACCGGGCTGCTGATCGTGAGCGGTCTGGCGCTGGGTGCGGGCGTCTTCGCGAAGCGGAGAGGTTTCTAGAAACCAGACATAGCCCATCCCTGGAATCGGGTCCGGCCTGACCGCCGGGCCCGATTCTTCTTGCACTTTAGTGCTACCCAGTACTCCACCCAAGTGTGATGATTCCATCCAGGTTCTGCACTAGCGTAGATAATGCTTCCAGTTGTAAGGAGTCACGCAACTGCTTCCGGAGCAGCACCCCAGCATTCATAAGGAGGGACAGCATGTCAAAGAAACGGGTTTTCGCGTCCTTATTGATTGCGGCAATCCTGGTGACACTCATGGCGCCCGCCGCAAGCGCCGGTGGATATGTGTTTCCGAGCACTAATGACCTGAACCGGGATCAGATGACCCCGGGGCACATCGGCAAGCTCACTCCCCATGTCAATTTGGTTGACGCCGGGATGGGTTGGGTCGAGCTTGAGTTTGTAGGGGGCTATGTTGGCGGAGCCTGGTTCGAATACCGCATCGACGGCAATATTGCGGGGAGCGCGCTGCACCCGGTCGTGATGGGGGACCTCATCCACCCGACGGTATCTACACCGGCCAACGCAAAGGTGTACCGCACCTTCGAAGCCTGCCAGAAGGTCGAAGTCCGTCTCTGCCTCGGAGCCGAGCGCGACTGGGACTTCGACTGGACCACGTTCAATACCGAAGGCCCCAAGCTCTGCGAGCTGAATGTGGAGGCAGTCGGGAAGGGCACGGTCAACGTCGACGCCCGCGGGTTCTTCTCCCCGCCCGAGAGCTTTACCATCGAGTGCTGCCCCTGGAGTGGCGATGAAGGTGAGTACCTCTCGCCATGGGTCATCTTTGAAGCAGACGCCGCTCCAGGCTGGGAGTTTGTCAAGTGGGAGATCTGCCCGTCAGGCGCCGGTCTTCGCCAAGAGAAACTTCTGACCCTCATGGGGCTTGACGACGGCCCGGAGTCCTGTTTTGAAACAACCGATCCGGAGTTCACCTTCTACTTCTTCTGCGAGCACGAATCCTATACGGCCACCGCCTACTTCAGAGAACTCGGCAGCTTCACCGTCGAGGTCGTCAAGACAGACGGCGGCGATGTTTCCTCGATCCCGGTCACAATCTCCGGCGATCTTGAGGCGACCCTTAACACGGGCACCGCAGGACAGGTCAAGATGGGTAGCCCGGGAGCCGGCACCTATGTAGTCGACGCCTCGGCGACCGGCTACACAAGCAACGGTCCCAAGACCGTTACCCTGGATGATGACACCTCTGACGAGTCGGTTACCATCACCTTGACCCCCGTGCCGCCCGCGCCCCCCGAACCGGGTCCCGGTGCTATTGAGGGCAAGGCTGAGGACGGCACCACGGCTGCAGGCCTTCCGGGCGTGCTCGTGCGGCTGCTCGACTCGACCGACACGATTATCGGAATCAAAATGACCGATGCGGCCGGTGAGTTTGGCTTCGAAGGCCTTGAGCCCGGGGACTACACCGTGCGCGGATCGCTCGACGGATACGGCGCAGACACCGAGGTCGCGGTCGTAGTCAACGACGCGACCACCGAGGTTGCGCTGCAGTTGGCGGCGGTCATCGTGGTCCCGCCGACCCCGCCCGCAGGCGAGCCGGTTGTCACACCTCCCGACCTTCCCAAGACCGGGCCGCAACCCTGACCGGGCTGCTGATCGTGAGCGGTCTGGCGCTGGGCGCGAGGTGTCTTTGCGAAGCGGAGGTTTCTAGTAACCAGGTAACCGCAAACCAAGGTGGGCCCGGCCATATGGCCGGGCCCACTGCCGCTTGACGTCCCGTGTTAGCTCCTTCCGCCCCCCGGGCAGGGGACCAGAGTGTGACTATCAAACTACCCCAAGGTAGCTTCTGCCTGTGTAGGCCTTGGACCCATGTCTCAGGGAGGGTTTCATCTTGAAGAGCACCAGCAAGCTTTGGATATTGGCTGCCGTTGCGGTACTCACTATTGTGCTGTTGTCCCCCGCCGCCCTGGCGCAGGCCAAGTTGCCGAGCCCCTACGGGCGGTCTGCCCCCGGCACGGTCGAGTTTGTGATCCCGGATGGGGTCACTTCCGTTACAGTCGAGGTCTACGGGGCCGGAGGCGGCGGTGCGGGAGGAGGCGGCGGCTACTTAGGTAACCCGGAATCGCCGATTTTCTTTGGCGGTCCTGGCGGCGCCGGTGGGAGCGGTGGCTATGTCAGCGTAACGCAACAGGTCAGTCGCACTGAATGGGGGCAGGTACTTACCGTCTCGGTTGGCCAGGGTGGGGTCGGCGGGAGTGGAGGGTGGTTTGAGTGGGGCGAGTTTATTCCGATGTGGCACCCCCCCTCAGCGGGCACTGGCGGTGGGCAATCCTCGGTCAGTGGCCCTGACTGGACCGTTGTTGCGCAGGGTGGAGCGGGAGGGCTTCTCAACGAGGTTCCCGGCGCTGATGGCGAAGGGTATTATGAGGGGCAGCCCGGTGGCCTTGGCGGTGCCGGCGGGGATATCGGTTGGGACGGGCTGCCTGGTGGCCACGGCTATGTCAAGATCACGTACACCACACGCGCCTACGGCGGCGGCTCGTTAACGGTCAAGCTGGTCAAGACTGACGGCGCCGATGTGGACCAATTCGGTGTCGGTTAGTGGAGCGCTGTCGGGGGCAATCCATACCAACTCGGCCGGCGTTGCCAAGCTCAGCGGCCTCTGGGCCGGCGCCTACACGGTCAACGCATCGACCGGCGGATATACGAGCAATGGGCCAAAGAGCGTTGTTCTTCGCGGTAACACCTCCAACGAGTCTGTGACGATTACCTTGACTCCCGTTCCGCCCGATCCCCCTGAGCCGGGTCCTGGCGCGATCGAGGGCAAGGTTGTGGGTGGGACGACGGCCGCAACGCTTCCTGGGGTGCTCGTCAGGCTGCTTGACTCAACAGACACGATCATTGGCCTGGACGCGACTGATCCGGCCGGCGAGTTTTCGTTCGCAGGGCTTGAGCCAGGATCGTACGGGCTTCGCGGCTCTCTGGACGGCTACGGCACGGGCACTGTGGTCGCGGCCGTTGTTAATGACATCACGACAGAGGTTACGCTTCAGCTCCCCGCAGTCACATTGGTTCCGCCTGCTCCCCCGGCGACCGAGCCCGTTGTGACGCCTCCGGATCTTCCCAAGACCGGGGCTGCCCTGGCGGGGATGCTGGTCGTGAGCGGTCTTGCAGTAAGCGCAGGTGTCCTCGTAAAGCGCAGGGGTTCTTAGAAACCATCCCCGGGGGGGGGCCCGGATAAGGTGCCCGGGCCCGCCTCCAGCCGCAGAGCCTCCGGCATGGCCTCCATGTCGACGATGTCCGCGACCTCAAACTCAGGATGTTTGAGCAAGGAGAGTTCCCACGGCCTGGCAAGCGGCTCGCCGTCCATGTCAGTGAATACTGTGACCTGCGGTTTCCATGGCGCAGCCTTATAGCAGTGCCGCACGATCGCCAGCTCACCCGTCGCCAGCCGCACTGTACAAGCTTCAGGATACGGCGCTACCTGGTCGGCAAGTGCCTCGGCACCGCGGTCCCAGAGGCGCCCCCGCTCAAAGGTTCTCAGCATCATGATGCACTCCACAGGGGCCATCGCCGGCCGGTACGGCCTATCACTGCTGACTGCATCGTACAGGTCCGCTACAGCCACGATTCGTGCGAAGAGGGTGGTCTGGTTTCCAGTTAGTCCGCCCGGGTAGCCGCTCCCGTCGCTTCGTTCGTGGTGGTGGAGCAGCACGGGCGGCACCCTGGTATCGAGCCGCGGGTGGGAGGCCAGAAGATCATAGCCCAGTTGGGTATGCTGTTTGACCTGCTCAAACTCCTCGGGCGTGAGCGGGCCCTGCTTGTCTAGCACCTTGCGATCGAGGAAAACCCTCCCGAGGTCATGAAGAATGGCTGCTGTAGCGAGCGCGGTCAGGTCAGTTCGTGAGAAACCCATCGCCCGGCCGATCAGCGTCGAGAGCATACAGACGTTGACGGAGTGGGCGTGGGTGTAGGCGTCGTGGGCACGAATGTCGGTAAGGCCGAGCAGGACGTGGTGGTTGTCCTCGACGCGGCGCACGATCTGGGCCACGAAGGGGTGAATGGGTGCTATGTCAACGTTGCCCTTCTGGATACCGGAAAGCACTTGCGCCATGGCAAGCGCGGCACGCGTACGTAGTTCGGGCGTGAGGATGTCCCGCGGCCGCACGTCGCGGAAACGCGCCGGCTGCACGTCGACCGCCCTCACGCCAAGGTCCCGCAGTCGTCTGATGTAAGACTCCCTCAACCGCATTCCCGCCGTCAGGAGTACCGCGCCGTTCTGGTTGTAGACGTTTCCCGCGAGGTGGTAGCCAGGCTGGAGTTCTTCGAGAGCGACCCTCGGCAAACGGTTTCCTCCTTCGCGGCGAAGTACCGGCTATAGAGGGCATCGGGCACGAACGCTCCGCCCTGAACGAGGGACCGCAAACTCGCGCGCCAGGGACTAGCACTTGCTGATTACCGCGAAATGGTCCCAAAGCACCATCCCACAATACACGGAGGTGTATGGGGAACGGGCCCAAACCCCGGTATTGTAGTGTCGAGGACAGGGGAGGAGGGAGCAGTGTGCACCAGCGGTACGGTGTTACACTCCTCGTAGCAGTGCTGATTGCGGTATGCTGTTTGGCTGCTCTCGCGTTCGCCGCCTCCATGGCCCAGGCGGCTCCCAGGCCCGAGGTTGTCTACGGCACGATCACCAACGGCGAAACCGGCAGTCCCATCGTCGACGCCTCCGTTGAACTGCTCGACGGCGCCGACGGCAGACCTGTGGACGGGCCCGTCAAGTCAGACAAGCGGGGCGGTTTCAGCCTTAAGGCCCCGCGGCCCGGGGAGTACGTGGTTTCCGTCAAGCACGATGCCTACGAGCCCTTGACGAAGCAGGTGCCGGTGGGGTTGGACCCGCTGCCGGAGCTTGCCCTTGAGCTCAATGGGATCCACGTTATTGATGTCCCGCCGGATCCTCCCGCCACCGGGGAGACATCAGAAGGATCACTCCTCGCTACCCTCTTGGGAACGGTGCTCTCGGCCCTCGCGGTCGGTTTGCTGTTGATTGTCGGGGCGGCCAAGTCCAGGGACCTTCGGATGCACAACTAGGTCAGCAGGCGCCGGCCGCCGACGCTACCGGCATCTCGTAGTCCTCCAGGCTCAGCATCTGCGACAGCCTGTCCATGCTCACGATATCCTCCACCGATAGGTTCGGGCTGCGCAGCAGTTCCACCATTCTGGGCAGCGGCCACGGTTGGCCTCTGGCATCGGCAAACACCGTGATCTGGGGACGGTAGGGGGCCGAAGGATAGCACAGGTTGACGACTGCGAGTTCACCGGTGTTCAAACGTACGGTGCAGGCTTCGGGGTATGGCGCCACGCATGATGTCAGCGCCTCGACCGCCTGGCGCCAGAGCCTCCCGGATTCGTCCTTGGTGAGAAGCCGTATACAATCGACTGGCGAAAGGGCGGCGCGGTAGGGCCGGTCGCTGCTCACGGCATCGTAAACATCTGCGACCGCGGTAATCCGAGCGAACAGGCTAATGGCGCTCCCCTTTAGCCCCTCCGGATAGCCGTTCCCGTCGCACCGTTCGTGATGCTGCTGGATGACAAGGGCGGCCCTTTCGCCGATCTGCGGGTGAGCTACAAGCGCGGCATAGCCGTCTTGCGCGTGGTGCTTTACGATCTCAAACTCCTCGCCAGACAGAGGGCCGCGCTTATTGAGAATCTTCGTGTCGATGAAGACCTTGCCCAAGTCGTGGAGGATCGCTCCCGTGGCCAGTTCGGTCAGGTCGGTGCGGGCAAGGCGCAGACACTTGCCGATCATGGCCGCCAACATGCATACATTGACCGAATGGGCGTGGGTATAGGCATCATGCGCCCTGATGTCGGTCAGACCAAGCATCACATCGTGATTCTGCAGAACGCGGTCCACAATGCGGTGGACGAACGGCATGACGGGCTCGGGATTGGGATTGCCCTGTTTGACGGTTGCGAGGACTTGGGCCACTGCCATAGCGGATTGGCTGCGTAACTCGGGGCCCAGAATGTCGCGGGGGCGCACGTGTTTGAGGGCCGGCGGCTGCACGTCGACCGCGCGCACTCCCAACTCCTGGAGCCGCCTGATGTAGCTCTCCTTGAGTCGCATCCCCGCGGTGAGCAGGATCAGCCCGTTCTGGTTATAGACGTTGCCCGACAGGTACCAGCCAGGCGTGAGTTCGTCAACCACGACACGTGGCAAGGCTCATGACCCTCCCAATGCAGCGGCGGTTACTTACTGCATCGGCAATTGTGTCCGAAGTCTGAACACTTCTCCGTGAATAAGCCTGTGCGCGCGGTCCCGTGGCCCCCGCTTGAGCTAGAATCGGCTGTGACGATTCGACAGCGATCTTCCCCAATGGCCCGTCTCTCTGCGGATACCCCGGGTATACGCCACGCAGTAAATGGGCAATTACCCTGCAGGGGACTCATTCCTGGCCTGTCCCTTCATAGTCTCAGGCTGGGAACCCAATTCGCCGGGAAGTGGAGGGTCGTGCAGCGTGCAGAGGTCGCGAAGTCTGGCGCTGATATCTGCGGGTGGTCCGGGCTGTAGTGATAGATCCTATCGCATGCGCGCGCGGCTTGGTTTCCATGTATTGACATCCGGCGGCGTCCATCCCTCCTCCTGCTTTGGGGATACCCCTTTGGAGTCATAACAGAGTAGTCCTTAGTGGGCTGTGCTAATCGCCTGCCCATCGTACGCTCAAGATACTGAATCCATACTCAAAGAGAATGGAGGTTAGAGAAGAATGCGCAAGTCAAGACGTCTTTCCCTATTCCTGGCTGCAGTCCTCATCATCGCTCTGGCTCCGGCAGCACACGCTGTGGCTCCGTCCTGCGCGGATATGGTGTTTGAAGACTTCGATACCGATGACACCTTCACCATCCCCCCGCATGTCGGAGATATCGCGATCTTCGTGTGGGGCGCCGGCGGCGGCGGCGGCGGTGACGGAGGGGACAGCTCCGTTGGCGGCGATGGTGGCGAAGGTGGCTACATGAACGCGACCTTTGACATCGCCAAGGGTGAGGTCCTCACCATCGTCGTCGGCAAGGGCGGCGAAGGCGGCGCGTGCAGCATCAAGACTTACGGCACCAAGAGCGAAGCCGGCGAGGGCGGCGGCGGCGGTGGCCACTCCGAAGTTCTGCACGGCGCGGAGATCCTTGTCGTAGCCGGCGGCGGCGGCGGTGGTGGCGGCGGCGCGACCGGGAGCCACTGCGGAGACCATGAGAACGGTGGCGAGGGCGGAGATGGTGGTCGCATGGGTCACCATAGCGGCTACGACGGCGGCAGCCCCAAGTCCTCGGGCAGCTCCTATGTCACCGGCGGCAGAGGCGCGACTGAGGATCAGCCTGGCATCGGAGGCACTGCTTACGGCGACAACGACGGCCACAGTGGCACCGGAGCCGACGGCGGCGAAGGTGGGGCTGAAGACGACGCATCCGGCCCGTCCGGTGGGCACCCGACCGGCGGCGACGGCGGCGGCACTGGGATGGATAGCTATAAGTATCTTCCCGGTGGCGGCGGCGGTGGCGGCGGCCGGAGAGGCGGAGGCGGCGGCGGCGCCCCTGACGACGTTGATTGGATCGGCGGCGGAGGCGGCGGCGGTGGATCCTCGTATCTGCACCCTGTAGCCGGCGTGTGGGAATGCCCCTACTGGCAGATCGAACCCGCTCTCGGCACCGGCGATCCCGGCGAAGGCGGCTTTAAGCAAGGCGAAGGTAACCATCGTGATGGCGAAGCCGGCGGCGACGGTTACGTCAAGATCGGCTGGATCCCCATGCCCGATCCCGGCGGCGAAGGCAAGATCACCGTCACTGTCGTCAAGACCGACGATGGCGACGTGAGCGGCATCCCCGTTTCCTTTGGTGGGGATCTGACCGCGACGGTGCACACAAATGCGTCTGGCGTAGCCAAGGTCAGCGGCCTCTGGGCCGGCGACTACACGGCTGATGCAGACGACAGCGGGTACACGAGCAACGGTCCGAAGAGCGTGACGCTCGATGATGACGATGACGTAGCGTCGGTCACCATCACCCTTACCCCGATCCCGCCCGCGCCTCCTGAGCCGGGCCCCGGAGCAATCGAAGGTAAGGCTGAGGACGGCACGACCATGGCGGCCATGCCCGGCGTTTTGGTCAAGCTGCTTGACTCGACCGACACGATCATCGGCCTTGACATGACCGACCCGGCGGGTGAATTCGGGTTTGACGGCCTTGAGCCCGGCTCATATACCGTGCGGGGTACGTTGGACGGATTCGGGGCCGACACTGAGGTGGCTGTGGTTGTGCATGATGAGACCACCGAGGTGACGTTGCAGCTTGCGGCGGTCATTGTTGTTCCGCCGACCCCGCCTGCGGAAGAGCCCATCGTGACACCTCCCGACCTCCCGAAGACCGGCTCCTGGTTTGCCGGGCTGCTAATCCTGGGCGGCGCGTTGGTTTCCGCGGGGCTGTTCGGACGTAGGAAGTCCTAGAACGCATCGGCACGATGACACAGAAGATGAGGGTCCGGCCGGCGGCCGGGCCCTCGTTGCCTGCATGGAGGTCCTTCTTATCCTCAAGACCCCCCGGAGATTACACATACACACTCGGCGAGCGCCGGCGTGATTGCCTAGGGCTTTGCGCGAAGAATCGTCACTTCGCGCACGACCCCGTCCCAGTCGACCTGGCATCCCAGGTTTTCGGTGACAAACCGTATGGGCAGCATCGTGCGGCCCGGCGGCACGATCAGCGGCTTGACGGCGGGGTTTGCGGCGTCGATCGGCCTCGGCACCCCGTTGACCAGGCCTTCATTGACGTCGATCCACACCTGAACGGTCCTCGTCCCGAGCGTCATTGTGACTTTGCGCTGGACTTCGTCCCACGCGATCGCTCCTCCGAGCGACTCGATGATCGCCCTGATGGGGAGGAGGGTGCGGCCCTCGACGATGATTGGAGCAGCGTCAAGGATCGATGGGACGCCGTCGACCGAATACGCCTGCTCGCCGATCCGCAGCTTGACCACGGTGGTCTTGGTGACGGCCGTTCCGGGCGTCGCCGTGAGGCGGGTCGGCGAATAGCCTGAGTAGCCGTGGTTTCCGTATGCACGCACCCGGTAGATGTAAGTCCTGCCTGCTTCCACGTTCCGGTCGACGAAGGCGGTCAGGCCTGCGGCAACGGTCGCCACCGGCGTGAACCCTCCCCAGTCCCGGTTGCGCTCGACCACGTAACCGAGCGCCCCGGTACCGCCGCCGGTCCACTCCACCCTGATCTCCTCCTCCGAAACCGGCTCCGCCGCCAATCCCCCGGGCGCCGATCCCGGCGACTCGAACGACGCTGCAGTCGCCACGACCGGATCCGAGTAGGCAGAATAAGCGCAGGTGTCGCTTCCCTCAAGTAGAGCCCGCACGCGGTACGTGTACTGGATGCGCGGCTCAAGGCCCGTATCATCGTAGGTCACGGTCTGAGCGGCGACCGAGGCCACAACCGCAAAACCGCCCGACGGGGTGCGGCGCTCGACGACGAAGGAGGTTTCCCCATCCGAACGGTCGGTCCATGCGAGCCGGATCCTGCCGGGCGCGCCGGGGGTGGCGGTCAGTCCCTCCGGACGGTCGAGATAGCCATCAGCTTCAGCCATAACATCTGCGGGTTCTGTGGCCTGCGAGGTGAACATCTCCGTCCCGAGCAGGTTGAAGGCTCGCACCCTGTACCTGTGGACGGTCTGCATGCTCGCCTTGTGGTCGTAGTAGACGGTCGTGTCCGCGCCTGCGGTCGCGATAACTAGCCAGCTATCGTTGCCGATTGAACGCTCCACCAGGAAACCGCTCTCGCCCTCGCTGTTGTCCGACCACGTCAACTGCACTTCGGCAGGGGAAAGCGCGACGGCGGTCAGCCCCGACGGCATGGCGGGAACCGGCGGCATCTCGACTCGGACGGTGACCTCGTTGGACGGCACGGAATAGTGGTTCACGTCCGAGCTCTTCCTGAATGACCGTACCCGGTACGAATAGACCTGATTGACAACCGGCGAGGGGTCCTGCCACTCGGTCTTGCCTTCGCCAAGGGTTGCGACGGTCTGCCAGTTGCCTGACCCAGTACGCCGTTCGACCCGGAAGCCTTTCTCGTTGGAGGAGGTGTCGACCCAGGACAGTCTGACCTGAACTCCCGCTGCGACGGCAGTCAACCGGGATGGGGCGGCGGGCGCCGTGATTGTCACCGGCATCACCGATACTTCATTGGAGTAGGCTGAGTGAAGCGTCGTACCGGAGGAGGTCTTGTAGGCCCTGACGCGATAGGTATATGTGTAACCTGACGTCAGCCCGCTGTTGGTGTAGGTGACGGCATTGGCTTTGGCCGATCCGACCTGCGTCCATTCCACGCCGGCCTTGCGCCTTTCGATGCGGAAACCTTTCTCCCCGTCTGACATGTCCTCCCAATCCAGCCTCACTCGCGAGCTTGACAGAACTGTAATCCACAGCCCGGCGGGGGCCTCCGGTTCGGCGGTTTCCCGGACGTTGACAGAGACCTCGCTGGAGTAGGCGGAGTAGCTGATCTGGCCGAGGAAGTCGCGGTAGGCCCGCACCCGGTAACTATAGGGGCCGAGCGCCAGTCCCGCGTCCACGAACGAATGGACGTCAGGGCCCGTCCTCGTGACCTCCTGCCAGGCACCCCCGGCCGCCGTTCTCTCGACGGCAAACCCTGATTCCCCGCTCGATGTATCCGTCCAGACCAGATCGACTGCGTCCGGCGGGACGGCTGTCGCGGTAAGCCCGGCGGGGGCCTGCGGGAGAACCGCCGGCGGGATGGTCAGGTCCGCCGTGGCCGACCACTCGGAGCCTGGGCCCGAGCCGCCGAAGGCGTTGGACGCGCCGGACCGGCACGCTTTGACCTGGTAGCTGTAGCTGCCTGGCGCGAGGCCCGGATCGAGGTGAGCGGTTGTGCCGGGCGGGAGAAGCGCAATTACCTCCCAATCGCCGGCGGCGCTCTCCCGACGCCTGACCACGAAGCCGTCCTCTTCCTCCGTGCCGGCCGACCAGGTAAGCCGTGCGTTGCATGACCCAACGAGCTGGGCGCGGAACCCGGCCGGTACGGCAGGAATGGCCTGCGGGTTGGCCACCCGTGCGCACACGGCGCGGGCAATCCCGGTGGCGGAGGGTTCAACATAGGTCAGGTACGCCAACCCCCGCGGGTCCAGTGCCAGGTCGACGCCGCCGGCCGGCAGAGTCTCCGCTTGAGCGCCGGCAGTCGTTGCAGGGTTAAGGGTCCACGCCCCGTCCGGTGTGCTGCGGACTGCGTGAACCGGCACCGGCCCGCGACCGGTCCCGGTTGCGGCAAATGCGACATGAACTGCGCCGTCGGCGGCTACCTCGATACTGAGCGGGCCGGCGGCCTGGGGCGCCTGCCCCAGGGACGGGACCGAACCGGCCGCCACCGCCTCCGTGCGCCACTCCGTGCCGTCCAGGTAGGCGTGGTGAATGCTTGCCGCTCCGTCCGTCGCCGCCGCTACTGCTGCTCCGCCTGCGGTCGCCTCTCCTCCGTCCACGGGGGCCGCAACGCCGTAAGCGATGTGGGGCCCGCCCTTAGGGGCGAGCGCGATGGCTGTATGCACGGCGGCCAACTGGTTGGCCGAACCGCGAGCGACCGTAGAGGTGTGCCATCCGGCCGCGTCGCGGTACGCATAGCGGAGGTGCGAACCCGCATACTCCTCGCCCTCCGGCCCTTCGCCATATCCGTACTGGTAGCTGACGTGTAGGTCGCCCGAAGTCCCGATCGTGAGCGCGCAATGGCGCCCCGAGCCTGGACCGGGGTCGATGACCTCGCAGAGCCACGTCTCGCCCTCGCGGCGGAGGTGCTTAAGCACCGTATTGTCGGGGTCGTAGCAGACGATGTGGGGCCTGCCCTGCCGGTCGATCGCCATTGCCAGGTCGGACCCCGCAATGCCGGCGTCGGTGATCTCAAAAACGGTCCAACTGCCCGCTGTTGAGCGGAAGGCGTAGTGGAGCACCTTGCTGCTTGCGTTGGTGAAGCAGACATGTAGGTCGCCAGCGCCGTCGACGGCCACGTCAGCGACCACGGCGCCGAGTGCGGTGAACCTGTGGATGGTTTCCAGGTGCCAACCCGTCTCGTCCGCGAACGCATGTACCAGAGCCTGAGCCGCTCCAACCGAACGGGGCTCGATAGACACGATATGCGGCCGTCCCTCGCCGTCGACGGCGATCCGGGGCTGCCCAACCGTGGGCGAACCTGCCTGCCATTCTTTAGCCCAAGCCTCCTGGGCCAGGGCTGGACGCGAAAGCGGGCTCAGGACGCCACCCAGCGGGCTTGACACCAGCATGCCTGCAAGCAGGATCACCGCCAGCGGCCTGGCAAGGCTTCGTGATCGTCGTTGTGCGATGATGAAGGACACGAAAGAGCGACCCCCTTGGAAAGGAACGGCAGGCGGACGGACTGCCTCATGTAGCCAGTTCTAGCTGCTCCAGGTGTTTTCCTAGAGCGGATGGCCTGCACCAGGTATCGGGCATCGCGGCTGCGGGGGTGAGGGACGGTCCGGGCTTTCCTGTCTGGCCGCCGATCTTGCGCCCGATGGCTTGCCCTGATTACCCAAAAGTGCTATAAAAAGATTACACAGAAGTAGTAGCAGCCCGTACCTGCGCACTCTGTGAGAGCCAGTCCTCACCGCGAGTAAGGACTGGCTCGCCTCTTCTAACAGGTCAACTTCCCACCGCCGCGAATACCCCACTATCTGACCACCCACCTGGCCGGCAGCACAAAGGGGTTATCTGGCCGGGTTAACCCGCCGGCCCGTCGCGCCGGCTGACCACTCACGGGGGGACGCACATGCAAACCAAGGCTACGACGGCACACCAGTACATCGACACCAGGCAAGACCACATCTGCAAGATATCCGACCGCATCTGGGAGCTGGCGGAGGTTGGGCTGCACGAGGAGCAGTCGGCCGGGCTGCTGGCGGGTGCGCTGCGCGACGAGGGCTTCGAGGTCAGACTCGGCGTCGGCGGCATGCCCTCGGGGCTTGAGGCGACCTGGGGATCGGGGCGGCCGGTGATCGGTTTCCTCGGCGAGTATGATGCTTTGCCTGGGGTTTCCCAAAAGACCATCCCTACCCGCGAGGAACTTGCGCCCGGAGCGGCCGGCCACGCCTGCGGCCACAATCTGCTCGGCGCAGGAGCCTATGCCGCGGTGATCGGCCTCAAGCGCGAGATGGAGGCGCGGGGGCTGCCGGGCACGATCAAGTACTTCGGTTGCCCGGCCGAGGAGAACTTCGGCGGCAAGGCGCACATGGCGCGCGAAGGCGTGTTCACCGCGTGCGACGCTTGTCTGACGTGGCACCCTGGAGGGATGAACACGGTTCGCAACGCCGCATCGCTCGCCGTGACCTCGATGAACGTCACCTTTCACGGGCGGAGCGCGCACGCGGCGGCCGACCCCTTCAACGGGCGGAGCGCCCTCGATGCCCTGCAGTTGATGAACCTCGGCGTCGAATTCCTGCGGGAGCACATGCCGACGCGCGGCCGGGTGCACTACGTCATCACCAACGGCGGCGGGCAGCCCAACGTGGTCCCGCCGGTCGCAACGGTTTGGTACTACGTGCGTGCGCCGCGGCGCGACGAGTGCGACGAGCTCTACGAGCGGGTGCTCAAGTGCGCCAGAGGGGCCGCCACGATGACGGACACCACCTGCGAGATCGAGCTTCTCGACGCAATTTACGACCTGATGCCCAACGACACGCTTGAGGGATTGCTCAAGGACTGCCTGGTGCGAGTCGGTGCGCCGCAGTTCGATGAGGCGGACCTGGCCTTCGCGGCGGAGATCGAGAAGAGCTTCCGTCCGGGACAGCGCGAGAACGCCATTCGCGAGTTTTACCAGGGACAACCGGTGCCGGAGGAGCTGTGGGGTCAGCTCCTTAACAACACGGTCGTATTCGGCCCGCCGGTCAAGGGCGAGCCCCGGGGTTCGACCGACGTAGGCGACGTGAGCTGGTGTTGCGCGACCTCGCAGTTCGGCACGGCATGTTACGCCGTCGGCACACCGGGCCATTCGTGGCAACTGGTTGCGCAGTCGGGCATGGCCATCGGTCACAAGGGTATGCTTCAGGCGGGCAAGGTGCTGGCTGAGGCGGGATTGGAGCTCTTGACCAACCCGGAGGCGCTGGCCAAGGCCAAGGCCGAGTTCGTCGAGCGGACCGGTGGCAAGCCCTACAAGTGCGCGATGCCTGACGACTTCAAGCCGCCATTCCACCAGCTCGCCGATAAGTAGTGCGAGCCGCGGAGAGCCGCGGAGCGCGCTGAAGCCGGCCTGGGCGGCAATGCCCGGGCATTGCTCAAGATACGCGACGCTGATAGCCGAAAGGTGGAATGAATGAGATGGGGACGATCCTCAGCGAGGTTGAGCACTTTTACCAGGCCGCGGACATCAAGTACCAGCGGGTGCCCGACAGAACCGTCCTTGTGATGTCCATGACGGGTAAGTCGGCTGCATACGATGTCTATGCCATCGAGAACGAGGACCAGCAGCAACTGAGTTTCTACTCGGTGTGTCCCAACCGCGTGCCGGACGACTTCCGGCACAAGATCGTGGAGTTCATCACGCGGGCCAATTACGGCCTCAAGAACGGTAACTTCGAAATGGACTTTTCCGACGGCGAGGTCCGTTACAAGACCTTCATCGACATCGAGGGCGGGACCCTCGCCCAGAAGATGATCGAGAACCTTTTATTCGCCAACATCGCCACCGTCGACCGGTACTACCCCGGCATCGCCAAGGTCCTGTACGGAGACGTCAGCCCTGAGACAGCAATCGAGCAGATCGAGGGCTAACGGCCCGGCGGCCGGCGGTCGGCCGCGCGGTCGGGAGGCGGGACGGTTCGGCGGTCGGGCACGTGCAAACCAGTCTGCTGAATTGGGCGTGAAGGTATCAGTGGCTTGACCGGTCGCAAGCGGACCTGTCAAGCCTGTTTACGTGAGATGCCTTCGTGTAAAGCAGGTTGCACCTTCGCGGATTGACCGGCAACGAGGTATACACGGTTTCTTTAGACCTGTCATCAACGTTGCACTACCAGGTAGAGCGCCCCTGCAGGAACTCATTGGGCAGCCTGGTAGTTTAGTGCTTGACCGGGAATACATTGTGATGCACCCAGTCGGGTGCCACTAGGTCAAGAAGGAGTTGAAGGCAGTGCAGACGCGTAGGGCGGCATTCGGCGTACTGCTGGTTGCGGTACTGCTGCTATCGGTAATTTCGACGGCCTGTTCGAGCACCGCTGCGATTAAAGTCACGGTGAAGGACATGGCTGGGACGGCGCTCGACGGGATTACGGTGACGGTCGGCGACAAGACGGCCACCACTGACGCGAGCGGGCAGGCCACTGTGAAGGGGGTTGCGCCGGGCCAGGTAACGATCAAGTTGGCGGGCGGAGGCTACGACACCGAGAAGACCGAGACGGCCCAGAAGGGCAACAACGAGTTCACGTATCAACTGTCGCAGTCGTTCGCCTTCCGGGACTTTGCGGAGATTGACGCGTTCCGCATGAAGGTCGCGGCGCCAGGGCCGGATGGACCTGTCGAGGTGGAGGGGACGTTCGTGCGCGGCGCCGGGACGCACTGGATCATGGAGAGTGACGTGGAGATCGTGCACCTCGGTGACGTAGTGTACTTCAAGGCCGGCCCCGGCCAGAACTGGGAGCGGTTTGCAGGGATGGGTCAGATGAACTTCTTCACCGAGGCGTTGATGGGCATGGCCAACCAGTTCATGGGTGAACTGCAGGCTTTCGATGCCCACCTTGGCGACGACAGCATCCAGGCCCAGTGGCAGCGCAACGAAGAGGCCAACGGGTATGACTGCAACGTCTTCACGGTCAACTGGTCGGACAACTCAAACTCGGGTTCCTACACCGTCTACGTAATCGCGCAGGGGGACGCCAAGGGGTTTGTGACCCGCAGCCAGTGGAGCATCGAAGGATTCGGCAACACGACGTACGATGTTTACGACATCAACGCCGACTTGACGGTGGAGGCGCCCATCTAGTCTCGTCCACCAGCACATTCGATCGACGGCATCGAGCCGGGGCGGGTCGAGGACCCGCTCCGGCAACCACTCATCCCGCTGCAACGGTGTCCAGCCCGTGCCGGCCTAGACGACGTACTCGAGCGTGGCCCCGGGAAACCGCTGCTCAATCCGCCGCCGGAAGAACTCCTTCACATCTCCGACAGTCTCGGGCCGGTACAGGTACTTGCCGTAGCCAAACTGCCCCATCCGCCAGACCCGGCCCTCCTCGCCCATCGGCAGGCCCGTGCGCGCGTGTCGCGAGTCGATCAGCTCCCGCGCCCGCGGCGTGAAGCGGTGCGTCACCGCCTCGAAGGTCAAGCCCTTGCCGTCGGCCCCTGGCGACATAGCGACGCCACCGCCCACAAGCGTGTCCGCGAGAAGGTCGATGAGGTTTGCATACTCGGGCTGCCAATCACCTTCGGCGAACACCGGGGCGACCAGAAATCCGATCGGGTATCCCGCCGCAGCCAGCTTTGCGGCAGCCTCAAGTCTGGCCGCGAGGGGAGAAGTGCCCCGCTCCCAACGTTCGACGACCGCCGGCGTGTTGACCGAGAGCCGCACCCGCGTCCGTCTCCGGTGTGGGACTCCGAGCAGCGAGTCGACCGCCGCGAACTTGGTCACCACGCGCAACAGCATGTCCTCGCGCCGCGCGGTGTGTGCTATGGCTCCCGCGAGAAGGCCGGTCAGCCATTCGGTTGCGACAGGGTCGCCTGTCGCCGCGGCCTCGAAGGTGGTCGGCCCCGGCCTGTTGCGCTCCGCGTACCCGTCCGCAATGGCCAGGATTTCCTCCAGGTTGACGGAAACCCTGACGTACGGCCTCACGCCAAGTGTCGTCTGCAGGTAGCAATAGGCGCACATGCCTGGACAGCTCTTGGCGAGGGGAAGCTGGTAGTCGGCGGAGGGCCTGCATTTCTGGAACGTTTTGCCCCTCTCCACGCCGGCGACCAGGATGCTCTTGGCTTGGACGTACTCGGCTGCCGCGCCGCCGACCCGCCCCCTGCGCGGGGTTCGCCGCCCCTCCGGCAGCACGACGATTTTGACGCCCAGCCCGTGCAGCCGCTGCCTGAGTTCCGCTCCGAGAGGGTATCCGAGCGCATCCGCGTCGAAATATGCAATGTCCGGCACAAATGGCCGGGGTTCTCCGGTTACCATGACGATAGTGTGGCCCAACGGGGCTCTCAGCGAGCGAAGTGGCTAGATGGAGGTATGAAATTGGCTGGTTTCATGGAGTTCATCCGCAAGCAAGGCGTGATCGGCCTGGCGGTGGGATTCATTCTGGGCGGTGCGGTTTCCAAGGTCGTGTCGTCGCTGGTTGCCGACATTATCAACCCGCTCGTCGGACTGATGCTTGGGGGGCAAAAGGACCTCTCGGCCTACAGCATCACCGTCGGTGCGGCGTCGATCAATATCGGCAACTTCCTGGCGGTGACGATCGATTTCATGGTGATCGCGGCCGTGGTCTACTACATTGTCAAAGGGCTTAAGCTGGACCGGTTGGACCTCAAGAAGTAGACCCGCCGGACTTGGACGCTGGCCCGGGCCTGGTTCCGGGCCTGGTCCCGGGCCTGGTCCCAGGTGCGGTTATGGGACCGGTTGTAGGCCTGGCCCGAGGCCCGATTCCCGCCTTCTCCGCCCCGGCTCCGATCAGCGCCAGAGCGAGGATGGCTACGCCAATCCAGATGCCAAGTTTGAGCGCTGCGGTAGGACCCTGCGGGTCCGTCATGAGCAGCCGTTTGGGTACGATCCGCCAGAGGGCGCCGGTCAGTGCGGACGGGAAGAAGACCTTGCCGTTGGTGGCCAGTTCACCGAAATCCACCAGGTAGAGCGTGCCATCGGGACTGAACCGGACCTCGATCGGCCGCTCCGGGGCCGAACCGCCCGGCCCGGGAGCCAGGTTGGCGTAGAAGTCACGCTCCTGGCAGGTCTGGAGGTCCAGGCGGACAACTCTGTGCCCGCTCGGTGGCCACTTGAAATGCGAGCCGTACTGCGCCACAAACATCTCGCCGGCGAACCCGAATACCTTGCTTTCCGCGATGTCAAACCCGTGGGCTGCGCACCCGCTTTCGAACCGGTAGTACGGCCCTTCGGCCAGGGGCGGGTGTTCGGCCAGCAGCAGCTGCGGCGCGGGGCCGTCCGCGGGCGCAAACATTGGATCCGTTACGGGTATCCCGCCGGCGAAGTCCGGAAAGCCGTACCACCTGCCGTACTCGACGACCCACAGCGAGTCGCAGGCGTTGGCGACCGGGCGCGAACCGGCCTCGTCCATGCCCTGTTCGATGGCCATCAGCCTGCCGTCAGGGAGGAAGCCAAGGCCGCATGGGTTTCTGAAACCACACGCGAACACCTCGAGCCCCAGCCCGTCCATACCGCAGCGCATGACCACTCCCGTGACTTCGGGCGCCGTGCCGGCCGGGACAACCTCGTTGGGGGCTCCAGGAGCTCCAAACGGGTGGAACGCGCCGGTGGAAGCCCTGTCGGAGGGGTTTCCGGTGAAGGGGTTCTCGGTGACATAGCTACGGCCAGCCAGCTTGAGGTCAACCGCCGGGATATCCCTCGCCTCGGGAAAAATGGACAGGTAGCCATAGGTGTAATAGTCGTCGAGGCCGAGCACTCCGGAGTTGGAGGGCGTCCCGACGGCGAAATACATCCTGCCGTCGGGCCCGAAGGCCAGTTGCGATGTGAAGTGGCGGCCCCAGACAGGCAGCCCGGTCAGCACCGTTCCGATTTCGCCGGTCGAAACCTTAACCCGCCAGATGCTCGCCGGCGCCCGGCCCCCGATTGCGTAGATGTACCCGTCCCGGTACCGGATCGACGTGAGCGGTCCGTCGGGTAGCCTGGCGACTTCGCGGATCTTGCCGCCCGGCAGCACCTCCAGGATGCGGGGGATGGCGGTCGCGGGGCCGTGCGAGTAGCCCCCTTCGCAGACGAAGACGCGGCTACCCCTATCGTCGAAGGTCACCGATGTGGGATAGGTGAGGTGGCCGACGACGAGTTCGAGTTTGTACCCCGGTTCGAGGAAGAACTGATCGGCCGGAGGGGACTGGCCGGGGCGCAGCTCGGGCTGCGGGAGTTGTTCCGGCTCCTTGCCGACCACGGCGGGCTGAAACACCTGCCCCAGCAGAGGCAGCCGCGAGCCTGCCGTGCCGGGGAGCACCGCCACGGCACCACGCGATTCCCCCTATCGCCGCCGAGAGCACCAGGATAAGCAGGTGCGCAGCAAGACGGCCCTTCTTTTGCCTCCGCCGGATGACACGCGCCATCAGAGGCCCCCCGCAGCCAGCCTTTGCTACGGATATATGAGCCGAGGCAGGCGAATAAGCCCCGGGGTGCCGCACCGGGGCTTACTGCCGGGCATTGTCTGCCTGCCTACCGCAGGGGGCGCCTAGTGGTGGTCGTCGTCCTCGTCATCGTCCCGCGGCGGTTGAGGCATCGGTCCTCCCATGGGCGGGGGGCCCCCCATCGGCGGGCCTCCCGCCGGCGGTCCGGCCACCGGTTGACCGGCCATCGGTTGACCGGCCATCGGCGCAAACGGTCCGGGGACCGGCGCTTGGCGCGGCATCTGCACAGTCCTGCTCATAAACAGCCTGCGCAGCATGTCGAGCTCAGGAGGCAGGTTAAGTGCCTTCCAAATGTCGTTGGGGTTCATGCCGCCCAGATTGAGCCCGCCTTGACCGTCACTACCCCCGGCGCCCTGCGGCACCGGTCCCTGCGCCGGCCCCGGCACCGCACCCGGCATCTGCCCCGTCATGTGCTGTTGTCTGAGCGTATCAGCGAACATGAGGTAAATGGGACAATTGGCGCACCGCTGCTGCTGGTAGGCTTGAAACTCAAGCCACATCTCTTGCTGTTCCCGCTCGCGTCTCCGGCGAGAGCCCAAATCCGTTCACCCTTTCGCCAAGAAGTCCAGCTTCGTGGGCCTTCAACCACCTGTATGCGGCAGGCGGGCAGGGGGTGAAACGGAACGGACGCGACTGCGGCGCGCATCGCCTACTTGCGCCACCTCGCCCCGATCGGGTAAATGTCCTGCGGAACGTTTTCATAGCGCAGGGTGCTCAGGTCCGCGGGACCAAGGCCCGGCGCGTCGACCGGGAAGTCGATCTTGGCGACGGAATCCCAGAACGCCCGGTGGTGCACACGGTCCTTGAGGACGATGATGTCGAGCGACGGCACATCGATGCCGATCGCCGAGAGCCCCGCGCTGTCGTTGGCCCAGCGCATCCGCTCCGAAACCGGGATTTGCCGGTTCGTGCCCGCGTTGATGCGCACTACCAGGCCATCCTGCACCTTGGAGCCCTTGCCCATCGGACCGATGAGGGTGTAGTTCGGACTGCCGATGAACTCGATGGTTCCGGAAACCTCAACCGGCTCGCCCGAATACTCGCTTGCCCAGCCGCCGATCTTAACAGTCACCCGGTCGCCGACCTGATGCCCGGCGGCCAGCCGCCGGGCGACGGGCGGGTCGGATATCCCCGACAGGGCGAAGTTCTCGGCTCCCTGCCTCAAGAGCTCCGCAAGGATCCAGGTGCTGTCGCCGGTGCGGTCCGCGCCGTCGGCGATGAGGACGGGTTTCTCGCCGTGCGCCACCAGACTCAAGACCTGGGCTACTCCCTCGGCCGGCTTGGGAAGCGGCTGGCTGAACTGCTCCCGGATGCTCCATGCCAGGTCAGAAACGTCCTGCGCCGCCTGCTCGGCAAGGGCCTGGTCGTTGTCCGTGACGGCGATCACGGACATCCCAACGTCGACGACATCCGAGTAGGCGTATCCGGGTGCAACCGAAACACAATAGACGCCTGGCTTCGCCTCCCACTCGCGGCACCGGTCGTAGAGCAGCTTCATCGGAGGATACTCCGACGCCTGGTAGATGCTAGCCGAGATAATGCCTGGTTTGCGCATCGCCATGGCCGGTCTGAACTCGCCCTTAATAGTGGCGATCATGCAGCGCGCAGCCACCTCGCCGATCTCCTGGGAGTCGACGTGCGGGTAGGTCTTGAGGACAAAAACCGCGTCCGCCGCGTCCGTCAACTCGTGGTCCTCATTGGCGTGAAGGTCGAGCGTTACCATGATCGGGATGTCGCCGACCACGGCGCGGGCGCGTCTGACTATCTCCGCTTCCGGTTTCGGAACCCCGGTCACTGCCATGGCGCCGTGCAGGGCCAGCAACACACCGTCCAACTGGCCGGCTGCGCGCAGGCCGTCGCAGATCTCGGCCGTGTATCGGTCAAAACAGCTGGTTTCCATCCAAGAGGTGTACGGCCCCGGAGCCATGCCGACGCTGATGATCGGATACAACTCGACGCCTGGCCTGGCCTCCGCGACCCGGATGAAACCATTGATGTAGGTCGGGATACCACGCTCGGAGTCGAGCACGTCTTGGCCGCGGCGGGCGTAGGGGTCCAGTCGTTCGAAGGTCGTCGGATCGGGGCAGAAGGTACAGGTTTCGTGGGAAAACTCCGCGACTGCGAGTCTCATTTTGGGCTTCATCTCCTTGGGCATACTGCTCAAACCGTTTGCCGCCGGGCACAAAACATCCTCCAGCGTGCAGGATGAGCAGGGGTCGGCTCCGAACCGACAGGGCGAGGAGTGGGCCGCGAATGACCAAAACGACGCAGAAGACAGCCAAGCCGAGGGGCGGTACGATCACTGCCGCCGCTGCCGTCGAGTCGCTTCTCGGTTCGAAGAGCCTCTGCGAGTCCTGCATCTGGGATTGCGTGCAACCGCTTGGCCGGACCGTGGTCTGCCCTTACTGGGAAAAGCGGGCGCCCGACGCGGAGCGGCAGAGCAGGCGTGGGCAGCAGAGGTTTGTATTCGACGAGGTGGCGGCGGCAAAGAGCAGCGTCGCCGCAAAGAACAGCGGTACGGCAAAGAGCAGCGGTACGAGGTAACACCGGGCCGGGTTGGCCCGCCCGGACAGGGCCGGCAGGCGGCCCGCGTTATCCTTCCTTTGAGCTTTCTTGAGCATTTCTTTGAGCATCTCCTTGAGCATCTCCTTGAGCATCTCTGAACCATTCCGGGAGCATTCCCAATACCATCTCCGGAGACCTCTGGAGCACTTACGGAGAATTCCCGCCGCCTCATGGCGCATACCCTAGCCTTAAGCCGCCGCAGTACGGAGTGAAGTGCATGCTTAGTCCCGTCCAGCACCGGATCAGGCGCCTTGATATATGGGGTATTGCCTTTGTGGTCGTTGTTGGGTCACTGCTGCACTTCGTCTGGGAGTGGTCCGGCCGCTCAGCCGCCGTCGCCGCCATCGGCGCGGTAAACGAGAGCGTGTGGGAGCACCTGAAGCTTGCGTTCTGGCCAATCGTCGGGTGGGGAATCATCGAACTGGCGGTTCTGCGACGGCTGCCGCCCAATTTCTGCCTGGCAAAGGCAGCGGCGGCCTGCGTCGCGCCGCTCGCCATCGTCGTGATCTTCTATGGCTATACGACCGTACTAGGCCGCAGTCTGCTCGCCCTCGACATTGTCGTATTTGTGGCGGCAGTCGTCGCCGGTCAACTGCTCAGCCGTGCCCTGATGTCCGCCCCGTGCCGCGGGCGGACGGTCAACACCGTTGCGTGCCTGGCCATCGTGCTCCTCGCCTTGGCGTTCGTCGTCTTCACTTTCGCCCCGCCGCGCCTGCCGCTGTTCAGGGATCCCATCTCGGGCGGCTACGGGCCTAGTCCTCGACCTTCTCCACAACAATCGTCAGCTTGACGGCCAGCGCGGCGATGGCGCCGAGCGCTGCCCACACCGGCAGCAGTACCGCACCGATGACGCCCAGCGTCAGGGGGACCTCGATCAGGATACGCCCCTGCTCGTCCTTGATGATCAGGCGGCGGATGTTGCCTTCGTGCAGGAGTTCCTTGACTTTGGAAACCAGCGCGTCACCGTTGACCGAATACTCGACCTGGCGAACGTTCGGGTCACGGTCGGTGGGGTTGGTGGACATTCGGATTGCCTCCCTGCCTGTTGGGCTGTTCCACCCATGCGACGTAGCGGTGCCGTTACGTCTTTCGCCTCATTGCGGCACATCGGCACTCGTGCCTTGAGGAACATGCCCCCAGCACGGCACATGCCGCCTGCAGGAACATGCCCCCAGCACGGCACATACTCAGTCCATGCCCTCTGCGCTTGACCTTCCTGGTACTCATAATGTAACCTTTTCGTGTTGCCTTCGCCAGAAGGCGACGATTCTTCGCAAAGCGAGGTTGGTCATGTGAGCCTAGAGCTTCGAACCCGGTCAATTAGGTAACTACCCGGTTCGGGGCAGCCCGACCCGGGGTCAAGGGGAGGGCATTGTCAATGCAGCACACGCCGACCAACCAGAACAAGTCAGCCAACCAGAACAAGTCAGCCAACCAGAACAAGTCAGCCAACCAGCGCTCGTCAGCGAACCATCGTACGTCAGCCGATCAACGTACGTCAGCCGATCAACGCGCGCCAGTTGACCAACACTCGGACTCCAGGGCGCCTGCCGTTTCTCCGCAGGGGGTGCGGCGGGGCCGGCTTGGCTTGATGGCCGAATGGCCGCCTACCTTCCGCACCCTTTTGGTCGCATGCTTTACGTGGGCACTGGGCTTTGCGGCGTTTGAGCGGTTCCTCTCGCCGTTTTTGCGGGAAGCAGGGATACCTGTCGTCTCGATCGGCTACTTCCATGCGCTGAGCGGGGTGACCGGCGCGTTGGCGTCGGCAGTCGGCGGCCTGTTTGCTGACCGGCTCGGGCGGCGCGCCGTGCTGTTCGGGGGCCGGGCGCTGCGCGTTCTCGGTTGGGTCTTGATCCTGCTGTTTCCGCGTGCGCGGTGGCTGGTCCCGATTGCGTGCGTCTGGGGGTTTGGGATGGCGGCGAGCGGCGCGTTCATCCCCATCATCGCCGAGTCGTCGCCACGCGGCCAGCGGGCCCTCGGGTTTGCGGTGACAGGCGTGGTCGAAGCCCTCGGCAGTATGGTCGTGCCGGTTACGATCGGCGCGATAGCTGACAGGTTGGGACTCCAGGCTGCGCTGGCTCTTGCGGTGGCGCCGGGCCTCGTCACGCTCTACGTTATTACCCGGCTCGAGGAAACCATGGCCGGAGCCCGTACCGCAGACGGGCGAGAACCGGCAGGCGATGCCCCGGCGGAGAAGGTGGCGGTTTCCGCGGGGCTGCGCTTTTTGCTCTCGCCCGCGGGAAGGGGCGCGGCGGTGATGGCCATGATCTGGATGGTCACCGGTTTTGAGTCGGGGTTCATGGCCCCTGTGTGGGCCCTGTATGTGACGGACCGGTTCGGGGTCACTTACGCCGGGCTGGGCATCGTGGCAACCGCGTCGTCGGTCGGGGCCATTCTCGGCCAACTGACGGGAGGGCGGACGGCCGACCGCGTGGGGTACTCCAAGCTAATGATGGTCTGCCTTGTCTCCACATCGGTGACGTATGCTTTGATCCCGGTGGCGTCGACGCCGTCGACGTTTGCCCTGATGTGGATACTGACCAGCTTTACCGGCTACCTGGCAGCGCCATGCTGGGGCGCCATCGGGTCGAGCGCGATGCCGCGCGCAATCCGTGGCGCTATCGCGGGGCTGTACCAGAGCCTGTCGTCGGCCGGGTTTGCGGCGGGCGGGGTCATCTCCGGCTACGTCTACCTGCGGGGGATCACGCTGCCCTTCTACCTGTTCGCGCTGTGTGAACTAGCGATGTTGTGCCTGGTCGCGGCCGGACTGCGGGCTGGGCTGGCCGGGTTCAGCGGCGCTGCCCTGCATGAGGACTAGCGGGCCTGCGGTGTAGCGGGATTGACCGGCGGAGGGGATTGACAGGATGGGGGCGCCTGGCCCAACGGTGCAGAAATCACCGCAGCCAGGCGCCCAACGATGCATACTGCCCCCTTGCCTCCCGTCGCAACGGTGCAATACGCCTCATTGCATCGGCTTGTACCCGCCGTATGGTGCAGATTGCACCACTGCGGCACTGCGAGGCGGGGGTCTCTGCATCACTCCGCCCCTCGCAGTGGAGCAAATTGCCGCATAGGTAGCTGCGGACGGCCGTCCGCGGCTGCGGCCGGCCCGTCCGCCGAGGCTAGCTGGCGTCCGCGTCCGCCGAGGCTAGCTGGCGTCCGCGGCCGCGGCCGCTGCCCCTGCAGCCGTTGGCCCGCCCGCCGAGGCTAGCCGGGCCCGCAGTCGCCGCGAGTCCCCGCCGCAGTCCCGTACTCGCCGCTAGTTCCCTGCAGCGGGCCCCATGAACCGCTCAAACCAGCCCACGATGCGTTCCAGCCGCTCCACGCGGTTGCGTGGTTTGCCGCCGCGCGATAGCTCGTGGTTCTCGCCGGCGAAGCGGACAAATTCGGTTTCCACGCCGAGGCGCTTGAGGGCGATGTACCACTGCTCGCCCTGTTCCATGGGGCACCGGAGATCCTGCTCGCTGTGGATGATCAGGGTCGGGGTTCGCACGTACGGCGCGTAGCGGATCGGTGAGCGTTCCATGATGAAGTCCTCGTCTTCCCAAAGGTCGGCCCCGCCCATGCCGTGCCTGTCGCCGGTCCAGCCGATATCCGACACGCCGTACTTGGTGTAGAGGTTGGACATGCTGCGCTGCGTGACGGCAGCCGCGAAGCGCGTCGTGTGGCCGATCAGGAAGTTGGTCAAGTAGCCGCCCTGGCTGCCGCCCGTGACGCCCATGCGTTTGGGGTCCGCCCACCTTACGCGGGCCAGGAAGTCCGACGCCGCCATCAGGTCGTGGAAGTCAATTCCGGCCCAGTCGCCGACAACGCGTTCGGCGAACTCGAAGCCATATCCCTTGCTGCCCCGCGGATTGGTGTAGAACACTCCGAACCCGCGTGCGCACAACAGCTGGAACTCGTGGTTGAACGCAACGCCGTACGTCGAGTGCGGGCCGCCGTGGATCTCGAGGACCACCGGGTGGCGTTCGGCCGAACCCGGCACGAAGTTGACCGGCCGCATCAGCCAGCCTTCGATGCGGCCACCCTCGACGCTTGGGAAGATGACGCGTTCCGGCCGCGACAGGGTGTATTCGGAGAGCCAGTCTGCAAGGCGCGTTAGGCGCCGCAGCCCGATCAAGCGCTCGTTGACCGGGCACCCGACCGGCGTCAGGGGTTCGAGCAGCATTGCCTCCGAATTGCGGCCGGCCACCGTCAACGCCTCAAGGGTGCCGACATACACCTCGCCCGGGTTGTCCGGCCCGCCGCCGATCAGGGCTACGGTTGCCGGCGTCTTTGTTGCTCCGCCGGCGGGCGTCTTGACGGCGAACGACCCGACCACGGGAACGTCGTCGTCGCCCGTGAGGACCTCAACGTTGGGGTAATACTCGTCGAGCGGGATACCTTCGGGCAGGGAAACCCGGTACAGCCTGCTCAGTCCGCCGTCCGTCGCCGTGAAGTAGATCCACTTGCCGTCGCCCGACCAGGCCGGCGCTCCTCCACCGCCGTCCGCCCGGACGTCCGTCCCGACCGAGTTGCCAAGGCTCCGGTCAAACCCGTCCAGGATGTCAAGCCACGGCGCCATCGCCTCGGTACCGCGCACCGCCTGGTCAAATGGCATCAGCCACAGGTGGGTATTGTAGGCTCCGCCCATTTCGGCTTCGCTTCCCGCGGCCGCCAGCCAGCGACCGTCCGGAGACCACGAGACCGCGATCAGCGAGCCGGGATGTGTCACCGATAGCTCGATGGCCGGGAGTTGTTCTTCGCCGGGCGTTTGCGGCGCTCCCGGCGCTCCCGGCGCTTCCGGCGCCCTCGAGTCAGCACCGCCTGACGGGTTGCCAGCTTGACCGCCAGCCCCGCCCGTCGTCCCACCGCCCACCACCGCGCTGACGTCAACCGCGAACAGGTCCGTGCGCGGCCGGAGTTCGCGGTCGGGGCGGCGCGCCGACGAGAACGCAATCCACTTGCCGTCGGGGGACCAGCCGGACAGATTGTCGTCAAACTCGCCGAACGTGACCTGTGTCGCCTTGCCGGTCGCCACTTCGACAAGGTGGATCTTGAGATGGCGGTCGTCGATGAAACCACGCCCGTTGAACTTGTACATCAGGCGCGTAACCACGGTGACGTCGGTGTTCTCGCCTGGTTTCCAGCCGGTGGCCGTCCAGTCGCCTGGCTTGGCCCGCTCCTCCTTGGGCGGCCGGCGGCCGATCGCGAGCCAGCGCCCGTCGGGCGACCACTCGATCGCCGAAACGCTCCCGCCCAGGTCGGTAAGGCGTGTTGCCTCGCCGCCGCCGACCAGGTCGAGCAGCCAGACCTGGCCGCCGTCGCCGCGGTCCGAAACGAACGCCAGCTTTGTGCCATCGGGGGAGTAGCGGGGCAGGCGGTCGCCGGGACGTCCTTTGGCCCCCGCCCCGCGCGTCAGCTGGCGGGGCTCACCCGTCGCCGGGGTAGGTGCGGTCCAGATGGTGGTTTCATAGTCGTTTGTGTCAAGGTGCAGCGAGGTCACGGTGTAGGCCACGTGGCTTGCGTCCGGGGAGAGTTGCAAGTCACCGGGCAACCGGAAACGGACGAGATCAGTCGAACCGATCTTGCGTTTGGCGTCCATGGCTAGCCTCCTTGGTTACGGTCGGGGTCTTGGTCGTGGAGTTCACCCTCGTGTGCGCCGGTCCCTACCGCGTGCCGGCAGGGGGGGTTGGGCGCTTCTATGCCGAAACTTGCCCCGAGCGCTATCACCAAGGGAGGTTTCCAGATGGCCAAACATGTCCTGTTGCATGAGTTGACCCGTCCTGCCTTCGAGGAGTACCTGCAGAGCACCCCGGAGCCCGTCGCGCTGATCCCCGTCGGGTCGATTGAGCAGCACGGCCCGCACCTGCCCCTCGGCATGGATTCCCTCGCCGCAGTCAACATCTGCAAGGCGGTGGCCGAGCGCGCCAATTGCGTTGTGGCTCAGGCGTGCCTGCCCGGGTATTCTCCGCATCACATGGGTTTCAAGGGCACGATCACCTTCCGCGAGGAAACCCTCGTCGCCGTCCTCTACGACACGATCGAGAGCCTGGTCCATCACGGGATCAGGAAGATCATGCTGATCAACGCCCACGGGGGCAACGCGCAGATCGTCGCCTACGCCGCCCGGATGGCCGCCCGCAAATACGGTGCGACGGTGCTTGTGCCGCAGCAGCCGCCCGCGCCGGACTCCAAGGCGGCCCTCAAGGACTACGTCATCCGCCACGATGTCCACTCGGGCAAGGGCGAGACGGGGCTGGCGTTGACCATGTTCCCGGAGCTGGTGGAGTTGGAGCGGGTCAAGGGTTTCAAGCCGACGGCGCGGTGGTACGAAGGCAGCAAGCACCTCGCCGACCCGGAGAACGAAGACCTGTTCTGGGCGGCGCAGGTTCTGTCGGCGTACATCGGCGACACGCACCAGTATACTTCGTCGGGCGTTTGGGGGTATTCAGACCCCAACGACGCCGACGTGGAGCAGTCCAAGGAGCGGTTCGAACGGATGGTCGGCGGCCTGGTCAAGCTAATCGAAATCTGGCGGACGGTCCCCGAGCGCCCGCTCAAGGAGTAGGAGCCTGTGCGTATACCCGACCAGCAGACCCTGGAGAAAACCTACGCGGCCATCGACGCCCGGCGGACGGAGTTCACCGCCGAACTGCAGGCGATTTGCCGCCAGCCCAGCATCGCCGCCCAAGGCGTCGGCATGCAGGAAGCCGGGGCAATGGTCCGCGACCTGATGGAAAAATCGGGGCTCAAGGTACAGTTCATCCAAACCCCCGGTTACCCGGTCGTCTTCGGCGAACTCGACGTCGGCGCGCCCAAGACGTTGCTGTTCTACGATCATTACGACGTCCAGCCGCCTGAGCCGCTCGAAGAGTGGACCCACCCTCCCTTCGGCGCGGAGATTCACGACGGAGTGCTGTATGCGAGAGGTTGTTCGGACAACAAAGGAAACCTTGTCGCCCGGCTCCAGGCCATCCGCGCACTGCGCGAGGTCGGCGGCGACCTGCCCCTGAACATCAAGTTCGTGGCCGAAGGCGAGGAAGAGATCGGCTCGGTGCATCTGGGCGACTTCGTGATGGCCAACCGGGATCGCCTCAAGGCCGACGGCGCGATATGGGAATCCGGCTACAAAAACGCCGCGGGACAGCCGGGCATGTACTTCGGGATGAAGGGCATGTGCTATGTGGAACTCAAGGTGCGCGGCGCAAATCGCGACCTGCATTCGGCGAGCGGCGCGGTGATCGAGAACCCGGCGTGGCGGCTCGCCTGGGCGCTCAACACGCTCAAGGGGCCGGACGAGCGGGTGATGCTGGATGGTTTCTATGATGATGTCGTCCCGCCCACCGAAAAGGACCTGCAGTGGATGCGGCGCGATCCGGCGGACGAGCGACGGGGGCTGGAGACGCTTGGACTGCAGCAGCACCTGCTCGGGCTGACGGGCAAGGAGCTGTACATCAAATCGCTGTTCCAGCCGACGTGCACGATCTGCGGCCTGACGGCGGGCTACCAGGGGCCGGGCATGAAGACGGTGCTGCCCAGGGAAGCGAGCGCCAAGCTCGATTTCCGCCTCGTGCCCAGGCAGGACCCGCATAAGGTGCTGGCGTCGCTGCGCAGGCATCTGGAGGAGCGGGGTTTCGGCGATTTTGAGATCACGCCGCTCAGCCTCGAGCCGGCGGGGCGGACGTCGCTCGATGACCCGATCGTCGAGGTGCTTGCCCAGACGGCCCGGGAAATCTACGGCGTCGAGCCGTCGCTGGCGCCGACGCAGGCCGGGAGCGGCCCGTTCCACTTGTTCTCGGAGGAACTGGGCATCCCGACGGGTTCGGTCGGCGTGGGCTGGCACAAGGCCAACAACCACGGGCCGGACGAGAGCATCAGGATGGACGACTACTTTCAGAACATGAAACACGTTGTGTTGTTCATGGCGCGGTTCGCAAGCCGCTGACCGCTGGCTGCGCTGCCGCTGGCTGTGCCGCAGCAGCCGCCCCGCTGCCGTCGCGGCCACCACCGCAGCAGCCGCCGTCGCGGCCACCACCGCAGCAGCCGCCGTCGCGGCTGCACAGCACGTGGTCGCGGGGAGTTCAGGTTTCGCAAAAACCAGGTCTCAGAAGACCCAGGTTTCTGGAAACCGGGTCTGCAAAGATCCATTAGGCGGCTTCATGGTGCCTAAACAACCAGGTTTTACAGAATTGGTATCTCTGGGGCTCAGGTTACTGCTAAACCTGGGCCCCAAAGATACAGATCCTCCGCCCTCAGTCCCGAAGCCCTCGCCTCCGCCCACCGGACCTCACCGCCGCGCCCGCCGCATTACCGCACCATGGCCTCCGCCCACCGGACCTCACCGCCCGCCCGCCGCATTACCGCACCATGGCCTCCGCCCACCGGACCTCACCGCCGCGCCCCCCGGCCACCCGACCGGGACAACCGTACGTAATGCTTGTACCTGGCACGATCGATCTCGCCTGCGTCTAGGGCAGCCTTGACCGCGCAACCCGGCTCGTGCGTGTGCGTGCAGTCGGCGAATTTGCACCCCGCCGCCAGCCCCGCGATCTCCGGGAACAACTCGTCGACGTCCTCATGGTCCGGCGACTGCCAGAACGCAAAGGCGCGCACCCCTGGCGTGTCGACGACGTACCCGCCCCCAAGCAGAGGAAGGCGGTACAGCCGGCTCCCCGTTGTCGTGTGCCTGCCCCAGTGCGTCGCGCTGCTGATTGCGGATGTTCGTGCCGCCGCATCCGGGCACAGCGCGTTGAGCAGCGAGGACTTGCCGACGCCAGATTGGCCGTAGAAAAGCGTCCAGCGCCCCTCCAACAACGCGGCCAACTCCGATACGCCCTCGCCCGTGACAGCGCTCGTCAACACATATGGCACTCCGGCCTGCCGGTATGGTTCCAGGGCCGCAACCGCCTGACTTCGGTCGCCCAGATCGACCTTGTTGAGGATGATCATCGGGGCGGCACCGCCGGACCGTGCGCCGGCGAGGAACTGGCTGACCGTGCCGGGCTTGAAACGCGGCTCCAGCAGCGATACCACGGCGGCGGCCATGTCGATATTCGCTGCCAGGACATGCTCGAGCGGAATGGTCCCCGGCGCGCGGCGCGACACCGTCGTCCGGCGCGGCAGCACTTCGTGGATGACTCCGTTGCCGTCCTCGCCGGTGGTTACAATCACGCGGTCGCCCACCACGACCATAGTCCGTACCCCCGACTTGGTCCGCGTCAGCCGGCCGCGCAGGCGGCAGGCGACGGTGCCGGACGGGGTTTCGACATCATAACGGCCACGGTGAACGTCGATCACCCGGGCCTCAATCGTCTGCAAAACGGGTTCCCCCCATCTTCCTTCGTCCTTGGAAACCGCCGGCTAACGCCGGCAACAAAAAACCACGGACCGGACGCGGCCCGTGGCATGGGGAACCCCGATGCCTGGAAGCTCAGTGTTGGCTGATGCTGTACCCCTTCCGGGCGGGCGCCGGCAAGACAACAGCGCGGGCGTACCGCGCAACGCAAAGGCTGCTGCTCATGGCGCTCACCTCTCCCTTGGGTCCGAAATGGCGCGGCTAGAGGCCGCAAACAGAGTATAGCGTGCCGCGCACGGAAAGTGAAGCAGCGCTCGGGGGGGAATGCTTATCTTCCCGCGGCGCACGGGCGGCGCGCATAGACGGCTAACATTGACGGCACGTTGCTGTTCGGCGGCGCGTGTCCCGGTCAAGCGGGCGCCAAGGTATAAGCAGTTGCATATATAAGCAGCGGGTTATACTATGTTGGCGATGTTAGGACTAATCGCCTGGGAAGGCGGGACTAATGTGACCGACAACCTCAAGAAGCTCGCACTCATCGTCGGGGTCTTCCTGGCAGCATACTTCATGCCCCTTGACAGCCTGCGATTGCGGCAGGCGATCCTGGAGTCGTTCTACATGCTGCAGGATTATGCCCGGTTGCACGTTTTGACCTGCCTGGTTCCGGCATTCTTCATCGCCGGCGCGGTGATGAACTTCATATCCTCCAAGGCTGTGATGCGCTACCTCGGCCCCACGGCCAACCGCTGGGTCGCCTACGGCGTCGCATCGGTGTCCGGCTCCGTCCTCGCCGTCTGTTCGTGTACGGTGCTTCCGCTGTTCAGCGGGATCTACAGGCGTGGCGCAGGCCTTGGGCCGGCCTCGGCGTTTCTCTACTCGGGCCCGGCGATTAATGTCCTGGCGATGGTGTTGACGGCGCGCGTGTTGGGCTGGCAGATCGGTCTTGCGCGGGCGGCTGGCGCGGTCATCTTCTCAATCGCCGTCGGCCTCCTGATGGCCCGGCTCTTCCGCCACGAGGAAACCGAACGCGCCAAGGGCTTCGACCTCGGGGCCGCGGAAGGCGGCAGGCGTTCACTGGGGCAGACGGCCGCGTATCTCGTTGTTCTGATCCTGATCCTGGTCTTTGCCGCCTGGGCCCGGCCTACCGAGCAGGCCGGCGCGTGGTATTCGGTATGGCAGGTCAAGTGGTTCGTCGTGATCGGCCTGCTGGGGGTCCTGGCCTCGATGCTGGCCCGCTGGTTCAGCCGTGACGAGGTCAGGGGGTGGGTCGGCGCCACCTGGGATTTCTCGCAGCAGATTCTGCCGCTCTTGTTCGGCGGCGTGTTGGTCGCAGGTTTACTGATGGGAATGCCCGGCGGCGACCGGGGGTTGATCCCCAGCGCGTGGATTGCCTCGGCCGTCGGCGGCAACTCGATCTTCGCCAACCTGGCGGCGTCGCTCGTCGGGGCAGGCATGTACTTCGCGACGCTGACCGAAGTGCCAATCCTGCAGGGCCTGCTTGGCTCGGGCATGGGGCAGGGGCCCGCGCTCGCGCTACTGCTCGCCGGGCCGGCGCTGAGCCTGCCCAACATGGTCGTCATCAACAGCATCCTGGGCCCAAGGAAGACCGCCGCATTCGTGGCGATAGTGGTCGTCCTGGCGACCTTCAGCGGCTGGCTGTTCGGGCTCGTTGCCCGCTAAGCTCAACAGGGAGCGGGCGAGGGGCGCCGGGCGGGCGGGGGGCACCGGGCGATGGCCAGCGGGTGGGCCACGAAGAGGTGTAGTGAAAGGGGGAGGCGGTGATGTGCGACCTGGATCCGTTGGTGGAGGCGGCCTGCCTTGCGCAGGTGCTCTCCAGCCCGACGCGGCTCCGCTTGGTCAAGCTGGTTCAGGCGGAGGAGTTGTGCGTGTGTGAGCTGGCGTTTTTGCTCGGCGTAAGCCAGCCGGCGGTGTCCCAGCATCTCGCCAAACTGCGTGCGGCGGGTCTGGTGGTGGAGCGCCGGGAAGGCACTCTGTCGTTGTACAAGGCCGCCGATGTCGGCTCGCGGGTCGGCCGAGCCGTCGTTGACATGCTGGCGGCCGATCCGCGGTCAATGCCGGCCCTGGAGGGCTGTCTCGCCCGCCTGGACGAGGCGAGGCTGAAGCGGCTGGCGGCAAGGAGTGCCGTCGATGCCGATGCTCGTTAGGACGTGCGGTTAGGACGTGCGGTTAGGACGTGCCGCCGGGCGAAGGGCCGGTTTACGTCGGCCTGAACCCGGCCCGATCATGATCCATCCGAAGGGGGTAATAACAATGCGTCGTGTCGAGGTACTGGGCCCGGGGTGCGCAAAGTGCCACAAGTTGGCCGAGAATGTTGCCCTTGCGGCCGGGCAAGCGGGAGTCGAAATCGAGTTGACCAAGGTCGAGGACATGTTCGACATCATGGCTCGCGGCTGCAGCAGGACTCCGGGCATCATCATCGATGGAGAGCTCAAACTGCAGGGCCGCATCGCAACCGTGAAGGAAATCGTGGACTGGCTGAAGCCGAAAAGGTAAGCAGCCGCGCGGTTATCGTTGCATCGACCTGCAAAGGCCGGCCTTCTCGAAGCCTACCCGGTTACCCGTGCCGTTGCTTCGGCAGGGGCCGCGGTCGCGACGGTTTCCGGGGCGGCGACGCCGTTGCTGTAGCCCCTGGTCAGAGCGCTGAAGACCACGGTTCCGAACAGGGCTACCGCAGCAGCCGCCCGGAATGCGACCGACATGGAGAACATCTCCATCAGCGAGCCGCCCAGGGTCGATCCGCACGCCATACCCAGCGCCTGCGCGGTCGAGTCGATGCCCATCATCGAACCCATGCCGAACGTACGGCCCTTGTCTACCGCAATCGCCGACGCGGCCGGGACCGCCGTGCCTGATCCCAGGCCGAGCAGAATGGCTACAGCTCCGAGCAACAGGAACGACGTGGCCGACGGGGTCAAGAACAAGGCCACCGGCATGATCACGAACCCGACCAGGCAGAGGTAGCGGCGGTTGTACCTGTCGGCCAGCTTGCCGCTGACCGGCTGCATGATCGACTCCACGCCCGAACGCATGGTTACGACTAAACCGGTCTGCGAGCTTGACAGGCCCAATAGCGAATCGCCGATGATCGGCATCAGCGCGGAGAAGATGCCCCGGCCGACTTCGACGAAACTGCGGCCCGCGATCAGCCCGACGACCTGGCGATCCCGGAAGGGCCGGAAATCCAGGCCCCGCCGTTGGAGCGCTCCCTTCTTGGGCGGCATGCTGGGCACAGAGCGCCACACAAAGAACGAGGCGAGCAGCGAGAGGGCAGTCATGCCGTAGAACGGCGCGTTGAGGCTGAAGTTGTCCGCCAGCAGTCCGCCGACCAGCGGACCAAACGCGAAGCCCAGGCTAAAAGCGAGTGCGAACTGGCCCATGATCGCGCCTTCACGTCCCTTGGGCGCGAGGTCGCCCGCGTACGCACGCGCCACCGGCATGACCATCGCCGAGAACGCCCCCTGCGCTACCCTGGCCAAAAACAGCTGCACAGGATTGCGCGAGAGCATAAATCCGACGGAAACCAAGGCATAACCTAGTAAGCCGCCGAGCATCAGGCTCTTCTTGTCGCGGCGATCGGCGAGGCTTCCGACGACCAATGTGAACACCGCCCGGACGAGTGGGTTGGCGCCGAAGATCAGCCCGATCCAGAACCCGTTGGCCCCGAGCGTGTCCGCGTAGATCGGAAGGAGGGGTACGATAAGACCCACGCCGAGGGACGTGGTCAGCATTGCCGTGAGTAGAGCAAAGAACGCCTTGCGATCCATGAAGGTTGAATATTCCCTTCGCTGCGCGAAATTCCTGCTAGCAGAAGTAGTATACGATCGCGGTCCGGCATCAGCGAACGCAATAGGGGGCTATGGCGGTAAACGCAATAAGGCTGTAAGGCGGCGGAAGGCACAAAGGACGGGGCTGGGGCCCCGCCCTTTGCTGAGGAGGAGGAGGATCGGCGGGGACCGGCAGACGGTCTACTGGGCCCCGCCCGTTCTTGCGCACCAGCAGGCGTGCAATCAAGCTTTCTGACTTGATTATGGCCCGGGCCGAGAAGGCGCGAATCCTACTTCAGTGCACTTATGCCTGCTACTTTAGAGTACTCCCCAACTACCTCTCTGGTGCCCCGGACCAAGCCAGGCGACGCCGCATTTAGCAGGGCTTCTGGCATTTCAAACCCAGGCACGGCAAGAGGCAGGAAAACCATTCGCTAGGCGAAAGTTAGATAAGCTTAACGGCAATTTGCGGCTTTTGGCACTGACTATCGGAATGCGACGGGAAAGGATCGACCCCCAGTGGCTGAGACCGAGACCGGCGGAAGACGCCTGCTGCGAGCAAAGTACATCGCCCTCGCCAACCTGACGTTGGCATCGTTCATGACGGTGTTGAACACCAACATGATCAGGGTCGCGGTGGGCGAACTGCTGGCTGCCTTCAGCGTGACCGTCACGGAACTCACCTGGGTTTTCAATGCCTACACCCTGGTCTACGCGATTCTGATGCCGATCTTCGGACGGCTCGGAGACATGTACGGGCGCAAGAAGTTCTTCTTGGGCGGCCTTGTTGTGTTCATTGTCGGCTCTGCGCTTTCAAGTGTGTCTCCTAGCTTCATCACGTTGATCTTGGCGAGGTGCATCCAGGCCCTGGGCGCCGCCACGGTGTTCCCCAACGCGCTGGTGATGGCCACCAGTCTTTTCGGCCCCGAGCAGCGGGGCCGCGTGCTCGGCATCTGGGCCGCTTCCTCTTCTCTCGGCAGCATGATCGGGCCGACGCTGGGCGGTTTCCTTGCCCAGTACTTCGCGTGGCGATCGATCTTCTACGTCAACATCCCGATCGGAATCCTCGCTGTGGTCGCCGGTTGGATCCAGCTCAAGGAGCCGGGGCAGCGCGAGGCACGGAAACCCTTTGATATCGCGGGGGCGCTGACTCTCGGCGCAGCGATGTTGTGCCTTCTGCTGTACCTGACCGGCGTTCAGGAGCACGGGTGGGGGACCTGGAGGGCTCCTGCCCTGGTCGGCGGCTGTGCCGTGCTGGTAATGGTCTTCTACACGATCGAGAAGCGCTCTGAAAGCCCCATGGTCGACCTCGGGATGTTCAAGAGCGGCGCGATGGTCACCGCCCTCGTCCTCGGGATGATCCACATGTTTTGCGGCCAGGGCTCGACGTTCTTGCTGCCGCTGTTTCTGACGTCCGTCCAGAACCTCTCGCCCGCGGTGATGGGACTGGTGATGTTTCCGGGGTCCCTGGTCGGAGTCATCGGCGGACCGGTCAGTGGGACGCTGTCGGACCGGTTTGGCAGCCGCCGCCCCGTCATGGCGGGGATGTTCGCGCGCTCCGTCGCCAACGCCCTATTTGCGCTTCTGTCTGTCATCTCCAGCGCATGGACAGTGATCTGGCTGCGGTTCATTACCGTGTTCGGCGGCAGCGCGACATGGTCGCCGCTGCTCAGTTTCGTCCTCGCCGAAAACCCGCCCGAGCGCGCCGGCGTCGTCACCGGAGTCTTCAACATGATCCGGTTCATCGGCGGCATCCTCGGCACAACCCTGGCGGGGATGATCATCGACTCCCACATGGACGGAGAGGCCTACACGGGTACCGGAACGATCACCCGCTGGGGCGGCTCGCCCGGATTCTTCGAAGCGTTCCTCATGCTCGCCTTCGTGTCGTTATCGGGCTTCATACTCGCCTCTCGCCTGCGGCATACCAAAGAAGCCGCGGCCAGGGTCAAGGCTGAGCAAGCGGCGGCGGCAAACGGCTAGGGCCTGAAGGGGGCGTGGCACCCCGCGGCAAAAGAGACAGGGAAATCCTGTCCAGGCTGGATGGTCTTCCGGAGGAGTGACGCACTTGATCAAGCGCTACACGCGCCCTGAGATGGGTGCGATTTGGGAACTCAAGAACAAGTACGAGACCTGGCTCAAGGTCGAGATCCTGGCCTGCGAGGCGTGGGCTGAGCTGGGCGTAATCCCGCGCGAGGCCGTGGCCGAGATCAAGGACAAGGCCAGGGTCGACGTCGACCGGATCCTCGAAATAGAGAGCCAGGTCAAACACGACCTGATCGCCTTCGTCACCGGCGTGGCCGAGACGGTCGGAGATGCCGGCAAGTACATCCACTACGGCATGACGTCCTACGATGTCGAGGACACCGCCCTGCCGTTGCTGATGCGCCAATCGGCGGACATCCTGTTGCGCGGACTGGGCGAGCTTGAGGCGGTCCTCGCGGAGCGGGCCGTCGAGCACAAACACACGCCGATGATCGGCCGGACCCACGGCGTCCATGCCGAGCCGACCACGTTCGGCCTTAAGCTAGCCCTTTGGCTTGACGAAACCCGCCGCAACATCGTCAGGCTCAAAGCCGCGCGCGAAACCATCTCCGTCGGCAAGCTGTCCGGCGCCGTCGGCACCTTTGCCAACATCGACCCCTTCGTCGAGCGGTATGTGTGTGACAAGCTCGGCCTTAAGCCGGCTCCCGTCAGCACGCAGATCATCCAGCGCGACCGGCACGCCCAGTTCCTGACGGCAATTGCCATTTGTGCATCCTCGCTCGACAAGTTCGCCACCGAGATCCGCAATCTGCAGCGGACCGAGATCCGCGAGGTCCAAGAGCCCTTTGGTGGAAAGGCCGGGGCCGTCACCAAGGGCTCAAGCGCCATGCCCCACAAGCGCAACCCCGAGCTTTCGGAGCGCGTGTCCGGCCTGTCGAGGGTGATGCGCGCCAACTCCCTGGCTGCCCTGGAGAATGTCGCGCTGTGGCACGAGCGCGACATCACCAACAGCTCCCCGGAGCGCGTGATCATCCCCGACAGCTGCATTCTGCTCGACTACGTCCTTGACCGGATGATCTACATCATCCGCGGCATGACGGTCAACGCGGACCGTATGCGGCGCAACCTCGAATCGACGGGCGGCCTCGTCTTCAGCCAGCAGGTAATGCTTGCGCTGGTCGAAGCGGGCGTGCAGCGCGAACGAGCGTACGCCATCGTGCAGGCCCATGCGATGGATGCGTGGGACAACGACAAGGTATTCAGGGAGCTCGTCGCCAACGACCCCGGGGTCAAGGCGATCGTGCCGCCCGAGCGGTTGGCCGAAGCCTTCAACCTCGAACGGCAGTTAGGCCATGTCGACTACATCTTCAAACGGGTGGGCCTCTAAGATGTCGAAGATCGAGACGCATTTGGACCGGCTATATGAGGGCAAAGCCAAAGTCGTCTTTCGTACCGCGGACCCCGGCGTGCTGTGGGTTCACTACAAGGACGATGCCACGGCCTTTGACGGCACCAAGCGGGGAACCATTGGAGGCAAGGGCTACTGCAACGCACATATCTCAGCGCTTGCCTTCGGCTACCTCGAGCACGCCGGCATAGAGACGCACATGATCGAACTGCGGCCGCCTACCGACATGCTGGTGCGCAAGGTCAAGATCCTCCCTGTCGAGGTCGTGATGCGCAACGTCGCCGCGGGGAGCATCAGCAAGCGGCTCGGCATCCCCGAGGGCACAGACCTTCCCTTCCCGGTCCTGCAGCATTTCTACAAGAACGACGAACTGCACGACCCGCTGATGAATGAGGACGAAATCCGGGCGATGGGTCTCGCCACCCCCGAGCAGATGGCCGGGGTCAACCGCCAGGCGAGGCGGATCAACGAGCTGCTCCAGCGCTTTTTCGCCGAAGCCGACCTGATCCTCGTCGACTTCAAACTGGAGTTCGGCGTGGACTCGCGCGGCAAGGTCATTCTCGCGGACGAGATCTCGCCCGACACCTGCCGCCTTTGGGACCGTGAGACCCGCACCAAGCTCGACAAGGACCGCTTCCGTCGCGACCTGGGCGGGGTTGAGGAAGCGTACCAGGAAGTCCTGCGCCGGCTGCGCGCCGTACACGGAAAAGACCAGAGCTAGAAGCCGGCCCGGCACCGCGGAGGGAGGTGGGTACATGCGGCCCTATCTTCAGTTTTCCGTGCTGTGCGACGACATCGGACGCACCGGCGACGGTAAAATGATCGTCCACGGAGTGTTTGAGAGCATCGTCGCCCCTTCCTTTCCGGCGACGCACCGGCCCTGCTATGTTTCAAACCGGTGGTCCGGCGGGGCGGGCACGTTCCGCGAGAGAGTCCGGGTGGTCAGCTCTGACGGCGACACCGTGATCCTCAACGGCCCGGAAACCACCTTCACTCTCCGCTCCCGGGCGTCATGCCACACGGTCATCTGCCGGCTGGGCGGACTGTCCTTCGACAAGCCGGGCACCTATTACGTACAGGTCCTGCTCGACGACACCGTCGTCTGCGAGTACGCTCTGGCGGTCCGGGAGCCGGAGCCCACAAGCGCCCCGGGCGGGCGGCGCAAACGGGAGGGCAAGACCCCAGTGCAGAACTAGCCGCCAGGCCGGCCCCCCACCCGCGGCCGGCCTGGCGATACAGAGCCGAGGGGGCGACGCGAGTGATTCAGGCCGACCTGGTGGTCACAAACGCGCAGGTTTTCGGGGTCCACGGGAGTTTCCAGGGCGGGGTCGCTGTCAAGGACGGGGTGGTCGTCGCTGGGCGACGATTCGGTGCTCCCCGCGGGCCGGGAGACGATCGATGCCCAGGGCAAAGCCCTGCTTCCCGGCTTGATCGACGCTCACGTACATATCCGTGCCCCGGGACGCCATGACCGCGAGGATTTCTACTCGGGGACGCTGCCGCCGCGGGCGGTATCACGACTATCCTCGAGATGCCCGTCTCGCAGCCCGGCGTTGCCAATGCCGACATCCTCTCGGCGGGCCGCGGCTGCCGCAGCGGATGCGGTAGTGGACTTCGGCCTCTACGGCGGCGGCGGCGCGTCCAACACCGCGGAGATCGCAGGGATGGCGGAGGCGGGCGCCGTCGGCTTCAAGACCTTCATGCACGCCCCGCCCAAGGGGCGCGAGCAGGAGTACGAAGGACTGCACGTTGTCGATGACGGGGCTCTGTACGATGTCTTCGCGGCAGTGGCAAAGAAGGTCTTCTGGCCTGTGTGCACGCCGAGAACAACGAGTTGGTCGAGCACGGCATTGCCTCCATGCGTGCCCAGGGAAGACTCGACTCCTTCGCCCACGGCCCGTCACGGCCCCCGCTGGCTGAGATCGAAGCCGCCAACCGGGTCATCCTGTTGGCCAAGGACGCCGGGTGCAGGGTCAGCATCTGTCACATCAGCCTTCCGGAAACCGCCCTCATGGCGCGCCGCGCACGCTTTTCGGGGCAGGAAGTGCTGATCGAGACCTGCCCGCACTACCTCGTCCTGGATGAAAGCGTGATGGGCGACCTGGGCCCCTTCGCCAAGATCAACCCGCCGCTGCGGTCCGAAGACGACCGGCGCGGCCTCTGGAACTGCCTTGAGCAGGGGTGGATCGACTACGTCTCTTCCGACCACGCGCCGTTCACCCTGGCGGACAAGGAAGGTTCGCCCAATGACATCTTCGCGGTCCCCGCGGGCGCGCCGGGCCTGGAGACGATGGTCCCCGTGCTGGCCGACGAGATGCTCAGGTCGTCGGCGGACGGGCTCGCCACGCTGGTCAAGCTGTGCTCGCTCAACCCGGCGATCGCGTTCGGGCTGTACCCGCAAAAGGGGGTGCTGCAGCCCGGGTCCGACGGCGATATGGTACTGCTCGACGTGTCAGCTACCGGGGTGATCAGACGTGAGGAAATGATGACAAAGTCCCGGGAGAGCGCGCGGCTGTATGACGGGTGGGAAGTGACCGGTTGGCCCGTGATGACGATTGTCCGCGGCCGGATTGTAATGCGCGACGGCCGGATCGTCGGTGAGCGCGGTTTCGGCCGGATGGTGCGTCCACGCAGGTAGTCAGGAGGTCGCCGCGTGCCTGCCACCGTACTTTCCGGATGAACCGTGGGCGGGTTCACCGCTATGAAAAGGACGGCAAGCTCCACGTCATTTTCCAGTCGCCGGATGACGAGCGTGTCGCGCGCTTCAAGTTCGGTTTCGAGTTAGGCGTCGAACCTGACCAACGCGGGCCGCTTTCGGCTAACGAACGCATCTCCTACGAGATCGGCGAGATCCTGGGGCTGCCGGTCCGCCCGATTCAGTTCTACAACTACCACGGCCTGCGAGGCCACCTGGCCTGGGCGGTAAGTCACACGGCAAGGCCGTGGAACCAGCTCGGACTGGGACATCAAGCGCCATCCGCAGCGCTTTCTCCACCAGCCCGACATCCTGGCGCGAATGCTCGTGTACGACATCTTCATCTACAACCACGATCGCCACGAGGGCAACATCCTCGTGACCGAGCGCAGCCGCGACGGGGCGCACGACGTGTACCTGATCGACCATGATCTGGCACTGTTCGGCCGCTACCGAAAGTGGAGCACCTTCCGGTGGTGGCATAAGGCATGGGACGACCCGTCAATCTTCATCCGTACGCTAGATGTCAGGGCTGCCGTGCGGCGTTTCGAACAACTCGAACCCACGGTCGCGGACATCGAGGCGATTGGCCATGTGCTGGAGCGCATGGTGGACGGCATTGTTGACCTCAGCGAGGCTACCTGACCCACTTCGAGGCCCACACCATCAAGCAAATGCTGGCCCGGCGGCAGGAGAAGCTGCGTGGCCTGCTTGAACAATGGTGTCTCAACGAGGCCCTGTTTTGAACGACGGGCCGGTGAGAAGGGAGATTTTCTTCACCTATGTCCACTCTAACCAAGCCCCACGGCTATCCGCTCTACGGTGACATCGCGGACTTCCTGGCCGAGTGCCGGCGCATCTACCCCGGCCTGTGCCAGGTCTATCCCGTCGGCAAGAGCCACCTCGGGCGCGACATCCTCTGCTGCGAGCTGACCTGCGAGGGGACGGGCGCGGGCAAGGATAAGCCTGCTTACTACATTGACGCCAATCACCACGCCGGAGAGGTGACCGGGGCGGCAACAGCCCTCTATACCATCTGGTATCTCCTCACCAACTACGGGACGGACGAGTTGTGTACGCGCCTGCTCAACGAGCAGGTATTCTACGTCGTCCCGCGCGTGGCGGTCGACGGCAGCGAGGTGTACCTCACCACGCCGGAGACACTGCGTTCAAGCGTCAGACCGTACCCGGAAACCGAGGAGAAACCCGGCCTCTACCCGGCGGACATTGACGGCGACGGGCACATCCTCGTGATGCGCGTGAGGGACGAGAGCGGTCCGTGGAAGGTTTCCAGGGAGGATCCCCGGCTGATGGTCCGGCGGGCCCCCGGCGAGAAGGGCGGCGTGTATTACCGTCTCTATTCCGAAGGCCTGATCCGGGAATGGGAGGGCGTCGAAATCAAGGCCGCGCCGCCCAAGTGGGGCCTTGACTTCAACCGCAACTACCCCGGCACTTGGGCGCCCGAAAGCGTTCAGCCGGGGGCCGGGCCGTACCCCGCAAGCGAGCCCGAGGTGCGGACGGTGGTCGAGTTCATGGCCGGCCACCCCAATATCGCCGGCGCGATGAGCTACCACACGATGGGCGGGATGATCCTGCGTTCGCATTGCGCCAAGCCCGACGAGCGCCTGCCGCGGGCGGACCTGGCGGCGATGAAACGGCTCGCCGAAACCGGTATGCGACACACCGGCTACCCGACTTGGTCGATCTACGAGGAGTTCACGGTCGACAAAGAGCGGCCGCCGATCGGCAGTTGGATGGACTGGGCGTACGACCTCAACGGCATCCTGCCGATGGCGATCGAGCTCTGGGACATGGCGCAACACGCCGGGTTACCCAAGCGCAAGCCCAAGGAAAACATGGAGCTCTCTTCGCGGAGCGGAGGCGACACAGCTTGCGTTGCTGCGCTGGAACGACCGCGTGATGGCGGGCCGGTGTTTCGTCAACTGGCGCGAGTTTGAGCACCCGCAGCTCGGGACGGTCGAGTTGGGCGGATGGTTGCCCAAGACGGCGCACCAGAACCCGCCCGTCGAGCTGCTCGAAGGCGAATGCCACAAATGCGCGATGTTCACCCTCGACCACGCGGCGATGGCGCCGCGGCTGGTGGTGGAGTCGTTTGCGGCCGAGGCGATCGGCGCCGCGACGGCGGTAGGGGAGAAGCTTTACCGGCTGACCGCGGTGATCGACAACCTCGGCTACCTGCCGACCAACGTCACGCAGCAGGCCGTCATGACCCGGGTCGCCAAGCCCGTCAGCTACGAGATCACGGCCGGCGGGGACGATTCGTTCGCGTGCGTCGCAGGTAAGGCCAGGGGCGAGGTCGGGCACCTGCCGGGCCACGGCTCGCCGACGGGCATGTACGGGCACTTCTCACCGGAAACCCGCAGGAAGCTGGAGTGGGTGGTTTCGGCAAAGCCTGGTGTCACGCTGGCGCTCAAAGCCGGCAGCCCCAAATGCGGGACGGCCACGGCCGAGGTCCTGCTGCAGTAGATGTAGGTGTAGGTGTAGGTCACGGGTCGGGCCGGGTCGGGCCGGGTCGACCCGGCGGCAGGTCAGTGGCCGGGCCGGCGGCAGGTCAGTGGCCGGGCCGGCGGCAGGTCAGTGGCCGGGCCGGCGGTAAGTCAGTGGCCGGCCCGGTCTTTTTGGGCCGGGGCTTGCGACTTGGGCCGGGGGGCACGGATGCGCTGTCTCCGGCCGCCGTGGCTGACGGGCGTAGATGGCGTCCCGCCGCGGAGGTTGAGCCGAGGGGCACAACTCGCTGTCTTTGGCTGAGCCCAGGGGCACGACTCTCTGCGTCCACCTGAGCCCACGAGTGCAACTCGCTGCGCGTTGCACCCAGGAGCACCGATCGCCGGCCACACTTGAGCTCAGGGTAGCAGTTCCGGTGGCTGACTGAGCCGAGAAGCACAACCCCACCCGCAGCCCGTGCCGGCGAGCACAACTGGCCTCGTCCGTCGGACCGCACGCCCGCCCGCGCCGCACGCCCGCCCGCGCCGCGCGCCCGCCGCCGGTCAGCCGGGCCGTTGGGCGGTACCCCGGCGTTCGCCGGGGCTGCCAGGACCTCCAGGCCTGCTAGGACCCCCAGACCCGCCGGCACCGCCCAAGCTGCCGGCATCACTCGGGCCGCCGGCCGCGCCGGGGCCGTGCGCGCCGACAGGGCTGCCGAGGCCGTAGCCAGAGCGCCAGAGGCTGGCGGCGACAATCAGGCATAGTCCGATAAGGGCTGCTATCCCGGTCACAAGCCGGGCCTGGCCGAGCGCCCTGGAAACCAAGCCGACCAATGCGCTATGTAACTGGCCTGTGGTGGCAGGATCCAACTGCAGTTGATCAACGCTGGCGAGCCGGTAACCGCTAGCCGCTACAGCGACGCGCAGGCGGTTGGCGGCGGCGAACAGCGCGCCGCCGCTGGCGAAGAACGACAGGCCGGTAAGGCCAAGCCCGGTTCTGGCTCCGCCGATCAAGCATAGGGCCAGCGCAAGAATGAGAACCACGCTCGCAAGTACCAGCGGAGCGTTGTCGGCCGCCCGCCGCACCCAGGGCGGCGCCCGGTCGACCCATCCCTGCTCCAGGGCTGTGAGGTCGTCGGGCAGGTCGGCGAGGGAGGTTTCGAAGCGCGACAGGGCATCCTGCGATGCACCGGCAACGGCGAATTCCTCGATCGCGGCCCGCTTGAACTCACGCATGTCCACGGCGACCATTGCGGTGTCGCCGCGGATGGCGGCGCGGAATCGGGCGGCGGCGTCAGCGATGGCTTCTTCGAGGATGCGTTGTTCCATCAGCGAGCGGAGGGCGGCGCGGGCGGCGGAGCGGTCGGCATCGGAAAGTCCGGCCGCCTCGTCGTCGATGGCGTCCGTGGCCCTGGCGTACAGCAGGGCGAAAGCGCCCTCGCGATGCATGTGGCGAACCAGGAAATCTCCGCTCAGCAGGGTCAGCCGTGTCGCCAGAGCGGCCTGCGACACAATCACGCCAGCAATGAGCCCGACGACAAGGACCGCGAGCACGATAGCACGCAGCAGTTTCATCGGATTCCTCCTACCCCCTCGCGCCCTGGTGCCCTGGCCTGCCGCCTGTCCCGGCAGGGCAGGGGGCTAGACATATCCTACCACCAAAGCGCGCCCCGCAATCCCCGTGGTGTTGCTTTAAGCCAAGCTAGAGCGGCCGCTGGTCGGCCGGCAAGCCGTTGACAACCAGCGCGCTTGGTTCTACGCTAGTCGAAGTAACCCCCGGCGGGAGACGCCGGATTACCATCAGTTTGACTGGCGGTGTGTTGATGAACTCACGGCGGCCGATCTCGGCATCGGTGTCCTTGTCCCTGTTTGCGCTGCTTCACGCGGTAAACGATCAGTACACCGCGTTTCTCTCGGCGATTATGCCGCTTTTTTTGGAGCGATTCGGTTTCGGTTTGGATATTGCCGGGTTGCTGGCGTCGGTACAGAGTACTTCGACTTCGTTAGCGCAGCCGGTTTTCGGTTGGTTCATGGACCGCTCCCGGCGTCAACCCTCTATCTTGCTGTGGCCGGTGCTCACGGCGATCAGCCTGAGCGTCTTCGGCCTGGTGCCGTCGTACCAGTGGTTGTTCCCGCTGCTGATCATCGGCGGGCTCAGCACGGCGGCGTTCCATCCGCACGCGACGAGTGCCGTCCCCGCGCAGGCCAGAGCCAACGCCGGGCTAGGCATGGCGGTGTTTGTTTCCGGGGGCACGGTCGGCTATGCAGTAGGTCCGGTGCTGATCCTGTGGATCATCAATGCTTTTGGGTTCGGCTACAGCTGGCTGGCTGCAGTGCCCACACTGGTACTGTGTGTGATTCTTGCCAGGCTGGGGCTATCCGGCGCTGCGACACGGCAGGGCGCCGGCGCGACGATGCCCCGGCTGACCTTTGCCAGGCTGAGGCCGTTGCTCGCAATCTGGCTCGTCGTCGTGTTCCGGAGCACCATCGGCACCGCGTATATGTCGTTTCTGGGGGTGCATCTCAAGGACATCGGGTTTCCGATGATGCACATCGGCGTTGCCCTGATGGTCTTCACTTTCGCCGGCGCGGTCGGCGGCATGATCGGCGGAGTAGCGTCAGATCGGATCGGCCGCAAGACGGTGATCGTCATCGGGCTGGCGCTGATCGCGCCGATCTTCTGGTTGGCCCTGCGCGTGCGCGGGTTTGCGATATGGCCGGTGATGGCTGCGGCGGGGTTCGCGATCTCGACGTTCAACCCCGTGACCGTCGTCATGGCCCAGGACTTGCTTCCGGAAAGCCGCGGCACCGCCTCCGGCCTGATCATGGGGCTGGGCTGGTCAGTCGGCGGCCTCCTGGTCGGGGTGGTCGGGGGCTTGGCGCAGTCCTACGGGCTTGTCAACGTACTCTCATGGATGCTGGTGCTTCTCGTGCCCGCCCTGGCAATCGCGATGAGCCTTCCCGGCAGATTGGGGCGGCCCGAGGCCGGCGATCCCGAACTGGTCGCCGAAGTCGGGCGCACGGCTGCGGGAGGTTAGATGAGCAGCGGGTCTGATCTGCGGCTCATTTAGGCCATGGGGCATAAGCGAGGCGCGGCAGGTCAGCTTAAGTTACGCCCCCCGTCGTACAACACGTCCGCTCCGGTCATAAACCCTGCATCGAGCGCGACAAATGCCACCAGCCTGGCGATTTCCTCCGGAGTCGCGATCCGGCCTAGCGCAATCGGCGCGAGCATCCGCGCCATCCCGTCCGCGGTATCCAGGCTGAACCTCTCCCGCACTTCAGAGGTGTCCGTCGTCCCGGGAGCAACGCAGTTGACCCGAATCGACGGGGCGAGCTCAAGCGCAAGGCACTTGCTAAGCATACTCAGGCCCGCCTTGGCGGCGCAGTAGTTGGCCCCGCGCTTCCGCGGCCGGTAAGCCGTGCGCGCCGTGATGTTGACAATGCTGCCCCCGCCGGCGCGGTCCATCAAAGGGACGGCAGCCCGGCAGCACAAAAAGGGCCCGGTCAGGTTGGTGGCCAAAACACGCTCCCACTGCTCATCCGTCATCTCCCGGAAATCCGCGTCCCGGTTGACGCCGGCGTTGTTGACCAGGACGTCAAGCCGTCCAAACGTGGCCCCTACCTGATCGAACATTAGTCGTACCGCATCTGAGTCGCGGATGTCCGTCACGAGCCCCAGGGCGGCTCCGTCCTGCTTGCGTATTTCTTCGGCCGTTGCCTCGACCTCACCAGGTGAGCGCGGCGACCCGTTGACGGCGACGCTCAGTCCTCTCGCGGCAAACTCAAATGCTATCGCCCGGCCAAGGCCTCGGCCGGCCCCCGTGACCAGAGCGACGCGACGTGGAGCGGGATGGTGATCGTGGGTCAAGGCTTGTCCCTCCGGGATCAGAGTTGATGGCAGCCCGCCCGGATGCGAACTAGTCACCGGGAAGCTGTTTCGTCTGCTGTGGTATTTGCCGAGTTGAGAGCTCTGCCAGGGCCTTTTCGATTGGTCCCGAATGGCCCGTTGACACGGAGATGCCTCTTTCGGCTAGACGCCTCTTTAGCTGTGGCCCCGCGTCGCCCATCAGAACCATGGAAACCCCGCGTTCAACGAGAAAACGCGAGAACCCGCCCGTCGCCCTGAGCGGGTTGCTCTCAATTTGCACGTTTCGGACCTTGCCCCCGGCAACCTTGGCAAAGACGATGCTCGGTGCCTGGCCGATATGTGGCGCGATCAACTGCCCGTCGGCGGGCACCGCCACAGTCAGGCTGTCGCCGGTGCTTGGGTCAGTGCGATTCGCTCCGTTCATGGTTCATTACCCACCTCGCCATGCCGGAAACCCATTCGCCTTGGTAGTCCTCGATTGTCCCCGCGTCTCCGGCTTCCGCCACCGCCGGGTCGATCGGCAACTTGGCCAGCAACGTGAGGCCGGCCTCCTTGGCAAGTTCTTCGGCCCTTCCCTTGCCGAAGGGAGCAATCTCCTCGCCGCAATGAGGGCAGCGGAGGATGCTTAAATTCTCGACCATGCCGATCACCGGGACGGACATCGACTGGGCCATGTGCTGTGCCTTACGCACGATCATGTGCGCCAATTGTTGCGGAGACGCGACGAGGATGATGCCGTCCAACGGAAGCGACTGCAGAACAGTGAGCGGAGCGTCGCCGGTGCCCGGTGGAAGATCGACGACCAGGTAGTCGAGATTGCCCCAATAGACCTGCGTAAAGAACTGCTTAACCGCCCCGGAGATGAGGGGGCCGCGCCATATCACAGGCTGGTCCTCATTGCTCAGCATGAGGTTGATGGAGATGACCTCAATCCCCGTTTTGGTCTCGACCGGCAATATCAGCCCGTTCGGGCCGATGGCAGGCCGTTCGGTGATGCCGAACAGCCGCGGGATGCTCGGTCCGGTGATGTCCGCGTCCAGTACCCCGACGCGATTGCCCGCCCTGCGGAGCGATACCGCAAGCAGTGCCGCGACAGAGGACTTGCCGACACCGCCCTTTCCGCTCATCACCGCGATGACTTTGCCCACTCCTGCTCCCTCAGCCGGCGCAAGCTTAGCCAGCGGGTCGGGAGATGTGCCGGCGATGTTTCCGGCCTCTTCTCGGCCACCGCCTGCTTTAGTCGCTGTATCGTCTCGAGAGTTGCTCATTTGGCTTTACCTCCGTGGCCCAATTGATCATCATATGAGCCGTTAGCCCAGGGGGGACCGTGCCTGCGCCTCCGTCTGGGCATAGCCGTATCGCAGGGCATAGGTTCGGATACGCGAACCTGCCCGCCCTCGATCCTGATGGCCTTGCCCATCACCAGCGCGTCGGCGACCTTGGACCGTGCGGACGCTAGTGTGCGCTGCAACGTGCTCTGCGACACGCCCATCATCCGCGCGCACTCTTCCTGCGCCAGCCCGGCGAGATCCTTGAGGCGGAGAGCCTCCAGTTCGTCAACGCGGAGCCGAACTTCGGCGAGCTGGCGCAACGGAACCCCGGCCGGCTTGAAGTAGGTGATGTCCGGCACGAAACCCACACGGCGGTCTTTGGTGGCCTCGGCACAGGTTTTCCCCCTAGATAAGCACTTAACGAAGCGTGCTTTGTTTTGAATATATACCCATTATGGCGCTGCAGTCAATCCGCACGAACCGTCAAGCCAGGAATCACGCTGCATACTTAGAAGTATCTCATGACTAAGCCTGCTCCTGGTTGCAGTGTTGCAGCAATGTAAAGGAGGTGTCGTGTCTTTTGGACTCCCTTAGAGACAGACTCCGGATCGAACACAGCCATCTTGATGCAATCAACCGTCTCCTCACCGACCCCAACAACGAGGAAATATCCGCGCTGCTTGACGTGGTCGCTAAGTACGGCACACCCGATGAGATCAACCGCAAGGCGGAAGAAGCCCGCAGGCTCGACAATCTGATGTCCCGTCTGGCACAGCTCGACACGCCGTATCTCGATGACGTGATCTGGCTCATCGGCCAGGCGGAGGCCCAGCGGTTTATTTCTGTTGACCAATACCGCCGCAAAGTCCTTGGCGACAGGGTCGAGGGCATGGCGTTTGACGATTCGCACGCGGTCACACTTGAGATCTCGGCCGCCCAGTACTTCCCGTGGCTGCGCGGCCAGGCCGAGCGGGCGATCGCCAACGGCGAGTTGATGCCGGCCCGCTATATCAGGGTCCGCAAGATGAAAGAGCAGGAAGCGGATCATGGCGATACGCTGGCGTTTGCCGCCGCAATGCAGATCATGGACACAAGCTACGTCGAGACCCTTGACACCAAGGGCACTGACGGCTCCAATGTTCACCTCGGCGGTCCCGGGACCATCACCGGTTACTTTGGTGGCGTGGGCATGCCCAACGACCACGCCCTCAAGTGGGTTGACGAGATGCTCTACTACTACACAACCTACGGCGTCAAGCAAGTCCTTAACGTCAATCCGGGTACGGTCTTCCTTGGGTATATGCTGCACCGGCTGGGTATCGACTTCGAGTTTAAGATCTCCGTCTTCATGGGCAACGACAATCCCTTTGCGGCGTTGTGGACCCTGATCGGGGCAAAGCTCTTCGCCAGGGAGGACGGCTCGTCGCCGCTGGCCGGGTTCAACTGGAGCAACTCCGTCAACAACCAGACCCTAGAGACGTCTGCGTACCTCCGCCAAGAACTCGGTTTCGAGGATGTCGTCAGGTTCGAGCACCACATTGTTGAAACCTGGCGCAGCATCGTACGCCAGCCCTACGACCGCCTGGACGACCTGGTCGCGATTGCCCCCAAGGTCAAGAACATCTCGGCCAAGCACGAGGGCGGCACCCCCGAGGTTGAGCGGCAGATCGAAGCGGCCGGCGGACATACCTCCGACCTCCTGGATTACTTCCGGGACAAGGACGAGATCCTTGCGAGCGGGGACTGGGACGCCCTGCAGGCCAACTACATCAACAAGCACCTTGCAGTCAACCGGACCGCTGAGGCGCTGACCAGGGCGGGCCTGTCGTTCATCGCGGCGCCACACCTGCATCACCGCACGGAGTAGGCCGACGAAAGTCGGAGTATCACGCCCCGGCGGGGTCGGTAGGTGTCCGCCGGGGCGATTGGTATGCGCCTGCGGCAGCCTGGCATGGAGGGCCCTGCGATGGAAATCGTTCTTGCGGATCGTCCCGAGCTGGTTGGGTGGGCGCGGCAGATGTTCTTCGAATACGCCCGTTCGCTGCCGTTTGACCTCGGCTTTCAGGGCTTTGGGGCCGAGGTCGCAGGCCTTCCAGGCGATTACGCGCCGCCGGGCGGCGCCCTTCTGGTGGCAGTGATTGAAGGGCGGCCCGCTGGCTGCGTGGCGGTGCGTCGTTGGGCGGAAGGGGTTTCCGAGATGAAGCGCCTCTACGTCTCCCCTCAGTTCCGCGGCATTGGCCTGGGGAAGATGCTGGCCGTCGGGGCGATCGAGCAGGCGCGCAGTGCGGGATACCTGACCATGCGGCTCGATACCGTCCCATCGATGCGCGCGGCGCGGCGGCTCTACCATGAGCTCGGTTTCCGGGAGATTGCCCCGTATCGATATAACCCCGTAGAGGGAACCACCTACCTTGAGCTTGATTTGACAGCGCCTCCGCCTGAGTAGGCCGCGAGTCGGCAGGAGCGGGTCCTTCGGCTCCCGAATAGCCCTCAAAACACGCTCCACCGACGAAAGGAGGCCGCAGATTGGCCCTCGATCTGAAGTTCGACCACTTCTACCAGTACGCCGAGATCAAGTCGTACCTGGAGCAGGCAGTGCGGGATTATCCCAAGCTGTGCTCGCTGAGTGCCATCGGCAAGAGCTATGAAGGCCGCGACATCTGGTGCCTGACCGTCACGAACAGCGCCACAGGCCCTGCCGAAGACAAGCCGGCCATGTACATTGACGGCAACATCCGCACCGGCGAGGTCACGGGTTCACACGTCTGCTACACCATCCGCCACCTGCTGGGCGGGTACGGCGCGGATGGCGAGGTCACCAAGCTGCTGGACACTCGTGCGTTCTACATCATCCCGCGGATCAACCCGGACGGCGCCGAGTTGTACCTGACCACGCCGACGATGTTGCGTTCGTCGGTCCGGCCCTATCCAGAGGAGGAAGAGAAGGACGGGCTGCGTGCCGAGGACGTCAACGGCGACGGTATGATCCTGCAGATGCGGGTTGAGGATGCCAACGGTCCGTGGAAGGTTTCCGAGAACGATCCCCGCCTGATGATCCTGCGCAACCCGGATGACGAAGAGGGGACGTTCTACCGCATCTATCCCGAAGGCAAGATCTACGGTGAGCCGGGCGTGCCGCTGGAGGTCGCGCCGACCAAATACGGCCTGGACATCAACCGTAACTTCCCAGCTAACTGGACGCTGGGGCAGTCGGGCGCAGGGCCGTATCCTCTTTCCGAACCGGAAACCCGTTCGATGGCCGAGTTCATCCTCGCGCATCCGAACATCGGCGCAATCCAGGCCTACCACACGACGGGCGGCGTTATTTACCGGGCCTTCTGCAACAAGGGCGACGACAAGATGATCCCGGCCGACCTGCGCTTGTTCAAGCTGATTGGGCTGCGCGGTGAGGAAATTACCAGCTACAAGTGCATGCCGGCATCGCATGGCGATATGGCTGCCACGCGCGCAGGCATCTTCATCGACTGGGTCTACGAGCATCGCGGCATCATCGGCTACACGACCGAACTCTGGGACATGATGGGCCGGGCCGGGGCCGACAAGAAGAAAGAGATGCGCGACAAGACCCCCAAGGACATCGAGGATGACCAGCTCAAGCTGTTGGCGTGGCAGGACGAGGCCCTGGAGGGCAAGGGTTTCGTCAACTGGACGCCGTTTGACCACCCGCAACTCGGCAAGGTCGAGATCGGCGGTTGGGTGCCCAAGACCGTTCGCCAGAACGCGCCTCCCGGCAAGTTCCTCGAGGAGGAGTGCGAGAAGAACTGCAAGTTCACCATGAAACACGCGCTGACCACCCCGCTGGTGCGGGTTGCGGAAACCAAGGGGGAGCGGGTCGGGGACGGGGTCTACAGGTTGACTGCGGTCGTGCGCAATCTCGGCTACCTGGCGACCAACCTCACGGCGCAGGCCAAGAAGGTCGGAGTTGCCAAACCAGTGGAGGTTGTCGTCTGTCTGCCGGAGGGCGGCGAGTTTGTGCTAGGCAAAGAGAAGACCGAGGTCGGCGACCTCGAAGGCCGGTCGGCGGCCACGTTCAGCCCGTGGGGCATTGGCGGCGGTCCAAAGCAGGAGAAGCAGCTGGAGTGGGTTGTCAAGGCCAAGGCCGGAAGCACCGTCACGCTGACGGCAGGGTGCCCGACGGGCGGCAAGCATAAGGTGGATGTGAAGCTCTAGGAGCCTGTCTCCGAATTCAGCCGAGTGA
>JAXGPL010000016.1:0-61619 GCA_040766985.1 Bacillota bacterium
CGAGGGTCGCCGGATCGGCCTCGGGTGGCGTATTCACAACTTCGACAGGGATGCTCACATCGATTGCCGCCCGGAAACCGGTCCCCTGGGCCACGACTTGAGCTAATATCACGTAGGTGTCCAGAGCTACCGGGGGGTTAGCCGATGGAGTAATCTGGACGACCAAATTGCCGTCACCGTCAATCGATAGCACATGCCCCAAGCCGGGCGGGGCAAATGACACATCAACACCCAGGGTCACCGGGTTTGCTGTGCGCACCGCAATCTCGAATGACCTCTTGCCAGTCTGGCCGCGGCCGACCTCCATAATCGGAGCGACACCGAACTCAGGGGTACCGATCAGAGCATCGGGCGAACTGGTGATCCTCAACGTCCCCTCACTCGTCACCGTCGCCATGCTGTACGACCAGGCCCCAACCATCACCGCGAGCGTGAGGACCAGGGCGCCGATCAGTGCCAGGAAACCCTTTCTGCTCATCATTGAGCCCTCCCGTACTGGGCCGTATGTCCAAATTCCGTACACATTGATTGTCGAAACCGGTCAATGCATTTGTTACTCATCGCCTGATACTTGCCAATGCCAAGTCGAACCCGTACAGGACCAGCGCAGCCAATCCGAACTGAATCACCGCCAGAGCCGAGAATCCCCATACTGGTCCCCAGTCCCGCGCCAGCGGGTACAGCCAATCTGCCGGGACGATTGCCGGCGCGTAGGCGAGGTTGAGCCACCAATCCGCCCGGTCCGCGCCCGAAACGAGCGAAAACGCCTGCGACCCCCTCGCAGGCACAACCGCGAAAGGCCTGTCCACCCTCGCGTCGCCCTGCGGCTCCGCATAGGCCAAGACCAGGAGCGCCAGTGGTGACTCGTTGCGCACCATCACCTGACCGACAGCAGGTGAGATACCGATGTCGACCGGGCCGGTCGCTGTGCTCCGGGTGAGAGTGCTCGCCTCGGACTCAAGGCTGATCTCCGCATGCCCGCCGACCCAAAGAGTCGCTCCAACCACCAGTAGGATGCAGATCAGAGCCGCCCCACCGTAGATCCACGCCCTCGACGCGGCCATCGCGCGCCTGCGCCGTACCGAAAGACGTTTACTGGCTGCACGGGCTGGCGGCACAGCGACGATAACCAACGCCGCGGCAAGTGCAACAATCAGCCGGCCACGGTTGCCCGGCGCTGCGCTCAGCACGCCGAGGCCTGGAAGCCAGGCCGGGACGCTGCCGATCTGCGGCACGAACCCGTGGACTTCTTCGCGGGCCACCACGGGGACGCCCAACTCCTGATCCTGCTGCTCGAGCCCGTCGCCCTTGGTCAGCCAACCCTCAGGCGTCTGCCCGACGATCCGCCGGCATAGATCGTGATCCATCGTCCACGGCCGGAAGACGATAATGTCTCCGACCTTAGGCTCGCCGAGTCCATACGGCACACAGAGCATCATGCCACCGGAGCGGATGCGGGGCGCCATTGCGTGTCCGCTCGACGGCACCAATCCCCACGAACGACCGAGGAACAACTGGCTCGCGGCAGAGACCACAACCAAGACCAGCACCCCAAGAGCGACCCAGCTAAACAGTCGCCACACTTGGCGGCCGGACCTGCGGTACCGCCGGAGCCACCTACCCATCTCCCCACCCCTCGCTGGTGACAGAACTCCCCTGGTGCAGATTGCATGGGTAAGCAGGAGGGCTCGTCTACAGCATACCACCTGGGGGTTACCAGGTTGTTAACCAGCTGTCGGGTTGTGGAAATTTAGATCAAATACCCGGCGCACCCCCAAAAAGGGAAACCGGATTGCGAATACTATCTTTCGCATCCGGCTCTAGACTATCCTGCCTGTTAGACCAGTATTCTGCGTATATATCCAGAATGTGCACCCAGAACCAACCGGCACCGCTCGACTCTCTATCTAAGCAGGCGACACCTCTCGTGGCGACGCCTGCGGCCTGCGTCGAAAAGTTACACCGGCGGCCGCACCGCCTTGAGCTCGACCTTGGCTTTGCGCATGTCCTCGATGAGAGCCACCATGTCGCGGACCATCGTTTCGTGATACAGCTTGCCCTTCTCCGCGGTCGCCGGCAACGGGTCGCCGCTCGTCCCATACGGCGTGGTCCGCGCACGGTACCCCTCGATGCTCGATGCCGCCACCACCCGATCCCCGGGCACATAGGGATCGCTGCTGAAAAACCGCCGTTCCAGCGGCATGTTGCGGACGGCCTTGCCCATGTCCACGAGTTCGGGCCGGAGGTGGAGCAGGTGGCCGGTTTCCAACTCGTCCGCATGGCCGACCCCGCCGGGCTCGGAGGCGCGGATCCGCATCCCCACCTCTGCCCCGAAGTGGTAAGGGTCGACGATCACCACAGCCTGCCCGGTCTCGTTGACCAGGCGGGTCTGCGCGATCTTGAGCGGGGCGAGGTTGGCTTCCCGGTGGCCGTTGATGATGACGAGCCTGCCGAAGCCGTGATAGGCAAGCGAGGTCCCGATATCGACGACAACGGCGGCCAGGTGCTCCGGCACCAGGGTGATGGTACCGGGGTAAGCCAGGTGGTGCGGCGACCAACCGTACCACAGGGGTGGCGCAGCCAGCGCTCCGGTTGCCATCGCCACGTCGGCGGCGAGCCCGATCGCGGTCAACGAATCGGTACCGAGGGGCAGGTGCGTCCCGTGTTGCTCAGTGCTCCCGACGGGCAGCAAGACAACGTCGTCGTGTTGCAGGTGATCCCGGATCTCTTCCCAGGTGAGCTCCTGTAGCCAGTGCTTGCCGGTCATCCGGTCCATTGAACCTACCTCCTCCGTTGCGCGTGGCGCATGGCGCGTTGCGCGTTGCGCATCAAGCTTTGCGCTTTGAGCGGGCGTCTTGGCGGTGCGGGCCGCCCCCGGCCGCCGGCGACTGCAGCGAGTTGGTGCCGACGGGAGCAAGTCTCGCGGCGAGTTGCACCCGTGGGCGCAATCCCGTGTCCTCACTTGTGCTCCACGGCACGATTTCGCGGCTGTTGCGCCCAGGAGCACCGACCTTGGCGCCATGTTGTGCTCCTGGGCACCGGTCCGCCGCCGCGTTGTGCTCCTCGACACCGCCCCCGCCCCGACGTTGTGCCCCACGGCACCACCGACGGGGCAGCCCGCTGTCCGCAGCCCCCGGCCTGAGCCCATGACTAGTACTCGATGCCCTCACGGGCGGGAACGCCCTTCTGATAGTGGTGTTTGATCTCCAATACCTCGCTGACCATATCGGCGCGCTTGACGAGTTCGGGCCGCGCGCCGCGCCCGGTCAGCACCACGTCGAGCCCGGGCCGGCGGGCGTCGAGCAACTCCAGCACTGCCGCCAGCGGGACCAGGCCGTAGTCGACGGCGACGTTGATCTCGTCGAGGATGACCATATCCCATTTGTCCGAAGTCAGAGCATCCCTAGCCTCGGCGATGGCCTCACCGGCGAGCCTGAGATCTTCGGCTCCCGGGTTGCCGCGCTCGACGAACGTGGGCAGACCTTTCTGTACGATTTCAAACCCGGGCAGCATGCGGGCGGCCTTGCACTCGCCGTAGGAGTCGTCGCCCTTCATGAACTGCAGCATCAAGACGCGCCTGCCGTGCCCTACCGCGCGCATCGCGAGGCCGAGAGCGGCAGTCGTCTTGCCCTTGCCGTTGCCGGTATAGATCATCAACAGGCCTTGCTTCTCCTGCTTCTGCTTCGCCTCGCCTGACAATGCCAGCCCCCCATCTCAAGCACGTGTGTTATTCCAGCCGGTGCCGGAGCTAGTCTACCCTTCGGTAGGCTGCCGGCACGTCCTGCCTACGCAGGACGCCCCAGCAGCCGCCCAGCCCTTCCCAGAAACCATGCTCCCACACCGCACAGGCAACCGGCGATTATGCCCACCGCCCGGGGGCCCCACGCCACACCGGGCAACGCGCCGAACTGGGAAAAGACCATGCCGACCACCCAGGCAGAAATCGCTAGCGCCCCCTTGAGGGCCAGCCCCTGCGCCCCAAAGTGCAGCGCCTCCTCGCCGTCGCCGTGCACCTCGCGGTGGTGATCGGTGATTTCGGCAAGGATCGGGCTCGTCAGTGTGTACACGAAGGCCAACGCCGGCCCAGCCAGGACGATCGCCGCAAGCGTGCCGAACCGCCCGCTGATGGTCAGCGGCAGCACCACGGCCAACCACAGCGCCGCCCTGCGGAGGGCGATGACCTTGCCGACCCTGGCGGCGACTTTCGCGACCAGCGGGATTGCGACGGCGGTGCCGGCGATGTTGAACAGCCCCAGGGTGCCGACGGCGCTGCGCGGTTGTTGCAGCACAAGCGTTACGAGATATGGCAGGGAGATACTGACCATGTTCAGGCCGATCCAGAGAGCTGCGAAGCCCAGAAGGAACTGGCCGAAGGCAGGGTTTCCGGAAACCAGCCGCACCGCATCTGCGATTGGGCCGCGGACCCCGGAGGGCTTGTCGGGGCGTGCGCGGACGGGGTCTTCACGGCGCGGCCCGTTGGCAAAGGCGAACCCCACCACCAGGAAACACAACACGGCAGCGCAGGCCAGGACAGCGTTGCCCACCTGGACGCCGATCCGGTCAAAGAGCTTGGCCGACAGCAGCACGGTGACACCGCCGCCGGCTACCGACGCCGTGGCCTGGATACTCGAGAGCTTGACGCGGGTCGCCGAGTCGGTCGCAATCTCCGGCAGCATGGCGAGGTACGGGCAGACCACCACGGTGTAGAGCGCGAAGAACAGCGACAGCGTCACAGACATCCGCAGGGCCCGCAGGATGATGGGCACCCCGGTGTAAGGCAACCAGAGCATCATGAAGACCAGGCCCATTGGTACAGCGCCGCCGAGCACGAACGGCAGCCGGCGGCCGAGGCGGCTCCGGGTGCGGTCGCTCCAACGCCCGATCACCGGGTCTGCGAGCGCATCGGTGACGCGGCCGAGGGCCATCGCCAGCCCGAAAACGCCGAACCCGGCGCCGCTTCCTCCGGTCAGGCCCTCGTCGTGCGAACCTGTGACATGGAACATCAGCCAGGTCACGATGAGGGTGGTCAGCATCGTCGAGGCAAAGGACCCCAGGCCGTAGACAATTGCCTTCCAGCCGGGAAGGCGCGGCGACTGCGCAGCCCGTGGGATGGGACGGCGGTCCATGCGCGGGTCACCCCCAACGGAAACAGCAAAGCCTTCGTTAGCTACTATTGGAGTTCCTGCGATAGATGACCGCCGGCGCAAAGAAGGCATGCCTCCGGAGCGCCAAAGCGCCTAAGCCGCCAAAGCTCCCGAAGCGGCGAAGCATGGGACAGCCTTTCGGTGTAAACTGTCTTCAAGGCAAGGAGGGACTGGGGATGGATCTGCACGTCATCGAGGTCGGCGTAGTGACCACGTTATCGATCTGGGTTTATCTCTTCTCGCCGAGCGGGATCTCGCGGATGGCCGCCGCCGCGATGTTCTTCCTCAACCTGATCTGGGTGATCTTCGAGCGTGAGCACCCGGATACGGGGAAGCAGGCGCCGCGGCCGCAGAGGCGTCCTGAGCCGCCGGCTGAGGAAGGTGAGGCTGCCGGTACCCAGACAGACGACGCGGCTCCGCGCAGCCCGCGGGTTATCTGACCACCGGGATTCCGTAGGGGCCGTCGGCAAGCACGGCCACCCTTGGCCTGCGACCCTCACGTTCGTGGTGCCGCCTGACCGCTTCCCGCACCGCCGCTCCCATCATCGTCCCAAGCTCAGCGGGCTCTTTGCCGTAACGCTCGGCCTCCGGCAGCAACGTGTGGCCATCGAAGCCCGGGATGATTTCGTAATCCGCAGCTTCAAGGCCCGTGCCGCAGTAGTAGAGGTCACGCGGGTCGACCTTTGCGAGGACCTTGCCCCACATCTGCGGCTCCCATTGGTCGGGCACAAAGCGCCACTCGGGCGCCATGATCAACCGCTCGTACCGCTCGGGGCCGAACAGCTTGAGCAGGTGCAACAAGGTGCGGTATCGCGCGCTCCCGATGGGGTCGACGTCCGTGTGGTGAGCGGCGATGACCAGCTTGCCCCCCGGGCGCAGCGCTGAGGCGCCGACGACGCCGGCCTTGGCCGCCTGGTAATGGTTGATCCCGACCCTGCCGGCGTGGACCACGGCGACGTCGTAGAACCTGTCAACCGGGATGCCGGCGTAAGACCTGAGGGTGTCGACGGCCGCGCGGTGGGCAGCCTGGAGTTCGCCTGCAAAGACGCCGGTCAGCCGGAAAGTCCTGTCCAACGTAACGTTCACGATGAAATCTGCGCCCGCCAGCAACGCCCCTTCGAGCGCCTCTTCGTGGCACGGGTTGCCTTCGAGGACCAGGTCCGCGACTCCGGGCGCGGCAAGCATCTCCGCGCCGTGGAAGATGAAGGTGCTGTCCTCTCCGATCAGACCCGGGACGATCGCCTTGCGCCCGCCGGACGCCCCGGCCATGAAATGGCTCTCCACAAGGCCGGTGAGGATCTTCAGGTCCGCGTCGAGGTAGGTCGTGTTGACCTCAAGCCGCGTCCCGCGCCTCGTCGTCCCGACGTACCGCAGCGATGAACGGTCGCGGCAATCGTGGTTCGCCAGGCGTACGCCTGCCGCTATCACCTGCGGGTCGAGCATCTGGGCCAGTTCCTGGCCGGTCATCGCCCGGTGTGTGCCGGTGGCAACCAGAACCGTCACATGCTCGGCGCGGAACCCATGCTCCAGTAAAGCGGAAACCACCGGCCACACGATGCCCGAATCGCCGCGGTACGGGACAGGGCGGGTGTTGTCGGAGATGACAACCACGGCCTTTGCCTCAGGGTTGGCCGCGATCTTGGCGGCGGCGACGGCACCCAACGGCGGGCACCCCATCGGGTCTGCGAGCGCCGCCCGCACCGCGACAGCGGGATAGGCCAGCGGCTCGACCTTGCGCATCGTCAGCACGTCGGCCCAGGCCGGCGCCTCAACCGGCACCTTCCACCGGCCGAGATCAAACTCAACCGTCATGGTTGCCGTTGCCATCAGCCCACCGGTGCCTGGACAGCAGGGATGAGCCCGAGGTCGCCCGACGCAGCGGCCTCGAGCACTGGGCGCATGTAGGTTTCCAGGGATCCGGCTTCAAGCGCGACCGGCATGTTGCGGAGCTTCATCGAAAGCTGTGGATCGGCTGCGGCGCGCAGAGCTTGCTCGATATATCGCGAATCCCAGCCCGGCAGTTCTTCAAGGCGCCAGGGGTAGCCAAGTTTGCGGCTGAGGGCGATCATCGCGCGGGCGACGGCTTCGCCGAGTTGACGGCCTCGCAACTGCTCGAGATCCTCGTGCAGGTATCCATAGCGTTTGTAGATCTCGGCGACGCCAGCGAGGCGCCGCTCGATGGCCGGCGCGAAGAACACCGTCCAGTACGGGTTGAGGATGGCGCACGCCCTGCCGTGCGGCGCGACGTCGACCAACGAGAAACTGTTCAAATGCGGTCCATTGGTCCCGCCGACCATGATGGCGTAGCCGCCGAGGTCCGTGCCGAGGCCGAGGGCGACGCGCGCCTCTCCGTCCGCGGAGTCGTCCACCGCGGCCGGAAGGTACTTGACGAGGAGCTCGACCCCCGTGTGCGCAATTTCGTTGACCTCCTCCAGGTCCGCAGCCGGAGCTCCGTATAGCACCTCCAGGCAGTGCGCAATCCCGTCGAACGCCCCGTCGGCGGTCAGTGCCGGCGGCATGCTGTGGGTCAGGTCGTAGTCGAACACGGCGCGCGGGGGTGTAAGCGTATCGTCCACGATGAGCTTCTTCTGTCCGGTCTTAAGGTCCGTGATATTGGAGTACTTGGTCAGGTGGGCTGCCGAGCTGCTCGCCGTCTGCACGGCAACAACCGGCGCCGCGGAAACCCCTGCCCCATCAAGCGCAGCCCGCGCCATCCCGGTGCCGAACAAGGTTTCGATCGTCGCCTCTTCGCAGTCTAGCGCCGCGAGGACTGCCGCGGCCTTGGCAGCGTCGATCGTGCTGCCCCCGCCTACGGCCACGATGACCTCCGGCCTCCGGGAGGAGACGGTTTTCGCCAGCCGGAGCACGTCCCCGCGCGGAGCATTTGGGGCGGCGCCCGGAACAGGACCGCCCGCAAGCTCGACGGAGTTGGCGGAAAGAGACCCGATCACCTGGTCGAGCGCCGGGCGAAGCCATCTTGACTCGCTCGCGATTACCAGCGCCGAGCGCCCCAAGGCGGCAGCGTGCCTGCCGGCGGATTCGAGACAACCGGGACCAAAGCTATAGGCCTCGCCCTTCCAGTGGTTGAGAAGATCTTTGGCCTTTACCTGCAATCTCATGTTGAGACTTCCTCCAGTCCGACTCAGTGGAGCTATCCCGCTCGCTTCGGTTCCAGGGTCCGGTGTTCCTTCCCGGCGCGGAGCAGGAACCTCATGCGGCTACCGGAAACTCTTTCTACGCCGGATGCCGGCCCGCCGCCTGGCGTCCACGACTACGTCATCAGAGGTGGCTAATATGTCAACGCCTGCCGGCCGGTTCTGCACCCAATGCGGTACACCATTCGCCGAGGGCGCACGTTTTTGCGGCCAATGCGGCAGCCCGGCCCAGGCCGGGACGCAGGCCGACGCACCCCAGCCTGACGACGAGGTCGTCCTCGGCGTTATCCCCAATCTGGGCCGCAAGAAGAGCTTGCTCTCATACGAGAGATTCAACCTAGTCGTTACCTCAAAGCGGCTGATCTTTGCCCTGGCGACTCAGAAGATGCTCAATGATGCGGTAGCGGCGGCGGCCGCTGAGGCCAAGGCCGAGGGCAAAGGTTTGATGGGCCGCTGGATGAGCACGATGGCGACGGGATTCGTGTTTCACCAGCGCTATCTGGAGATGGAGCCGGAACAAATCCTCCGCGAAACCCAGGGTAACTTCGCCCTCGAACCGCGGGTCATCAAATCGATCCGGCTCGTGGAGGGGGACGATGACGACAACGAGTCGGACAAGGTGATTATTGTCACGATGAGCGGCAAGATGCTATTCCAGACCAAAAGCCTGAACTACCGCGCTGCCAAGCCTCTGCTGGCCCGACTCGTACCCAACACCCGATGACCTAGGCAGCAGGCCGGACGCGGAAAATAGCGGTAACGTCTGCGGGCTACCGCAGTACGGCAGGGTACCGCATGCGGCCCCCGATGTCGAGCGGGTGCTGTCGAACTATTATCCTGGGCCCTGCTGTAGGAATTTTCCTAGCCGGGTGGAAACCACCGCACAGGGACGTTACCGTCGCAACCGGGGGTGACTCGGGTTGAGCGGCCAATACGAGCCTCAGCGAGCCTTCAGCAACTACTGGGAGCAGTGTTTTCGTACCCTGGCCGGTTGTTCCCCGCACTTCGTCACTACCCACGACCACCTCTTTCGGTTGATCTACGCCAACGACAGGGCCGCGGCGATGCTGGGGATCAGCGCCGACGGCGCGGCCGGGAGGGGACTGGGCGAGCTCCGCATGAGCGACGCGACCCGAAGCCAATGGCGTGAGGCCATGGCCACTGCCCAGCGCACCGAGTCGCCAGCACCCGCCCGCCTCCTTCTCACAGACGGCTTCGGCCAGTCCGGGCCGTGGAGTGGCCTCTGCGCGCCCCTCGGCACAGCTCAGCCGGGCAGTGTCCTGACCCTGCTTCGGCCGCCGAACGCGAGCGACCTTGCGCCGCCGGACGGGGCCAGCCTGCTCCAGCTGTTCCTCGACGCCCTACCCTCGCTCGCCTACATCAAGGATGACCTTGGCCGCTACGTCTGGGTCAACAAGGCGATGCAGGAGATGTTCGACCTTGCGCCGGAGGAGTGGCCGGGCAGGACTGTGTACGATATCCAGACGGCCGACGAGGCAGAAGTCGTCGCTGAGGTTGACAAGGAGATCGTGGCGTCCGGCCAGCCACGGCAGGCGGACTTCACCGTATCAGGGCCAAACGGCGGTAAGGTGCACCGCCGGTCCTTTAGGGTCCCGTTCGTTGACGCAGCCGGTAGGCGACTCCTCGCCGGCATCTCGCTTGACGTCACCTCATGGGTCGAGGCCATGGAGCAGAGGGAGGCCCTGCTCAAGGAGTTAGAAGGACGCAACAACGAGATACGCGAGCATTCCCTGCTTCTCGAGTCCGTCCTCAATAGCCTTGATCAAGGGGTGGTCGTCTTTGACAACGAGGGCCATGTCCTCGTCCAGAATCGCAAGTGGTACGAAATCGCCGGCCGCGAGTCAGGCGGCGGCGGTCTGGTTCTGCCTGATTTCACGACTCTTGACGGCAGGGCCCTCAAAGACGACGAGCGGCTTTATCACAGGGTGATGCGGGGCGATGTCGTCAAGGGCGAGGAGTACTTTATGCTCCGCCGCGACGGAGGCAAGCGACAGCTCGTAGTCGGTGGGATGCCGCTTCACGACAGCGAGGGCGCCATCCGCTACGTGATTTGCACGTTCCTCGACGTGACGGAGGTCCGGCGCCTGGAACGCACGCGTGAGGAGTTGCTCAAAATCCTCTCTCACGACCTGCGGACGCCGCTCGCGGTGGTCTCCGCGGGATCGCAGCTCATCCAGCAGTTCCCGGCCACGTCTGAAGTAGTACTCGGGTCCGCCAACCGGATCAAGGCTGCGGCACAGCGGATGTCAAGCATGATCGAGGACCTTCTGGAGTCCGCTTCGCTCGAGAACGGATCCGTCGAGCTCCGCAGGCAACCGCTCGATCTCCGCCAGTTGGTCTGCAACGTGATCGAGGACCACCGCAACGCGCTGGAGGTGGAGCGGATCGTCCTGCAAGTTTGCGAAGGCGAGACGGCCGTGTGTGCCCTGGTTGACCGCGACCGCATTGTTCGAGCATTGCTCAATCTCCTCACCAACGCCCTCAAATACTCCGACCCGCCGCAGCCCGTCGTTATCAAGGTGGGCAAGGCAAAGGGTGAAGCCGTCATCGAGGTCATCGACCAGGGCGCGGGCATGGCTCCAGAGGATCAGCGCAGGCTGTTCGAGCCGTACTACCGCACCCCGGGGTCGCCAAAGGGCGGCCTCGGCCTTGGGCTCTACATTGTCAAAGGCCTGATCGAAGCGCACGGCGGCAGGGTCTGGATCAGGAGCACCCGCGGATGCGGTACGTGCGCCGGCTTTGCATTGCCGCTGGCGCAATAGGCTCGCCCCGCGTCTGGCTGGGGGCGGGTTTCCGTGTTACAATGGGCCAAATAGCAGGGCGCCGCACGGGTGGCGCCGCGCGATGATGCGGACCAGTAGGCGGATGACTCCTTAAGAGAGCGGGGCTCGGTGGCTGCAAGGCCCCGCAGGCAAGGTTTCTGCCCAACCCACCGCGGAGCGGCTGCCGATGAGGCGCCGGCCGGCTGGCCGATACCCAGCCCGCGCGCCGGCAATGGGCGTCGGCGCGGCTGAGGGCCCCGTCAGCGCTGCGTGGTGAGGGGCCAAACCAGGGTGGTACCACGGACCGCCGTCCTTGGACGGGCGGTCTTTTTGTTGCTGTAGCGTCCCCAGACGCTGATGAGGGGGAGTTAGCCCGTGAGAATGTCAAGACTACACGCTCCTACGTTGAGAGCTGCGCCCACAGACGCCGAGGCGGTCAGCCACCGCCTGATGCTCCAGGCCGGGCTGATCCGGCAATCCGCCAGCGGCACGTATACCTGGCTGCATCTTGGGCTCAGGGCGATGCACAAGGTCGCGGCTGTGGTGCGCGAGGAGATGGACCGCGCAGGGGCGCAGGAGATTCTGATGCCCATCATCCAGCCCGCCGAGTTGTGGCGGGAGTCAGGAAGGTGGCTTGACTACGGAGCGGAGTTGTTCCGGCTGCGGGACCGCCATTCGCGGGAGTTCGCCCTTGGCCCGACCCACGAGGAGATCATCACCGACCTCGTGCGTGGCGAGGTGCGTTCGTACCGGCAATTGCCGCTATGCCTCTACCAAATCAACCTCAAGTTCCGGGACGAGATCCGGCCCCGCTTTGGGGTAATGCGGAGCCGGGAGTTCATGATGAAGGACGCCTACTCGTTCGACTGCGACGAAGACGGCTTGACCCGCAGCTATGAGCGGATGTACGAGGCGTACGGCAGGATCTTCGCCCGGCTCGGCCTCGATGCGCGGCCGGCTCTGGCCGATTCGGGGGCGATCGGCGGATCAGGCACGCACGAGTTTGTCGTTGCGTCCGACGCGGGAGAAGTCACGACGGTTTCCTGTGGCGAGTGTGGCTACTTCGCCAACCTCGAACAGGCGGAGGTCAGCGACCGCGGGCACGGCGGCGCAGGCGGCGGAGAGGGGGACGCTATAGGGCACTCCGCCGGCGGCAACAGACCGGGCGGCGGAACCGGTCCCAACCTCGTCTCCACCCCCGGGATGCATACGGTCAGGGAAGTGACTGATTTCCTTGGTGTGGCCCCGGCCGCGCTGATTAAGACGTTGCTGGTCACGACGCCGGACGGCAGGCATGCCGCGGCGCTGGTTCGCGGCGACCACGGACTGGCCACCGCCAAACTTGCCCGGGCCCTCGGCGTGGCCGGGGTCGAGTTGGCGGATGCCGCGGCCGTCGAGAAGATCACCGGGGCGGCGGTGGGTTTCGCGGGGCCTGTCGGCCTGCGCGATGTCATCGTCGTCGCGGATCATGCCGTGACGGCCATGGGGGAAGCCGTGACGGGAGCCAACCAAGACGATGCGCACCTGACGGGGGTCCGGCCGGGCCGTGACTTCTCGTGGGATCAGGTCGCGGACATCCGCGAGGTGCAGGCCGGCGACCGGTGCCCCGAGTGCGGGCGGCCGCTGTCGATCGGCCGCGGCATCGAAGTGGGCCAGGTGTTCCGGCTGGGCACCAAATACAGCGCGGCCTTCGGGGCCAGCTTCACCGACGAAACCGGCGCCATCCGCCCGATGGTCATGGGCTGCTACGGGATAGGCATCTCGCGGACGGTCGCCGCAATCGTTGAGCAGTACCACGACAAGGATGGCATTGTATGGCCGCTGACGGCGGCGCCTTACGAGGTCGGTGTTGTGCCCGTCAACGACCGCGACACCGAACAGGAGCGGGTTGCGACAATGATCTACGAGCAGTTGCGAGACGCGGGTGTCGAGGTAGTCCTGGACGACCGCGGCGAACGCGCGGGGGTCAAGTTCAAGGACGCCGACCTGCTTGGTTGGCCGCTACGGGTGACGGTGGGGGCCAGGACGCTCGCGGATGGCTTCGTGGAACTGCGGGAGCGTGCAACCGGCGGCAAGCGTCTGGTTTCCGTGGAAACCGCGGTCGCCGAAGCGGCGGCGTTCGTCCGCCGGGCATGAAGGACGCCCGCGGCCGGCACCTCGCCGCCGTCGACGACAAACCGCCAGACCGCTTTTCTCAACGGGCCAGTGCCACCACAGCAGCGACCAAGAGGTCCCAACTGGGGTCATTGCGGTAGAACGACCGGTACATCACCGAAAGCAACAGGGCAAACACCGCCACGGTGTAGCCCAGGCGATAGCTTACGTTCTCGATCATCACCGTGCGTTCGTCCCGCTCCGGGATTGAACCGCGCGTGCGAGCTTGGTCGACGGCGAGTATTGCCCGGTCTCGATATAGCTGATCGTCTGGCGGGTGACCCCGGCCATCCTGGCAAGGTCCTCCTGCGACAGGCCCCTCTCGGCTCGCGCAACCCTGAGCCGGTTGCCCAGGGTAAACCCCTCGCGCATCGCCACCACCTCCTACAGAGCAAGGATTCCCGCGAGCGAGGGCTAACGGATTTCTCAACAAAGGATGGTAAGATGGCGCCAAAGAGGTGGACGGCATGCGCGTTCTGGTGGTCGAGGACGAAGAAGGGATTCGTGAGGTGCTTCGGCAGTACCTTACTGCAGAGGGCCATACGGTCGCCGAGGCCGCCGACGGGCACGCCGGCCTGAGCGCGTTCAAGGCCGCCGCGCCCGACCTCGTGCTTTTAGATCTGATGCTCCCTGGGATCGACGGATTCTCGTTGGTCGCGGAGTTCCGCCGGCTCCGTCCTGGCGTTGCCGTAATCATGCTGACGGCGCGCGACCAGGAGATCGACAAGATCGCGGGCCTGCGCCTCGGCGCAGACGACTATGTGACGAAACCGTTCAGCCCCCGCGAGTTGATGGCGCGCATCGCGGCCGTCTCGCGGCGGACGGCTGCCGCAGGTAGTACGGCCGCCCGGCCCGCAGGTACAAGCACGCCGGAATCAGCGTCCCCAGCAGCCAACACCGGAGGGAAGGGGCATCAGGAGATCGACGGCTTGTGGCTGAGCCGGGCCGATCGGAGGGCGTTCTATTTCGGCCAGGAACTGAACCTGACCCGGTCGGAACTTGCCCTCATCGAAACCCTGGCCGGCCGCGCGATGCGCACCTATACCCGGCCGGAACTGCTTGAGCGGCTTCGCGGCGACGACGCCGATGTCACGGAGCGTTCCGTCGATGTCCACATTGCCAACCTGCGGCGCAAGCTGGACGAGGCGGTATCGGCGGCCGGGCGCTCGGCCGTCAATCCCGTCGAAACCGTTTGGGGCCTCGGCTATCGTTGGCGGGAGGAGGTGGAAGCGGTTGTCGTCTAGGCAATTCGCGGGGTCCGGCACCGGCCCGACTGGCCGCCGGATGAGCCTGCGGGTCAGCATTGCGTTGACCCTTGTATGCACCGTGCTCCTGGCAACAGCCGTGGCCGCCGTTCTAAGCCGGTGGTACGTCACGCGCGACGTCGAACGGCTGCTGGACGACATCGGGTGGCAGGGCAGCGGGCACGGCCACGGCCGCATGCAGATGATGCGCGAGCTGTTTACGTCAACGGGCTTTGACCGCCGGCTGACCGACAGCGTCCTGATTGCCGGCCTGATCGGAGCCGCGGTGGCCGGACTTGCGGGTTTCGTCGGGGCAACGAGCGTCGCACGCCCGCTCACACGGCTGGCCGAGCGTGTCCGCAGGCTGGCAGCCGGGGAGTACCGGTCAGCCGGCGGAGTTGGCCCAGAGGGTGGTGCGGCGGCCGAGGCGAGCGCCATCGCAGAAGTAGTTGAGATGGGCGCTGCGGTGGACAGCCTCGACTCGCAGTTGGCGGCAGCCGAGGCATTGAGGAAGCGGTTGGTCGAAGACCTGGCGCACGAACTGCGTAGCCCGCTGACGGCGGTGCGCGGGTATGCCGAAGGCTTGCTCGACGGCGTGTTCCCCGACCCGGCGTCCGCGGTCAAGGGGCTCCAACGCGAGATCGGCCGGATCGAGCGCCTCATCGCCGACCTGCGCAGGTCCGCGCTGCCCAGTGAAGTCGGCCCGCTGTCCCGGATCGACCTTGGTGAACTGGCCGCCGCCGTCGCGGCGGGGTTCGTGGCGCAGGCGAAGGAGCGCGGGATTGAACTGGCCGTGAACACAGGCAAACCCGCCACGGCATGGGTCAACGGCGATCGCGACCGCCTCAGCCAGGTGATCAGCAACCTGCTGGACAACGCCATCAAGTACTCGCCCAGGGGCGGGGCGGTGGAGATGGAGGTTGGCGACCACCCGGGGCGTGACGAGCTTCATATCGTGGTTTCCGATACGGGGCCGGGAATCCCGGCGGCGGACCTGCCGCACATCTTTGACCGGCTCTATCGCGCCGAGCCGTCACGCGCGCGCAGCACGGGCGGGAGCGGCATCGGTCTTGCGGTCGTCAAGCAAATCGCGCTCGCGCACGGGGGCACGGTTTCCGCGAGAAACGCCCCGGAAGGCGGCGGGGCCGTGTTCACCGTGCGGCTGCCGAGGGCGTAGCCTGACTCCCCCGCAGCGCGCCCCACTGCCGCCGCCGCCGCGGCCTCGCCTGCCATCTGCGATCCCAGCCAAAAGCCCCCCGATTACCGGGGGGCCCTATGCCTGCCGGACCGCTGGCTAGTGCCGCGCCTTCTCTGCCTGCTCCGCGCTTAGCTTCTGGATGCTCTGCACCGCCGTAACGGCCTCTTGAGCTGCCTTGTTGCGGCTTCGACGCACGTGGTCGGACAGCTTGGCGAGCTCGTCCGGGCCGATCGCTGTGCGGATGAAGACGACGTCTGTGAGTGCGAAATTGGCATCGCGTGCGTTGGCCTCGGCCCAAGCCGCAGCCGCAGCCTCGTAGTCGCCTCTGCGCAGCGCCACCGTACCCTGGAGCAGCAGCGGCCGCGCCGTCTGCCGGTCGAGCGCCAGAGCCTTGTCTGCTGCGTCCTGTGCCTGATCCAAATCTCCCCGCTTGAGGTGCAGCCCGCCAAGCTGGAGATGGATGTCCGGGTTGTTGGGGTCAATCTCCGCGGCCTTGCCCCAGTAGGTGAGGGCTCCATCGAAGTCGGAGTTCATGGCCTTGACCGCTCCGACGTTGATCAGGGCCCGCATGTAGTTGGGGTCGATCTCCAGAGCGGCCTGCCACTGCTTCATCGCCCCGTCGATGTCGCCCTGTTGCGCCTTGGAAACCCCGATGTCGAAAATCGCGTCGAGCTGCTGCGGGTTGATCTCCAGTGCCTTTTCCCAGGACTTGATGGCTTCGTCCATGTCCTTGCGCATCGCGTGCATCTCGCCGAGGTTGACGTATGCGCGGGGATCGGCGGGGTCAAGCTCGATACTGCGCTTGAGGTGGTCGATGGATTCGTCGAGGTGGCCGACGGCGCCAAGGGCAAGCCCGAGGTTGTAGTGCACGGTTGCCGTATCCTCGCCCAGTTCCAACGCTTTCTGGCTTTCCTCGATGGCCTTGCCGATGTCGCGGTTGTCGAGATACGCCCCCGCGAGGTTGGCCCGGAGCCTGGAATTGTCCGGCTGGAGGCGGAGCGCTTCCTGCCAGATCTCGATGGCCTTGTCGCGTTCGCCCTTGGCCAGGTACACCTCGCCCAGATAGACGTGTGCGAGCGGATACCGCGGCTCGGGCTGGATCTCAATGGCTTTGCGGAAATGGAAACCTGCCGCGTCGAGCATCCCCTTGAGGGCGTATATCTTCCCCAGGAAATGATGCGATCCCGCGTGACGCGGATTGAGTTTGAGGACGTGTTTCCAGGTATCGATGGCCTCATCGAGCTGCATCTTCTCGGCCCTGGCGATCCCCAACAGGTACCACGCGCTCGGGTTGCGCGGGTCGAGTTGGGTGGCCGCCTCAAGGTACTTGATCGCTTCGTCGAATTCGCGCATCTCCATATACGCAACGCCGAGATCGTGATGCGCTGCGAAATTGCGCGGGTTCTTCTCCACATCGCGCTTACACTTCGCGACGATTTCGTCCAACTGCTCACGTGACATATGCGTGGGGGGTTGCCCTTCGGTCACGCGAGATCACCCCCGCTCGTCTTCTTCTCCTGCTCTAGCCTCTCCCACAGCCTGCGTGTAAAGTCCTGGCGTGGCGTCAGCTTCTCCGTCTGCTCCAGACGGTTGATGGTCTGCGCCAATTCGAGCAGTTTCTTGCGGCACGAAATGCATCCCCGGATGTGCTTTTCGACCATCCGTTCTTCTTCCGCCGTCACCTCGGTGTCGAGATACGCCTGCAGCCACTGGTAGACTTCGTCACATTTCACTGTTAGCACCTTCCCGCTCCGATGCCTTGGCGGCGTACGTCTGGGACAGTTTGCGCCGCAGGATCTCCCGCGCCCGGAAAAGCCTGGTCTTGACGGTCCCCTGGGGGATGCCCAGGACGGACGCGATTTCGTCGTATGACAGGTCCTGCACGTGGCGAAGGACCACTACAACCTTGTACTTTGGCGGCAGCGACGAGATCGCCGCCTGTGTGTCCTCGCGGATCTCCGTCGATTCGTAGACCTTGTCCGGCGAATTGGTCCAGTCGGCGACCTGCTGCGGTATATCACCATCGGGACCAACCGGCTCGTCCAACGAAACCACCGGATGGCGCAATTTGCGTAACCGGTCGAGGCAGAGATTGGACGCGATCTTGTAGATCCAGGGCGAGAATCGCTCTTCCAGCCGGAAGGTATCGATCGCCCGGTATGTGTGCAGGAAGGTTTCCTGGGCGATGTCCTCCGCTTCCTCGCGGTTGGCAAGCATGCGGTAAGCCAGGTTGTAGATCTTGTCCTGGTAGCGCTCGACGATGGCCGCGAAGGACTCCTCGTCGCCCTGCCTGATGCGGCGGACGAGTTCTTCGTCTGCAACCTGGTTCTGCCTGCGCCTAAGCAACTGCATGGTCAGGACCTGCCGAACACCAGGAGGGCTCCGATGACCATGAAGAAGACTCCCGAGATGGTGCGGATGTATTGAGCGGGCACGTACCGGCTGATGATGCCGCCGACCAGAACGCCGAGCAACGAGGTCAGGGTAAGCGCGGCCGCGGCGCCGACAAAGACCGCAAGCGGGGCCTTCGTCTGCGCAGAAAGGGCCATGGTCGTGAGCTGGGTTTTGTCACCAAGCTCAGCGAGAAAGATGAGGCCCAGGGTAGTCCAGAGAACTCTCCAGTCCAACAAGCGCTCCCCCTGAGTGCTCTGCCATTTAGGTATGGGGACAGGCAGTCACACTAATCAGTTTAACACACTAGCTCCCGCGGCACGGGAAACGATACGCCGGCCGCACGTCGCGCATGAATCGCCGCGGAGTCCGTCCGGCGAAACACGGTACCCGTCCCGCCTGATCGCCGTCGAACCGCAGCCGGGGCAGACGGTGTCGAGCCCCTCGCCCGCCAGTGCGTTGCCGATATAGACATAGTCCAGTCTCTCAAGGGCAATGCTCCTGGCCATGGCCAGCGTCGACAGGGGCGTCGGCCCCGGCTCTGCCATCCGGTAGTTAGGGAAATACCGCGAAAAGTGCAGGGGAATCCCCGGATCGATTGCCCCTAGCCAGTCAACCAGCTGCCGTACTTCCGCGGGGTCGTCATTCAGCCCCGGGACGAGCAGGGTGGTCACTTCGACGTGTACCCCGGCGGCGTGCGCGAGCTCGACCGTCCGCAGGACCGGCGCAAGCCGCCCGTGACAGACCTGCCGGTAAAACTCGTCTGTAAACGCCTTGACGTCGATGTTCATGGCGTCGACCAACGGCAGCAGCTCACGTAGCGGCTCTTCCGTCACAAACCCGTTAGTGACGAGGACGTTGGCCAGGCCGCGCCGCCGTACCTCCCTGGCCGTGTCATAGACGTACTCCCACCAAACCAGCGGCTCCGAGTACGTGTAGGCGATGCCGATCGAGCGCCTCCCGCCGTTGACTGCGGCCCCTGCGAGCCGAGCCGCGTCCGCCGGGCCGAGGTACCGCGTCGGCGCCTCGGACTGGGAGATCTGCCAGTTCTGGCAGAAACCGCACCCGAGGTTGCACCCGACCGTGCCCGCCGAAAAGATGACAGACCCCGGCATGAAGTGGTAGAGCGGTTTCTTCTCGATCGGGTCGTAGCCGCAGGACGAGACCATCCCGTAGCTGGTAGCACGAAGCGTGCCACTGACGTTCCGGCGGTAACGGCAGATGCCCCGGCCACCGGGCCTGATCCGGCAGACCTGCGGGCACAGCTCGCACTGGACCGTCTGCGGCGGCTGGGCATCGGGCAGGGGGTGCCACCACCTTGCCGGGGCTGGCTGCGGCTGCTCTTCCGTCAATGATACCTCACCACTTCAAACCGGTATAACTTGAGGCCGGGGTCGCGTGGGCTGAGCCCGGCCTTTTGTGCGGCGATCGAAATCTGCTGGTCCACGCTTTCTACCCCGTCGAGGTCCGGCAGCAGCAGGCCACGCCTGGGGCCGCGTTCGACAATGACCCCGTAGCGTTTGGGGTCGAGTTGCACACGATCCGCCACTGGTTCGGGCTTGCCGAGGACATCCACCGAGATCTCCAGGTCCGCGAGTTCAGACGGATGGATCGCGGTAAAGCGAGGGTCCTCCGTTGCCGCGGCGATTGCGTTGTGCACGACCTCGGCGTTGAGCGTGTCCCGGGTGGGGCCGATCGTGCCGATGCAGCCCCTCAGGTTACCATGAAAGTGCAGCGACACGAAAGCTCCGGCCGCGGCGGGAAGCCCTTCGCCAACCGGGGAGGCGGGCGGCCGGATGACCGTGCCGTCGCGCACGTAGGTCTCAATCGTGCGTCGGGCAAGGGCAACGAGAGGATGCTCGCCCCCGGTGCCAGCGGACTGCGCTTCTCCTTGGGCTTCCCTATCGGACTCGCCTCCGCCGCTTCCCGCATCAAACGCGACCACTCCATATCCGACCCCAAACGGCCCCTCGTAGGAGAGCACCGTCGGAACCAGGCCCGCTGCGGTCACCGCGCCGAACATGATCGCGACCGGCCGGAGCCCGCATTCCCCGGCCGCCTCGATCAACTCGGGGTCCAGCGACAGCAGGGCCTCAGGGTCGTTCTTGGCCAGAGCATCTATGAGCGCACGGTCAAACTCCGCTCCGCGTGGGTCGTACCCGGCGGGCGCACCGGGTTTGAGCCGGTGTGATAGATCACCGCTCGCCAGTACTCCGACCGGAAAGCCGGCCTTTGCCGCGGCCCGGTGGATCACGCGCCCGAACGAAAAGCAGGCTTGAAGATCGGTGTACGCCATGCTCATCAGCAGAACCCGCCCGCCATAGCCGGCCTTGTCGAGGTAATACAGCGGAACAAGGGTCGCATAGTCCATCTCGGCGGTGCGGCCCCGACCGTGCCGCTCCGCGAAGTCGGTGACGGAGAGACCCTCGTCCTTGGCCTCGGCGGCAATCGCGGCGAGCAGGTCGGTGTCCGTCCGCAGGGACACCTGGACCTGTGGAGCGCCGAACTCGGCGAGGTCACCGACTACGGTCTGGTTGCCGAGCGCTACGAACGAATTGCGCATCACGGGCCCGTGCGGCCCGACCACGACCACAGTGCGGGGATTGGCTGCAACGAAGCGCTTGGCAAGGCCCGTGACCCCTTCCACGGTAGGCCGGGCTCTCGATAGCTCAGAACCGCCGACCTCGGGGATGATGATCGGTGGATGCGGCGACAGCCCGCCGACGATCACGCCCTTGCGGACCGTTGTGTTGGCCGACACTTCGATCCCTCCTCCAACAATCGCGCCGCCTGTGGGCGACTGGGTAGGGTTTCGGGGTAAAAGGCAAGGCATTCCTGCCCTGCAGCCAGTAGTCTGCCACGGGGGATTGGTTTGATGAAACCGTCAGGGCGTACTGCCGGCCGGCCGCAACGAATCGCGCAGGTAGGCGGCCAACCCCCTGCAGATCGCCCACGCCAGCCGCGTCTGCTCCCGGGGTCCTGCATCATCGCGAGGTCCTCGGCATTAGTCAGGAACCCCACCTCCACGCACACCGCCGGGACCTCGACGACCTTGAGCAGCAGTTGGTGCCGGTCCTTGGCCACCGCCCTGTCAACCCCGGTGACCTGGACCAGTTCGGCCTGGATGGCTTCGGCCAAGACCCGGTTTCGGTGGTCCTTCTCGTTGAAGAACACCTGCGCGCCGCGCCACCGCGACGACGAGAAACTGTTGGCGTGGATGCTGAGCATCACCTCGGGACGGGCATCGGCAACCAGCGCTGCGCGCGCCAAAAGGTCAGTTCGCTTCTTCTGGCCGGGAATCGGCTGCGAGAGATCGGCGTCCTCGGTCCGGGTCATCACCACGGCGGCGCCGGCCTGCTCAAGCAGGTCGCGCAATTGCAGCCCGATAGCGAGCACGATGTGCTTTTCTGCGACGCCGCCGGCGCTCGCCCCGGGGTCGCACCCACCGTGGCCGGGATCCACGACGACCAGTTTGCCGGCGAGCGCCGAGACCGTCTCCGCGTCCACGCGCACTTGCGAATCGGGCTCGCGGCTCACGCCGAGCATTGGCCCGCCTGATGCCGCGAGCAGGCACAACACTGCAAACGCCAGCCCGATCCGCCCGAGGGTGCGACGGATGCCGAGGCCGGTTCTCCCATGCATGCCACAGTCCCGCATACCCAAGGAGTATGAGCCTGCCGGAGCGGGGAGAACGCCCGGGGAGGTAAAGCGCAGGATAACTGCGAATCGAGCCCACAGTGCCGCAGCGGAGGTGGACCCCTCTGGACTTCACTGCTTCAGTCCGCGCAGGTCACGGACTCGGCATCAAAATCCGCCGCCGCCGCCACGAGTTAGGGTTAACACAGTCGGAACTCGGCGGCGACCGCTTTTCGAAGAGCTACGTGAGCCAGGTCGAGTCCGGCAAGGTGGCTCCGTCGCAGGAGGCTTTGGCATACTTCGCGGCGCGCCTCGGCAGGCCGGAGACCTGGTTTCTCACCGATATGCAGGACTCGATCGGCCGCATCCGGCTGCACCTGTCGGACGTCCAACTCAGCCTCCGAAACGGCGAGCATGACCAGGCTGCGCAGAGCCTCCGCGAAGCCGCCCGCCTCGCCATGGACCTTGATGATGAATTCGAGCTTGCCCGGGTCCACGAAAACGCCGGGCACCTCTACCTGTCCGCGGGTGACACGAGCTCGGCCGTGCTGGCCTATCGCGAAGCCGCGGCCCTGCATCGCCGGACCCGCAGCAGCGAGGGTCTGGTCGGCTGTATCTGTTCTCTGGCCAACGCGCTCCTGGCAGACGGGGCTCACGAATCCGCGCAATTGGAGCTCCAGGAGGCACGCAACGTCTGTGCTGCTAAGGGGGTCCGCGACCCTTTGCTGCTCGGGCGCGTTGACTTGGTCGCCGGGTGTGTCGCACTGGCCTCCGGAAACCACGACTCCGCCCGCCGGCTGCTTGAAGACGCCTTAGGCACGTTCGGCGGCAGAGACCTCGCGGGAGTAGGCGAAACCCACATGGCCTTGGGCTCGCTCTGCGCGGCGACGGACGACTGGGCGGGCGCGAGGCTGCACTTCGAGCGCGCTCTGGCCCGTCTCGACGGAGTCGCATCGCCCGCCGTCATCGCCGCCGCCAACCGCAGGATGGCCGAAAGCTGCTGCCATCTCGGCGAATGGGAACGGGCGGCGGCCACGGTCCGGCAGGCCGGAGCTCTCAGCGCCGGCCTCGGCGACGCACGCGGCGTAGCCTGGGCAACGGTGCGCCTTGCCGACCTGCACTTGGAGTTGGGCCGGATCGAGGAAGCCAGAGGCGCTGCGGTCGAAGCCGCATCCCTGCTGGGCTACGACGCCACCGGCTCGGCAGGGCTCGCGCCTGGACCCGAGTTGTCCTGGCGCAAGCTCTATGTCGCGGTACTTGCACGGGTGTTCTCAGCGCTGGCTTCGGCGGGCAATCAGCATGCCCTGGCGGCAAAGCATCTGGAACACGGGGCTCGCGCAATACAGGACGTACCTGAAGGGCTGCTGCTTCAGGTCCGGGTCTTGCACGAACAGGCTGCCACCCTAACGGTGCTCGGCCGGTCCGCCGAGGCAAGCGCATGCTACCGTCGTGCCCTCGCAGAGCTTGAAGCCGGCTGGCCGGGGCCTAGGCCGGCCGTCCTGGACTACCTCGATATAACGCGCGTGCCTTCCCCGCTGTGGTTCCGGTAACCGCAGAAGAAGCCCCGGAGCATACGCAGGGCAGCCTGTCCTGTACAGGCAGGCTGCCCGAATAGCTGAATCGCGCTTGGCGTATGCCCGGCGAACCGATAGGCTCTAGCGCTTGGAGAACTGCGGCGCCTTGCGGGCCTTCTTTAGTCCGTACTTGCGGCGCTCTTTGACGCGCGGGTCGCGGGTCAGGAATCCGGCCTTCTTCAGAGCGTGACGCAGGTCGTGGTCCATCCGCGTCAGGGCGCGGGCGATGCCGTGCCGGATCGCTCCCGCCTGCCCGGAAATGCCGCCGCCGTGGACCTTGATGATGGCCCCAAAGCGTCCCTCTGTCTCGGTTACGCGGAACGGCATCTCGAGCTGATCGCGCAGCGCCTGCAGCGGGAAGTAGACGTCCACGGGCTTGCCGTTGATCACAATCTCACCGGGGCCGGAGAGCAGGCGAACGCGTGCAACCGCGCTCTTGCGGCGGCCGGTGGCGCTTACGTTAGCTTCAGCCAAAAATCACACCTCACTTGCAGACTACGCGTTTATCTCGAGCGGCTCGGGTTTCTGCGCCTGATGCGGATGCTCCGGCCCGCCGTAGACCTTTAGCTTGCGTACAAGCTTGCGGCCGAGCCGGTTGTGGGGAAGCATGCCCTTGACTGCCCGCTCGATGGCCCGCTCGGGGTGTGTCTGGAGCAGCCTCTCGTAGTTCATGACCTTGAGTCCACCGGGGTAGCCCGAGTGGCGGAAAAAGAGCTTGTCGCGCATCTTGTTGCCGGTCAGGACAATGCGCGCGGCGTTTACGACGATGACGAAATCACCAGTGTCCATGTGGGGAGTGTAAATCGGCTTGTGCTTGCCCCGCAGAACCTTGGCGACCTCTGTGGCCAGGCGCCCGAGGGTCTTGCCCTCTGCGTCAACGACATACCATTTGCGATCGATGTCTGGAAGCTTAGCAGTGTAGGTCGACAAGGTATCAACCCTCCTTGGTGCGCCCGGTATTTGGTGGCCCGTCTAACAGGCCTTGAAGACATACGCATATATTCTAGGACACGGTGCCAAGCGTGTCAACCAAACGTTGTTGCGCCGTAACCGGCCCAACCCAGCGACGGAACAAGCGTAACACAGCCAGACCGATCCAACGCCTCTCCTTATGAAACCTGGGGCCCCTACCGTACCCGGTGGGCCACAGGCCGTCCGAACCGTCAGCCTGCTGCCTTCGGCAAATGGCCCTGGCCCCCGGCGATTCCCATAGCGCTTCAATTGGGCCGGGGTCCTGTCCCAACAGGTCACGGCGGACGAAGTAGCCGAGCGACTCCGATGCGCCAGCGGCTAGCTGCGGCAGCGGGTCAAACCGGAGTACCGGCATAGTCAACCCTCACCAGGCATAGCCCGTGTGCCGGAAGCGTAGGTCCCGCGGCTCTGCGGTCGCGGCCGGCAACGATTTCGGCGATGCGGGCCGGATCAAATCGGCCCCGGCCAACCTCGACCAGCGTCCCGGCGATCACCCGGACCATGTGATATAGGAAACCATCCGCCCTAACCACGATCTGCGCCGCCGGGATCCCCGCAAACGGCGGCTCGGCATAAGTGAACGCCTCAACCCTGCAGAGGCCCACCGTGCGGGTCGCGTCCTTGACGGGCCGCCCCACATCCTGAAACGCCGAGAAATCGTGTGCTCCCTCGATTGCGCGCGCACCCGCCGCCATTGCCGTGAGGTCCAGAGCACCCGGCGTCCACAACGCATATCGCGCTAGGAGCGCCTGCCGGGTCTTTCCGTTGAATCCAAGCAAGGTATAGGCGTATTCCTTACCGGCCGCGTCAAAGCGGGGATGAAACGCCGGCGACACCTCTTCCGTCGACACAGCGCTGACGTCGCCAGGCAGGTTGGCATTGAGGGCCGCGGCAACGCGCTCGCTCGGAATCGTGCCGGCGGTATCGAATGCAATGACCTGCCCCAGTGCGTGGACCCCTGCGTCCGTGCGGCCCGCGGCCGCAAAGCGCTTCGGCAGCCCTCCGGTGACAGCCTCAATGGCCGCGAACAGCACGTCCTGCACCGTCACGAGGCCGCGGCCTTGGCGCTGAAAACCGTGGTACTCGGTACCGTCGTAACTCAGGACGACCTTGAGGCGCCGCATCATGCTCCACTCCCGCCGGCAAACCGGAGGTACAACACCGTGCCGGTAACGGCCGCCAACGCAATGGACGCGACCGCGTCGAGCCCGGAAAGGCGCAGTTGCCGTAGCCTTGTACGGCCCTCGCCACCGCGGTAGCAGCGCGCCTCCATGGCCGTGGCGAGGTCGTCGGCCCGCCGGAAGGCGCTCACAAAGAGGGGGACGAGCAGCGGGAGCAGGCTGCGGGCACGCTGGACGATCCCGCCCGAGTTGAAGTCCGCGCCGCGGGCCATCTGGGCCTTCATGATCCGCTCAGCTTCTTCTAGCAAGGTCGGGATGAAGCGGAGCGCGATGGTCAGCATCAGCGCCAGTTCGTGGGCGGGAATCTCGATGCGCTTGCCTGGGGCCAGCAGGTATTCGAGGCCGTCCGTGAGCGCAATTGGCGCCGTGGTCAGGGTCAGCAGCGATGCGGTGATGACCAGCATCGACAACCGGAAACCCATCGCGATGGACATGGCGATGCCCTCACGGGTGACCGAAAGGCGCCATATCCGGAACACCACTTCGCCACGCGTGAGAAACAGGTTGATGACCACTGTGAACAGCAGGATGAACAGCACGGGACGCAGCGACCGCAGCATGTAGCCGAGGGGAATGCGCGCCGCGGCGAAGGACGCCAGGATGAACAGGCCCAGCAGGCCGTACGCCAGCCAGCCGTTGGCCATGAACAGGATGACCATTAGGACCAGCACCGCGATGATCTTGGTCCGCGGATCGAGGCGGTGGACTACGGAGTCGCCGGCCAGGTAGCGGCCGATCGCAATCGAACGCATCATCGCGGCTCACCACGATCTGCCGCCCTGCGGGCCTTGATCGCCGCGGCGATGAGGTCGGCGGTTTCCGTTACGTCTCGCGCGCTGGCAGGGACTTGCCAGCCGAGGCGGCGGAGGCCTTCGAGCACCTTAACCGTTAGCGGAACGTCCAGGCCCAGCTCCCGAAGCGCGTCGCCGCGGGCAAAAACCTCGGTGGGAGGCCCGTCCATCACCAGGCGGCCGCCCGCCATGACCAGCAGGCGGTCCGCCAATCGTGCGACATCGTGCATGTCGTGTGAGATCAGGACGACGGTCAGCCCCCGTTCGCGGTGGAGCCGTTTGATCTGCCCGAGGATCTCCTCGCGGCCTCTGGGGTCGAGCCCCACTGCGGGCTCGTCCAGCACCAGGACGCTGGGGTCCATCGCCAGTACGCCGGCGATCGCCACACGCCGCATCTGGCCGCCGCTCAGGGCAAACGGCGAACGGTCGCCGATTTCGGCGGGATCCAACCCAACCGCCACGAGCGCCGCGGCAGCCCTCTGCCTTGCTTGCTCCTGCGGCACACCCAGGTTGCGCGGGCCGAATGAAACATCGCCCACCACGGTGTCCTCAAACAACTGGTGCTCCGGAAACTGAAACACCATGCCGACCTTCTGCCGCAGCCACCGGAGGTCCCTGCGTCCCTCATCAGAGGTGATGTCGCGCCCGTCGACCAGCACCCGGCCGTCGGTGGGTCGCAAAAGCCCGTTGAGGGTCTGCGCCAGGGTGGATTTGCCGCTGCCCGTCGGCCCGATCAACGCGATGAACTCGCCGTCGGCGATCTGCAGGTCAACACCATTCAAAGCCCGCACCGCCTGTGGCGTCCCGGGCAGATAGGTGTGGCCGACCCCGGTGATCTCAATCGGCACCTGCCCGCACCTCCGAAATGGCCGCGACGAGTTCGTCTATCGACAAGATGCCTGCGGCAATGCCTACGCCGCGCGCCCGGAGCGCGCTGCCGACTTGCACGATCGTCGGCAAGTCGAGCCCGTAAGCCTCAAGGTCGGTCTCGCGGGCGAAGACAGCCGCGGGGTGGTCGTCGATTACGATGCGGCCCTCATGCATCACCAGCACGCGCTTGGCCTGCACGGCTTCGTCCATGTGGTGGGTGATCTGGACCACGGTAAGGCCCAGATCCCGGTTCAGTTCGGCCATCAGGCCGAGAAGCTCCGCCCGCCCCACCGGGTCGAGCATGGACGTCGCTTCGTCAAGGACCAGGCACAGCGGCTGCATCGCCAGGGCCCCGGCAATCGCGACCCGCTGCTTCTGCCCTCCGGACAGGAGGTGGGGCTCGCGGCGGCAAAATTCTGCCATCCCAACCCGTTGCAGCGCGGCGTCGACGCGAGCGCGGATTTCCGCCGAGGGCACGCCGAGGTTTTCCGGGCCGAACGCGACATCTTCCTCGACTATCGTCGCGACGATCTGGTTGTCCGGGTTCTGAAACACCATGCCGACCCGGCGACGGATATCCCAAAGCTTGCCGGGATCCGCGGTGTCCATCCCGTCCACAAAGACCTTGCCCTGGCATGGCAAGAGCAGGGCGTTAAGGTGCTTGGCCAGCGTGGACTTACCGGATCCGTTGGGGCCGACGATGGCGACCCACTCGCCGGAAGCGATGGAGAGGTCAATACCGTTTAGGGCCGGAGACTTCGCGCCGGCGTACCGGTGCGAGAGTCCCTCGGCCCTGATCAACTCGGACATTTCGGTTATCCTACCTAGGCTCCCGGCAAGGGCCAAGCCCTAGACCAGTTCGAGATAAACCATTGGGGCGGCATCGCCACGCCGGGTATCCGCCATGATGATTCTGGTATAGCCGCCCGGACGGTCCTGGTACCGGGGCGCGATCTTGTCGAACAGTTTTTTCGTGACGTCCTCGTCGAGCAGGTACGTGGCCGCCAGCCGCCTCGAATGCAGGTCGTTGCGCTTGGCCATCGTAATCAGCTTCTCGGCGATCGAGTTGACCTCGGTCGCCTTGCCCTGAGTGGTCATGATGCGTTCATTGGCGAATAAGGCCGTCGTCAGGCTGCGGAACAGAGCTCTGCGGCCGGACTTGGTACGGCCGAGTTTGGCGTATGTCATCGGGGATCACTCCTCAGGCTCAGCCAGGGCAAGGCCCAGCGCGCCAAGCTTCTGCTTGACTTCCTCAAGCGACTTCTTGCCCAGGTTGCGCACCTTGACCATGTCGTTCTCGGTCCGCGCACAGAGGTCGCCGATGGTGTTGATGCCGGCCCGCTTCAGGCAGTTGAATGAGCGTACCGACAGCTCAAGCTCTTCGATCGGCAGCTCGAGCAGGCGGGTCTCGGTCTCCGACTCCCGCTCGACCAGCAGCGACTGCTCCTGTTGCTCACCGCCCAGCGTGATGAACAACTGGAGGTGCTCGGCCATGATCCGGGCGGCAAGGCTCATGGCTTCGTCAGGCAAGAGGCTGCCGTCGGTGTTTACCTCGATCGACAGTTTGTCGTAGTCGGTGCGATGGCCGACGCGGGTGGCCTCAACGGTGTAGTTGACGCGCCTGACGGGCGTGAAGATAGTCGATCGGAACAACCCCGATCGGCTGGCCTTCGTCTTTGTTGCGGTCGGCCGAAACGTAGCCGCGGCCACGCTTCGCCGTCATTTCCATGGTCAAACGGGCGCCGTCCGCCAGAGTGGCGATGTGCAGGTCGGGTTGAGAATCTCGACGTCGGCGTCGGCCATGATCGCCTCGGCTGTCAGGACTCCAGGCCCGATTGCGTCAACACGGAGGACCTTCTCTCGTCGCCGACCATCCGCAGCCGCAGTTGCTTGACGTTGAGGATGATGTCGGTCGTGTCCTCCACCACTCCGGGGATCGTCGAGAACTCGTGCAAAACACCCTCGATCCGGACCGTGGTCACGGCGGCCCCTGGCAGGGAAGAGAGCAGGATGCGTCGCAAGGAGTTGCCAAGGGTAACACCATAACCGCGCTCAAGCGGCTCAACCTCATAGACGGCCGTCCTGCCGTCTGGGGAGACGTGGACGCACTCAATGCGCGGTTTCTCCATACCCAGCATCAGTAGTAAAGCTCCCCCTTACCTCGAGTAAAGCTCAATGATCATCTGCTCGGCGACCGGGGCGTCGATCTCTTCCCGCAGCGGCATGCGCAAAACCTTGCCGCGCAGGTTCGTGAAGTCCACATCCAGCCAGCCGGGCACATTGCGCTGGTTGCCGGCTTCGGCCGCACCCTGGATCACAGGGATGCTGCGGCTCTTCTCGCGGATCGACACTGTGTCGCCTTCCTTGACCAGGAACGACGGGACGTCGACCTTGCGCCCGTTGACCTCGAAGTGACCGTGCCTTACGAGTTGCCTCGCCTCCGGCCGTGAATCGGCGAACCCCATCCGGTAGGCGACATTGTCAAGCCTCCGCTCCAGCAGTTGGAGCAGCAGCGTGCCCGTGACGCCCTTGGACTTGGCGGCCCGGGCGAAGTACCGCCTGAACTGCCGCTCGAAGACGCCGTAGACCCGGCGGGCCTTCTGCTTCTCGCGAAGCTGCGTGCCGTACGCGGTGGGCTTGCGGCGGGATTGCCCGTGCATCCCGGGCGGCTCGCCCCGCCGGTCCACGGCGCACTTGTCGCTATAGCATCGCTCCCCCTTGAGGAAGAGCTTCATGCCCTCGCGCCGGCAAAGCCGGCACACGGGCCCAGTGTATCTAGCCAAACAGTTCCACCTCCGCCGTAATCCCTACACCCGGCGCCGCTTCGGCGGCCTGCAGCCGTTGTGCGGGATCGGGGTAACGTCCTTGATCGAGTTGACCTCAAGACCCGCGGCCTGAAGCGAGCGGATCGCGGCCTCGCGTCCCGAACCGGGGCCTTTAACGAAGACCTCGACCTCGCGCATTCCGTGTTCCATCGCGGCCCGGGCGGCCTTCTCGGCAGCCATCTGAGCCGCAAACGGGGTGCTCTTCTTGCTGCCCTTGAAACCCATGCCCCCCGAAGTGGCCCACGACACGGCGTTGCCCTGCGGGTCGGTGATTGTAATGATGGTGTTGTTAAAACTCGACTTGATGTGCGCCATGCCCCGCTCGATCAGCTTGCGCTCGCGGCGCCGAGGCGCTGCACCCCTACGTGCCAATGCAGAAGACCTCCCTCAACTACTTCTTGCGCCGCACGCCGACGGTCCGCTTGGGCCCTTTGCGGGTCCGGGCGTTGGTCTGCGTCCGCTGGCCGCGGACCGGCAGACCCCGACGGTGACGCAAGCCGCGATATGAGCCGATGTCGACCAGGCGCTTAATGTTCATCTGGACTTCGCGCTGCAAATCGCCCTCGACCTTGTACTCACGGTCGATGCATTCGCGCAAACGACTGATTTCCTCTTCGGTTAAGTCCCGGACCCTGGTGTCGGGGTTGACCCCGGTCTTGCTCAGGATCTCGCGGGAGCGAAACCACCCCACGCCGAAGATATAGGTCAAAGCGGCTTCGACTCGCTTCTCGCGGGGTAGGTCAACACCTGCGATACGTGCCAATTAGTACACCCCCATGTCCCGGACTAACCCTGGCGCTGCTTGTGCCTCGGGTTGACGCAGATAACTCGGACCACGCCTTCCCGCCGCACGATCTTGCATTTCTCACATATCTTCTTGACCGACGGGCGCACCTTCATCGATTATTCCCTCCAAAACACCTGCTAGACCAGCAGTGTCCGGCCGCCGCCCGTACCCCCGGCCCGTGGATCAAGGGCGGGGTGCATAAGGGCGGGGCAGCTTACCCCCACGCTACCGGTAGCGGTAGACGATCCGGCCGCGAGAAAGGTCATATGGCGACAACTCGAGCAACACGCGGTCCCCCGGCAGAATCCTGATGAAGTTGAGCCGGATCTTGCCGGAAACATGCGCAAGAACCTTGTGTCCATTGTCCAACTCCACGCGAAACATGGCGTTGGGCAAGGGCTCGATTACTCTCCCTTCGACCTCAATCACATCGCTCTTGGGCACTTGCTGGCATAACCTCCTAATACCGCTGCTTAATGATCGGTGGCCAGGCACGACAGGCCCGGCTCCGCTTCCGGCTGCACCGCGGCGAGCCCAGCCTCGAGGAGCATCCGCTGCAGTGCGGAGCGTACCTCGGCGTTTCTGACCGTACCCCCGGCGGCCGCCTTTTCCGCCAATTCCTCGGCGTAAAGCTCGTAGGCCACCAGGTGACGCTGATTCTTGCGCTTGGGCGACTCGAGCCTCCGGCGCTCACCGTCGGCGAGCAGGACGAATCCGTCCCCGCCGACGCCGCAGACCAGGTAATGCTGATCTACGTCGCGTCCCGCCCGCGAGGTGACCAGTTGCCACACCCGGACTTGCTCACTTCCGGTCATCACTCGGCCTCCGCCGTGAGGATCAACGGTCCGTCGGCCGTAATCGCGACCGTATGCTCGAAGTGGGCGGACAACGAGCCGTCCGCCGTGACCACAACCGGCCATCCGTCGTTGTCCACGGTCTCTGCCGCGAACCCGCCGAAGGCCAGCATCGGCTCAAGAGCCAGAGTCATCCCGGCCGAAAGCTCGACGCCTGTCCCCGGTTGGCCGAAGTTGGCCACCCAGGGCTCTTCATGCATGCGCCGGCCGATGCCGTGGCCGCCGTAGTCCCGGACCACCGAGAAACCCTCGGCCAAAGCGGTCGTCTCGACCGCGGCACCGATGTCGCCGAGGTGGTTGCCCGGCACGGCAGCCACAATGGCCCTTCTGAGCGCCCTTTCCGTCGTGTCCAGCAGCCGCCTCGCCTGAGGAGAAATCTCCCCCACGCCCACGGTGAATGCCATATCCGAGCACCAACCGCGGTAGACCACACCGATGTCCACGCTCACGATGTCACCGGTAGCCAGCCGCCGCGTGGATGGGACGCCATGGACGATCTCGTCGTTGATCGAGATACAAGCGCTGGCTGGAAAACCATACAAACCTTTGAAACCGGGCAGCCCGCCCAGCGCCAGGATACGCCGCTCGGCGATCCGGTCCAGCTCCGCCGTCGTGACCCCGGGGGCCACCGCGGCGGCGATCTCCCTTGCGACCTTGGCGGCAATCGAACCGGAGTGCCGCATGTGCTCGAGATCCCTGGCGCTCTTAATGCCGATCACTGCTACTGCTCCTGCCCGATGCCCAGCGCGCCGAGAATCCGCTCCTGGACCACGTCCGGCGTGCCCACGCCGTCGACTTCGTAGAGAAGGCCCTTTTCCCTGTAGTACTGGATCAAAGGGGCGGTACTGGAGAGGTAGACTTCCAGCCGCTTGCGGATCGTCTCCTCGCTGTCGTCTGAACGTTGATACAGCTCTCCGCCGCACTCGCAACGCCCTTCGACTTGCGGGGGCAACGAATATCGATTATACACCCTGCCGCACACGCGGCATATCAACCTGCCCGCCTGCCGGCGAACCAACAGGTCTTCGGGCACGCTGAGGTACAGAGCGTGAGTGACACGCTGCCCGCGCTCGCCCAGGAATCGATCCAAAAACTCCGCCTGTGCAATCGTGCGGGGATAGCCATCCAGCAGTACCCCCGGGAGGTACTCGGGCTGCTCCAACGTCTCGGCCACCAACTGGAACAGCACATCGTCGGGTACGAGCAGGCCCTTGTCCATATAGGCCTTGGCCGCCAGGCCGCCCGGAGTCCCTGCCGCCGCCGCGCGGCGCAGCATCTCGCCCGTCACGACCACAGGCAACCCCAGGTACTCGGCCAAGACCGCAGCCTGTGTGCCTTTGCCGCAGGCCGGGGGCCCCATGAACACGATGCGATATTGCTGCTCAGCCATTGCCGTCAACCCGCCTTACCTTAGGAAACCTTGATAATGCCGCAGCAGGAGGTGGCTCTCGATCTGTTTCATGGTTTCCAGTGCGACACTGACTACAATCAACAGGGCGGTGCCGCCGAAATGGACGTTGGGCACACCCGTGATTCTCATGATGAAGTTAGGCATGATTGCGATGACCGCCAGGAACAGGGCCCCAACCAGGGTTAGCCTGGTTAGGACGCGATCGAGGAACATTGTCGTCGGCCTGCCGGGCCGGATACCCGGGACGAACCCGCCGTATTTCTTAAGGTTGTTGGCTACGTCGACCGGGTTGAACGTGATCGCCGTGTAGAAATACGTAAAGCCGATGATCAGGATGAACTCCAGCGCGAGAAACACCCATGATTCAAAATCCAGGACGGTTGTGATCCACTTGGCAATCGGATGCGTGAAAAAGGACGCGATCGTCGTCGGAAATGCGAGCAGCGACGTCGCGAAGATCACCGGGATAACGCCGGCCTGGTTGATCTTCATCGGAATGTGGGTCGACTGCCCGCCGTACATCTTGCGGCCCACAACGCGCTTTGCGTACTGGACCGGGATGCGTCTTTCGCCCTCTTGAATGGCTACTACCGCTGCGATGACGATCAAGCCGATGGCAGCGAGAAAGAGCAGGTTAAGTACGCCGACTCCCTGCTCTGCGTTCGTCGTGATCAGCCTGAACCCGGCGGCGCTGACGTAGCTCCAGAGCTTGATGAGACCTTGAGGGGCCCGCGACACGATACCGGCGAAGATGATCAGCGAGATGCCGTTGCCGATGCCGTGTTCGGTGATCTGCTCGCCGAGCCACATCAGGAAGACCGAGCCGGCGGTCAACGCGACCGCGATCATCAGATACGAACCAAATGACGGCGCAAGGACCGCCTGCCGAAGGCCGTACGCCATACCAAGGCCCTCAAGCATGCCCAATACGAGCGTGCCGTAGCGGGTGTACTGCTGTAGCTTGCGCCTGCCCTCTTCGCCTTCCTTGGCCATCTCTTCCCACGCCGGGATGATCATCTGCAGAAGGCTCATGATAATCGAAGCCGTGATGTACGGTGTGACACTCATGGCCAACACCGAGAAGCTGCTGAACGCGCCCCCGGAGAACAAGTCGATCAGGCCGAGCAGCGAGCCCTGCCCGATCAGCTCGCGGATAGCCGCGACGTTGATGCCCGGGACCGTGATGTGCGTGCCGACCCTGATTACGACGAGCATCCAGAACGTGAACATGATCCGCCTGCGCAGATCGGGGACCCGGAACGCGCTCCGCAGCGACGAGAACAACTAGATCACCTCTGTCTTGCCGCCCGCGGCCTCGATCTTGGCCTTGGCGCTCTCTGAAAAAGCGTGCGCCTTGACGGTCAGCGCATGGGTGATCTCGCCGCCGCCGAGGATCTTGACTCCAACCGGGGCTCCCAGATGCCGCCCGCCGACCTTGGGCAGCGAGACGAGCCCGCGCTCCGAAAGCAACTCGGGGGTGACTTCCGTGCCCGGCTCAAACCGCAGAAGCTGGCTCACGTTGACCGTCACGTAATCGCGTCCGAAGATGTTGCGAAAGCCGAACTTGGGTACGCGCATATAAAGGGGCATCTGCCCGCCCTCGAAACCGGGGCGTACGCCTCCGCCCGCCCGGGACTTTTGACCCTTGTGCCCGCGGCCGGCGGTCTTGCCGAGGCCGGAGCCGAGGCCGCGGCCGACGCGCTTGCGCGGTCGCCTCGACCCGGGAGCGGGGCTCAAGCTGTGCAGGTTCACCTAGCGTGCACCTCCCATGAGCTCCTCCACCGGCTTGCCGCGCAGCCGTGCCACATCTTCGGGACGGTGCAGCTCCTTGAGGGCGGTGAGAGTGGCGTAGACCATATTGGCGGCGTTCGAGGAGCCCAAAGACTTCGTAAGTATATCACGAATGCCAGCTAGCTCCAATACTGCGCGGATCGGGCCGCCCGCGATAACGCCGGTGCCCGGGGCCGCGGGCTTAAGCAGCACCTCGCCGGCGCCGAAATGTCCCTGGACCTCGTGCGGAATGGTCGAGCCCCGCAGGGGAACATTGACCAGGCTCTTTTTGGCATCCTCGACACCCTTGCCGATGGCATCGGGAATCTCGGTGGCCTTGCCCAGGCCCGCGCCTACTCTGCCGCTTTCGTCGCCAACCACGACCAGGGCGCTAAAGCTGAAGCGCCGCCCGCCCTTGACGACTTTGGCTACACGCTTGATTGTGACGACACGTTCTTTGAGTTCGACGGCATCCGCAAACGCCTGGGTCTCGCGGTCGCGACGCGGCCTTTCTCTCCTGTCGCGCCTGCCTCCACGGCCCTGCGGACCACTGCCGCCGCGGCCTCCGCCTGCGCCTCTGCCACCTCTAGCCGGCATTAGAATCGCAACCCCGCTTCCCTTGCCGCGTCGGCCAAAGCCGCCACGCGGCCGTGATAGATGTAGCCGCTGCGATCGAACACGATTTCCTCGACGCCCTTGGCGATGGCTCGTTCGGCGATCAGCCGCCCGACTTCACGGGCCGCCTCGGTCGTGCTTCCGAGCGCGAACTTCCCCTTGAACTCAGGGTCCACGGACGAGGCCGAAACCAGGGTGACGCCGCGGACGTCGTCGATCAAGTGGGCATAGATATGCCTCTGGCTCCGGAACACGCCCATGCGCGGGCGGTTCTCGGTCCCGAACAGTTTCTTGCGAACGCGAAGATGACGCCGTTTTCTGGCAGCGTTTTTATCCTGTCTTCCAATCATCGGGTGGTCCTCCTCAACTACTTGCCGACCTTGCCGGCCTTACGCCGGACGACCTCGCCCTCATAGCGGATGCCCTTGCCCTTATAGGGCTCGGGCGGCCTGACGGCGCGGATGTTGGCCGCGGTCTGCCCAACCTTTTCCTTGTCGGCTCCGACAACGGAGATCGCGTTCGGGTTGGGGGTCTCGATTTCCACCCCTTCGGGCGGGTCGATCTCTACCTGATGCGAAAACCCGACGGTCAGGACGAGCTTGCGCCCCTGCTTGGCCGCACGGTATCCGACCCCGACGACTTCCAGGTTGCGCTTGAAACCGCTCGTGACCCCCTGGACCATGTTGGCCACGAGCGTGCGCGTAAGCCCGTGTAGCGACCGGTGCTGACGGGAGTCAGTGGGCCGGGTTACGGTGACTGTATTGCCCTCGACGTTGACCTGAATCTCCGAATGCAGGTCCCGCTGGAGGGTGCCCCTTGGCCCGGTGACGGTCATGGTCGTGCCATCAAGCTTGACCATAACGCCTTCCGGGATCGCGATGGGCCTTCTGCCTACCCTCGACACTCTGATCCCCCCGTTACCAAACGTAGCAAATTACTTCGCCGCCCACCCGTTCGCGGCGCGCCTGCTTGTCGCTCAGCACCCCGCGTGAAGTGGACAGAATGGCGATTCCCAGGCCGCCCAGGACCCTGGGTACTTCGTCCCGCTGGACGTACACGCGCAACCCGGGCTTGGAGATCCGCTTGAGTCCGTTGAGGACCTTCTCCTTGTTGGGGCCGTACTTGAGGTACAGCCGCAGAAGCCCCTGCTTGCCGTCATCCGTCCAGTCGAAATCGCGGATGAAACCCTCTTCCTTGAGGATCTGGGCTATTGATTTCTTCATCTTCGAGCCGGGGATCTCCACCCGCTCGTGGTGAACCAAGTTGGCGTTACGAATCCTGGTCAGCATATCCGCAACCGGATCGGTCATCGTCACGCCCCACACCTCCTAGCTCGTTTGCGGCGTTACCAGCTTGCTTTGCGCACACCCGGGATCATCCCGCGGTGGGCGAGACTCCGAAAGCACATCCGGCACAGGCCAAAGTAGCGCATATAGGCGCGGGGCCTGCCGCAAACGTGGCACCTGTTGTAAGCCCTCGACTTGTACTTGGGCTCGCGCTTCCACTTTTCGATGAGCGACTTCTTGGCCACGCCATAACCTCCTAAGTGCCTAAGCGGATTCCCGGAAAGGCATCCCAAGCTCCTTAAGCAGGGCGCGGGCTTCCTCGTCGGTCTTGGCCGTGGTCACGATGACCACGTCCATTCCCCTGATCTTCTCGACCTTGTCGTAGTTGATCTCCGGGAAAATCAATTGTTCTCTGATACCAAGCGTGTAGTTGCCGCGGCCATCGAAGGCCTGGGCGGACACGCCACGAAAGTCACGGACGCGAGGCAGGGCGACGTTCATCAGCCGCTCGAGGAAGCTGTACATCCTCTCGCCACGCAGAGTGACCATGCACCCGATCTTCATGCCGGCCCGGACCTTGAAGGCCGCGATACTACGCTTGGCCTTCGTCACCACCGGCCGCTGGCCGGCGATCGTCGTCAGCTCGGACACCGCGTTCTCCAGAGCCTTGGGGTTCTGGATCGCGTCGCCGACGCCCATGTTGACCACGACTTTGTCGATCTTGGGCACCTGCATGACGTTCTTGTAACCAAACCGCTTGATCAACGCCGGTACGATCTCGGTCTTGTACCTGTCGCGCATACTAAGTACAGCCACCCGCTGACCCCCCTACTTCTCCAGGACCTCGCCGCACTCGTGACAGGCGCGGACGACTTTGCCGTCGGCAAGCGTCTTCGACGTGGTGCGGGTCGGTTTGCCGCATCGGCTGCAAACCAGCATCACCTTGGCGCTGGCTATCGGCGCTTCCTGGTTGATGATGCCGCCCTGCATAACCTTCTGCGTGGGGCGCATGTGCTTTTTAATCATGTTCACGCCTTCGACCACGACCTTGCCCTCACGGGGCATCGTGCGCAGGACCTTGCCGCGCTTGCCGGCGTCCTTGCCGGAAAGCACGACGATCGTGTCGCCCTTGCGGACGTGGATCTTGAGCGGTATCAGGTTCTTCTTGGGTCGCGCCATCTCGCACTAACCTCCCGGACTCCGAGCCCTAAAGGACTTCAGGAGCCAGCGAAACGATCTTCATGAACTCCCGTTCGCGCAGCTCGCGTGCTACGGGCCCGAAGATGCGGGTCCCGCGCGGTTCACGGTCTTCCTTGATCAGGACCACCGCGTTCTCGTCAAACTTGATCCGTGAGCCGTCGACCCGGCGCGTACCGCTGCGGGTCCGGACGATCACCCCGCGGACGATCTCACCCTTCTTGACGGCGCCACCAGGCGCTGCTTCCTTGACCGTACCGACGATAATGTCGCCGACATTGCCGTACCGCCGGCTGGATCCGCCAAGGACGCGGATGCACATGACCTTCTTGGCCCCGGTGTTATCCGCCACGTTGAGGCGGGTAAATGGGCGAATCATCTAGCCTACCTCCTCAACTTAGCGGGCCTTGCGGACGATCTCGACCACTCGCCAGTGCTTCTCCTTCGAGAGAGGCCTGGTTTCCATGACGCGAACAACGTCGCCGACTGTGCACGTGTTGGCCTCGTCGTGGACCTTCAGGCGCTTGGTCCGCTTGATGCGCCGCGCGTACAGCGGGTGTTTGATCAAGGTTTCAACCGCCACGACGACGGTTTTGTCCATCTTGTTAGATACCACAGTGCCAATACGCGTTTTGGCCATACCTCGCGTCGTCGTCATCCTAATCACCAACCCGGTCCCTGCGGAGCTCGCGCTCACGCTGGATGGTCTTTACCCGTGCGATGTCCTTCTTGACCTCGCGGATCCGCATTGGGTTGTCAAGCTGGCGCGTGGCCAACTGAAAGCGCAGGTTGAACAACTCCTCCTTGAGGGTCTTAACCCTGTCCGCCAACTCGGCGTCGGAGAAATCCCGGACCTCTTTAGGCTTCACCGGCTTCACCACCCACTCCAAAACGCTTGACGAACCTCGCCTTGATCGGCAACTTGTGCATCGCAAGGCGCATCCCCTCACGGGCCACCTCTTCCGGAACGCCGGCCACCTCGAACATCACCCGGCCCGGCTTGACGACCGCAACCCAGACCTCGGGGTTGCCCTTGCCGCTGCCCATGCGGGTTTCGGCGGGCTTCTTGGTGACTGCCTTGTCCGGGAAGATCTTGATCCAGACCTTGCCGCCGCGCTTGATGTGACGCGTCAGCGCGACACGAGCCGCCTCGATCTGCCGGTCCGTGACCCAGCCCGGCTCGGTGGCCTGCAGTCCGAACTCGCCGTAGAATACCTCGGTCCCACGCTTGGCCGCGCCCTTCATGCGGCCGCGCTGGGGCTTGCGGTACTTGGTCCTCTTTGGCATTAACATGCTGGTCTAGGCCTCCCGTGCCCGCGAACGCGGGGAGAGGATTTCCCCTTTGTATATCCAGACCTTGACCCCGATCCGGCCGTAGGTCGTGTGGGCCTCGGCCGCGCCGTAGTCAATGTCGGCACGCAGGGTGTGCAGAGGAACGCTGCCCTGCCACGAACGCTCGCGCCGCGCCATCTCCGCGCCGGAGAGCCGGCCACAGATGACGATACGGATCCCGCGGGCGCCCATGCGCATTGCTCGGACGACCGCGTTTTTCATCGCCCGCCGGGCCGAAATGCGTCGCTCCAAAGCCTGCGCGATGTTCTCGGCGACGAGTTGGGAATCCAATTCGGCTGTCTTGATCTCAACAATGTTGATTGCCACGACCCGGTTGGTCATCGCGGCGAGTTCCTTGCGAAGTGCCTCGACGCCCTGGCCGCCGCGGCCAATGACCATTCCCGGCTTGGCCGTATGAATGGTCAACTTGAGGCGATTGGCCGCCCGTTCGATCTCGACCCTGGCCACACTCGCGTTGGCTAGGCGGCTCTGCACGTAGTCGCGCACCCTGACGTCTTCCAGGAGAAGGTCCTTGAACTGACGCTTGTCAGCGAACCACTTGGACTCCCAGTCCCGAACGATGCCGATGCGCAAACCGATGGGATGAATCTTCTGACCCATGTGCTAGCGCCTCCCCTCTCGCTCGCGTACGACCACGGTGACGTGGCTCGAGCGCTTCTTGATCTCGAAGGCCTGGCCCCGCTGCCGCGGATGATACCGCTTGAGCGTCGGGCCGGCGTCCACGTACGCCTGGGACACGTACAGGCGATCGCGGTTGAGATCAAAATTGTGCTCCGCGTTGGCGGCCGCCGACTTGACCGTCTTGCCGACGACCTCGGCCGCCCGCTTGGGCAGAAAACGCAGAAGCGCGAGCGCATCATCAACGTCCTTGCCCCGGATCAGGTCAACAACGACCCGCACCTTACGCGGGGAAATGCGAATATTCATTGCTTTGGCAAAAGCCTGCTTGACGGCAACCTCGCTCTCGCTCACGGGACGCCCCCCTACTTCAGAGCCGTCGACCGCTCGGTGTGCGCGCTGTGACCGCGGAACGTCCGCGTCGGCGCGAACTCGCCGAGCCTGTGGCCGACCATTTCCTCAGTGAGGTAGACAGGCACATGCTTCCGCCCGTCGTAAACCGCGATGGTGTGTCCGACCATCTCCGGCGTGATCATCGAGGCTCGCGACCAGGTGCGGATGACCCGCTTCTCGTTGGCCGCGTTCATAGCCGTGATCTTCTTCAGCAGGCTTTCGTGGACGAATGGTCCCTTTTTTAATGACCGGCCCACGTTGTGCCCCCCTTTGCTCCCAATCGCCTACTTGGTGCGGCGCTTGAGAATGTTCTGTTCGGAATAGCGATTGGGACGGCGGGTCCTCTTGCCCATCGCCGGCTTGCCCCACGGGGTGGCGGGCTGCCGCCCGATCGGTGACTTGCCCTCGCCGCCGCCGTGCGGATGGTCGACCGGGTTCTGGACGACGCCGCGGACCGTGGGACGAATGCCCATCCACCGCTTCCGGCCCGCCTTGCCGAACGTGATGTTCTCGTGCTCGACGTTGCCGACCTGGCCCACTGTCGCCCGGCACAGCTTGGCGATGTAGCGCATCTCACCGCTCGGCATACGCAGCAGTGCGCGCTCGCCCTCCTTGGCCATCAGCTGGGCCGAGGCGCCGGCCGAGCGGACCATCTGGCCGCCTTTGCCCGGCTTGATCTCGATGTTGTGAAGCATTGTGCCGTCCGGGATGTCCGCGACCGCGAGCGTGTTGCCGGGGCGGATGTCGGACCCTGGACCCGAAAGGACCGTATCGCCGACCTTGAGGCCGACGGGCGCCAGGATGTAGCGCTTCTCACCGTCCGCGTAATGCAACAGTGCAAGGCGGGCGCTGCGGTTCGGGTCGTATTCAATCGCCGCCACCTTGGCCGGGATGCCGTCCTTCTCGCGCCTGAAATCCACGATGCGATACCGGCGACGGTGCCCCGCCCCCCGGTGCCGGACGGTCATCCGCCCGTAGGCGTTGCGGCCACCCGACTTGCGCAATGCCCGGGTAAGCGCCTTCTCCGGCTTGTCTTTGGTGACATCCGCGAAATCATCGACGGTCATCGTCCGCCGGCCAGGCGAAGTCGGTTTAAAACCCCTAACTCCCACTTGTCGTCACTCCTTGGCTTCTGGGCGACCTATTTGGTCAATCCCTCAAAGAAGGGAATGCGCTGGCCCGGCTCCAGTGTTACCACGGCCTTCTTACTGCCGGCCTTGCGGCCGAGGTGATACCCCATCCGCCGCATTTTGCCCAACCGGTTCTGGGTGTTCACCGAACTAACCCGAACCTTGAACACCGCCTCAACCGCGTCTTTGATCTCTTCCTTGGACGCGTCCGGGTGGACGATGAACGTGTATTTGTCGTGACCCATCGCTACCGTGCTCTTCTCGGAAAGCACCGGGCTGATGATTACGTCATGCGGGCTCTTCACGAGGCCAGCACCTCCTCCAACTGCGCGAGGGCATCGCGGGTCAGCAGCAAATACTCGTGCTTGACCACGTCGTAGACGTTGAGGTTGCGAACCTCGATGGCCCTCACCAGAGGCAGATTGCGGGCCGAAAGCCTGATTGCCTCGTCGGGCCCGGCTGTGACCACAAGAGCGTTTTGCCCTCCGGACACGGCCTCGACCGCCTTGGCGAGCTCTTTGGTGCTCGGCTTGGAGATGCTGAGCTGATCCAAAACCGCCATACGGCCGTCACGGGCCTTTGCGGAAACCGCAACCAACAGGGCCTGCCTGCGCGCGCGCTTGGGCATCCCCAGCCCGAAATCGCGGGGGTGCGGCCCAAAGACCACGCCGCCGCCTCGCCACAGCGGGGACCGGATCGTGCCGGCCCGGGCCCTGCCCGTGCCCTTCTGCCGCCACGGCTTGCGCCCACCACCCCTGACCTCGCCGCGGGTCAGCGAGTCGGCACTTCCCTGCCTGCCGTTGGCCAGGTGCCTTACGACCGCCGCATGGACCAAGGCAGGAGAACCCTCGACTCCAAAGACGGAGTCGGAAACCTCGACTTCTTGCAGCCTCTCACCAGACTGCCGATACATCGGTACCTTCATCTCGGTTACCTCCCAGGCCTCAGCGGCTCTTCCGATTAGCGCGGACAGTGACCAGGCTGCCGTTCGGGCCGGGCACCGCTCCCTTGAGCACGATCACGTTGCGCTCGGGATCGACACTGACGACTTTGAGGTTGATTGCGGTCACGTTGCCGCCGCCCAGCCGGCCGGGCAACTTGCGGTTCTTGAACACGCGCGACGCGGCTCGGGACTGCAGCGATCCGACGCGCCGGTGGTACTTGCTGCCGTGCCTCATCGGCCCACGCGCAAATCCCCAACGCTTGATGACGCCCGCGAAGCCCCGGCCCTTGGACTTGCCGCTGACATCGACAGCATCACCGGGGGTGAAGATGTCTACCTTGATCTCCTGGCCTGGCTCGTACTTGCCTGGGTCTGCGCACCTGAACTCGCGAAGCACCCGCAGCGGCCTGACCTTGGACCGGGCAAACTGACCCGCGACCGGCTTTGTCACCCGGTGGGCCTTGGCGTCCTCGAAACCGACCTGCACCGCCGTATAACCGTCGGTTGCGGTATTGCGGCGGCGGACGACGATACACGGCCCGGCCTTTACCACCGTAACCGCAAGCGCGCGACCCTCGGCGTCAAACACCTGGGTCATACCCACCTTGCGGCCCAAAATCCACTTCTCATGGTCTGCCACGACTCTAAACCTCCCGCATCCCTGAGCCTAGGGGGCAAATCCCCTGATCCAGCCCAGGCCGGTCAGGACTTGATCTCGATGTCCACCCCGGCCGGGAGGTCAAGCCGCATCAACGCGTCAACCGTCTTGGCCGTGGGCTCGCTGATATCGATCAGCCGCTTGTGCACACGCAGCTCGAACTGCTCGCGAATGTCCTTCTCGCCGTTCGGCGCGGTCAGCACAGTGTAAATGGTCTTCTTGGTCGGCAGCGGAATCGGCCCGGAAACCCTGGCCCCCGTGCGCTGGGCCGTCTCGACGATCTTGACCGCCGATTGGTCAAGAATGCGGTGATCAAAGGCCCGCAACCGGATGCGTATCTTCTGTTCAGACATTGCGCTCTAGCCTCCTCGCACGGGTCGGGGCCGCCACGCCATGGGCGGCCCCGCACCGGGCCTGCCTCAAGAGTTATTCTGCAACGTTCGTGACAGCGCCGGCGCCGACGGTCTTGGAGCCCTCGCGGATTGCGAACCGCAACCCGAGCTCGATAGCGACCGGGGTGATCAGGTCAACGTCAACCTTGATGTTGTCGCCCGGCATGACCATCTCCACGCCTTCGGGCAGCGTCACGACGCCCGTTACGTCAGTCGTCTGGAAGTAGAACTGCGGCCGGTACCCGTTGAAGAACGGCGTGTGCCGCCCGCCCTCGTCCTTGCTCAATACGTACACCTGCGCCTGGAACTTGGTGTGCGGCTTGATCGATCCCGGCTTGGCCAACACCTGGCCCCGCTCTACCTCGTCCTTGTCGATGCCCCGCAACAGCACGCCGATGTTGTCCCCGGCCTCGCCGTAGTCCATCAGCTTACGGAACATCTCCACACCCGTCGCCACCGTCTTGCGCGGCTTGTCCATCAGACCGACGATCTCTACCTCGTCGCCCACCTTGATCCGCCCGCGGTCGACCCGGCCGGTCACAACCGTGCCGCGCCCGGTGATCGAGAACACGTCCTCAACATGCATCAAGAACGGCTTGTCGACATCGCGCGCCGGCGTCGGGATGAAGTTGTCTACCGCATCCATCAGTTCCCAGATCGAATTGCAGTTGGGGCAGTCCCGCTTGCCGCAGCCGCACTCGCCGGCCTTCAGGGCCGATCCGCGGATGATCGGCGTGTCATCGCCCGGGAACTCGTACTTCGCAAGCAACTCCCGGATCTCCAGCTCGACCAGGTCGAGCAACTCCGGGTCGTCAACCATGTCCACCTTGTTCATGTACACCACGATCGCCGGCACCGCGACCTGCCGCGCGAGGATGATGTGCTCGCGGGTCTGCGGCATCGGGCCGTCCGGCGCCGACACCACCAGGATCGCGCCGTCCATCTGCGCCGCGCCCGTGATCATGTTCTTGATGTAGTCCTGGTGCCCGGGGCAGTCCACGTGGGCGTAGTGGCGCTTGTCCGTCTCGTACTCCACGTGCATCGTGTCGATGGTGATGCCACGAATCCGCTCTTCCGGCGCCTTGTCGATCTCGTCGAACGACATGAACTGTGCCTTGCCCTCAGTAGCAAGACACCTGGTGATCGCGGACGTCAAGGTCGTCTTGCCATGGTCCACGTGGCCGATCGTGCCCACGTTTACGTGCGGCTTGGTCCGCTCGAACTTCTTTTTTGCCACTTCGGCCCCTCCCTCAAGCACGGTTTGATAAGGGCTATTAGCCAGCAAAGCTAGTATCTTCTTTTGGGGGGAACGAATTCCTGTCACGGACGGCGGGAGCCTACGGTACTGGTGAGGTGGCAACGACAAGCAAAAGCCTAGAACAAAAATGGAGCTCACAATCGGGATTGAACCGATGACCTCGTCCTTACCAAGGACGCGCTCTACCGACTGAGCTATGTGAGCCCGCTCTTACTATCATCTTCGCAGGTTGTCGCGATATGTGCAACGGGCTTGGGCCCGGATTGGGCTTGGTTGCGGGGGTAGGATTTGAACCTACGACCTCCGGGTTATGAGCCCGACGAGCTACCTGACTGCTCTACCCCGCGACAAAAAGTGCAGGCAATTCAGCTGACCACTAGATTTTATGTACTCGGCCGCAGCAAGTCAAGTTTGCCGCTGAGTATCATGCTGACGCTCAGCAGTGGTCTGAGCACAGTGGCCTGAGCAACCGTTTTACAGCACAGGCTTGAGTACTATACAATTGCAGTCGGCAACATGAAATGGAGCGATGACTTGTGTCGGTAGGTGCCAATAACCTCAGCTAGCCGCTGCGCGGTAATCCTGTAGGCGGTCTATTCCGCAAAGGGATCTTGTTTTTGCATTGCGACACAGCGGCTGGGGTGGACACCACCACACTGCGTCGCTGGTCGTCTGGCAAAGGGCTACACAAGCTTGACGATTACATGGACCCTCAACGAGGTCGCAGGTGGGACGTCCACCAGCGACCTCGTTTCTTATGCAGTAAGCCAAGAGCAATGGGCAGGGGGCAGATCCATGGACGACCGTGTGCTGATGACACTTGAATATACAAGAATCCGCGAAATGCTCGCGGAGCACGCGCTAAGCGGCCTAGGCAGGGACCTCGCGCTCAATCTGCACCCGCTCCAGCACCCGAGCGCGGTCGCCGCCGCGATCGCCGAGACGACGGAGGCCCGCGCCATCCTCGACGGTGGCGGCCAGATCCCGCTTTGGGGCCTCGGCGACATGCGACCGATCGTCGAAAGGGCTTCGAAGGGCGGAATTCTCCAGGCTGCGGAATTAGTGCGTCTGGCGGATTGTCTCCGCGGCGCCGCGGAGTTCAGGCGCTACATGCAGAGCAAGCGCCGGACGGCGCCGAACCTGAGCCGGTATGCCGAAGGCATCGTGCCGCTCAGAGAACTCGCCGACGAGATCTACGCATCAACCGACGGAGCGAGGGTCGCCGACGCCGCAAGCCCGCGCCTTGCCAAGGTGCGCAAAGAGCTGCGGGTCGTCGAAGACCGCATCAAGAGCAAGCTCCAGTCGTATCTGACGTCGGGCCAGTACCGGGACGCGCTGCAGGAAAACCTGATCACCATGCGCGGCGATCGCTACGCCATTCCCATCAAAGCCAGCCACCGCCACAAGCTCAGCGGTGTGGTCGTGGATAGTTCCGGCAGCGGCATGACGGTCTATATCGAACCCGCGAGCGTTCGCAAGCTGACCGATGACTTGCGCATCCTCAGAGCCCAGGAGGAGGCTGAGGAGTACCAGGTCCTCGCGGCGCTATCCGGGCTGGTCGCGGAGCAGGCCGCGTCTATCGGCAGCAACCTGGAGATCATGGGCGTATACGACCTGGCATTCGCAAAGGGCCGCCTGAGCATCCAGTTTGACGCCGCCCCCGTGGATATTCGTTCTGACGGTTTCGTCCAGTTGCTTGGTGCGAGGCACCCTCTCATAACCGGCGAGGTGGTCCCGCTCGACATCGTCATCGGACACCGGTACCGCACGCTTGTGATCACCGGCCCGAACACCGGCGGCAAGACGGTGGCCCTCAAGACAGTGGGGCTGCTGGCCTTGATGGCCCAGTCCGGGCTGCACATCCCGGTTTCCGGGGATAGCGCGATCTCCGTGTTCGACAAGGTACTGGCGGACATCGGCGACTCACAGAGCATCGAGCAGTCGTTGAGCACCTTCTCAGGGCACCTCCGGCAGATTGCGTCGATCATCGAGGCTGCGACGAAGTCGAGCCTCGTGCTGCTGGACGAAATCGGAACGGGCACCGATCCCGCCGAAGGCGCGGCCCTGGCGATGGCAATCCTCGAGGAACTGCACGGTTTCGGCTGCGTGACGATCGCTAGCACCCACTACAGCGATGTCAAGCGCCTTGCCGACGTGCATCCGGGGTTCGTCAACGGCCGGATGGACTTTGACAGGGAAACCCTCAGGCCACTCTATCACCTGGTGATCGGCGAGGCCGGTCAGAGCCAGGCCCTCTGGATCGCGGGCCGCCTCGGGCTTGGGCAGCGGATCCTCGACCGGGCGAGAGAGCACTTGGAGCAGCGACCGGAAAGCGCCGGGGACGCCCTTGCGGACGGTGGAGGGGCAAGATCCGATACACCGGCCAAGTCTCCCGAGGCAACTGTTCCGAGGGCTCAGCCGGGGTCCACCGCAGTGGCCACGCAGGCAGCGGGACACCAGACCGGCGGCTCCTCCTCCGACCCGGCAGACGTGGCCGCCGACGGGGAAGGCATTAAGCGCCCCTGGCGCCTCGGCGATTCAGTGCTGATCGACACAATCAACCAGCAGGGCGTGATCACGGTTCTGCCCGACAAGTTCGGCCAGATGGTCGTGCTCAGCCGGGGCAAGAGGCATACCGTCCACGAACGCAGAGTCAGCTTGATCATCGGCGCAGAGCACCTCTACCCCGAGGGATACGACCTGCGAACCGTGTTGTTCACCTGGCAGGAACGAAAGACAATCCACCAGTTACAGCGGGGCGGCACTGAGGTGCTAGGCGCTTCGAGCGACGCGAAGTGGGTCAAGACTCCCGCAATCGACGTCGACCGCAGGAAATAGCGCCGCGCCGCCGCATCGGCAGAAAGAAAGACCCCCGGCCGCAGCCGGGGGTTGCGTTTACTCTATGGTGGAGAGGGCTGGATTCGAACCAGCGAAGGCGTCCGCCAACAGATTTACAGTCTGCCCCCTTTAGCCACTTGGGTACCTCTCCAAAAAGCGACTTGCGCACTAGCTGCGCCAATGCATTATAGCAGCTTGTCACATGTCGGGCAAACAGCCGACCAGCCTGTGCCAGAGTAGTTTATCACGGCGGCCGCGGATTTGTGAAGCTGCGAAATCGTCATGCGAAATCATCAGGCGAAACAACTCGCGCGCGGCGGTTGACGCCGCCCCAAGGCAGACTAGGCGTCGAACATGCCGGCGCGGAAAACATGCCGGTGGCCGACAAGCTCGTCGGTGCCGCCAATCCAGAACCACTCGCCGGCCATGCCGAGCGCTGGCTGCGACATCAGCCCGAGCGTCACGAGTGGAGCGAACGGGTTGAGGCGCGCCGCGGCCGGGCCGGCGGCGATCGCATACGAGGTCGCCAGCACGTGATCTCGCAGCAGTGCCGGACGCGGCAGGTTGCCGAGGCGGGTCTCGATCAGGTCGCCAAGCCCGTTCGAGATCAGCAGCCAGTCGGACTCAGCGAGGGATCTGAGCCGTAACTCGGTCATTTCGTCCATGGCCGTTGACCACGCCTTTTGCCATCCGTCCTGGCCGCTGTCGTGGTTCGGTCGGACCCACCCGGTGCGGTTGACGGTCATCTTGACGATCGAAACCCCGCGGCACGCGAACTTGCCGTACAGCCTGAAGCGGATCAACGCCTCAGAGGCAAGCTCAATCGCGTTTTGGAGGTCGGGACCGCCGGGATCGGGCTGAAGCGAGGCCCAGAACGATTGAAGGGCTTCGGTGTACGGGCCCATGGGTTTGCCCCGCTCCGCGGAAACCAGGACGCGGTCCGCCTCGACCGTCTCCTGTCCCCCGCCGATGATCGCCCCTGGGGTGAGCGCGCACTCGACGACGCGCATCGACAGGCGGTCTTCGGGTGGTAGCCAGGACAGCGAACCGAGCGGCTGCGTGCTGATGATGAAGTGGCCGAGGTGTTCGGAACCGGGAAGCCATCGCAGACCTGGATAGACGGGGTGCGTGTAGTCGTTGCGGACACACAGAAATCCGGAAACCGGACTCGATGGACGGACGACCTCGTGGGCGAAGAGTCTCGTGAGGGTCTCCGACCTTCGCGGCGGAGCGCTAGCAAGCTCAAGACCTAACGTGCCGAGTGAGGCTTGCCTACCGGCATTGGCCAATGCACTCCCCCCTAGAGCTTAGGTCAAAAGAGCAACCTCCGGGGGTACCGGCAGAAGTTGTGTCTTCCTGGTGTAGCTAATGGCCCCCCGGTGCCTGTGTGCTTAGGAGGACTCTACCATTTGGCCCAGCGGAGTGTCAACTGCAGTTACGGGTTATAGGGTACTTCACGAGCATTGTTCGGCCTTTTTCGTTCGACAAGGAGTCACAGAACTGGGTATTGTTCGGTAACGCACACTGGGCCTACAATTGACCGAGGGGGGAAGGCCGTGCCTCGACCGACGGAGGAGCAGCTTGATGAGGTCATCGCCATGGCCCGGGAGGCCATCCGGCGTCGCCTGGAAGGTTCTACGGTGCGTGAACGTGCAGGCTTCCGGGCGATGCAGTTGCACGAGCGGCTCGACTTCATCCTCAACTGGCTGCAAGACTACTCCAAACATTTCAGCATGGCCTGGATCGCCCGGCGGATCGGAGTCTCGCGCCAGGCGATCAGCAAGGTCCGCAAGGGCGAGTCGGTCCCCCAACAGATTCTGATACCACTTGCGGAAGAACTCGGCGTTGGCCACCGGTTCCTTACGGACGGAATCGTCGACTATCCCGCGCCGGCCCTCGCCGAGGAGTTCTTTGCGCGGTTGCCCGCCGGACTCGTCCAGTGGGTCCTGGCGGACGAACCCGGGCGGCAGGAGTACGTGCGGACTGCGCTTGAGGTCGCGAGGGCGGCCGAAGCCCGCAATATCGACCTCAGGTTTCTAGAACACGTGATTGAGCTCTACCAGCGCTCCTAGCCGTTGCCGATCGAGTTGTTGTCGCCGCCACCCGGGAACGGGGGCGGTGGATAGGCCGGGCCATCGGCGATAATCGACTGGCAATCGCCGCCCGGGAATGGGGGCGGTGGATATGCCGGCCCGCCCAAGAGAGCCGAGGCGGAACCAGCAAGGAGACACACTACCAGCAGCAACATCGCGAGTTTGCGCAACACCTTGGTCACTTAGCTCACCTCCCTAGCTTCGGAAAGCCTGCGTGCCACGACGGTGGTGAGGTCAAGCTCTGGTATCGCGCGACGTTGACGAAAGACTCTGACTGCATCGGCCAACATAGTCTCGGCTGCGTTTAGTTCTCTCGCCGCGATAAGCGTGAGAGACTGTGCCGTCCGCGTTCTGGCGAACTCCAACTCCGAGCTACCTTGGTACTTCTGCAGCGCCGCCTGAGCTGTCAATACGGCGTCCCGTGCATCCCTGCGCCGCATGAAAGCCTTCGCAATCGCCAGCTCTACCAGCAAAGCGGTTTCTTCGGCCGCCCTACTGGTATCATCGGAAACCTGGCGGTGATGCATAAGCCTGACAAGCCCAGCTTCTGCCTCACGCAAGGCCTTCCTGTGATTGCCGGCGAGGTTGAGTAGATACGCTCTGATACTGTAAGCCGTCAAGTCAAGGCTGGGATCGATCTCAACTGCCCGTTTGAAGTGCGCCGTTGCGTCGCTGAGCCGACCCATGTGTTGAGACACCTGGGCAACCGCCAGTGCGGCCCGCCCCTGTTCGAGCGGGTCGTCGGCCAGGGCATAGGCCCTGGCGGCGTGCTCCGAGGACACCGTAAGGTCGCCGATCGACCACGAGGCCCTCGCGTGGCTCAGATGTGCCCTTGCGCGGATCCACCGGGGGAGGGTTTGAAAGGCTGGATCGGCCATGGCCCGTTCCATTGTCCTTACCGCCTGCCACGGACGCCCGTCCATGTCCTGAGCCCAGGCGAGCATCACTTCGACGTGCAGGGCCTCGGTGGTCTCGCCGAGGGACCGGAACGATAGGGCCAGCCAGGCAGAACGAACGCAGGCCTGCGGGATGTCTTCGGCCATGACCAGGGCCTTGATGGTCTCCTTGAGCTGCTTGGCCTCTTCCAGAGTAGCCAGTCTCAGCGGGACCATGGGTGCCTTACCGGGGCAGGTAGTCGCCGACGGCGGTCAGCTTGCCGCGAACGACCATCCGGTTCTGCGTGCCGTTCCAGCAAGTCGTCAAGGTAATCGCGTCGTAGTCGGTCTGCGCGATCGGGCCCCAGTCGTTCTTGGCGATGATGTAGTTGCGTTCGGCCTCGTACACGTACGTCAGGGTTCCGCGGGAAACGTAGATCTTGTCTCCGGCCTGGACCTTATAGAGGTACCAGAACTCGAACCCGCACGTGTTGCGATGCCCTGCGATGCAGAGATTGCCCGGCTTGCCCGGCTGCGACCCTTCCGGGTAGATCCCCGGGCCCTTCCTGAGGTCGGCTTCCGACGTAGTTGGCATCAGAGTGGTATGAAGCCCGATCTTGGGGATGTGCAGGCGCCACACACCCGCGATGCGCGGGTCCTTATTGCCGGCCGGAGGCGGGGGCGCTTCGGGCTTCTGCACTGTGGTGGGGTGAGGGATCTGGACCCGTGGCTCAGGGTCGATGAACACCCCGCTGTTGCCGGAAAGGTCCGATCCCCCTGCGGCTGCCGCGCGCGTGTAGGCCCACTGCTGATACCTACTGTAAGCAAACTGCCCGAGCGGCGTCAGAAGGATCAACACGCCCACGACGACAAGAAGCGTGCCCAGCCGCTTGCGGTTGCCTGACTTGCGGCGCAATGACCTCAAAGGCGTAACCCTCGCAATAACTCGTTGGTGTGGCGGCCGGCGCAGACCGACCCTAGCCCACCCGGGCGGCCGAAGGCCGGCAAGAGCCTACCAGGTGGCTTTGTTTCTTATTCTACAGGAGCGAGGGCGCTCCGTAATCCTCAGATAGTATGCCTCTTCAATACCACTTTTGGGTTATTCGCCCTAGCCCCGACCGTTGCCCCCCGGCGCGGCGGGGGAAACGGTTTCCAGAACAGGCGTTGCGCCCTTACCCGGCTTCTGGGCATACAGTCGGCGGATGACCAGCCCGTGGACCAGGAACAGGCTTGCGGTCAAGGAGAACGCAACCGGCATCGACCACTTGTCCGCCATCCATCCGACGATCGGGCTGGTGATCGATCCGCCCAAGGACATGGCTCCGAAGACCAATCCGAACGCAGCCCCCGACTTGCCGCGCGGAGCGATTTCCGAGGTAATTGCGTTAAGGCAGGGCCTTGGAATCGAGCGGAAGATCCCCACGAGGATCAGCAGAGCCACGAGGCCGATCGCCCCGACGGGCGTCCAGGCCAACGCCAAGACCAGCGCAGCCGTCACGACCGTGGAAACCAGGACCACCATCGACCGGTCGTAGCGGTCGCCCGCCTTGCCGCCGCCGATCGACCCGACCGTGCCGGCAAGCAGGGTGATCGTTGAGAAGGCTCCGGCGACGGTTACACTCACGCCACGCGTCGTCGTCAGAAACGCAGGAAGGAAGGACTGCAGGGCGTTGCCAAATGCGCCTGCGAGTGCCGCGGCAGCTGCGAGCAGGATAACCGGCATCCACTGCACGCTGAGAAGCTCGCGGCCACCGGTTGCGCCGGCGGGGGCGACCGAGGATTTCCTGGGCGCGGCTTCAGGCTCATCGTCCGGAAGCCGCGGGTAGACAAAGGCGAAGACGACTGTGAGCAGGCCGCCCGCGACGCATAGTGCCTGCAACGCCCCCCGCCAGCCGAACCATCCGGCCAGAAGCGCCGTCAGCGCGTAACCAAGCGACATGCCGAGGCTGCCGCCGACATTGTGCAACGCCATCCCCATGCCGACGCCGGAGTGTTTGGCGGCCTTGGCCATCTCCGGAAAGCTGGCCGGGTGGAACGTCGCGTTGCCCAGTCCGCTGATGGCCCGTGCGAGAAGCATCAACGGCAACGTCGCGGAGATGGAGAACACGAAGGATCCGCCTACCGCGAGCGCAAAGCCGGCGAGCATCAGGTTCCGGGCACCGAGGCGGTCTACGAGCAAGCCCGCCGGGAATTGGGCGAGGCCGCCGCTGAGGCTGCCGACGGCGACGATTATGCCCATGTCGGCGAAGCTCAGGTTGAGTTCGCTCTGGATGAAGATCAGCAACACCGGCAGAGAAGATGACAGCACGTGCTCAAGAGCGTGTGCGGCGACCAGAAGGTTGCGGGCCCTGTCGGCCCTGGCGCGGGCGGTCCTGTCGGTGGTGGTCGGCGGCAAAGATGTCGTGGGCGATGCCAAGGGCGGACTCCTTTCGCCGGCGGCCGGCCGCGTGCGGGTGGCAGCCCGGCGTGGGTTTCGTGGCATGAGTTTGAGTCGGTTTCCACAACGTCGCAGCCTAACCCTGCTATAAGGTGGTTGGTATTTGCGACGGCCACCCCGGCCCGTCGCGTTGGCGCGGATTCGCCCGGGGCGAACTCCACTCCGGGTCGGACGACGCGCCTCCGTGCACCGAGCCTCGATTGAGTCTTGACAACCCGCGGAGCTCTTCTGGCGTCATGTTGAGCATTACGGGTACGCCAAGACATCGGTCAGCGAGATCGCCCGCGAGCTGGGGATCTCCAAGACGACCATCTACCACTACTTCTCGGGCAAGAAAGACATCCTCCACTACGTCATTCAGAACGCCGCGACTGTTGAGGCGGCGCGGGTGGAGAGAGAGTACGACGCTCTGCCGACCTATTGGGCACGCATTGAGAAGCTCGTGCGGGAGCGCGTAATGCAGTCGACGCGCGAGTGGCTGGACCGCTACCAGAAGACAGAGGCTAGGCACCAGTTTGAGCTCGGCGCCCACCTCTTCGGCGCGGTCCTTCAATCGGCGATCAGCCGGACACGCCGGGAGCCCGGGCGCAACATCGACGACTCCGTGCTCGAGGCCGTGCGCAAGCTGCTGGCGTGAGGTTCCGGGGTAAGCGAGAGGTGAGCGGCGTGATCGGCAAGCCCCTTGGTGCTGGCCACGGCCTGCTGCAGCCGGACGGCGAGGGTGGCGTGCAGTTTGGGCAGTTCGCGATGGGCACTATCATAACCCACCGTGTCTTCGGCGGAAGGGCCACGTCCGCGGTACGCCGTGCGGCTGCGGAGGTGGAGAGGCTGGAGGGACTTCTCAGCAGGTTCCGGCAGTCGAGCGAAGTTGCGGCGGTGAACCGTAGGGCGGGAGCAGGCGGCGTTCGGGTGAGCGCGGACACGTATGATCTCCTCGCGCTGGCTTTGGAGTGCTGTGAGGCCTGCGATGGGTTGTTCGATGTGACCATCGGCCCGCTGGTTTCCGTATGGCAGATGTGCGCCGGGGAGGCCCGGGTACCCGCGAGGAACGAGATCGAGAGCGCCCTGGCGCTGGTCGGGTATTCCGACCTGATCCTCGACCCCGCGGCAAGTCGCGCCGCGCTGCGACTGAGCGGGCAGACGATTGACGTCGGCGGCATCGGCAAGGGATTCGCGGGCGACAGGCTGCTCGAGCAATACCGCGAGCACGGGGTCTCGTCGGCGTTCGTTAACCTCGGCGGCAACGTGGCTACCCTGGGGTGTGGGCCCGATGGTTTGCCGTGGCGCGGTTGATTCCGCGGCCAAGCCCGTGCCTCCCGTCTGCGGGACCCTGTTCAGCCGAGTCATCGAGGCGCAGTCGCTCCAGGTGGACACCGTCAGCCATGCAACGATCACATCGAAGGCATTCCTCAAGTCGATCGAGAACGCGCTCACCCGCACCTCGGAGTTGTAGCTGGGAGTGGGCCGTCGGCGCCGGCCCTCCGCCGTTCGGCGGACGCCGCTGGCGGACGACAAGCCCAAGCCGTCAGGAGGTTGCGATTTCCAGAAACCAATAGCCCTCTCTCTCCAAACGTTGTCCCGGCACGACCTCGACCGGGGCGAAGGAACAGGGACCCGTCACCTCAGGCAGACGGCAAGCAAGATCGTCGCCTCCACAACCTCGCTCGTAGCTCCGAGGGTATCGCCCGTAAAACCGCCGATCCGCCGCCACACCCAGAGGGACATGGCCGCGACGGCGCCGGCGACCGAGGCCAGCACCAGCGCTCCCGTCGCCATCCCGGCGAGGGCCGGGGCCGCCACGGCAAGCCACAGCGCTGCCCATACGGCAGCGATTCTGGGGCTGCGCCGCAGGAACACAGCCGCCAGCCCTCCCTCCTGCCGTGCGTAGGGCAGACAGCCCATCGCCGCCGCTTGCGCGCACCTGCCGGCGAGCGGGGCGAGGATCAGGGCGTTAGCCCGGGACCCCCCGGTGATTTGCGCGAGAGCCGCCGTCTTCACCGCCAGGACGAACAGCAACGCCAGCACACCCATCGTCCCGATTCGGCTGTCGCGCATAATCTGCAGTGCCTGCTCGCGAGGGCGTGCGCTGAACAAGCCGTCGGCCGTATCGGCAAGCCCGTCCAGGTGCAGCCCTCCGCTCAATAGCGCCAAGAGCGCAACGGCGAGGATGCTCCGCAGCGCCGGCGAGCAGCCGAGGCGCCCGAGGGCCAAATCCGCGAGCGCGGCCAACCCGCCGACGACGAGTCCCGCCAGCGGAAACCACACCGGGGCCCGCTCGAAATCGCCATCGGTCAGGCGGCCGCGGACCGGGATGACCGTCAGGAACTGCAGCGCGGCCAGGAGTGGTTTCATGGGCGGTTGTTCTCCTTGCCGGAGATACCGGCCTCGTCGAACGTCGCCATGCCGGCGAGGATGCGAACGGCAGCTTCGACCAGATGGAAGGCCAGCACAGCTCCGGTCCCCTCGCCAAGGCGAAGATCGAGCTCGAGCAGTGGTTGCTTGCCCAGAAGCTGCAGGGCCACTGCGTGGCCAGGCTCAATGCTGCGGTGCGACGCAATCATATAGCCGGCCGCGGTGGGGCACAGGTCCCGGGCCAACAGCGCCCCCGCCGTGGAGATGAAGCCGTCGATCAAGACCGGTTTCCGTTGCGCTGCCGCGCCAAGGATCAGGCCGGCGATGGCGCCGATCTCGTAGCCGCCCACTTTGGACAGGACGTCGACGGGGTCGGCGGGGTCCGGCCGGTTGCGGGCGATCGCGCGGGCGACTACCCGGGCCTTGTGTAGCCGGGTCTCTTCGTCGACCCCTGTCCCGTAGCCGGTAACGGCTTGCGGTTCGCAGCCGGCGAGGACCGCGACTATCGCACTGCTGGGCGTGGTGTTGCCGATGCCCATCTCGCCGGTGGCGTAGACATCCGTCGTATCGCCGAGTTCGGATGTGACCTCGATCCCGGCCGCAACGGCGCGGAGGGCCTGGTCGCGGCTCATGGCCGGGCCCGCGGCTATATTGGCCGTGCCGGGAGCGATACGACGGGAAAGGACAACCGCGGATTGGGGGAGGTCGCCTGGATTGCCCGCCACGCCGACGTCGGCCACCACCACTCGAGCGCCGGCCTGTGCGGCGAGGACGTTAACGGCGGCCCCGCCCCGGGCGAAGTTGCCGATCATCTGCATGGTGACTTCCTGCGGAAAGGCGCTCACTCCCTCGACCGTGACCCCGTGATCGCCCGCCATGACCACGACCGTACGCCTCCCGACCGCGGGAGCCAGCGAACGCGTGATCCCGGCGAGGTCTACCGCCAGGTCAAGAAGGCGGCCCAGGGCCCAAGGCGGCATGGTCAACGACCGGATCCGCTGCACGGCCTTCTGGCGCCAGGCTCGGTCCACAGGGAGGATGCGTCCCGTAGTCGCAGCGATCAGCGGGCCGGCCGCACCCCCGCTTAAGCCCTGTTCGGGCGCTTGCCGCTCAGTCATCCGGGTCTTCACCTTGGCCCACGCCGGCCTTCCCGATCGTCAAGGGCCTGCCGCAGACCATCAAGATCAGGCGGTCGGCGATCGCCGCAACGTCCTGGTTCAGCCGCCCGGCAACGTCGCGGAAGTGACGGGAGAGGCTGTCTTCAGGCACGATACCCATGCCGATTTCGTTAGTGACGAGGATCACACGGGCAGCCCGGGCCCGCCGTAGCGCGGCGAGCATCTCCAGGCACGGGGGAGACCCCTCAGTCGTCGAGGGGTCGCGGTGCATCAGGTTGCCAAGCCAGACGGTCAGGCAGTCGACGACAACGGCCGCGCCCGGCTCCGCGACTGCGAGGATGGCGCCGGCCAGATCGAGGGGCGCTTCGACTGTCTGCCAGCGGTCCCCCCGCTCCCGGCGGTGGCGCTCGATGCGTTCACGCATCTCATCGTCGAACCCCTCGGCCGTCGCGATAAACACCCGCCGCTCAAACGGCTGCGCAAGCCGCATTGCCTCGGCGCTCTTGCCGCTGCGGGCACCGCCGGTGACCACGATTAGCTCCGCCATTCGTCCCGCCTTTCTCCGGCGCAGCGCGAGCCGGGCGCCGCGCCCCCGGCGGGCCCAAGAACGCCCTCGCCGACCTAAAGCCGCCGCCGCCGTTGCGCGCCGGCCGGCTAGGCCCCGTACTTCTGCGTGACTCCCATCTCCGACATCATGCGCCTCAGGGCTTCATACCGCTGGCCTGCGTAGTCGAGATAGGGTTTGCGCAGATGGCCGCCCGGAAGCCCGAGGATGTTGAGCGCCGCCTTGATAACGACGGGGTTGGACAGGGCGTACAGCTCCTGCAGCAGCGGGTACCACTTAAGGTAGCCCGCGCGGCACTCCTCCATGATCTGCACGCCCGTCCAGGGGCGCGAATACTGTGCAGCTTCCTCCGGGATGATGTTGCCGCCGATGTTCGCCGTGCCGCTGCCACCGAGGGCGAGCGTCGGTATGACGATGGAGTACCTCGGATAGTCGCAGCACAGGATGTTGATCCGGTCGCCGAGGCGGCGCCTGACCTCAACCAACTGGCTGACGTACGGCATCGCTTCCTTGTCGACCACGAAGTTGGGGTGGCGGTCGGCAAGCTCGCCGATAGTCGAAGGGTCGACGTTGACCCCGAGCCGGGAGGGGTTGTTGTAGATCCCGCAGGGCAGGCTGATTGCCCCCATGCAGTTGTCAAGATGGGCAAGGGCGGCGTCCTGCGCGATCAGGACATAGGGCGGAACCGTGAAGATCACACCGTCCGCGCCCTCGGCCTCGCAGAAGCGGGCAAAATCCACGCTCGCCTCGGTGGTCAGGGCGGAGGCGTTGAAGAAGACCGGGATCCGGCCTTTAGTCATCTTGATGACGTGGCGGACGACCGACTGCTTCTCTTCCAGTGTGAGCAGGGTGGTCTCGCCGGCCGACCCGAGAACGAACAGTTCTGACGTACCGTACTGGATCTGGCGGTCGATCAAGACTCGGAACGCCCCAAAGTCGATCTGGTTGTCGGGGGAGAACGGAGTTGGCATCGCGACCCAGGAACCGGTCGGGCGGATCATTGGATCACCTCGGGTTGGTGTGCTGGTTTCTCTGCCCTATGATACAGCGCGCCGGCCCAACTGTCCTACCAGCCTTGGGTTACCCTGGCTGGAGCGGGTTTCACAAGCGGGTACCTAGCTGCATATTCATGGGCTAGTGCTGATGGGAAGGGGGAAGGGCGATGGTCCGGGCGGGACCTTCAGAGCAGCCCCTGTCCGGCACGGCAGGAGGGAGCGGCACGCCTACCGCTGCCCGCCCCGTGACCACCGACGACGAACCTGCCGTCCATAGGACAGCCTACAGGCCGGTGGGTACCTCCCGATCCGAGAACACGCTCCAGCGCACGGGCGCAAATCGCTACACCCGCAGCCGTGCGTGGAGCCCGGCACAGGAAGCGGAGGGCAGGCGACGGGACGCTCAGATCGAGCAACTGGCCCAACGTGTACGACAGTTGGAGCAGGCAGTAGCAGAACTCGCCCGGTCCGGCGACGGCCCCCGGCCGGTCGGGCTTTCAGAAGATGCGCCGGCAGGTAGACCTCGACGGGGAAAAGACTCCTAGTCTGGAGCTTGGGTTGATGCCCCTTATGGTCCAACCGGCGTGGAGGGACGGGCGGAGGGTGGCCAGCCCCAACCACGTGGGCGCTGGCCACCCCGTTCCTCTAGTTCACCGGCGGACAGGGCGGACCGACGCACGGTCCGATCAGATTCCGCTCAAACACCTGCGAGACGGTGATGTTCTCCGGGTACGGCTTGAGTGCGGACACCAGCAGGTTCTCGTGCTTCCACAGCTTGTCGATGACCTTGAGATCGACCTCAACCCGCGGGCACGCTGTGTTGATGATCCGTGTATCCTCGATAATAATCACCTTGCAGGAGCCGTCGATCAGCCGAAGCTCCTCGCGCAGCGATTCACCCTCACGCAGTTCACCATCGGGGAAGGTGTAGAACTGGGTGCAGGTGAAGTCGACCGATGAGTTGAGGACCAGGAAGGTCTCAACTCCATTGACGAAATAGCTGAGCACGACTTGAAGGCCGACCTCGTTTTCTACCGCATCGCATGTCGCCGCCAGGGTCTCCTCCGCGCAGGTCACCGTGACGCTGTCGACGGTAAACGGGAGTTGGGTGATGACCCTCCCGCCGCGGCAACTGGTGTTTGCTCCGTTGACGCCTGGAATGCGGATCGTGTGCGTGCGTTCCTCAACGCAGATCAGCCTGACATCCTCGACGCAGATGTCGTGGCAGAGGCATTCGGCGGCCATCTCCTGGTAGCCGAACAGCCCCCGGACTTCGGGGTCTGTGAAGATCGCGCAGCATTCTGCGCAGTTGCCTTGGGGATCTGTGCACATGGGTTCAGTCATACGCCAGGAATTCCCTCCACTTCGTTGATTAGTCGAACTGCTGGCCCCAATGGGCCCCGAGCTTGGAACTCGCGCGCGTTCCAGAGCGCAGAGTATTCCATGGCTTATGGGCGGGTAACGCTCATGCTCTGCGGGATCGGGCTGCCGTCCACTTCCGGTCGGCCAGCAACTGCCGGTAGATCCGGTTGATGCCGGTGTCGCCGAGCTCGGGAAAGGGAGTCATCCGCACGATGCACGCGTAGACGGCCGCGAGAGGGAGTGGCGCCGGGCCTGACGGCAGATCCTCGTATTCGCCGGAAACCCCTCCGGCATCGCCCCCTGAGAGCAGATCGGCCCACCGGTTCTCCCTGGCGAAGGCGAGCCGGCGGTAGAACGGAATCAGCAGCCGCGGCAGTCTCTCCGAGGCAATGGTGACCATGGGCCCCTTCAGCGGGGGCTGATGCTGGACCCGGCGGATGTGGGGTACGCAATCCACCTCAGTCGCTAAGATGCTTTGGAGAAATCACTCGAGGAGGTATGAGCTGTTGTCGAATAGCGACGAACTAGCTTGTCAAACGCAGATCGACTATTCAACCGTTCCCGTGCAGGACCGCTTTATCCCGTTTCGTGTTGAGCTGGATTTGGATTTGTCCAACCTCACGCCGGGCCCGGGCGAGAACCAGAGGTTTTGCTACCGGCTGACCGGTATCGGCGAAGACAACAATGACTTCATCGACTTGAGCCATTGGGTCCTCTCGCTGTGTGAGGAAATCACCGCGGATGAGATCGTCAACATCGCAGTGACCATTGACGGCGAATCCCAGCCTGTGTCCTTCGGCCCGGACGGCAACGTGACGCTGTTCAGGCCGCCGGCAGTCGACCCGCCCACCGGTTGTTCGGGCCTGAAGTTTGACTTTGGACTGAGCAAGGTCGAAGGCGCGGAGGACAGCATCGGCCTGTTCTGCTTCGAGCTGACCGCCCCCTACCCGGTCGGGGCCGTCGAGGTGTGCCTATTCGGCGGAGGGCAAACGGCGCGTGGGCTGTCCATCTGCGGCCCGGTATGCCCGCCCCCCTTGGTGTTGACCAAGCAATGCCCCGAGCCGGACGATACCTTCTTCGTGGTGGGCGATGTCGTGACGATCACCCTTCGCCTGACAAATGAGGGTGACGAGGAGATAACGGACATCAGTGTGAGCGACACAATCCGCGTTCCCGGAGATGTGACGGTCAGCGGCCTGATGGTCCAACCGCCGCCCACCAGCATAGCGCCGCCTCTAGGCCCCTACTCCGGAACGGACGTCGTCGTCTCCTGGACCGGGCTGGCCGTGGGCGCCGGCGCGACCCTGGTCTTGCAGATAACGTTCGTCATCCTGGCCGCTCCGGTGCAGGGATCGGTGGTTACAAACCTTGAGGCCGCCCTCAACGGGGTCGTTCAGCCCGGCTTGACCTGCGAGATCCCGGTGATCGGCGAGGATTTGCGGCGGCGCGGTATCAGCAGTAGCGATCTGTGGGCGTAAAGGCGCTGCGAAGACGGAGGGCCTCCGTATCCTTACGCGGAGGCCCCTCCAGGATGCGCAGGTCCGGGCCTGATCTACCGGTACATCGCGGCGAGGACCTACTCCGCGGGATTTTGGCCCTTGATGAACTTGTACATGTCGTCCGTCACAGCCTGGATGTTCTCCTCGCCCAGGTAGGCCATGTGCCCGGCCTCGTATCCCTTGACGTAGACGCGGTCCGTCGGCAGCCCGGAGTGGTCAAGGGTGTAGTAAAGGATGCCGATCTGCGTGCAGATGTCGTACCAGCCGTTGATAAAGAAGGAGCGCATGCCGGGGGTGCGCCGCATCGCTGCGCTCAAACACTGGGAAGTGTTGCGGCCCTTAATGTCGTTGTTCCAGCTCATATACAGCGAGTGCGAGTTGACGAAATTGCGGTCCCACTTGATGTTGAGCATCGGGAAGACCTGGCCGCACAAAACGGACTGGAAGAAGGAGTTGTACTTGCCCTCCGCCGGGTCGTCTCGGACCCCCCAGGTCTGTTCGTCCAACTCCGGGTTGTAGATCGGACGGGTGATACGGCCGTCCAGGCGCGCAACGTAGCGGCTCTTGTTACGGGCGACCTGGCTGCGGTACTCGACGTCTTCGACTACGAGGTTGCGCCGCTCAAGGTACTCCCGGGACACGCCGGTGTAGTAAATGACCCGCTCGATGATGTGCTCGCGGGCGTCGCCCTTGAGCGACTCGCCCTGGTACAAGGCCAGAAGGTATTCTGTGTCCGCGAACTTCTTGGCCTCGGCCACGAACTGCTCGACTGTCTGCCCGGACGGGTGATTGTGGTACCAGTTGACCGCGGCGAGGGTCGGGAACGCCAGAACGGCAGGGTACACCGGGGCCGCGTCGCGGAAATGCTTGCCGACGGTGACCGTGTTTCCGATGAAGATGAG